>NZ_JANUFB010000001.1:0-792299 GCF_024809055.1 Citrobacter sp. JUb117
CGGAGCGAAGGCAGACGGTCTGGAGGGCAACGCCGTAGTGGCGCTGGTGACGGATGCGCAGGGCAATCCGGTGGCAAAGGCAGAGGTGACGTTCATGGCCGATAATACAGGAGCCTCGTTTGCGCCTGCGGTGGTGACCACGGGCGATGACGGCAGGGCCAGCACCACGCTGACCAGCACCGTGGCCGGGAAAATTATCGTGACGGCAACGGTAGGCAATAATGCCGCCAGCAAGGAGACGGCATTTGTTGTTGGAGAGGCGGCGTTCTCGAGGTCAGAAGTGGCTGTGGATAAGGATACCTATACCTCTGGTGATGATGTTGTTGTGACCGTAACACTTAATGATGAGTATGGAAATGCTGTTATTAATCAAATAGATAAGCTGGGTTCGAGTACCGTTGACGTAAATAATGCAACCATAAAAGAGGGAAGTAGCTGGCAGGACGAAGGGCGTGGGAAATATATCGCGACGTTCACCGCCATGAAGGTGACGAGTAGTGCTACCGCAAAGCTTCAGCTTAGCGACTGGGACACTGGCGTGACGTCGCTGCCTTATAGCATTGTTGCCGGAGAACCTGTTGCCTCAACGTCAACATTAACCCGCAACGCTAATGGTTATTTGGTGAATCAAGAGATGATATTCACCCTAATTCTACGAGATGGAAATCGAAATGTGGTCAGGATGGACCCTGAGAGCGTTTTAAGTGATGCAACATTCAAAACGCCTGGTTCAGATACCGTAATAAATAAACTGGAGATGAATAGTAATGGTTCTTACTCATTCACGATAACGGCGAGCGTTAAAGGTGAAGATCTACAGGCATCATTTAGACTCAATGGCTGGGCGTCAGATATTGTTACAACAAATTATGATGTTATGCCAGTTTTTCGTAATGTGAGGGGACTCCATAGCAGAGATACAAATATGGGCTTGAATCACCCCAAAGAGGGTTTCTACGGTGCTCAGTTTGTCCTGGACTTACAGGGGGGCGGCGATCGCACGGATTATAACTGGCGTACCAATGCGGATTGGGCAACGGTTGATGGGAGCGGCGTGGTGATGCTAAAAACGACGATAGCAAGCCATCAGGCCAGGGAGGTCACTGTGACGGCCACACCTAAGAATGGGAAAACGTTTGGCATTATTCGCCATACCTTCAAACTTGATAGATGGATTTCGGTTTATGACAATGAGGTATTCTATCCCGATGCCCTGGAAGCATGTGCTTCACTGAACATGAGACTCCCGGCAGATGCGAGAGATGGTTTTAGTGATTTCTGGGGTACTAAGTCTAAATATGAGCAATCTGTAATTCCGTCTCATATTTATACCGATAGCGTACGTTTTTGGATAAAAACGACTAATAATGCAGCCCCCTATCTGTGGGTACGTTATCTTATTAACGGAGTCTATTCCGGGGGGGCAGGAATATCTGCTAAATCACGTTTCCTGTGCATTGAGGATTTCTAAATATACAGGGAACTGACGACGTAACCATCACACCTCCCTACGTTATGTGGGGAGGTGTAGTCAGTTCTGTTTGGCCAAACGGCTAAAGTCTGACAATTAGCGTCTTCGTGGTAAAACGGTGGCGAGATGAGGATGAGGTACTGAGTTGTTGCGACAGTGAGCGAACATTTTGCTAACCGGAGCCAGATTGTGTGATGTATTCAAAATGCAAACGCGATCAGCTCAACGTCGTCGGGCGTGACCTTAACCATTGAACCCTCGCTGTGCCACGCACCTAATACTACGCGGAACGCAGGTTGTCTATTGGCTGTCAGTTCATGCACCGCCGGGCGATGGGTATGCCCGTGAATTAACCACTGGACCTGGTGTTTTTCCATCTCGGTAACCACGGCCTGCGGATTCACATCCATAATTTCCAGCGATTTGCTGCTGTTGGCGGCTTTGCTGTTGGCGCGCATCTTTGCGGCAATGCGTTGGCGAACAAACAACGGCAGAGCAAGAAACAGTGTTTGTAGCCAGGGCTGATGCACTTTAGCGCGAAATGCCTGATAACCGGCATCATCGGTACACAGCGTGTCGCCATGCATGATCAGCACCTTGCGGCCATACAGGTCGAGCACTTTTTCCTCGGGTAACAAGGTCATGCCGCTCTCGCGGGCAAAACGCTTGCCGAGCAGAAAATCACGGTTGCCGTGAATGAAGAAGCAGGGGACGCCGGAATCAGCCAGCGATTTTATTGCGACGGCGATTTCATGGTGCAGCGGAGTGGGGTCATCGTCACCTATCCAGGCTTCGAACAGATCACCAAGAATATACAGCGCATCGGCTTTTCGTGCTTCACCGGCTAAAAAACGCAGAAAACCGGCGGTAATCGCCGGTTCTTCCGTGCAGAGGTGAAGATCTGCAATAAACAGTGTCGCCACGATTACTCGCTGACGGTCACGTTTTCGATAATAACGTCTTCTTTCGGTACGTCCTGGTGCATGCCGCTGCGACCGGTAGAAACGTTTTTGATTTTATCAACCACGTCCATGCCTTCAACCACTTCAGCAAATACACAGTAACCCCAGCCCTGCATGCTTTCGCCGGAGAAGTTCAGGAAGTCGTTGTCGGCAACGTTAATGAAGAACTGCGCCGTTGCGGAGTGCGGAGCCTGAGTACGGGCCATCGCCAGCGTACCACGGGTGTTTTTCAGACCGTTGTTGGCTTCGTTTTTGATAGCCTCTTTGGTTTCTTTTTGCTTCATGCCAGGCTCAAAACCGCCGCCCTGAATCATGAAACCATTAATCACACGGTGGAAAATGGTGTTGTTATAGAAACCTTCGCGGCAGTAGTCCAGGAAGTTTTTAACTGTTTCAGGCGCTTTATCATCAAATGTTTTGATTACGATATCGCCGTGATTAGTGTGGAAAGTAACCATTTTTGCATCCTGTTCCGATAGAGTGGTGCTTCGACCCTGGTCAGGGTCAGAGTTAGGGGTGTGTTATAGCATAACCGCAAGATTCGATCACCTTGCAAAGTGTGCTGCTTCGGGGCCAATTTATAGGTATTATAGGGCTTTGTTATCCACACACGTCTACACGGAATCTTCGATGTTAAAAATCTTTAATACACTGACGCGCCAAAAAGAGGAATTCAAACCTATTCATGCCGGGGAAGTCGGCATGTACGTGTGTGGTATCACCGTTTACGATCTCTGTCATATTGGTCACGGACGTACCTTCGTCTCTTTTGACGTGGTTGCGCGCTATCTGCGCTTCCTCGGCTATAAGCTGAAGTACGTGCGTAACATTACCGATATCGACGACAAAATCATTAAACGCGCTAATGAAAATGGCGAAAGCTTTGTGGCGTTGGTCGACAGGATGATCGCGGAAATGCACAACGACTTCGACGCGCTGAATATCCTGCGCCCGGATCTCGAACCGCGTGCGACGCATCATATTGCGGAAATTATTGAAATCACCGAACAGCTGATCGCCAAAGGTCACGCTTACGTGGCTGATAACGGCGACGTGATGTTCGACGTGCCGACCGATCCGCACTACGGTCAGCTGTCGCGCCAGGATCTGGATCAGCTGCAGGCAGGTGCCCGTGTGGATGTGGTGGATGTGAAGCGTAACCCGATGGACTTCGTGCTGTGGAAGATGTCCAAAGAGGGCGAGCCGAGCTGGCCGTCCCCGTGGGGAGCAGGCCGTCCGGGCTGGCACATCGAATGTTCTGCGATGAACTGCAAACAGCTGGGCAACCATTTCGATATTCACGGCGGCGGCTCTGACCTGATGTTCCCGCATCATGAAAACGAAATTGCCCAGTCCACCTGTGCGCACGACGGCGAATACGTCAACTACTGGATGCACTCCGGGATGGTGATGGTTGATCGTGAGAAAATGTCCAAATCACTGGGCAACTTCTTTACCGTGCGCGACGTGCTGAAATACTACGACGCCGAAACCATTCGCTACTTCCTGATGTCCGGCCACTATCGTAGCCAGCTGAACTACAGCGAAGAGAACCTGAAGCAGGCACGTTCTGCACTGGAGCGTCTGTACACCGCGCTGCGCGGTACTGACAAATCCGTGGCGCCAGCCGGTGGTGATGCCTTTGAAACGCGTTTCATTGAAGCAATGAACGATGATTTCAATACGCCGGAAGCCTACTCGGTGCTGTTTGATATGGCGCGTGAGGTCAACCGTCTGAAGGGTGAAGATATGGCGGCGGCTAACGCCATGGCCGCGCATCTGCGCAAGCTGTCCGGCGTGCTGGGCCTGCTGGAGCAGGATCCGGAAGCGTTCCTGCAAAGCGGTGCGCAGGCGGATGACGGTGAGGTCGCTGAGATTGAAGCGCTTATCCAACAGCGTTTAGATGCCCGTAAAGCGAAAGACTGGGCGGCGGCCGACGCGGCACGTGACCGTCTGAACGAGATGGGTATTGTGCTGGAAGATGGCCCACAAGGCACCACCTGGCGTCGTAAGTAATTCTCTCAATTGCCGGATGGCGGCTAACGCCTTATCCGGCCTACGATGGAATGATCGGTAGGCCTGATAAGCGTAGCGCCATCAGGCACTATTAGTGACGTCTGTACCACCACAGCACACCCATCATGACGGCTCCCGGCAGCCACACCCACATTAATTCCGAGATAATCACCTGATGCCCATACGGCGTGGCGTAGCGTGACAGCGCGAACGGCGCAACCTTAATCACCTGCCACGGCGCAAAGAAGCGCTCATCTGACCATGGCCACAGCCAGCCAACGCCTTTTCCTCCGGTGGTCACCGAATCCAGCAGGCTGTGTGACAGCAACGACACCGTCAAAAATAACCAGCAGCGAACCAGCCCGGCTTTAAACCATCGTCGACCTATCATGATGCACAGTAACGGCACCGCGAAGGCGAACAGTAGCGAGTGGGTAAATCCGCGGTGACCGAACACGTTGCCGTAGGCAATACCGAACTTAAACGACAGGACGTCGGCGTCAGGCAGCATTGCCAGTACAACCCCGGCAAACAACAAGCGTGGGGGAATGACTTTGAGCCCCAGACCCAATCCTAAACAAAGAGGTACAGCTGCGTGGGTAACGATGGTTGGCATGATAGTCGCTTCGTATAAGAAAACGATAGGCTAACAGTCTGGTGTGAAGTGAAGGTGAAGTTAATTATCTGAAAATCAGGGGGAACGGACCGGATGTGGTGTGAACCGCCATCCGGCCCTGGGATCATGCCACGACGTTAATGCTTTGACCTTCAAAGCTCACGGTCTGTCCGGCAACGATTTTGCAGCGTTTACGTGTTTCTACTACTCCATCGACCTTCACTAACCCTTCGCCAATGGCAATTTTTGCCTGGGCGCCGCTTTCGCTCCAGCCTTCCAGCTTTAGCAGATCGCAGAGTTCAACGTGTGGGTGTTTACCCAGTGAAAATGTGGCCATCTTAAACGTCCTTTACATCATGGTATTCAACGCACGCCTGAAGCGTGTTTTCGATAAGTGTGGCGACCGTCATCGGGCCAACGCCACCCGGCACCGGTGTAATATACCCGGCGCGCGCAGCGGCATCTTCAAAGACCACATCGCCAACAACCTTGCCATTCTCCAGACGGTTGATGCCGACATCAATCACAATCGCACCTTCTTTGATCCATTCACCGGGAATAAAACCCGGTTTGCCGACGGCGACAATCAGCAGGTCAGCATGCTCTACGTGGCGACGCAGATCTTTGGTAAAGCGGTGGGTTACCGTGGTGGTACAGCCCGCCAGCAGCAACTCCATGCTCATCGGACGACCGACAATGTTTGAGGCGCCAATCACCACGGCATTCAGGCCGTAGGTATCGATGTTGTAACGCTCAAGCAGTGTCACGATGCCGCGAGGCGTACACGGACGCAGGCGCGGTGCACGCTGGCACAGGCGACCGACGTTATACGGGTGGAAGCCATCGACGTCTTTATCCGGTGCAATGCGTTCCAGCACCTTAACGTTGTCGATCCCCGCCGGTAACGGCAGCTGGACCAGAATACCGTCGATGGCGGCATCCGCATTGAGCGTATCAATGAGCTCAAGAAGTTCCGCCTCGCTGGTGGTTTCAGGCAGGTCATAGGAGCGGGAGACGAACCCCACTTCGTCGCAGGCTTTGCGTTTACTTGCTACGTAAATTTGCGAAGCCGGGTTGCTACCTACCAGCACAACAGCCAGGCCTGGGGCGCGTAATCCAGCCGCTAAACGCGCCTGAACTTTTTGAGCCACCTCAGAGCGTACCTGCTGCGCAATCGTTTTACCGTCAATAATCTTTGCTGCCATCAGAGAGAGGATTCCGTCTGTTACGTTAAATCGAAGGGGATGTCACTATTTTGTCAGAAGCGCGGCGTGCTGTCAGTTTTCGTTTGCATTTTTAGGTGAGATTAGGAACGTCTCGCTGTGCGAACGGGTGAGGTGTCAATATCGTAAAGACAGGAATAATTACTGAGTACGCTAATTAATTTTAACGTTAGTGAAACAACTCATCACCCTTCTGTTTTCATGGGTAATGCGTCATAAACCAGTCTGTTACGTACCATTGTGGTGGTGTTTAAGTAATATTTACCCAGACATTTCTTAGATCCCAATAAGAATTAGCCAGGGCCATTACAAGGATTTGCAGGTATTTTTCATTAATTGAAATGTTTAATTTATCCCTGTGACGAATTGTCATATTCGTAAAGATTAATTAGTGAATCTCGCGCTCAGGAGAGTTGGGGTCAAGCATCATTAATTCTCTTTCGATATATATCTTTACAGGATGCAGAGATAATTTGCCTGACATTTTATGTCGATAATGATTCAAACGGAGCCGGCAGGATACCGGAACCGGATGTGTGTAATTCAAGGGAAATCCATGAAACGTAAATTAATAAATACTTCTGTTATTGCCAGCTTGATGTTAGTTGCAGGGGCCGCCGTCGCAGCCGATCCGGTCAGCGTGAGCGGCGGTACCGTTCATTTTGAAGGTGAACTGGTCAATGCAGCTTGTGCGGTAAGCACACAGTCAGCCGATCAGGTGGTGACATTAGGGCAATATCGTACCGCCAGCTTTGCAGCCATCGGCGATACCACGGCACAGATTCCGTTCTCCATCGTGCTGAACGACTGCGATCCTGCGGTTGCCGCGACGGCAGCTGTGGCGTTTTCGGGTCAGGCGGATGCCTCCAACTCAGCTCTGCTGGCGGTATCTTCAGGGAATAACACCACCACCGCTGGCGGTGTAGGCATCGAAATTCTGGACAACGCGTCTACCGCGCTGAAGCCAGATGGTGCCACCTTCTCTACTGCCCAGACGCTGGTAGAAGGCACCAACACCCTGCGTTTCTCCGCACGTTATAAAGCGACCGCTGCAAGCGCCACGCCAGGCCAGGCAAACGCCGACGCCACCTTCATCATGAAGTACGAATAAGCCGTTCTGATTGGCGCAAGGAAGACGACAGCCTCAATGGATGAGGCAATATCCGGGGATGACGAAGGATGTGGCAACTGATTTTCAAAGGCATGACGCTGGCGGGAATGCTGTGCGTAATGCCTGCGCTTGCACACACGGTAATACTGGAAAGCGGTCGCCTTCACCTGCGTGGGCAACTGGTCAATGGGGCCTGTACGGTGGCCACCGATAGCCAGAACTTGCGGGTACAGATGGGGCAGTATCGCACCAACGCATTTGGCGAACCGGGAAGCTTTGCCTCGACCAGCGTACCGTTTTCACTGCGCTTAACGTCCTGCAGTGCCGACGTTTATGACCATGTTGGGATTGCGTTTGCCGGCGTCACGCCTGCAGAAGATCCGCAGGTCTTTCTGGCCAGCGGTGAGGCGTCTGCGGCCTCGGGTATTGGCCTGGCATTATTTGATGAGGGGCAACGACAAATTATTCCGAATGCGCTGCCGCGTCATTACTCCCCAATTTTAACGCAGGAAATGACGTTTCACTTCACCGCGCGCTATCGGGCTGTCTCGGAAAAGATAACGCCAGGAACGCTTCGTTCAGACGTGTGGTTTACGTTGGTCTATCCCTGATTTATTTACCAACGATAATCACACCAAAGGTATTTGTAGCCATGTTTAATTATCTTAAATCAGGTTTTATTATTTTCCTCACCTTATTTGTTTCCTGCAGTGCTCAGGCTGCTGGGGGAATTGCACTAGGTGCTACCCGCGTTATTTATCCCGCCGAGGCTAAACAAACATCGCTGGCTATTAGCAATAGCGATACTAAAGAACGTTTCCTGGTTAATTCATGGATTGAGAATAGCGCAGGCGTTAAAGAAAAAGCCTTTGTGGTGACGCCTCCACTGTTTGTCAGCGAGCCCAAAAGTGAAAATACGCTGCGCATTATCTATGCCGGTCAGCCACTGCCTACAGACCGCGAATCGCTGTTCTGGATGAACGTGAAGGCGATCCCGTCAGTCAATAAAGACAGCCTTGAGGGTAAAAACGTTCTGCAACTGGCGATTTTGTCGCGTATTAAACTCTTTGTCCGCCCAAATAACCTGCCACAGGTACCGGAAGACGCGCCCGGCATGTTGCAATTTTCCCGTTCCGGCACGCAGCTGAAAATTACGAATCCGTCAGCGTATTACGTCACGCTGGTTAACCTCAGTGTGGGAAATACGAAGGTTGATAACGTCATGGTGGCACCGAAGAACGCGGCGCAGATCCCGCTGCCTGCGGGCGTTCAGGGCAGCGTGACGTTCCAGACGGTTAATGACTACGGGGCAGTGACACCTGCCAAAACGGTTAGCGTGCGTTGATAAACGATGAATAAGACAACGTACTTACCTGGCCGGTTACCGGGGATTACGCCACCGCTGGCGGGCGTGGCGTTGTCCACGCTCGCTGCCTTATTTCCGCTGTCAGGCCACGGGGAAAGCTATTTTAACCCGGCATTTTTATCTGCGGATACGGCGTCCGTGGCGGATTTGTCGCGTTTTGAAAAAGGGAATCACCAGCCTGAGGGCGTCTACCGCGTGGATATCTGGCGTAATGATGAATTTATTGCCACCCAGGATGTTCATTTTGCCACCAGTAAGGCGAGTACCGGCGAGAAATCTGGTGGGCTGACGCCATGTTTTGGTCTCGATTGGGTTAAGCGCCTGGGGGTCAATACGGCGGCGTTTCCGGCGCTCAGTCAGGACCCGAACAATACCTGTATTAATTTGCCCGAGGCTATCCCCGGCAGCGAAATCGCCTTCGATTTCTCTACGCTACGCTTGAATATCAGCTTGCCGCAGGCCAGTATGCTGAACAGCGCGCGGGGATATATTCCGCCTGAGGAATGGGATGAAGGGATCCCGGCTGCGCTGGTGAACTACAGCTTTACCGGCAGTCGTGGCAGCGATTCTGACAGCTATTTCTTAAGCATGTTGAGCGGCCTGAACTATGGCCCCTGGCGGCTGAGAAACAACGGCGCCTGGAGCTATTCCAAAGGCGACGGATATCACTCGCAGAGCTGGAAAAACATCGGTACCTGGCTTCAGCGCGCCATTATCCCGCTGAAAGGTGAGCTGGTGATGGGCGACAGCAACACCGGTAACGACGTCTTTGACAGCGTCGGGTTTCGCGGGGCGCGGCTCTACTCGTCAGACAGCATGTATCCGGATAGCTTGCAGGGGTACGCGCCAACGGTTCGCGGCATTGCCCGTACGGCGGCGAAACTGACCATTCGCCAGAACGGTTATGTTATCTACCAAAGCTATGTGTCGCCTGGGGCGTTCTCGATTACCGATCTCAACCCGACGTCGTCCAGCGGTGACCTGGAGGTGACGGTAGATGAAAAAGATGGCAGCCAGCAGCGCTATACCGTCCCGTACTCCACGGTTCCACTGTTACAGCGCGAAGGGCGACTGAAATACGACCTGGTGGCCGGGGATTTCCGCAGCGGTAACAGCCAGCAGTCATCACCGTTTTTTGTCCAGGGCACGTTAATCGCCGGGCTACCTGAAGGCTATACGGCCTATGGCGGCACGCAGTTGGCCTCTCGTTACCGCGCGCTGGTGTTCGGTACCGGGCGCAACCTCGGCGACTGGGGCGCGGTCTCCGTCGATTTAACCCATGCGCGCAGCCAACTGGCGGATGACAGCACCCACCAGGGGCAATCGCTGCGTTTTCTGTACGCAAAATCACTGAATAATGTCGGCACCAACTTCCAGTTACTGGGATATCGCTATTCGACCCGGGGGTTTTATACCCTCGACGACGTGGCGTATCGCAATATGGAAGGTTACGAATACGAATACGACAGCGAAGGCAATCGCCATAAAGTGCCGGTGGTCCAGAGCTATCACAATCTGAGCTACAGCAAAAAAGGCCGTTTTCAGATCAACATCTCGCAGAATCTCGGAGATTACGGATCGCTGTATGTCTCAGGCAGTCAGCAAACTTACTGGAATACGTCCGATACCAACACCTGGTATCAGCTCGGCTACGCCAGCGGCTGGCAGGGGATTAGCTATTCGCTCTCCTGGTCGTGGAACGAATCGGTAGGGATTGCCGACACCGACAGGATTCTGGCCTTCAATATGTCGGTGCCGTTTAGCCTGTTGACCGGGCGACGCTACACGCGCGATAACGCGCTTGATCGCACCTATGCCACCTTCAACGCTAACCGCAATAGCAACGGACAAAACAGCTGGCAGAGCGGGATTGGCGGGACGTTGCTTGACGGGCGCAACCTGAGCTACAGCGTAAACCAGGGGCACAGCAGCACCAACGGTTACAGCGGTAGCGCCAGCGCAAACTGGCAGGCGACCTATGGCACGCTGGGTATGGGATACAACTACGACCGCGACCAGCATGACTATAACTGGCAGCTCTCCGGCGGCGTGATTGGGCATGCGGACGGAATCACCCTGAGCCAGCCGCTGGGCGATACCAATGTGCTGATCAAAGCACCAGGCGCCGAGGGCGTAAGGATAGAGAACCAGACCGGGGTGCAGACCGACTGGCGTGGCTACGCGGTCATGCCGTACGCCACCGTCTATCGCTATAACCGTGTGGCGCTGGATACCAATTCAATGAACAACCATACCGATGTGGAAAATAACGTCAGCAGCGTAGTACCGACACAGGGGGCGCTGGTAAGAGCGGCGTTTGATACACGTATCGGCGTGCGCGCGTTAATTACGGCGCAACAGGCGGGTAAACCGGTGCCGTTTGGCTCCATTGTGCGTGAAACCGCCAGCGGCGTAACCAGCATGGTGGGAGACGATGGACAAATCTACCTGAGCGGTTTGCCGCTAAAAGGTGAGTTGCTGATCCAGTGGGGCGAAGGCGCGAACGCGCGCTGTACGGCGCACTATGCCTTGCCTGAGGAGAGCCTGAAACAGGCGGTAACGCTCACCAATGTGACCTGCGAACGCCCGTCGGCATGAAAGGAATAATACGATGAAACGACAAACTGGTTGGTTACTCGGGAGCGCTTTACTGCTGCTGGCAAATTCGTCATGGGCCACGGTCTGCCAGAATTCGAATGGCACGCCGACGGATGTGTTTTACGATCTGTCGAACGTCTTTAACAGCAGTAATAACCGCCCCGGTCAGGTCGTGACGTTGCCGGAAAAGTCCGGCTGGGTTGGGGTTAATGCGACCTGTCCTGCGGGGACGACGGTAAATTACACCTACCGCAGCTACGTGACGGAACTCCCGGTGCAAAGTACGGAAGGGGGCTTTCAGTATTTGAAGCTGAATGATTACCTGTTGGGGGCTATGAGTATCACCGACAGCTATGCCGGGCTGTTTTATCCTCCACGTAACGATATTCGTATGGGAACTCACCCAAACGTACCTAAGCAGAAACCCTTTGGCGTCATGGATTCAAAGCTGGTATTCAAATTAAAAGTGATCCGCTCATTTATTAACATGGTACCAATCCCCCGCCAAACGATGTTTAGGGTCTATGTCACGACCAGCATCGGCGATGCCCTGAGTGTGCCGGTATACACCATCAGCTACAGCGGCAAGGTCGAGGTGCCGCAAAACTGCGAAGTGAATGCCGGACAGGTTGTCGAGTTTGATTTTGGTGATATCGGCGCGTCGTTGTTTAGCAAAGCTGGGGCTGGAAATCGGCCAGAAGGCGTTAACCCGCAGACTAAAACGATGGCCATAAAATGTACCAATGTTGCCGCGCAGGCCTACCTGACCATGCGCGTGGAGGCTGAAAGATCTTCGGGGCAAATGATGGTGTCGGACAACGCCGATTTAGGCTTTATTGTTGCCGACAGCAGCGGTGTACCGCTAACACCTAACAACCTGTCCAGCACCATTCCGTTTCGCCTGGATGATAACGCCGCGGCGAGCGTCAGTATCCGGGCGTGGCCGGTTAGCGTGACGGGCAATAAACCGGCGGAAGGGCCATTTACTGCCCGTGGATATCTGCGAGTAGATTATGACTAAGAGGCGCGCAATGGTCATTCGCATACTGTTGGTGGTTGCTGCCTTGCTGTCGTTTACCTCGCTAAGTCGGGCGGATACGTCGTTGGGCGAGATCAATATTGAGTTGCGCGGTAATGTAGTGGACTTTACCTGTGCCGTGATTGCCAGCGACAGCAATAAATACGTGGACCTCGGTACCTGGCCGACAAAGCAGTTAAAAACCAGTGGTGATACCACCCAACCGGTTCCTTTTTCGCTAAAGCTGGAAGGCTGCCCGCCTGGGTCGGCGTCAATCACCTTTTCCGGTACGCCGGCAGCGGGTACCACGCTACTGGCGCTGGATAATACGGCGATGGCGCAAAAGGTGGCGATTGAACTGCATGACAGCGATCGTACACGGTTGCCGCTCGAACAGGCGAGCCAGACGGTGAGTATTGACGAAAATGGCAATGCCACACTGACCTTTTTCGCCAACTATATTGCCTTAGCGGATGGGGTCCAGCCCGGACTTGCCAGGGCTGATGCGACGTTTATGATCAACTATAACTGACCACTCACTCCCGAACGTCATCTCGTCGGGAGTGGGGTTACATTAATTCATGCATTTTCGCGTAATCGATCAGCTCGACAATGGTATGCAAACCAAGTTTGGAGTAGATATTGGCTTTGTGCGCACTGATCGTTTTATTGCTGAGTAATAGCTGCTCTGCAATTTCTTTATTGGATAACCCATTTGCCAGATAACGTAGCACCGTGACCTCGCGATTGGAAAGCGGCATGTCATTCAGCTCTCCTTTACGTATATTAATGTTATTAATAAAGTTAAGCGTATCTGACGGGAAAAAAGAATAACCGGATAAGATCATTTTTACCGCATTGTAGATATCATTCAGGTCCTTGCGTTTACTGACAAAACCATTTGCACCTGCCCGGATAGCGCGTCCGGCGTAAAAAGATTCTGATTTTGAGGACAGAAACAGAACCCGCGTCTTTTCCTGCAGTGATTTAATTCTCTTGAGTAGGGTAAATCCATCGGCACCAGGCAGTTCAATGTCCAGAATGACGAGATCGACAGGATAGGTGCGTAGGTGATCAATTGCTGTACGACTGTCGTCAGTTTTCAGTACCACTTCGATATTACTATTTTTTTCGAGCAGCACTTCTATCGACATTCTGACAATAGGGTGTTCGTCCATAATGATAACGGATGCTGGTTTCATTGTTGTATGCCTCAAACTGTTCGTGTATCTTGCGATTTTGATAAAACATCAGGCGTTATTAATATTGTCAAATAGCCAAGGGTTGTTCTGCGAGAAGAACCGAATAAATAAGACTTCATCCTTGTTTATTCAGCCGTTCTTGGTAAGAACAATGAGTGTGTGGAATATCCATTTCACACCAGGAAAAATTTACAATTAATCATTAAACAGTAGGGATTATACCTACTCTACTCATTCGGAAAAGTCTTGCGGTAAGTAACTTCTTAATGGCTGTTACGATATCCTGAAAGAACCCAATATGCTTACGATTGTTAGTATTATTTTCCTTCTGTTTTAATTATGGCAGATTGAAAGTTTTTTTAAAATACTAAAAACAACACAACAGGCTGATTGTTTAGGTTTTGTTAAGGAGGTCTTAGATGGCCATTACGACGTAATGCACAGAGTTCGTAGGGTTAAGTGCTTTGCACGCCGCAGGCATAATACCAGGATTAGTTGTAAATATTAAATTTATGTAAAAATTACATGGGGCGTCTCAGTAATAAATAAGTAATTTCCTAAAAAATCTTATTTCACAAAGGTTTATGGTGTTAAATTAAATGATGAGAGGTAGCGTTAAGACGGTGTATCAGATGCAAAAAACGTTGGCGGTGTGGCAATCCGAGGTACGTAATCAGTTGATTCAGACGATAGATAACCCGGTGGTAAGGCCGGTTTTGTATGCAGGCAATCTTTTTTAAGGATTCACCTTGCAATAGTAATGAAACCATCTCCCAGTCAGCCAGGTTTAAACGCGAAGAATGAATATTATTTAGATTTGGCGATAATAAAGCGTGACGTATGTCTGCAAGGCGCTGACGGCGGGGGAGAACATAAAAAGGACCGGTCATGGCAATAAATTTACCCAGACTTTCGTCATTATCGTTGAGTAATAAAAAAATCTGTATGTCATTACGCTGTTTAACCAGCAGGCGTAACTGTTGGAGCGTCTCGAAATATGAGAATGGCAATCCTTCCATATCAATCACTAACTGACTGGATTCAGGGGATTGCAGACTGTCGAGCGCCGACTCAAAATTCTGGAAAACAGCCGTACGGGTACCTGAAAATAAATAGCGGTTCAGTGTAAATGCGAGATAGTAATCAGTGGTGATAATTGCCTGAGATACAGTGTCTCCCGGTAATGTATAATTGATTTTTTGTGCCAGATACTCAAGCCGGTCAAATACCTGCGGCGCACAGTGATGATATTGATGGGTACAGTGAGTGTTTTGTAAACGGCGATGTCGTTCCCGACGTAGTACGCTGCGCATCCTTCCTGTTTTCCTTTCCGTTTTATTTTTCCTGCCCTGGATAAATGGCGGGCCATAAATACCCCTGCCCCAAATTTGCGCCGGCTCGCTGGGCAATTTCCTTGTGCGTTTGGGTTTCAATCCCTTCGACAATCACCTGATTTGCGATTGCTTGTCCTTTCTTAATGATCTGCTGGAGCCTGCTGGGTTTTTTACTCAGTGTCCAAAAGGTATTTTTATCCAGTTTAATGCCTGACAGGTGCCAATTAGCCTCAATGAATGCGATGAGTAATTCTTCATTGACGTCATCCATCCAGATAGGGGTGCCTGACGCTTCAACATGCTGCATAGCGTTATACGCCACATGGCGTTGAGCAACATTGAGCAAAAGGAATGTAGCAGGGTCCTGTATTTCGATGACAAGGTTAGGTGGATACGTAACATCACGGCAATGAAATGACGTCCAGTTCAGAAAGGCCTTCATCGGCAGGTTCAGTGAATAAACGTAGCCGGGCTGATAATGTACGATGTTGGCTATTTGGCGATAAAACAGGCTTTGTTGTTGTGCGAAAGAAAGCTGGCGAAAATAGTTCTCGCTATTCATTTTTCGCGGGAGGTGGGTCAGGACTTCAAAGCCGTATCGGTGCGAAGTCGATAACTCGACAATGGGTTCTAATTTCAGTGTTGAAAGTAGAACGTTAGCATCATTTTTTATTGAAGGATGTGCGTACTCATATTTATCGTTGCACAATAACAGGCTCGGCATCATGATATTCTCCCACGCGGAGCAAATATTACCGAGAGTGTTTTATTTTTACCCCGGAAATAACACATAGGCATTATTGTGGCAGCATAGAAATGGGGGCAGTAGGCGCATATACTTAATTGCACATGAGACATTTCTCATAAAGTTTCCAGCGCATAAGAAACGGTTCAATTTTGTAGAAAACTCAGGTTAACCCTGATGTATCTTAAGAATTGTTGTTCATTTTTCACCTGCAGTTTTCTCATAATACTCCGACGCGTTACCTTCGCTTCTACCTCACTAAGTGCAAGAAGCTGTGCGGTTTCGGCGGAGGTATATCCGCTGGCGAGGAACATTAAAAACTGACGCTCTGCAATGGAAAAGTTGCGGGTGGTGCAGTAGTGACAGATGGTGGCAGGGACGCTGGAACGGAGTGCGCGTTTTTGCAAAATGAGTACCATTTTTTTGCCGATCTCTTCGACATCATCTTCGCGATAAATCAGCGGTAGCATGTACAGGCAGGGCCTGAACATCAGCTTATCTTTATCGCATTTGCTGCAAATAATGACCCGATGCTGGTGACGGGTGTGGCGGGGAATTTCGTAACAACCCGCGCTGAGCCACTCTTCATCCAGCGATAAAAAGGCGATGTCTGCACGATCGATATCGTCGACAGGCAAGAAGCAAATCTCCTGACGCCACTGATTCGTCAGGCGAGTAATGATGATTTTCAGACCATGTTCGAAGTGACTATTTTCGTCTTTGATGGCGATACTTAACATTGAAGGGATCCTAAACCGCAGGGAAGGGTGTAGGAGAATGTTAAGCAAAATCATTAATTTTCTAAATACATTTAACCTTAAACCGGGCTTTACGGCGCCTCAGTTGTTACCAGGTGATTTCCTGGATACCCGTGGACGAGCAGAAAAAACCACCATTCGTACACTTCGCAAGCAACCAGAACAAAAGGCATTGACTCAGCAGGCGCTGACCGTATAATTCACGCGTTTCATCCGCATGAAGTTTTCACTTCGCAATGCGCCCTTAGCTCAGTTGGATAGAGCAACGGCCTTCTAAGCCGTAGGTCGTAGGTTCGAATCCTACAGGGCGTACCATTTTATTTCAGTAACTTACCCATTTTCTGTACGTTCCTTATTTTCCAGATGGGACATATTTGGGACATCATCACTGAAAATTGAGTCAATTTGCTTCGCGTGTTCCGTTAAATGGTTTGGCGCAAGGTGAGCGTATCGGCGCACCATCTCGATGCTCTCCCATCCTCCCATTTCCTGCAAAACAGAAAGCGGTACTCCGGACTGAATCAGCCAACTGGCCCACGTGTGTCTCAGGTCGTGGAATCGGAAATCATCAATCCCGGCCCGGCGGCAAGCTGCATTCCATGCCCGCTGAACATCGACGCGCATCTTTCTGACAGTCGGCGTCTTTGGCCCATCAGGCCGGATGCCTTCTTTCGTATGCACGAACACCCATTCATGATGCCTGAAAATCTGGTCGGGCCCTTTTCCAAAGATGTTGGCTGAAAGATAGCGTAAGATTACAATACGTTTGGCCTTAGACAAATGCGATCTTAATCAACAATAGCTGAATAACGCCGCCAGAGAAATTTCAGCAGGACAATTTACGCTACAAAGGAATGAATCATGGAAACAATTGATGAGTGGGAACATATACGAGAGTTATTGCGTAGTACTGTGCTTCTCCAGGAAGGTTATCAGCAAGCAAAGAAACGATATTCAAGTAGAATTGCCCCTGACTTTAATTTATTTCGATTCTTTCATATAAATGAAAATACGCTTTCTAAATGCCTGGCATTTCTTCTGAGGCCCGATGAAAGTCATGCTCAGGGTGATCTATTTATCAGTAGTTTCTATCAATTAATAGAGAAACCAGAAAATTTTGTACCTGACAAGAAAGCTCAGGTATTTACCGAATTTACTATTTCTGGCAGCAGAAGAATTGACATATTGATTGTGGATCAAAACGAGTTAACAGGTATTGAAAATAAGCCTTGGGCGATCGATCAAAAAGATCAACTTCACGATTATGCTCACTGGTTAGCTGCGGAAGCGCAGCGGCGAGGAATTGGCTGGTCTTTGATATATCTCTGCAATAATGAGATGAGTGAGTTTACTTTTCACTCTCAGTCATCAGACGAGATAAAAAACTATGTAAAACCCATCACTTTCTTCCAATTGGAAAGGTGGCTTTCAGATTGTGCGTTACGCGTAGAGGCACCTGCGGTGCGCTGTTTTGTCGATGCTTTACTAAAATTTATTCGTGAAGATATTAATGGAGAAACTGCTATGGAATTGCAAAGTGAATTAACAGAAAAACTGGTCGCGTCCCCCCAAAACCTAAGCGCAGCATTTTTAATTGCTCAGAATATGCGTCAGGTTAAAGAACGCCTGTGGAAAGATTTTATCTTGTATCTGCGTCAGCAATTGTCACCATTTGGCATCAATGTCGATATGAATGATGCGTTGCGCTCGGGCAGTAAATACGCATCATTTTCGATGTTATTTAAAGAAGGTGATGATTTTAAATTATGCTGGGAATTTGAGACAAGCGATTATCGAAATCTGGCCTATGGGATCTGCTTAACCAACGAGACAAACGAAAAGTTTCATCACGATGTCTTTCCTGCAATAGCTAAAGCCATGTGCCAAATTTACCCTGAAGTCGACGCTGAAGTCGATGCTAAAGCTGAAAGTGAAGGGTGCTGGCCCTGGTGGTGCTATGTCGATGAAGGAATGAATGTTCCACGTAACTGGACAATGGAGTCAGATGCCTGGACATTGCTACTTGAACGTGGCGAAGGTAGCTTTGCGCAATCAGTAATCAGTATTGCAACACGTATCCATGACGAGATTGACTTATCTTTGTTCAGGGCTTCTCACTAAAATCTAAGTGAATAGTATTTGCAAGCTTCAGGAAATTTTAAACCAATAAGAACGGGAGCTGATTCGCTCCCGTATGTATGGTCTTTTGTCGGCATGTCACCGCACTACAAGCACCGGGCATTTTGCGTGGCGCACCACGGCGGAGGCCGTTGAACCCAGCAGATAAGTGCTAAAACCCGGCTTATGCGAACCGATGATGACGAGTTCTGCATCTACCGCTTCCGCTAACTTTAAGATCTGATCTTTAGGCGGGCCGTAAACGACGTGCAGTTCCGTCCTGCCGGCAGGAATGTTGAATTGTTTAACAATCTCTTGCAGCTTTTCGGTGGCCTTAGCTTGAATGCCACTTCTGTCCGGGAATTCATTGGAGTAGGCCAGTCCCAGTGATGCGTAGAATGGGACAGTAGGGATAACGGCTAAAAAATGGACCTTTGCGGTTTTTGCGTGCGCCTTGACCTGTGGGATCACCTGACGCGTTACATCGGTTTCAGAGATATCAATCGGCACCAGAATAGAACGATACATATTCACCACCTCTTGTTTGTTATACCGCTAATCTGAGTGTAGTGAAGGCTATTTCTGTATGATAAGTGACCAGATCAAGGTTGTGTGTATCAATCAATATTGATGTGAATAATGTGATGAATGTTCAATATCATTTTGACGATCTTTATGTTCATATTCGCTGTGCTCACTCAGCCAGAACAATCACATCTCCCGTTGCTGGCGCGTCTGTTCCGGGCAGCCAAAAACGTCCCCACGAACCGGTGCAATGACAGCCGAGCAACTTTTCGGGCTTTTGTTGACGGAGAAACCGACGCGTTTTCCACAATTTTTGCGGCGACGCCGCGCGTAAATGAAAGCCGCCGATCAGGGCGTAGATCTTGGTGGTGCCCGTAATGTTTTGACAATGGCGGACGATGTTCTCTATTCCTCGATGCCCGCAGCCGGTAATAATGATCAGTCCGCGCTCAGACTGATAAATCAATACGCCTTCGTCGGTGATGTAATCCGGTTGGGGTGTTTGCTCCTGAATAACGCCGTAAGCCTGTGGCGTCGGCACGTTTATTTCTCCGGACCACAGAAAGCGCTCACTAATCGGGAATGGCTCGCGGGTATAGGTCATATGCAGGCGAGAGTAATCATTCTCGCGTGATAATTTTTTGATTTTTTGGCTATATCCGGCAACGGTGATTGCAGAATAACGCTCGCAGGCAATGTGCGGATGGCAGATGACGTGCGTATTATCCGCCAGCCACGGCACGCCGCCACAGTGATCGTAATGCCCGTGCGAGAGTACCACGGCGGTAAGTTGAGATAGGTCAACGCCCATTCTCGCGGCATTCAGCTTAAAGCTGTCATCCGGCCCGGTATCAAACAAAACAGAGGTTGTTTCATCCTGGACGAACAGGCTTAACCCAGGGGCTGCCTGCAATGATTTGTCAGCACCGGCAGCGCGCGTGTTTTCAAGCAATACCGTAAGGGTTAAAGCCATACCAGACTCCGGCGTTAAAGCATCATACTGTAACGCACAGAAGGTAAGAGCGCTGTGATCTCAGCGCTCTTCGGGGCTACTCAGCGGCGATAGTACTGGTCGTTGTCGTCGTCATGGCGGTGGTGATGTCGCCAGGCGTGCTGGTTTTCTCTGTCTTCCTGCTCCTGGCGTTTATGCTCTTTATCGCGTTTGGATTCACGATTCTTGTGGTTAGCAATCGCCGTGGCTACCGCTGCAGCGCCTACACCTGCGGCTGCGGCAGACAGGTACGGATGCTCAGCACAGCCTGCCAGGCTGGCCATGATTACCAGTGCAGATATCAGTTTTTTCATTGTGGTGTCATCCGTTATTCACGCACAATCTTGCCAGCGTTACCGGCGTCGCTATCGTTCCAGCTACCGCGGCCGTTCGCTTTCAGGGTGTAAGTGGCATACCCCACGCGGAAGGTCATCGTATCTTTATAGGTATTCACATCGCGTACTTCATTGCCGTTGATGTAAACGCCGGAATCTTCTACGTGAATATCAACGCTGCGTTGACCGTTTTCAAATTTAGCCACGTAATTACCGGTGAACTTACCGTCGATACCGGCCTGGTCATGATTATCCTGATTACCGCTGTTCTGGCGGTCTTCATCATGACGATGATGGCGCTGATGATGGTTTTCCGCATTGTCGATAAACCCCTGATCGCGGTTCCACTCATAGGATTTATTCACATCGCAACCGTTGAGTTCACTCATTTGTGTACAGCCTGAGCGTTCATATTTTTTCTGTATCGCCGGGGTAATGGCGCATGCAGTTGTCGCGGTTGTCAGACCCAGAACAAAGATGGCCAGCAGACGTTTATTCATTCTGTTACTCACTATCATCATTAAATTTATTTATAGGAATATTGATTTTATTGCTGTCATGTTTATGACGAAGAAAGTTTCCCATTAAATATTAACGGTGCATACCAGGGGGATTCCTAATTTATATTTTCTGAGGGCGTTAAATTATGGTGGTATACAACATAATACGTAGGTATTTTACGTATTGTATACAATTCATTTATTATTCTGGAGGTTGTTTAATTTTTGATGTGCGATTTAATGGAATATTAATATTGACATTAATCGAGGAGAGAAAGAATGAAGGAGGTAATGAGAAATGCAGACTTATTGAACAATAAGCCTGCGTGTGTGACTCAGTCAATGCTGGCAATGCTTTGTTCTACAAGATTTTCCAGTTTTTTTAGTGCCTGAATAGCATGCGTATCCAGCCCGTATTTCTCCAGCGTTTCGACCGGATGAAAACCGACCCAAACCAGCCCGTCCGGTTGCTGGCTAATTAATACTCTGAAGGGTAAGTCGAGCGCTAATTCTGGATGCTGCAACATTAGAGCAGTACCCCCTTTGGGGTTACCAAAAATAAGTACCGTAGTGGGTGGAAGTATTAATTCCACCTCGGCAGCAGCTTTGGCATGATCAAACTCGCCAAATAAAACAAGGCCATGTGATTTTATGTTGGCCAGCAGGCGCTGACGTGTTTGCTGAAAATCAAAGGCGCTGAATAGCTTATTCATGGAATTTCCATCCGTAATGGGAGAGTGGTGTTATTCATCCAGAATAGTACATGAGTTATCCCTGCGCGGGGATCTGTTGGCGATGTTTTTCTGCCTGTTGCTGATGTGAAAACGCATGACCGTTATTCATTGACTCATGTACAACCATTGCTTTTTCATGCTCATCCATTTGTGAAAATGACGGCGCAACGGCCTTAGTGGACTGACTATTACGTGCTTGCGTCTGATGTGCCTGCACCATTTTCTGATGGGCAGGGGCATCGCTATTATTCATCATGTCATGGGCCATCGCCGCCTGTTGATGGGTATCAACACTTTCTGCGGCATTCACGCCAGCTGAGATAAAAAATGCAATAGCAAAAAAAGAAGACATCTTGTTCATCATATTTCTCCAGTAGGGGTTTACGGAAGAAATGATAATAAGCAGGTGCGCTCAGCGAGGTGACAGAATTATGACGGTTACGTCAGAGAATCAATAAAAATGCCAGCAGGTCAGCGGATGGCACATTCGTGCCACCCTGCAGGGCTAATTTGCGTGTTTTGGCAGTGTCAGAATAAAGCGGGTGGCGCGGGTGTCAGAGGTGACCGCCACCTTTCCCTGATGGGCCGCGACAATTGATTTCACAATCGCCAGGCCAATGCCGCTCCCTTCACCTTTACGCTGTCGTGACGGGTCCACGCGGTAGAAACGGTCGAACAGTCGCGGCAGATGCTCCGCGGCGATGGGCGTGCCGGGATTCTCGACAATAATGTGTACCTGTTCGTCCGCCTCTTTTACCCGTACGGTCACCGACTGGCCCTTGGGAGTGTAACGCATGGCGTTCGACAGCAAATTGCTCAGGGCTCTGCGCAGCATTAACGGATCGCCAGACACCCAGCATGCGCGGCCCTCAAAGCGTAAACTCACCTCGCGCTCTTCTGCCCACGCCTCGAAAAAGTCAAACACCTTACCGACCTCATCCGCCAGGTTGAGTGCCGTCTTTTCCGGGATCAATTGATTATTGTCCGCCTGTGCCAGGAACAGCATGTCGCTCACCATCTTCGACATTCGGCCAAACTCTTCGAGATTAGAATAGAGCACATCTTCCAGCTCTTTCTGGCTACGGGGCTGGCTAAGTGCGATTTCCGTTTGGGTGACCAGATTGGTGATGGGGGTGCGGATCTCATGGGCAATATCCGCTGAGAAATTAGACTGGCGTTTAAACACATCCTCGATGCGTTCGATCATATGGTTAAACGACCCGACCAGCTGCTCCAGCTCTATCGGTACGGCCTGGGGATCGAGGCGGACATCGAGATTCTTGGAGGTAATGTTCTGGATACGGCGACTGACGTTACGGATCGGTTCATGACCTTTATAGACGGCGAACAATACGATGAAAATAATCATCATGCTGATCAGCGATGCCGTCATAATCAGCTTGTTTTTCAGATCGTTAATATAGTGCAGATGAAAGTCTATTGATAACGCCATATACAGCGTCCAGGCCGGTTTGCCGTCCGCTAACTGGCCTACCGGCAAACGAATCATGCGCCAGTTGGAGGGCGTGTTTTCTCCGTGATCGTGATTTTGCGTGCGTAGCATGGGGCCGGAGATTAAAAAGACATTATTATTACCGGCGTTTTTATCCGGTTTCGCATGGGTAATAAACTGACGCAGATCCGGCGCACCAGGTGAATGGAAAATGGCTTTTTGGTTAGCATCTTCCAGTGAAATAATAACGTTAGAGTAACCGGAAACCACGTTTTTTAAGATTTCCAGCCGCCGGGATTCCGGTTCGTTGGGTTGATTAAGGATCCGTTCCAGCGTGGTGCTGATCTCTCTTAAATCGTTGATATCCTGCTCGGCAAAATGGACTTTCACCGAGTGGATCATTATCCAGGCGAAGGCGAAAAACGAAGCGATGGTTGCCAGGCTGATAAAAAAGGTCAGTCGCGTGGCCAGCGAAAAAGGGCGCTGCAGGCGTTTAATAGCCATCCGGTACCTCAAGCATATATCCCACACCGCGTACGGTCTGAATCAGCTTCGGTTCAAAGTCATTATCAATTTTGGCACGCAGGCGCTTTACGGCGACGTCAATCGCATTGGTGTCGCTGTCAAAATTCATGTCCCAGACCTGTGAGGCAATCAGCGAGCGGGGTAATACTTCCCCTTGATGGCGCAGGAAAAACTCGAGCAGCGTAAATTCTTTGCTGGTAAGGGTAATGCGGGTGCCACTGCGGGTGACTTTTCGGCTGACCAGATCAACCATTAAATCCGCAACCTGAAACTGACTTTCGACAATCACTGCCGCGCCACGGCGCAGCAGCGTTCTGACCCGAGCCAGCAGTTCGGCAAAGGCGAAGGGTTTCACCAGATAATCATCCGCCCCCAGTTCCAGGCCTTTGACCCGGTGTTCAATCGTGCCCAGCGCGGTAAGGAGAAGAATCGGCATGCCTTTGTTAGCGCTGCGCAACATACGCACGATATCCCAACCGTTCACGTCAGGCAGCATGATGTCGAGGATGATCAGGTCATAATCGCCGGTCATGGCCAGGTGATACCCGTTCAGGCCGTTATCCGCCAAATCGACAACAAAACCGGCTTCCGTCAGGCCCTTCGTCAGGTATTCGCCGGTTTTTTTCTCATCTTCGACGACCAAAATCTTCATCACATTCTCCTTCACCCACTGGCTGTGCGGGTTTCAATTCTAGAGAAGCGGGATCGGATAGCAATGAGTTATTGGGAAAATGACAGCTTTGTCATTTTCCTGTCACCGCTTAAACAGAGTCGATTCGGTAAGGTGCACGGTAATAAATTCACATTCCAGTCCGGTTTGGACGAAAAGAACTATGTGCAAATTTAAGCTTCTTACTCTCAGCGTTGTTTTTATTCTGGCCGGTTGTTCGCTGGCGCCGGAGTATCAGCGTCCGGCAATGCCGATACCGCAGCAATTTTCGTTGAGCCAGAATGCGCTGGTACCGGCACCACAGGGATACCAGGATACGGGCTGGCGCACCTTTTTCGTTGATGATCAGGTGAAAGCGCTGATTGGCGAGGCATTGCTGAATAACCGTGATCTGCGCATGGCCACCCTCAAGGTTCAGGAAGCGCGAGCACAATATGGGGTGACGGATGCAGACCGCTATCCGCAGCTTAATGCTGGCTCCAGCGGTACCTATAGCGGCAAATTTAAAGGCGAAACCAGCACGCAGAAAGAATTTGAGGCCGGACTGAATCTCAGTTTCGATTTGGATTTCTTCGGCCGCCTGAAAAATATGAGTGAAGCCGAACGACAGAATTTCTTTGCCAGTGAAGAAGCGCGTCGGGCGGTGCATATCTTATTAATTTCCAACGTCTCGCAAAGTTATTTCAACCAGCGACTGGCTTACGCGCAGCTGAAAATTGCCGAAGAGACGCTGCAAAACTATCAGCGTTCATACGCTTTTGTTGAGAAACAACTGTTAACCGGTAGCACCAACGTGCTGGCGCTGGAACAGGCGCGGGGCGTAATTGAAAGCACGCGCGCCGATATCGCCAAACGTAAAGGCGAACTGGCGCAGGCGAATAATGCGCTGCAACTGTTGCTTGGCTCCTACGGGAAATTACCGGATGACCGGGCACGTAGCCACGGTGATATCAACGCGGTGACGCTGCCGCCGTCGCTGCCATCGCAAATACTGCTTCAGCGACCGGATATTTTAGAAGCCGAGCATGCATTAATGGCGGCAAATGCCAACATCGGTGCTGCACGGGCGGCCTTTTTCCCGTCCATTACTCTCACCAGTTCGCTATCGGGTAGCAGCAGTGACCTCTCCAGCTTATTTAATGCCGCCAGCGACATGTGGAATTTCGTACCCAAAATCGATATTCCGATTTTTAACGCCGGACGTAATCAGTCAAACCTCGATTTGGCCGAAATTCGTCAGCAGCAGTCGGTGGTGAATTACGAACAAAAAATCCAGAACGCGTTTAAAGAAGTGGCGGATGCGCTGGTGTTGCGCCAAAGCCTGGCAGATCAAATTACCGCTCAGCAGCGCTATCTGGACTCTTTGCAAATCACGCTGCAACGCGCCAGAGCGCTCTATCAACATGGTGCGGTGAGTTATATCGAAGTACTGGATGCAGAGCGTTCTTTATTCGCTACCCGGCAATCACTGCTCGATCTTAATTACGACCAGCAGGTTAATGAAATTAAGCTGTTTGCTGCCTTAGGCGGCGGCTGGGTTGAATGATATTTAATTATAAATTCTCAGGAGTATATGACATGAAAAGTACCGCTAAAGCCGCTTTGTTTACTGTGTTGTCTGTGGTCATGTTTAACGCTCAGGCCAATGAGCATCAGCATGGCGAGATGATGAATATGCAGCCCGCTACCCAGCAGGAGCAAGTCATCAGCGCCACGGGCGTGATTGAATCTATTGATATGGCGAGCAAAAAAATCACCATCAAGCACGAACCTATTCCGGCGGTGAACTGGCCTGCGATGACCATGCGATTTACGCTGGTCCCGGAAACGAAGGCTGATGATATTAAGCCCGGCGATAAGGTCGCCTTTACCTTTGTTCAACAGGGAAATCTCTCTGTATTACGTGATATTCACGTCAGTCAATAACGCAGTCGCAGGTCTCTTTTATTCTCACCCGTTTTCTCTGAACGCGGGTGAGACACTCGCGCAATGGAAATCACTATGGCGTCTTTAAATATTAAAAA
This sequence comes from Citrobacter sp. JUb117, assembly GCF_024809055.1. Taxonomy (NCBI): domain Bacteria; kingdom Pseudomonadati; phylum Pseudomonadota; class Gammaproteobacteria; order Enterobacterales; family Enterobacteriaceae; genus Citrobacter; species Citrobacter sp. JUb117. The sequence continues at coordinate 26,296 of NZ_JANUFB010000001.1, forward strand.
TACCGCGCTTATTCTTGCCAGCATGATTGTCGGTGGGGTTATTGCCGTCGGTATCTATCCTTATTTGTCATCAGCAAACGTCCCGACCGACAGTGGCCCCGATGCGCAAAAAGAAGCGCGTAAAGTCCTGTTCTGGTATGACCCGATGTATCCGAATACCCGTTTTGATAAGCCGGGTAAATCGCCGTTTATGGATATGGATCTGATCCCGAAATATGCCGATGAAGAGACCGCGAGCGACGCCGCCGCAGGGGTGCGAATCGATCCGACGCAAACCCAAAATCTGGGGCTAAAAACCGAGGCTGTACGTCGTGGACCGCTGCAGTATGCACAAACGTTCCCGGCCAACGTTAGCTATAACGAATATCAGTTTGTGATTGTGCAAGCCCGCTCAGCGGGATTTATCGAAAAAGTGTATCCGCTGACCGTTGGCGATAAAATTAAGCAAGGCGCGCCGCTGATTGATCTGACCATCCCCGACTGGGTTGAAGCGCAGAGCGAATATCTTCTGCTGCGCGAGACCGGCGGTACCGCCACTCAAGTCGACGGTATTCTCGAAAGATTGCGTCTGGCCGGGATGCCCGAACAGGACATCCAGCGCTTAAAATCGACGCGGAAAATTCAAACCCGCTTCACCCTGCGCGCGCCCATCGATGGGGTGATCACCGCCTTTGATTTGCGCACCGGCATGAACATTTCGAAAGATAACGTGGTAGCAAAAATTCAGGGCATGGATCCGGTGTGGGTCAGCGCATCGGTCCCGGAGTCTATCGCCTGGCTGATTAAAGACGCCTCGCAGTTTGCGATCACCGTACCCGCCTGGCCGGATAAAACATTCACCATCAGCAAGTGGAGTATTTTGCCGAGCGTGGATGCCACGACGCGTACCCTCCAGTTACGTTTGCAGGTCGAAAACCCTGACGAGGCACTCAAGCCGGGGATGAATGCTTACCTCAAGCTGAAAACACAAAGTGAGCCGATGCTGCTGATCCCGTCCAAAGCGCTGATTGATACGGGCAGCGAGCAGCGGGTGATCACCGTGGATAACGACGGACGCTTTGTGCCGAAGCAGGTTGCCGTATTCCATGAATCTCAGGGGCTAACGGCTATCCGCTCCGGTCTGACGGAAGGTGAGAAGGTGGTCTCCAGCGGCCTGTTCCTGATTGATTCCGAGGCGAATATCGCCGGGGCGTTGGACCGCATGCGCGCCCGGAAGAGTGGGACGCCAGACGCCGCGGCTATGCCCGCAATGCCGACCCCGGCGACCCATTCACACTGAGGATATAACACATGATTGAATGGATTATTCGCCGCTCAGTGGCTAACCGTTTTCTGGTGATGATGGGGGCGTTGTTCCTCAGTATTTGGGGAACATGGACCATTATCAACACCCCAGTAGATGCACTGCCGGATCTCTCTGATGTGCAGGTGATTATTAAAACCAGCTATCCGGGACAAGCGCCACAAATCGTTGAGAATCAGGTCACTTATCCTCTGACCACCACCATGCTGTCGGTGCCTGGTGCGAAAACGGTGCGCGGTTTCTCGCAGTTTGGTGACTCTTACGTGTATGTCATTTTTGAAGACGGCACCGACCCTTACTGGGCACGCTCCCGCGTATTGGAATATCTCAACCAGGTGCAGGGAAAACTGCCCGCAGGCGTCAGCGCGGAAATGGGGCCAGATGCCACCGGCGTCGGCTGGATCTTTGAATATGCGCTGGTGGACCGCAGCGGCAAACACGATTTGGCCGAACTGCGTTCTCTGCAGGACTGGTTTTTAAAGTATGAGTTGAAAACGATTCCCAATGTCGCAGAAGTGGCGTCGGTAGGCGGCGTGGTCAAAGAGTACCAGGTGGTTATCGACCCGATGAAGCTGACGCAATACGGTATCAGCCTGGCTGAGGTGAAATCGGCGCTGGATGCGTCTAACCAGGAGGCGGGTGGCTCATCCGTGGAGATGGCGGAAGCGGAATACATGGTGCGTGCCAGCGGGTATCTGCAAACCCTCGATGACTTCAATACTATTGTGCTGAAATCCGGGGCTGACGGTGTGCCGGTTTACCTGCGCGATGTTGCCCGCGTGCAAATTGGACCGGAAATGCGCCGTGGCATCGCCGAACTGAATGGTGAAGGCGAAGTGGCTGGCGGCGTGGTGATCCTGCGCTCGGGTAAAAATGCACGTGACGTAATCTCCGCCGTCAAAGCCAAACTTGAGACGCTGAAAAGCAGCCTGCCGGAAGGCGTTGAGGTAGTTACAACATACGATCGCAGTCAGCTTATCGACCGCGCGATTGATAACCTGAGCTACAAGTTGCTGGAAGAGTTTATCGTTGTGGCGCTGGTGTGTGCGCTGTTCCTGTGGCATATCCGCTCGGCGCTGGTCGCCATTATTTCCCTGCCGCTGGGGCTGTGTATTGCGTTTATTGTGATGCATTTCCAGGGACTGAACGCCAACATTATGTCGCTTGGCGGCATCGCCATTGCTGTAGGGGCGATGGTTGATGCCGCGATTGTGATGATTGAGAACGCGCATAAGCGGCTGGAAGAGTGGGCGCATCAGCATCCGGGAGAAAAGCTGGATAACGCCACGCGCTGGCAGGTGATCACCAACGCCTCGGTGGAAGTGGGACCGGCGCTATTCATCAGTTTGCTGATTATTACCCTGTCGTTTATCCCTATTTTCACCCTTGAGGGGCAGGAAGGGCGACTGTTTGGCCCGCTGGCGTTCACCAAAACCTATGCCATGGCTGGGGCCGCATTGCTGGCGATTGTGGTGATCCCAATCCTGATGGGATTCTGGATCCGCGGCACGATCCCGGCGGAAAGCAGTAACCCGCTTAACCGTTTTCTGATCCGCATTTATCATCCGCTGTTGCTGAAGGTGCTGCACTGGCCGAAGGCCACCCTGCTGGTGGCGGTGTTGTCGATCCTGACGGTTATTTTCCCGCTCAATAAAGTCGGCGGCGAGTTCTTACCGCAGATCAACGAAGGTGACCTGCTGTATATGCCGTCGACCCTGCCGGGGATCTCGGCGGCGCAGGCGGCGGATATGCTGCAAAAAACCGACAAGCTGATCATGACCGTGCCGGAAGTGGCGCGGGTATTTGGTAAAACCGGTAAGGCCGAAACCGCCACCGATTCCGCGCCGCTGGAAATGGTTGAAACCACCATCCAGTTGAAACCGCAGGATCAGTGGCGTCCGGGGATGACGATGGACAAAATCATCGAGGAACTGGATAAAACGGTCCGGCTGCCGGGCCTGGCGAACCTGTGGGTACCGCCGATTCGTAACCGCATCGACATGCTGTCTACCGGGATCAAAAGTCCAATCGGGATTAAGGTCTCGGGTACCGTGCTGGCGGACATTGACGCCACGGCAGAGCAAATCGAAGAGGTGGCGAGGACCGTGCCGGGCGTCGCGTCTGCGCTGGCGGAACGTCTGGAAGGCGGGCGCTATCTCAGCGTCGATATTCAACGTGAAAAGGCCGCGCGTTATGGCATGACCGTAGGTGATGTACAGCTGTTCATTACCTCGGCAGTCGGCGGCGCGATGGTGGGCGAAACGGTGGAAGGGATTGCCCGCTATCCGATCAATCTTCGCTACCCGCAAAGCTATCGCGACAGTCCGGAAGCGTTACGACAATTGCCGGTCCTGACGCCCATGAAGCAACAAATCACGCTGGCGGATGTGGCGGATGTGAAGGTTGTTTCAGGTCCGTCGATGTTGAAAACCGAGAACGCACGCCCGACCAGCTGGATCTACATCGATGCCCGCGATCGTGACATGGTCTCGGTGGTAAACGATCTGAAAAAAGCGATTGCCGAAAATGTCCAGCTAAAACCGGGGACCAGTGTGGCGTTTTCGGGCCAGTTTGAGCTGCTTGAACGCGCCAGCCATAAGCTCAAACTGATGGTGCCGATGACGCTGATGATCATCTTCGTGCTGCTGTATCTGGCTTTCCGTCGTTTTGGTGAAGCGTTGCTGATTATCACCAGCGTGCCGTTCGCACTGGTGGGTGGGATCTGGTTCCTCTACTGGATGGGGTTCCATATGTCGGTGGCGACCGGCACCGGATTCATTGCGCTGGCAGGTGTTGCCGCCGAGTTTGGCGTGGTGATGTTGATGTATTTGCGCCACGCCATTGAGGCGGAGCCCGCGCTGGAAAATCCGCAGACCTTTACGGTGGCTAAGCTGGATGAGGCGCTGTATCACGGGGCGGTGCTTCGCGTGCGCCCCAAAGCGATGACCGTGGCGGTGATTATTGCCGGCCTGCTGCCGATTTTATGGGGTACCGGGGCCGGGTCGGAGGTGATGAGCCGGATTGCCGCCCCGATGATTGGCGGTATGATCACCGCGCCGCTGCTGTCGCTGTTTATCATTCCGGCGGCGTATAAGCTGATGTGGCTGCACCGCCATCGTTCGCAGAAATAACGCCTGAATAGCGTTGCGCCGGAGAACGTAATACGGCGCAACGCTATTTTTCCAGCGCCTTGACCCGCTTTCTGTACTCACCCGGCGTGCAGCCGTATTCACGCAGAAAGACTTTGTGAAACGATGATTCGCTGGCATAGCCCACCGCCTCAGCAATCACGATCAACGGCCGTGAATCACGCGCTAACATCTGGGCGGCGAATTGCAGACGCAATGTGGTTAAGACCGCGAGCGGCGTGGAGTTTGAGACTTCACGAAACAGTTGCGCGAAGCTGGCCCGCGACATATGCGCGCGCTGCGCCAGCTCTTCGACAGTCCACGGATGAGCGGGCAACTCAAGCATCAGGTTAGCGATAACCCCCAGTTTGGGATGCAGCAGCAGATTCAACATGTTTTTACCTGGTGCGGCCCGTGTCAGCCACTCGCGTACAGCAAGGGTAAACAACGTGGCGCATTGCTGGCTGCATACCACCTCAGAACCTGGCAGCGTGCTCATTGATTCCCGTTGCAGCAGTTCAATCATGGCTCTCAGCCACTGACCAACAGGGCTATTTTCCTCGGGGGCCAGAATGAGCAATTCCGGCAGTGCGGTTAAAAAATAGCGTGAAGATGCCTGCAACCGTAGGCTTCCGCAGACGAGATGCGTTTGTTCCTCGCCTGACTGGCACAGCCGGTGGGCGGAGTTTTGTGCCAGCATAACCACTGTGCCAGGATGCAGCGTGTAGGACGAGCCGTCCGGGAGATCAAGCTGAGCCGCACCCTGAGTTACCGTATGCCAGCGAATAACCGACAGCTCTCCCGCAGCATGTGGCAACTGCCAGTCTCTGCTCAACAAGCAGTTTTTATCAATAGACCCCTGCGGGTCATTAAGCGTTAATAATCGGCTAAGCGCGTCCATAAAGACTCCTGAACAATTTTATACCCTTAGGGAGATATCGCCATTATCGCTATAATTTTATATTAAAATAATACCATCAAATGGTTAGTTGGTAATATGGTTTGTGCTTTCACAAATTTGCATATTTCACTTTAGACGATTTGACATAAATAAGCGCGTTATGGATACGCTGTTTATGTTCGTCAGTCCTTATACTTCGGGTTAACAAATGAACAGTGATTTTGCAAAGAGGCAGTATGAATCAGTATCAGGCGATCATTATTGGTTTTGGCAAAGCAGGTAAAACGCTGGCGGCGACGCTGGCAAAAGCAGACTGGAAGGTGGCGATTATTGAGCAGTCCAACACCATGTATGGCGGGACATGTATCAATATCGGCTGTATACCCACTAAAACGCTGGTGCATGATGCCGAAATGCAGCATGACTTTGCCGCCGCAATGCAACGCAAAACAGATGTTGTTCGCTTTCTGCGTGATAAAAACTTCCATAACCTTGTCGGTCTGGACAATGTCGATGTGATTGAAGGGCGCGCTGAGTTTGTTGACAACCATACTGTGCGGGTCATCCAGGCGACCGGCACGCGTGAACTCCGCGGCGAGAAGATTTTCATTAATACCGGTGCGCAGTCGACGATGCCTGATATTAAAGGATTATCCAGCACACCTGGCGTATTCGACAGCACTGGATTGCTGAATCTGGCGCAGCGTCCTCAGCGGTTGGGGATTTTGGGCGGCGGGTACATTGGCGTGGAATTCGCGTCCATGTTTGCCAATTTTGGAAGCAAGGTCACTATCTTTGAAGCCGCGCCGCTATTTTTACCGCGTGAAGACCGGGATGTCGCTGATGCCATTGCCCGCATTTTGCGCGACAAAGGTGTCGAGCTGATTCTGAACGCCAATGTACACTCTGTATCGTCCCAGGACGGTGCGGTACAGATACAGATGCCAGAAGAGACGCATTCGGTGGACGCGCTACTGATCGCCTCGGGGTGTAAACCGGCAACGGAAGCACTGCAACTGAAAAATGCTGGCGTGGACGTCAACGAGCGGGGCGGAATTATCGTGAATAGATATCTGCGCACCTCGGCAGATAATATCTGGGCCATGGGCGACGTGACTGGCGGATTGCAATTTACCTATATCTCGCTGGATGATTTCCGCATTGTGCGCGACAGTTTATTGGGAGAAGGGTTGCGCAACACCGGCGACCGCCAGAATGTGCCGTATTCCGTGTTTATGACACCGCCGCTTTCTCGCGTGGGGATGAGCGAAGAGCAGGCCAGAGCCAGCGGGGCGGAGGTTCAGATCGTGACGTTACCCGTTACGGCGATCCCGCGGGCTCGGGTGATGGATGATACGCGCGGTATGCTCAAAGCCGTGGTTGATGTGAATACCCAACGGATATTAGGTGTCTCGCTATTGTGTGTAGATTCACATGAAATGATTAATATCGTTAAAACCGTTATGGATGCCGGATTACCCTATACCGTTTTACGTGACCAAATATTTACCCACCCGAGCATGAGCGAATCATTAAACGATCTATTCGCATTAGTTAAATAATAAAACGCTGTGTCTGCCTTTTTGCCCCACCCGTGTGGGGCTTTTTTTATGCGTGTAGCACAGTACCTAAATAATACGTATGAACAGTTATTCTGGCGTTACGGATGGCAATAAATAGAATGTGTGAGTTTATTATATTAACACTGAATTGACTGGTTAATGGAAATAGAAATGAATATGTTGAAAGCAACTTTACTGATGACCTCTTTACTGACTGCACCTGTCACGTTTTCCGCGCTGGCGCAGTCGCCAACCGAAATTGCCCACGTTAGCGTGTCAGCCGTCTCCGCCGCGCCTTCTGTGATTGAGGAGGCCATTGCAAAGCTGGCGCAGGAGAAACAGGCATCATCGTGGAAAATCACCTCAATGCGTATTGACAGCAGCACTTACGCTACGGCGATTTTGTACAAGTAAGGGCGGTTGGTATGGAAAAATATCTTCGCTTACTGGGCAAGGCCGATCGCATCGGATTAACCCTGATTCGCCTGAGCATCGCCATTGTGTTTATCTGGATTGGATTATTAAAATTCGTTCCATACGAAGCCGACAGTATTACGCCATTCGTGGCCAACAGTCCGCTAATGTCATTTTTTTATGAACATCCGCAAGAGTATCAGCAGCATTTGACGCATGAAGGGGAATTTAAACCGCAGGAGCGGGAATGGCAAGCAGCGAATAATACCTACAGCTTCTCTAATGGACTGGGCGTGGTTGAGATAATTATTGCCTTGTTGGTGCTGGCAAATCCGCTCAGCCGCAGGTTGGGATTAATCGGCGGGATTCTGGCATTCGCCACACCGATTGTCACCCTGTCTTTTTTAATCACCACGCCGGAAGCATGGGTTATGCCGCTAGGCGATCTGCACCACGGTTTCCCGTATTTATCGGGGGCCGGGCGGCTAGTGTTAAAAGATACATTAATGCTGGCGGGTGCAGTAATGATTATTGCGGATTCAGCTCGGACCCTCGTTAAGCAGCAGTACTGATTTTCTCACGTTGTACCCTCTGTAAGATAGTATGCCACTAGAGTTTAATACGGTAATTACCGGAGCCAGCATGATGCTGGCTTTTTTTTGCCATAAGCTAAATTCGTTATCCCCAAACCCCTGCTGAAAACGTCTTGTTATTCTTTTTTGTTATGCTTGTTGCGCAACTTCGCGTGGTTTTAGACTTCACTTCAGCTAGAATTAACCCGTATCAAACGTTTTTACATATCAATAAAACATTAAAGATAGTTAAAAACTTAAATTTTTATCAACAGTTTGACATGGAATCCACTAAGGTAATTAAGCGCCAGGAGTGGATGCTGATTTCGTGTTTTTGTCTGCGAACAAGACCGGAACATTTCTTAAATATGGAAATAAGGGTTTGAGAATGAGCTTTGGATTAGCAAAGGACAACAAGTTTGAAATCATAGCGATCCTGCGCGAAGAGTTGCACAAGAAGACTAAACTGGAAGTCTTATGTGAAAACAACAGCGTTATCACACAGTTAGAAAAGATTGATTTCGAGCGCTTTGTGCTTTCTCCGCACAAAGACATCGTTCCTGAAAAGGTCCAATACTTCATCCTGCACAGTGATAGCGGGATTGTTAAATTTAGCGCCAGATACGAACAGGCGTCCGCAGGTGATGCGCAAGCAGGGTTGTCGTACCTTATCCCGGATATGATTTTCTTTGCGCAACAGCGACAAAATCAGCGTTTCTCCTTCCTCAAGGGCTATGATTTTTTCTGTTCTGGTCGTTACAAAAACGGCGAAAATTACTCACTGAAGATTAAAAATATTTCTCAGGGGGGCTGCGCATTAATCGTTAAGGATGTGAATGCACGATTCCTTTATAAAGATGCGGTTATTAAAGGTGCCACCCTGGATTTTGATGTGTTTGGCAGTTTACTGCTTGATCTCAAAGTGATTGATGTCGTCATGATCAATGAGTTTGATGATGATAATCAGTTGTACTCCTGCTACCAGATATCGTGCGAGTTTGACTATAAGAACCGTCGTGAAGAGGCGGAAGTCGAGAAAATAATCATCAAATTTTTAATGAGTAATAAGATTCGAAGTTTATAAGGAACGGTGAACAGGATGTTGATGTGCGGCACTGATAATTTTGTGGGCAGCGGTATGTTCGCCTATCTGACAAGTAAACATATCCCTATCAAAACATTCCCGTTTGAGGATATGTTGCAGCAATCATCATTGTGCCAACATCAAACAATGGTTTTTAATATCATTAACAATGAACAACCGTGTTCTGCAATTGTGCAGTTTTTGAATAAAAACCGATTTAAATTTTATAATAACGTTATTGTCATTGTCGCTGACAGTTTGGTGGCGAAATTATGTGTTGAGTTATTATATGTGGAAAAGACCATTGTCCTGACGGAAAAGTCATCACTGCGTGATTTTGGACAACTGGCTACGCTGGCGGTTGGGAAATGGAATCCCCGACTGTATCGGTCGCAGAAAAGGCTCACGGAAAGAGAACAGCAGATCCTCAATCTGTTGGTAAGTGGTTATACTGCCAGAGAAATTTCTGAATTAGTCAGTTTGAATTATAAAACGATTCAAGCGCACAAGATGCGGGTCGTTACGAAACTGGGACTGGCCAATACCTCTGATTTAAATAAATTAATTATTAGGTTTACCCATAGCTTGTCTTTTTTACCCTGATCTGAATATTCTTTTCTGATGTGAAATACGTAAAAGTAGATACAATTTGGGAGTGATTTCGACTGGTTTTTGTTGTGGTGATGGGGGGGGAAGGGGTGTGTTAGATTCCAGTGATGTGCTAACGGCGCTTGAAAAAGCATTCAATACCAGTCAGCTTTATATGGTTTATCAACCTATTTTTAACTTACAAACCCACACTATTAGTGGGTTTGAAGCGTTAATGCGTTGGAATAGCCCACAGATGGGCATGATCTCCCCTGATGTTTTTATTACGGTGCTGGAAAATAGCGGCAATATATTTTCCATAGAGGAGATGGTAAGCAACCCTCCATGGGACATTGCCGCCTCCTGGCCAGACCCTCTTTCTCTCTCTGTTAATATTTCTGCCCTTGAATTCTGCGATCCACTGCTCCCACAACGTGTCAGACAAAATCTCGCCGCCAGTGGACTACCTGCTCATCGATGCCAAATAGAGATCACGGAAACGTCGCCGCTGTGCGACAGCCAGATAGCCGCTAAAAACATGACAGAACTGAAGGCGATTGGGGTGAAGCTGGCGCTTGATGATTTTGGTACCGGGCACGCGAACCTTAATTATCTGCTGAAGTATCCGTTTGATACCTTAAAGATTGATAAAGAATTTGTTGCAGGCATCGAGCCCGATACCCGATCGGCAAAGATCGTTGAGGGTATTATTACATTAGCGCACAATTTTGGCATTGAAGTGCTGGCTGAAGGGGTAGAAACCCATGCCCAGTTAGAACGTTTGACGCTGATTGGCTGCGATAAAATTCAGGGTTTTTTTATCTCTCCTCCGGTGATGGCCGAAGACATTCCCGCACTGTTAACCCAATTTAGCCGTTAATCACTCTCTCCCTGGGCTATAACGCCTTTTCCTGATGGAGGCGCACGCGCGTTATCCGGACAACCGCCGGACAACCGATGTTGATTCCCTCGCGCATAAAAAAGCCCTCTGTAATAACAGAGGGCTGGCTACGTTTACGTTAGATTAAAACGATTTCTTAAAGCCAATAGATGCATTCACCGGGGCTTCAATCTGCGACTTACTGCTGCCGTTGCTGAATTGCGTACCCAATTCACCGTAGACCTGCACATTCCGGTCAATAGACCAGCTCAGTCCGGCGGCGACTTCGGTGCTGGAGTACTGCTGTGACGATTCCAGCGTAGTGGTGGCAACCGCATTGCTAAACTGCGTCTTGTCTTTTGAACCCAGACCCTGCCAGACGTTCACCCGGCCGTAAGGCTGGAATTTGCCGTGGTTGGTATCATAGTCTGCGACCAGACGCACACCCAGACGCGCGGTAAACGAATCGGCGGTATCCATCTTGACCTTCGTTTGGGTGACGCCATCCAACGTACTGTTATCGAAGTTGCTGTACTGATAGATCAACTGCGCCTGAGGCTCCAGACTCCAGGCGCTGGCGCCTAAGCGGAATGACTTGCCCACTTCCGTTGAGGCCGTCAGCGTATTGCCTTTCACCGTGTGCGAGCCGTTATTTCCGGATGCCGACAGACGGGATTTATGGTTACCGTACTGCAGGACGTTGTCGACATACATTCCGTCATCCGAGAACCAAGTGGCATAACCGCCAACGTAAAACGCGTTGTCATCGATATTACCGCCTTTGCCATCGCTGCCAGTTTTGGTGCCTTTAACACTGCTGTCGATGTCGAGCACGCTGGCATACATCCCGGCTTTCCAGCTTTCATTGGCGTACATATCGACGCCGACCTGGATGCCCATGGTATGTGAACTGGTTTGTGTCCCTGTCGCATCATCCAGTTTGGTTTTGCCGGAGTAACCAATCATTCTGGCCCACGCGCGGTTATCTTCATCAATACCCGGTTTCACCTCGTCACCCATACGCTGGTGCATGTTACCCAGCAGGCTGATGTCACCCTGGCGAACGACGCTGGCGAGGCCGGAGTACAGCATGGTTTCCGGACGGTATTCGCTTCTCAGATACCAGTTTTCACCCTGACCTTGCGCGTTACCGGCGTGCAGTTGGTACTCAAATGCACCCGCAGCCATGCGTTCAGCGGCAAGATGGAAGGCGTCTCGCGAGGTCTGCGCGGTGGTGGTGGCGCCATTCAGCGCGGTGACCACTTCGATGCCGTCACCCACGGTAGGCGCGCCGAGGCCGGAGCCGTCAACATCAAGCAACGTTTTCCCGCTGGCTTTACCGCCGTCGATAATCAGGCGATCGGCAATACCCGCGCCGCGACCATTCTGCGTGGCTGCCATGTTGATAGTGCCTTTCTCGCCGGTGTAGTCTCCTTTGACGGTTAAGGTTGTACCAATTTGCTGACCGATAAGCGACACATCGCCGCCGTTACTCAGCCCGGCTACCGTCTGGTTGTAGCCTTGGGTGTTAAGCGTAGTGTCCGCAACCACATAGTGGTGCGACGCCGCGCTCAGGGTGTTGGTATCACCCGCTTGCAGCACGCCGTGGGTAATCAGCGTTGCGCCGCTGTAGCTGTTTTTACCCTGCAACTCGGTGGTGCCGTTGCCGGTCTGGTGCAGTTGACCTTTGCCGCTGATATCACCGGTTAATGCCAGGGTATCAGCGCGATTGACGCTGAGTACGCCATTATCAACGATATCACCCTGAATGCTGCCGATATCGCCGCCGGTGCCGAGTTGTAATACGCCCTGGTTGATGGTGGTACCGCCGGTGTAGGTGTTATCCAGCGTCAGGGTCAGTGAACCTTTGCCGGTTTTAATCAACTGACCATGACCTTCGACTTCGGTCAGCAGGGATACATCGTGCCCGTTGGTGTCGAACGTCCCGCCACCGGATTCCAGCGTTACCTGACGTGCGGTATCGAAAGCGTCGCCATATTTCAGCGTACCACCATTAAAGGTGATGCCAGTATCTGCTGCGCCGAGGTTGGTATCACCGGCTACCTGAAGCGTACCTGAAGTGATAGTGGTGCCACCGCTGTAGGTATTGTCGCCCGTGAGGATCAGCGTACCAAGATCGCCTTTATTCAGACCGCCGGTGCCACGGATCACGCTGTCAATGGTGGCGGTGTAGTTAACGCCGTCTACCGTACCATCGCCAACGCGGATCAGCGTATTGGCGGTATCGGTGGTGATAGCCTCTCCGCCGACGCGATAGCCGTCGGTGGCGAATTGTGCACCGCTGATGATGACGTCGCCTTTGCTGTTATCGACCGTCACATTGCCCGCCTCGCCCTGGAAGACGGCAAACGCGGCATCGGTAAATGGCGCGTTCAGCGCGCCTTCTGGCGTGGATTCATCGGTGGTCCAGTTGTCATTCCCCTGGCTGGATTGCCAGATCCCGTCGCCACCGTTAATCACGCCGTTGTTTTTCAGGTTGCCGTTCTCACCGCCGGTGCCGTCCCAGAAGCGCAGCGTCAGCCCGGCATGGTTGACCAGGTTTACCTGATTTTTAACCGAGGTTTGTACATACAGGCTGTCAGCGGCTTCCGGTGCGTTAGCAATATCCATCACGTTATTGGTCAACGTGCCGGTATAGTTGATCACGCGATAAACCCCAACGTCAAAACTGCCGTTCGGTGAGGTCTCGATGTTGAGCTTGCCGTCAAGCGTCAGATCGCCGTTGACATCAATCAGATCGTTGAAAGCTCCGCCTGGGGTATAGGCCTGACCAAACTGATAATCCAGCTGTGCGTTATCGCTTAGCGTCAGCGAACCGGTGGTCAGTTTACCGACGCTGTTGATGGCCGCACCGGCGGTAATGTGACCGTTATCCTGCACATCCACCGCGCCGCCGATAATGCCGTTACCGCCGAGCGTAGCGCCGGTTTTCACCGTGACCTGGCCGGTTGCGGCAGACTGATTACCGTTGACCAGCAGCACGCCCTGGTCAACATCCGTGATGCCGGTCCAGGTGTTGTCGCCGGTCAGGGTCAGCGTACCGTCGCCGATTTTCACTAGGCTGCCGTCGTTGCCGCTGATAACGCCGCTGATAGTGTCAGCCAGATTTAGATTACCCAGCGACAGTTGCTTGTTACCCAGCTCGACATTACCCGCACCGGACAGTGAACCGATGGAGGTGGCGCTGTTGACTGCGCTGACATCCACCAGGCCGTCCGCCAGGTTTTTGACCACCGTATTTTCCGCCATCGAGTTATCAGCCGCGGTCATCAGGCCGCTGTTGTTTACCGTTGCATTGCCGCCGCTGGCGTTGTCTTCCAGCGCCAGGGTGCTGTCTTTCGCTACGTTGACCGTCGCGTTAGCGGCGGTGGCTTTATCGCGTAATACTGCTTTCGCTTTACCTGTCAGATTCAGGTTGGCGCTGGCGGCAGTGACGGTATCGGCCAGCGTTAACAGACTGTCGGCGATGTTCATGGTCAGCGATGTCAGGCTGGTGTCTGCACCATTGATGTTCAGCGTTGCGCCGTTATTGACGTTAACAGTGCTGCTTTCATTGCTGCCGAACGCCCCGGTTTTACTGACGTTAACCGTCACATTATTGCTATTCCCGGTCCCGGCAATTTCGGTTTCCCCTTGGTAGCTGTTGGTGCGGTCAAGCGTTAAGGTGCTGCCCGCATCGCTTGAGCTACTGGTCACTTTCAGCTTGCCATCTCCGGTAATATCGCCGGTTGGGGTGAAATGGTGCGAATTGAGATCAAATACCGCCGCGTTAGCATTGGCGCCCAGCTCGATGGTACGGTTGCTGGTCAAATCAGCGCCCAGTTGCAGCGTGGAGGCGTTATTGATGACCAAATCCGTGCCACTCTGGCCGAGGTTGCTGTCGGCGGAGATTTGCAAGGTGCCGCCGTCAATGCGCGTACCGCCGCGATATTCGTTATCACCGCTGAGGATCAGACGGCCGAGGTCGGTTTTCACCAGCGTCAGCCGATCGCGGGCGCTGGCCTCGCGAAGGATAGATTCAATGGTCGCGGTATAGTTTTGTCCCGCGCCACCGGCCCCGACGCGCAGCAGCAGTTCACCGGTGCCCGGCGTTTGACCCGCATGAGTGGCCGTTTCGGTGGTGGCATAAGCGTTGAGCGCATCACCTTTCACGACATAGCCGTCGGCGTCAAACTGTGCTCCGGAGAAATTGACGTCACCTTTGGCGTCATCCACGGTGACGGTACCGCCTTTGGTGGTAAACACGGCGAAGGATTTCTGCGCCCACGGCGCGTTGCCCTCACCGGTGGCCGTTGTCCAGTTGTTGTCGCCCTGGTCGCCAATCGCCATCCATTTGCCATCGCCGCCGTCAATCTTGCTGTCGCCTTCAATGCCCGATTTACCGTGACTTTGGTTGACGGTTGCGCCGTCCCAGAATTGCAGCGTGACGCCGTTGGCGTTGACCAGGTTGACCTGTTTGTCGATAGAGGTCTGGACAAAAATGTTGTTCTTATCCTGACTGTCTGGCACCGCGCCCAACTCCAGCGTCCGGTTATCCAGCGTGCCGCCGTAGTTATATATACGGTACACACCCGGTCCAAAATTACCGCCCTGAGACGTGGTGACGTCCAGCGTCCCGTCCAGTTGCAGGTTGCCGGTGACAGTAATCAGGTCATTCAGCGCGCCACCCGGCGTATAAGCCTGACCCAGCTCGAAGGCGGAGGTGGTTTTGCTGCCCAGTTGCAGGCCGCCGTTAATGGTTAATGTTCCCGCACCGCCGTCACCCGCGCTGAGGGTCGAGGCGTCGTTCATCAGCACGTTGCCGCCGATAATACCGTTACCGCCAAGCGTGGACATGCCGCTGACGGTGGTTGCGCCCGTAGCCGCACTCTGATTACCGTTTACCAGCAGCGTACCGTGGGTGACGGTGGTGTCACCGGTATAGGTGTTATTGCCCGCCAGGCGCGTAATGCCACCGCCGATTTGCTGCAGCGCGCCGATACCCGAAATCACGCCGCCGAGCAGCACATTATTGGCGCGATTAATCGCCAGTACGCCGTTGTCGAGGATGTTTGATACGGCGCTGATTTCGCCGGTATCGCCGCCGGAACCTAACTGCAGCGTCCCCGTTTGATCAATGGTGGTAGAACCGGTGTAGCTGTTATTGTTGGTAAAGACCGTGGTCCCGCCTGCCTTACGTTCAAATTTCCCGTCACCGCTGATGACGCCGTCGTAAATTTGCGCGGCTGACGTATCGCCCTGGGTATCAAAGATAACCCTGCTGCTGGTGCCCTGGGTTTTCACGTCATAATTGCCAATGGTCGCGGCGGTGCTGGTGGACTCGACGTGGTCGCCGGTACGCAGCGTTGCACCATCGTTTACGGCAATGGTTTTGCTCGCCAGACTCAGATTTTCAACGACGCGGACATCCGCGTTTGACCCGGTAATGGTCAGCGAGTCCCAGCCGGTGCCAATGTTGGTGCCGGTGGTCTGGTTATCGCTGTTCAGGCTGCCAATTTTTGCACTGTCGCCGTGGGTGTTGGTGAAGGTGAGGGCGTTGCCCGTACCCGCAGCGGTAATGATATGGCGCGTTTTATCCAGTGATACATCGCCGATCTTGGCCGTATTGTTACCGCCGGTGCCGGCGAAATTCACCTCGCCCGCAAAGGTGCCGCTTTGCCAGTTAAAGGTGTCCGTGCCTTCACCGGTGTTGATCACGCCGCTGGTCACACCGCCGCTGATATCAATGGCGTCATTGCCTTTACCAGACTGAATGGCTACGGCCGTGTCGTTGATGGCCTGCAGGGTGCCGGTGTTGGTGATTTTTTTATTGCTGTCACCGCTGGCATCAATCACCGGTGCGCTGGTGCTGGCAGAGATAATTTTGCCGCTATTGCTGACGGCGCGGACGTTCTTCGCGATGATCGCCGAGCCGCCTGCGCCGTCACGTACATTGATATCGGCATTGGTGGTGAGCGCGCCATCGGTATTCGCGCGAATACCGCTGCCTTCAGCCTTAAGGACCTCAATGGTATAGCCTTTGCCTATGCTCAGGTCGCCCGATGTTTCGCCGCCATTACGTTGTTCAAAGGCGAAGCCGGTACCTTTCCCGTGAACGTTGAGGATATTTCCCTCGCTGTCACGATCGGTCATGGTGAGCGCCACGCTGGTGCGGATCCCCGCGCCATCGTTGGAGTCAATGGTCACGTTGCGCAGCAGGATATTGTTGTTGTTGGCATCGTTTTGAATGCCTGCGCCAGTTCCATCGGCGCGGATCATCACGCTTTGCGCGGACAGCGCACCGGCTTTATCGGCGAGTCGAATACCGTCAGCGGAACCGTTGGTGGTAATACTGTCACCGGAAATGCCATTAATCAGTAAACTGGCACCTTCAGTCAGTAGAACACCGGCAGTACCATCATCGACCAGGATTTGGCCCAGTTTATTAATCTGCGCACTGGCTCCCGAAGCCTGAACACCGATACCGTCACTGACATGCAGGGCTTTGTCGGAATTGTTGGTGAAACGCCCGCCTTGCTGTACATCAACACCGATGCTGTCGGTGCTGGCTAGATCGATAATGGCGTTGGCACCAAGGGTCAGATTGCCGAGATTTCTTGCCACATAGGCAATAACCTCGTTACCGCCAGTTTCAGAGGTGATCTTCGCGTTTGAGGTGAGGGTAGTTTCAGTCGGGTTACCTTGCTCGTCGTCGCCATTCAACTTATGTGCCTTACCGTCAACAATCCCGGCAATGGTTCTTTCACCGGTTAAATTGATGGTGGTTTTATCGCTGATGTTACCTGTTGCGCCGCCTTCAATCAGCAGGGCTGCGGAATCGGAGCCTTTCACGCTAAACGTGGCTTCGCCGGTGTCTACACTACTGCCTGCGCCGGTGGCGAAGACGCCGACGGAGTTTTTGCCGCTTAAGGTCAGGTCGAGATTGGAACTCGAATTATCTTTCGGGTTGGTCGTATTACCTGCAAGTTTTGCACCATTAGCGATACGAAAAATAGTGGTGTTAGCCTGACCGTTGTCATTCATCACCGCCTGACCAATGTTGGCGGTAGCCCCTTTGCCATACAGGTAATAACCAATCTGGTTGGTGCTGTTGAATAGTGGACTGCTCAGGGTGTCGACATTCGCGATGGCGTTATCACGCACGTGCACGCCGATGTTCCCGGCTTTGTTAAGTGTGATAGCGGAATCGACGTTGACCGTCGCCTGACCATTAACGCCACCCTCAGCCCAGATAGCGTAGTTACGGTTACCCACACCGCCGGTACCGTCTACCACAATAGAGCCTGAGTCGCTGGTGGTCACCAGGGCATTTTTTTTCGTCGCGCTGACGTGAATGCCGACGTTGTTGGTGCCATTGACGTTGATCTTGCCGTCATTGCGAATGATCTGACCATTTTCAGCGCCACTGTCACGAACAGTGATGCCGTAGTTCTTGATATTCCCTCCACGACCATCGCCATTGACCACAATATTGCCGGTATTCAGCACGTTGCCTGTCGCGTTGCCGATCAAGATCCCCGCAGCGTTGCGTATGCCGACGCCCAGCGTGATGAGCCCCTTATTGATGACCTCGCTGGCACTTTTGGTCATGATCCCGGCGCTTGGGCTGGAACCGCCTGGCAGGGTGGCATCCAGGGACAGATTATTGGCGTTGCGACCAAGATAAATAGAAGCATTCTGCGCGTTGGTAAAGGTCGCGTTGTCAGCGACTTCTACGCCAAAGGCGGTGCCTTTACCATAGGATGCACCGTTTTTGCTCCCGTCGACGATATTGATAACGCCGTTATTCACGCCCTGTGCATCGTTGGACAGTTGCATGCCAATGGCCAGCGTCAACGAGTTATCGGGATTATCCTTGCTCCAGGGATCGGCGGCAGAGGCGGTACCGAAGTTATCGGTGGTGATGGCCTGGTTGATGGTGCCGTTGTTGGTAATGGTGCTGGCGCCTTGTCCCTGCATACCAAATGCGCCATAGCTGTTGACCTTTTGATTGCCGTCTTTATCAATAAACAACCCGGAGTTGATGGTGCCGTGGTTGGTAGCAGTGGCGTCTTTCGCCAGCATGCCGATGGCCAGACTTTGCCCGCCGGAGGAACGCAATGCGTTCAGTTCGCCGAGGTTAGTGATAACCCCACCGTCAATGGCTTTCATTACGCCATTAATGCTGCCGTCAACGGCGATCATCGCACCTTGGTTCAGGGTGCCGGTAGTCCCAGCGCCGTTGGCATAGATGGCGTGCAGTTCACCACGCCCGGCGGTAGTGTTATTCGTATGCGACAGGCCGTCGGTCCAGACGTCATAATCCCAGGTGATAACGTCAGATTTTTTACCGGAACTAAGCACGTTTTCAATCAACTCGGCATACTTCGCTTGCGCAGCGGATACCGTCGTTATTTGGCTATTTTCGGCATCCAGCCACAGCTGGATCTGGCTGACTTTTTGTCCATCCGGTTTTTGTGCGGCGTCATCACTTTCGCCTAATAGCCAGCTATTGAACTCAGCCAGCTCCGCGGCCGTTGTAATCGAGAACGTTTTGGTACCTGTTTCGATAACCTCACCGGTGTCGTTATAACCGTAAGCCAGTAGCGTTACATCAGTGCCAAATACGGAGGTGATTTGTGAACCGTTAAATGTTTCCGTTGGTACAACCGGGGCAGCGTTGAATTTTATGTAGTTATCGGACTTCCAGTTCACCTGGCTGTTGGCACCCTGCGCTTGCAGCAGTGAGGAGTCCTTGGCCAGCAATTCGATGGTATTGGCCTTGTCACGTACGTTAAGCGTGTCGTTGCCAATATTCAGATTGGCGATGCCTCCGTTTGTCGCCAGAGCAATACCAAATTGCTTATAGATTTGCGTTTGCTGTGGATCATAAGTGTTCAACACCGCATCACCGATTTGTGATTCGGTGATAAAACCGGCTAATGCGCTGGTATCGAAGACTTTAATTGGCTCGGGTTCTCCCGGAAGCGCCGGATCAAAAACATCAAAATCTGTGCTCTGCGAAGGTTTCGCCGATTGAGTATGAGTCAGGTATTCTGCCAGTTGCTCCACGGTGGAGATCGTTTTGACATTCTGATCGGGGCTGGTGGCTTTTAGGGTGATTTTTCCGTTTTGCAGCAGCTCTCTGATGGTGGTTGACTCCACAACGCCGCTTTGACCTGGGGCAATCGTTGGGATTGCGCCGCTGATGTTGAGCGCCTGACCAGTAGAGTTATCTTCATATAAGAAGCCATAATTATGAATTCCTTCATTTACCTCAGCTGAAATACCTCTCTGATAGTCAGTATAAATATTGTGCTCACCTGTATCGATAATCGGTGCCGCAGATGCCAGCATCGATGCACCGCTTAATGCACTGGCCGCCAGTACCGCGACAGTTTTACGCGAACTGCTTTTTTTCTTGCCTTTGGTTAATTCAGAAACGACAACCCAGATACCGAGTACCGCGTTCCAAATAATGCTGTAAACTTTATTCATATATAACCCTTATCTGCATTTTATATTGCATGCGTTATTACGTTGAGTTGTTGGCTATGGTTGGCACGCGGGAGTGCTACCTGGCAGGTCGATTTTTAAAAATGGGGATGCCTTCCGGGTTTCGCGGAATAAAAGACGAACTGAAAGTGAGTCCCTTTTAAAAAATAATCGTTATGGTCGTCCTTAAATAAGTCAGTTACGGCTGGCTATAGTGCGAGATGGTGTACTTGAGCCGGGTATTGGTTTTGCCAAGCTTTCTGGCAATGTTGCTTTTGTACGCCCCAATGGTTTTTTCACTTTTTTGCGATGCGCCGGCGATTTGAGTCAGCGTCCAACCGCGGGCCAACATCATCATGACGTTAAATTCGTTTGCGGTTATTTTGTTATGTACTGCTTTGATAGTGCGTGATTTTTTTATTTGAGTGATAGAGGTGAATGCGTGCAAAAGTTGATCAAGAGAGTCGTCTTGATCGAGAAAATGCATGTTCATCCCGCAAACGGTTTGAAAAAGTGAAAAAGTGGCTTCATCGGCCAGAACGATAATCATCGTCGCAGGGCGTAAGGCCATGTTGCGGATAACTCTGGCATATTTTAAAAAATCAGAATTGCCAGGATTAATAATGATGCAATCCAATTTATGAGAATGTATGTTGACGGCAGAAAGCGTCTGAGAGGAGTGGTACGTGATATCCGTAAATAATGCTGAACCACGTAAAATTTCTCGCATGCCAAGCCATGGGTAAAGTGAGTCACCCAAAAATATAGCTTTAGACATAACGATCTCCTTGAAATTTTGATGCAAGCAATCGCCTCTTTTTTTTATTAAAAAGAGTTCCTCGCGATGCGTGAAATGTTAATTAAAACGAATATCCCGTTCTGTGTTTTGAACGTATCCTTATTAATTTCGGTTTCAACAGATACTTTCTGTATTTATTAAAATCTTTAACTATTCTTAATGTTGATATTACACTTTGTTAAAATTTAAGATAAATCGTTTAAATCACCTCTGGGCAGATGATTGATAGATTTCGCTTATGAATCGAGAAAATTGCGGACTGGATAACCCTAGAGACACAGGGGATTCTGATAGGTGTGGCTAAGAAGGTCGCCAAAAAAGAGCGTAATTCAGTTGGATAGGGCTCATTTTTAGCACAATGAGAACGCTGTAAGATAATTCTTAACTTAAACCAGGCTGGCGCGGAGGGTGTATAGGGGAGGGATGAAAATATTGCCATATTCAAATTTATTTACGTCTTCATTTTGTTTTATGGTGTTATGTTCTTTGATTTTATAAGTTTCAAGGATTTAATTCTAAAATTGTCTTTTTGTGCTTAATTTGAAAATCACACGAAAGAATAGCGATTAGCTTGTTTTTTGTACGTCGTCGGCTTATCCGGCCAGCAGTTCTTGCTCGACCTGGCGTACCTGATCTTCCAGCGTATTGCGGATCTCGGTTAACGCCCGTTGTTGGTCGGCAAAGTAGGCTTCCTTATCTGTCACAGAGGCGGCGAGGCGCCAGGCGTTCTCAGCTTCCAGTTCGCTAATTTCATTGAGCAAGCTGCTAATTTGCTCTCTGAGCTGCTGTATCTTGCGGCGTAAATGTTGCAGATCGTTAAGGCGGTCGCTTGCCATCATCGGTTCGAGACCGTTTTGCAACTGGGTAAGCAGCGTACGAACGGCGGCCAGATCGGCATTTTGTCGCGCCTGATTCAACTGTACCATCATCTGGTGCGCTTTATCTTTCAGGTCATCCGCAACCACGTCCGGGTGGCACAGGCGACTGGCCTGACGCCACAGGCGTTTTAGTTCATTGCGCTCATCATGAGAAAGTGTCCGTTCGCGGTTATAACGATGCTGCGCGTCCTGCTGTTGCTCCTGATATTCATCATATTCATGACGGGCTTCTTCCTGCGCCTGGCGGGTGGCGCTGTCATCCTGGCGGGAAAAGTCGTTTTCCAGTTCGCGAATTTCCGCCAGCAGGGCGGTGATAAGCTCCGTTTGCTGCTGAATGCGCTGCCGGGTTTCCACTGATTCGCGCGAGTCTGAACGCTGGCTCATCCACTGCTGTTTGAGCTGCGCCAGTTGATCGACCGCCTGAGAAATAAAGTGCTGACAGGACTGATAATCTTTTTCCCGGCGTTTGCGCTCGGCTTCCTGCTTACGTTGCGCACTGGCGGCCAGATGTTTACGCAACTCGAGAATACGACTCATCAGCGGCCCAAGGTGCTGATGATACAAGTCGTTGAAGTCATCAAGGATTTGAATGCGTGCATTGCGTTTATCAATTAAGTCGCGCAACTGTGTTTCAAGTGCTTTTAGCTCAAGTTTGCTGGCAGCGATGCCGGGATCTTGCCACGTTGATACCGCTCGCTGTGATTGCAGCCAGCCGGTGATTTCATGCAGGGCATCGCTGAAGCGTCGTGCTTCAAGCGCCTGAACGATCGTCTTCGGTACGTCCGTCAACGTGTCATTTTTCAAATGCACTAGTTGCTGGAAAATGATCTCGTCATCTTCCAGTTCGATGGCACTTTTGATGATTTCAAGACGTTTAATGATCTTATTCATGACGGTCGCTGCCCGGCGTGGCTTAAAGCGCGTGACAGGAACCTGACCTGGGGAACGCGTTTAAAAATGTTGAAAAAACAGTAAGGTGCATTTTGTGGTCTGCGGTGCCTTTTCGTCCAGAATAATTCACGGTAATTATAAGAAAGCGGAGGTAGCGCGCGTCAGTCGCACTCTTCAAACCTCCGTTTCATCTTTTTTATTCACGATCTAATTATTCTTGATTCAATAAAGATAATGCGTATAGTTCTCATTCTCTTTTGTTATTAACCATTTCCGTACACTCTGGTAAGGATCCCCGCAATGAAAAAAACAACATCCGCTCTGGCATTGCTGATTGCCGCAGCGCTAAGTGGCTGTGCCGCACATTCAACGCCAGCCAGTCGTACGGCGGTACAGGAAAAAGCGGTGACGCCAGCTGCTACTGATGTCCAGCAGCGTGCGTTGGCTGATGGTCTGTATGAAATGGCGCTGAGTCCGGCGGGCGATGCACTGTATGTTGCCAGTGCGGAAGGATTTAAAGATGTCCAGGGCGGGGTGGTTTACAAACTGGATCCGAAAACGCTCAAGACGCTCGGTCTAAGCCATACCGATATGAAAAACTTTGGTATGGCGCTCTCGCCAGACGGTAAAACGGTGTACGTTACCAACTCACTGGACGGCGGCCTGAGCGCCCTGAATACCGCCGATGGTAAAGTGAAAAACCGTGTACTGTTCCCGGAACGTAATGCCGAAGGTTTCCCGTACGGTGCGCGCCAGGTGCTGCTGCATAATGGCCTGCTCTATATTGGCGCGGTGGCTGACCCGGCGGTAATTTGGGTGGTGGATGCCGAAACCCTGAAGCTGAAAACCCGTATCAAAAACACCGGTAAATGGATGACCGGTCTGCATTACTCTGACGTCACTCAGCGTATTTATGCCGCCAATGGCGGCGGCGAAATACTGGTGATCAACCCGCGTAATCAGCGTATAGAGAAACGCTGGAAGCCGCTGGGTGAGAAACCTGCGCTGTTGCTGAATATGGCAGAAGACGCGCAAACGGGCCGTTTGTTTGTCACCGATAACTCGCAAGCGAAAACGACTCTGGTGCTGGATATCCACACAGGTAAATTGCTCAAGCAACTCGATGTTGGCGATTCGTTAGCGGTGAAATTCAATGCAAAGCGCAACGAAATCTATATTACCCAGCGCGATGCCGGGAAACTACTTAGCCTGAATGCAACCGACTACAGCGTGAAGAAAAGCTGGGATCTGCCGCCGAACCCGAATAGCCTGCTGCTCTCTGCGGATGGGCAAACGCTGTTTGTCACTGTGAAGCAGAAATTTAATAAGGACCACTCCACGGATGCACCCGATAACGTGGTGCGTATTGATCTGAATAAATAACAACAACGCGTTGGCTTCCGCTAACGCCCGTTGATTGGTGACTTTTTTCCTGCGCCTCGGTGCGTTGGGCAAGGATGCCCGGCGTATCCAAACGATTGCGCCTTGCGACAACCAGGTTGAAATGTTAAAAGAAGCCCCTTCAATATAAACGACACAGGGGTAGGGCGTGAAAAACGCGTCATCTGCATCCGACACCAGCGTGTCCGATGCCGCGTCAACGAGTGAGCCGACGCTTCAGCGGGGGTTGCAAAACCGCCATATTCAGTTAATTGCGCTGGGCGGCGCAATTGGTACGGGTCTGTTTCTGGGCATTGGCCCGGCGATTCAAATGGCAGGACCGGCGGTGCTGTTGGGCTATGGTGTAGCAGGGATCATCGCGTTTCTGATCATGCGCCAACTGGGCGAAATGGTGGTTGAAGAACCCGTTTCCGGATCGTTTGCCCACTTTGCCTATAAATACTGGGGACCGTTTGCCGGTTTTCTGTCTGGCTGGAACTACTGGGTGATGTTTGTGTTGGTCGGCATGGCTGAACTGACGGCGGCTGGGATCTACATGCAATACTGGCTTCCCGATGTGCCTACCTGGATTTGGGCCGCCGTATTCTTCGTTATCATCAATGCCATCAACCTGGTCAACGTGCGACTGTATGGCGAAACCGAGTTTTGGTTTGCACTGATCAAAGTGCTGGCGATTATTGGCATGATTGGCTTCGGCGTCTGGATGTTGTTTTCTGGTCACGGTGGCGAACAGGCAAGTATCGATAACCTCTGGCGCTATAACGGCTTTTTTGCCACCGGCTGGAACGGGCTGATCCTCTCGCTGGCGGTGATCATGTTCTCCTTTGGTGGGCTGGAACTGATCGGTATTACTGCGGCAGAAGCGCAGGATCCGCAAAAAAGTATTCCGAAAGCGGTAAACCAGGTGGTGTATCGTATTCTGCTGTTTTACATCGGTTCACTGGTGGTGCTGCTGGCGCTATACCCGTGGGTTGAAGTGAAATCAAACAGCAGCCCGTTTGTTATGATTTTCCATAATCTTGACAGCAACGTGGTGGCTTCCGCGCTGAACTTCGTTATTCTGGTGGCTTCTCTGTCGGTGTATAACAGCGGCGTGTACTCCAACAGCCGCATGCTGTTTGGCCTCTCCGTGCAGGGCAATGCACCGAAGTTCTTGACCCGCGTCAGCCGTCGCGGCGTACCGGTTAACTCTCTGGTGCTTTCCGGGGCGATCACCTCGCTGGTGGTGCTGATTAACTACGCGCTGCCGCAAAAGGCCTTCAGCCTGCTGATGGCGCTGGTCGTGGCGACGCTGCTGTTGAACTGGATCATGATTTGCCTGGCGCACCTGCGCTTTCGCGCGGCAATGCGTCGCAAAGGGCGTGACACTCAGTTTAAAGCGCTGCTGTACCCGGCCGGAAACTACCTGTGTATTGCGTTCCTCGGCATGATTCTGGTGCTGATGTGCACCATGGATGAGATGCGTCTGTCGGCGATGCTGCTACCGGCATGGATCCTGTTCTTGTTTGTGGCCTTCAAACTGCTGCGCCGTAAAGCCCGCTAATCCCTTACCGATCTCATCCTTTGCGATGAGATCGGTCACTCCCTGAACTTTATCGTGATTGATCTCCCAGTTCTGTTCTTACTGACAGGATCTTTGTTTTGTAATCGATTACTTTTCATTTGAATCTATTTGTAATCGATTACTTTTTAAGGGTGGGGCAAAAAATGGTGTCGACAACCGAGAGTAGTGGAAAACAGAGCGTACAGTACCGGCTGCTGGTGCCGCGGCTGTCGCTGATGATGTTCTTACAGTTCTTTATCTGGGGAAGTTGGTCCGTCACGCTGGGGCTGGTGATGAGCCAGCACAATATGTCGCTGCTGATTGGCGATGCGTTTTCCGCCGGACCGATAGCCTCAATCTTGTCGCCGTTTGTCTTAGGTATGCTGGTGGATCGCTTTTTCGCCTCGCAAAAAGTGATGGCGGTGATGCACCTCGCCGGGGCGGCGATCCTGTGGTTTGTGCCGCAGGCGCTGGTAGCGCAAAACGGTGCGCTGCTGATTGGCCTGCTGTTTGGCTACACGCTGTGCTACATGCCGACGCTGGCGCTGACCAATAATATTGCGTTTCACAGCCTGTCGGATAAAGACAAAACCTTCCCGGTAGTACGGGTGTTTGGCACCATAGGCTGGATTGTTGCGGGGATCTTTATCGGCGTGACAGGCATTTCGGATACCACCGGCATCTTTACGCTGGCGGCGGTTATCTCTGTGATTCTGGCGCTCTACAGCCTGACGCTGCCAAACACGCCTGCGCCCGCGAAAGGGTTGCCGGTAAAAGTCCGCGATCTGTTTTGCGCCGATGCTTTCGCCTTACTCAAAACCCGTCACTTCTTCGTCTTCTCACTCTGCGCTACGTTAATCTCGGTACCACTGGGGACCTACTACGCGTACACCGCATCGTTTCTGGCGGATGCGGGCGTTGGGGATGTCAGTACCGCGATGTCGTTCGGTCAGATGTCCGAAATCTTCTTCATGCTGGTGATCCCATTCCTGTTCAGACGGTTGGGCGTGAAATACATGTTACTGATCGGCATGTGTGCATGGTTTGTGCGTTACGCCTTCTTTGCGCTGGGCATCAGCGAAGAAGGGCGCATCCTGCTGTATCTCGGTATTTTGCTGCACGGAGTGTGTTACGACTTCTTCTTTGTGGTCGGCTTTATCTACACCGACCGTATTGCCGGGGAAAAGGTGAAAGGTCAGGCGCAAAGCATGATCGTAATGTTTACCTACGGGATCGGTATGCTGCTGGGCTCGCAAATTTCCGGTGCGCTGTATAACCGTCTGGTGGCGGGGCAGGCAGTACCTGAGTCATGGATCCCGTTCTGGTGGATCCCGGCGGTTGCAGCGGCGGTGATTGCCGTGATTTTCCTTTTCTCTTTCAAGTATGACGAGAAAGAGCAGGCGTAATATTCAGGAGGGGTTATGAGAACCATTAAGGGACCGGGGATTTTTCTGGCGCAGTTTATCGGCGGACAATCCCCGTTCAATACCCTGGACGGGCTGGCGCAGTGGGCAGCGGGTCTGGGCTACAAAGCCATACAGATGCCGTGTAATCATGCGTCGCTGTTTGATGTTGAACAGGCCGCTGTTAGCCAGACTTACTGCGATGATATTCGTGGAATGCTGGCGCAGCACGGACTGACGATCAGCGAATTATCCACCCATCTCGAAGGCCAACTGGTTGCCGTTCATCCCACCTACGATGACGCTTTTGATGGTTTTGCGCCGCAGGCGGTACGCGGTAATCCTCAGGCCCGACAGGCGTGGGCGACGCAGACGTTACACCAGGCTGCGGCAGCCTCGCAAAAACTGGGGTTGACGGCGCACGCCACGTTTTCCGGATCGCTGGCGTGGCCCTATTTTTACCCCTGGCCGCCGCATAATGCGCAGCGTTTTGCCGAGGCATTTCAGGAACTGGCTGACCGTTGGCGGCCGATTCTCGACGGTTTTGATGAGCAGGGGGTTGATGTCTGTTTTGAAATTCATCCCGGCGAAGATCTGCATGATGGCATCACGTTCGAGCGTTTTCTTGCGCTGGTGGATAATCATCCGCGCTGCAATATGCTCTACGATCCCAGCCATCTGCTGTTGCAGCAGATGGACTATCTCGGATTTATCGACGCCTATCACTCGCGCATAAAAGCGTTTCATGTCAAGGATGCGGAGTATCGAGCCAGCAGCCGCAGCGGCGTCTACGGCGGTTACCAGCCGTGGATCGACCGCGCTGGACGCTTCCGCTCATTAGGCGACGGGCAGGTTGATTTCAAAACGATTTTCAGCAAGCTCACACAATATGATTATCCCGGCTGGGCGGTACTGGAGTGGGAATGCTGCCTGAAAGACGCAGAAACCGGCGCCCGCGAAGGCCGTGAGTTTATTCAGCGGCATATTATTCCGGTTTCATCCCACGCATTTGATGATTTCGCCGCAGGCGATGAGGTACGCAAATGATCCAGGTTGGCATTATTGGCAGCGGGTTTATTGGGCCTGCGCATATTGAGGCGCTGCGTCGACTGGGGAATGTGCAGGTGGTGGCACTCTGCGACAGTTCGCTGGCGGTGGCTCAGGCGCGGGCCAGCGTGCTACAGGTGCCTCATGCATATGGCAGTGTGGAAGCGCTGTTAGCGCACCCGGGGCTGCAGGTGGTCCACAACTGTACGCCGAATCATCTGCATGCCGACATCAACCGGCAGATACTGCGTGCTGGACTGCACGTATTTTCTGAAAAACCGCTGTGCATGGCCCCCGAAGAGGCCCATGAACTGGTGACGCTGGCGGAGCAGGCGGGGGTCGTGCACGGCGTGAGTTTTGTCTATCGCCAGTTTGCGATGGTGCAGCAGGCGGCCAGCATGGTACGCAATGGCAGCGTTGGACGTCTGTTTGCCGTGCAGGGCAGCTATTTACAGGACTGGATGCTGCTGGAGACCGACTACAACTGGCGGGTTGATGCGGCGTTGGGCGGCGGCTCGCGGGCGGTGGCCGATATTGGCTCGCACTGGTGCGACACGGTGCAGTTTGTCACCGGTAAACGCATTGTTGAGGTGATGGCCGATCTCGCGATCGTCTGGCCCACGCGGAAAGCGGACGCGGCCGGTGGTGCGACGTTTAATTCGCAGACGATTGGTCGGCAGTTGGAGGATAAACCGGTGACCACCGAAGACCGCGGGTCGGTGCTGGTGCGGTTTGACGACGGCAGCAAAGGCTGCTTTAGCGTCTCGCAGGTTAGCGCCGGGCGCAAAAACCATCTGAGCTTTGAGATTAGCGGCAGCCAGTGCGCGTTGAGTTGGGATCAGGAAACGCCGCAGCAACTGTGGGTGGGCCACCGCCAGCAGGCGAACCAGATCCTGACGGACGATCCGGGGCTAATGAATGCCGATGTCGCCGCCAGCGCGCATTTCCCTGGTGGGCATATTGAGGGCTGGCCGGATGCGTTTAAAAATATGATGCTGCAGTTCTATCAGGCCGTACAGACAGGCCAAATGCCCGCGCCACAGGCCCGACGTTTTGCCTCGTTCAAGGATGGCGCAGACGTGATGTACATCATTGATGCGATTATAAAAAGCCATCAACAGCAGCGCTGGGTGTCGGTACAGCGTTAAACCGGTCCGGTTCGCCGGGCGGTGATTTTATGGTAGCCTCAGCACAAAGCGTAAAACGCAGGATGTGTCGTCGTTATGTCTATTCAAAAAATCGCCCAGCTTGCCGGTGTGTCGGTAGCGACGGTATCACGTGTGCTGAATAACAGTGAGTCCGTCAAGGCCAAAAACCGCGAACGTGTGCTGCAGGCTATTAAGGAAAGTAATTACCAGCCCAACCTGCTGGCTCGTCAATTGCGCACGGCGCGAAGCTCGATGATCCTCGTAATGGTCTCCAACATTGCCAACCCGTTTTGTGCCGAGGTGGTGAAAGGTATTGAGGAGGAGGCGGAGAAAAATGGCTATCGCATTCTGCTGTGTAATTCCGGTTCCGATACAGCGCGTTCGAAGTCAGCGCTGAAGCTGCTGTCAGGTAAAATTGTTGATGGCATCATCACCATGGATGCCTTCTCAAAATTACCGGAACTGACCACCCTGATTGGCGATGCTCCGTGGGTGCAGTGTGCGGAATATGCCGATAAAGGCGCGGTTTCCTGTGTGGGCATTAACGATGTAGACGCCGCGCAGTCGGTGATATCGCATCTGGTAGACAAGGGCTATCGGCGTATTGCGCTGATCAACCATGACCTGAGCTATAAATACGCCCGTTTGCGTGAACGCGGCTACAAGGCGGCGCTGCATGCGTTATCGCTGGAGTATCAGGCAGTGGAGTACGCCCGTGAGTTAAGTTCCAGCGCCGGGATCGCGGCGATGGAAAACCTGCTGGCGGCGGAGGTGAAACCCGACGCGGTGTTTGCGGTATCGGACACGCTGGCAGCCGGTGCGATGCGTGCTATTAGCAACGCCGGGTTACAGATCCCGCAGGATATCGCCGTGGTGGGCTTTGACGGTACGGAATTGGCTGAAATGGTCTCCCCACAGCTTTCAACTATTGAGCAACCTTCGCGTGATATTGGCCGCAAGGCGGTGGGGTTATTACTGAATAAAATCGATAACCCCGATGCCCCAACAGAAAGGGTGATGATGGACTGGCGCTATATTGCGCGCGCCAGTAGCTAAAGATTAACGCTGAAACGCCCCTGACAGGGCGCGAATATCATTCCCGGTCGGCGACTGATGAATACGTAATCCGAACTCTTCGACCACAGCAAAAATATGGTCGAAGATGTCAGCCTGAATACTTTCATATTCCAGCCACACCACTGTATTAGTAAAAGCATAAATCTCAATCGGCAACCCGTGGTCGTCCGGAGCTAACTGGCGCACCATTAACGTCATATCTTTGCGAATGCGCGGATGGTGACGTAAATATTCGTTCAGGTAGGCGCGAAACGTCCCGATATTGGTCATCCGGCGATGATTCAAGACGGATTCAGGTGCATCTAATTGCTGGTTCCACTCGTTAATTTCCTGAAGGCGCGTGGTCAAATACGGTTTCAGCAGATGTGCTTTATGCAATCGCTGGCGCTCATCTTCATCGAGAAAACGAATGCTGGTGGCATCGATGCTGATACTGCGCTTAATTCGCCGACCGCCGGACGCTGACATGCCGCTCCAGTTTTTAAACGAGTCAGAGACCAGCGACCAGGTGGGAATGGTGGTGATGGTATTATCCCAGTTGCGTACTTTGACGGTGGTTAAACCAATATCGATCACCGCACCATCTGCGCCGTATTTCGGCATTTCCAGCCAGTCGCCCAGTTTGAGCATATCGTTGGCCGAAAGCTGTATTCCGGCTACCAGACCGAGGATCGGGTCTTTAAACACCAGCATTAAGACTGCCGCCATGGCACCCAGACCGCTTATCAGGATGGCGGGTGATTGACCAATCAGCAGCGAAATCATCAGAATGCCGACGAGAATCGCGCCGATTAACTTGATGCCCTGAAAGATGCCTTTCAGCGGCAACTGCGAGGCGGCGGGGAGTTTTTGCGACAGATTAAGAATAACGTCGAGCAGAGAAAAGACCGACAGCAGGGCGTACATCATGATCCACAGCTGGGCGCAGGTGACTAATATCTCTGCGGCTTCGCTGCCTTTTTGTAGCCAGAGCGCGGCCTGTATATTGACGATGATACCTTGCAGCGTAAACGCCAGGCGGTGAAATAGCTTGTTCTGCGTGATGATTTGCAGCCACAGGCGGGAGCTGGCGTTGGCGCGTTTTTCAAATGCGCGTAGTACCACCCAGTGCAAAATAACGTGAACAATAATGGCGGTGATAAAAATAATGCCAAAAATCATCACCAGCGAAGTGGTGTGATTCATTTCAATGCCGAGGTCTTCTACCTGAGATATCAATTCCTGCATAACGTCTCCTTAATAAACAGCGGTCTATGATGACCGCTGTGTGGAGGTTATGCAAATGTGAGGATCAGACTTCCGTCAGGGTAGTTTCCTGCGGCAGACGTGATTTTGGCAGCGCGGCGTTGAAGTCTTCTACGCTGTGGTGGCCCACCGGGACGATAACCACGCTGGTGAATCCTTTATCTTGCAGACCAAATTCTGCATCGAGAACCGCGGCATCAAAGCCTTCGATGGGTACCGCATCGAGATCCATTGCAGCCACGCCTAACAGGAAGTTACCGACGTTCAGGTACACCTGTTTTGCCATCCAGTGCGCATCATCTTTGAGCTCTTTGCGGTGCAGATCGGCAAAGAAGGTTCGGCCTTTGTGGTTGGCGGCTTTGGCTTCCGGCGTGGCGAAACGACCATCGACTTCTTCTTGATCCACTACACGTTCCAGCCAAGCATCGTCCATCGCTGTTTTGGCGCAGAACACTACGACGTGGGACGCGTCGAGGATTTTACGTTCGTTGAACACAAAACCGCCGGCGGCGGCTTTGGCTACGCGCGCTTTGCCTTCGTCAGTGCTGGCCACGATAAAATGCCACGGCTGCGAGTTGGTGCTGGACGGACTGAACTGCAGCAGCGTTTTTAATTTTTCTGCCTGCTCAGCGGTCAGTTTTTTGGTCGGATCGAATGCCTTGGTGGAGTAGCGTTTTAAGGCGACAGAAACAATATCCATAAAAACTCCTGGTCGTTTTTCTTACCCTGCGGGTGCGTTTTGTTTCAGCAGGGTACAGGGAAAGCGGCAAAAAGATAAGACAGAAAAAGGCATAAACACTTATCGGGGTTAGCGATAAATCAGACGGGACGCAGGCGTTTTTGTTCCCGCTTAGGTAGGCCGTCCACCACCCGATGCCACGAGTCGTTCACCAGGTCTGCCAGTAAGGACTCGGTAATATCGTCACCGGGATAAACTGAAATCCAGTGCTTTTTATTCATGTGGTAACCGGGTTCGATACTGGGGTAGATCTGCTGATTGAGCAGCGACTTTTGCGGGTCTGACTTCAGGTTGACCAGCGGGCGTCCGTGATGCTCTGAGACCAGCATAAAAATCTTGCCGCCGACCTTAAAGACGTCGTATTCCGGGCCAAACGGCCAGCAGTGTTCGGTAAACGGCAGTTCAAGCGCAAGGCGTTTTGCGCACGCATGTAATGTCTGACCGTCCATTATTTTTCCTCGCGGGTGAGGGCGCGCCACATGGTTTCAAACCCCATGGCAATGTATTCATCGGCGCGGGCAGGGGTGCGGGTAGCAAATTCCATTGTGGTTTCAGCCAGTGACAGGAAAAACGCGTCACCAAAGGCGCGATACTCGTCGGACATAAACTCCGGGCGCACCGAGCGATGACAAAAATCACGCAGTTCGGGGAACATATCCTCAGCCCGTTGCTCGGTTTCTTTGGTGATTTTCTCGCTGACGGCAAGCTGACGGATGGCGCGATGTCCGGCGGTGTGATGCAGGCCCCAGCTAATGTAGCTATTCCAGATGAAGTGAATCATGGTTTTGGCATCGGTCACTGAACGGTCCAGATTGGCCATCATTGACTGGCACATATCGTGCTTTAAATGGAGGTAAAGTTCGTTGATGAGGTCATCTTTTGTCGCGAAATAGCGAAACAAAGTTCCCTCAGCAACGCCTGCATTGCGGGCAATGACGGCGGTAGAGGCCGCAATGCCGGACTGCGCAAATGCTGTGGTTGCTGCTTCCAGTAATGCCAATTTTTTATCTTCACTCTTCGGACGAGCCACTACACTTTACCCTTAAGCCTGTTAAAAACACGATTGAATCACGGCCTTCGCAGCACCGCAACGGTGAATGTCAAAGATTGAAAATCATCTTGACGGCGAACTTGCGATTTCTATAATGAGTGCTTACTCACTCATAATCAAGAGTCAGTCGCGCAAACCAGCGGAAAGGGGCGCGTTTAAGGTCAGGATATGAGGCGTCTCACCGTTTGTGTGGTTGTTATTATGCTCATTGCTGCAGCTGCAAGTTTACCGTTTGTACTCAATGCCGGATTCGGTCAGGCGCCGCAAGGGGCACAACTGAGTGAGGTTGAACAGTCACCACACTACCGTGACGGACAGTTTCATAATCAGGTGCCCACGCTGGGTTACACCGGCAACAAAAGCATGCTGGCAGCATGGTGGGAATTTCTGGTCGCGAAGCGCGAAAATGCCCGCCCTGCGCAACCATTGCCGCTGGTGGCAACCGAACTCGCGCGTCTGTCACCGCAGCAGGATACTCTCGTCTGGCTGGGTCATTCCTCGTGGTATTTGCAGCTGGCGGGTCAACGCATTCTGATCGACCCGGTATT
This sequence comes from Citrobacter sp. JUb117, assembly GCF_024809055.1. NCBI lineage: Bacteria > Pseudomonadati > Pseudomonadota > Gammaproteobacteria > Enterobacterales > Enterobacteriaceae > Citrobacter > Citrobacter sp. JUb117. Next base: position 59,993 of record NZ_JANUFB010000001.1, read on the forward strand.
GAGCAACTACGCTGCGCCGTTTTCATTTCTGAATAAAGCCTTTGCCGGGGAGTATCCGTGGACGGCTCAAAACATGCCCGAAATCGATCTGCTCATCATCTCGCACGACCACTATGACCATCTGGATCTTGCCACCATAAAGGCGTTGATGCCGAAGATTAAGCGGGTGATTACGCCGCTTGGCGTCGGGTCGCATCTGCGGTACTGGGGAATGAACAGCGAGATAATTGAAGAGCGGGACTGGAATCAGTCCGTCAGAGTGACGGACTCACTGATTGTGCATGTCCTGCCGGCACGGCATTTTTCAGGGCGCGGCATCAAGCGTAACCAGACCCTGTGGGCCAGCTTTATGTTGGAAACGCCAGAGCAAAATATTTATTACAGTGGAGACTCCGGCTACGGGCCGCATTTTAAAGCGATTGGCGAGCAGTTCGGCACGGTCGATGTGGCGATTATGGAGAACGGTCAATATGACCAGGACTGGAAGTTCATTCATATGATGCCGGAAGAGACCGCGCAGGCATCCGCCGATCTCCATGCCAAAGCCGTTGTGCCCGGTCATGCCGGTCGTTTTGTACTGGCGAAACATAGCTGGGACGATCCCTACAAGCGTCTGGCGCTGGCCAGCCGTCTCAAAGATTACCGTCTGCTGACGCCGATGCTGGGTGAGCCGGTAGTACTGTCCGAACCGGACCAACCGTTCACGGCCTGGTGGCAGCCAGCGGCTCAATGAAAAAAGGGAGATAACGATGACGATTTCTGCACAAGTTATCGAGACGATTGTCGAATGGATTGATGATAATTTGAATCAACCATTGCGCATTGATGATATTGCCCGCCACGCGGGATATTCAAAATGGCATCTGCAGCGTCTGTTTATGCAGTATAAAGGCGAGAGCCTTGGGCGCTACATTCGCGAGCGTAAGCTGCTGCTGGCGGCGCGTGATTTGCGTGATACCGACCAGAAAGTGTACGATATCTGCCTGAAGTACGGCTTCGATTCGCAACAAACCTTTACGCGTATCTTCACCCGTACGTTCAGCCAGCCACCTGGGGCGTACCGCAAAGAAAACCACAGCCGTACGCATTAACGACGAAGGGTTCTCGCGGGGCTAATCCGCCAGCGAGAACCAGCGTCGCCAGATAAAGCGCAGAATAAAATACTCAATCACCCCAAGCAGTAAAAACCACAAGCAAAATAGCAACGTATAAAACTGGTTAAGATCCATCAAATGTAAAGTGGCGACGAGTTTTTGCGCCAGCACCAGGCCAAGCGAAGGCGCGGGCAGCAGCAGGCAGGACAGAAAGGCCAACAGCAGGATCCCGGCGGCGGTCATCAGTGATTCAAGCGGGTGTTTCATAACATTGTTAAACTTGAGTTAAAATACCATTGTCCGGGATCTCCTGTGCTAACGCAAACCCCTCGCTTAACGCCCCGCCCAGATTTCACAATGTTTTTTCACCAGTCCGCTTAGCGATCCGCCATCGGCCACAAAATCACGCATGCGCTGCGCTTCGTTGTGCCCATTTTTTACCTGCTGGTGTAAGGCGTCAATGGCACTGGCGGCACCCACTTTATCCGCCGAGGGGGCGATAAGCTCCAGCAATCGAAGTGTGTCATCCGCCAGTCGGTGATGAGTGCCGGTATGCACGTCGGTAACGATCCCCTCCATACCAAAGCGGCAGGCCTGAAAACGGTTAAATTTATACAGCAGGTAATCACGCTCCTGATGTTTGAAGGGACGCTCTTTCAACAACCAGTGGGCCGTAGCCTGAATGAGCCCGGCCATGTTGATCGCATGCTCGAGGGTGAGCGGGGTGTCCATTACGCGAACTTCTACCGTGCCAAAGTGCGGACTGGGGCGGATGTCCCAGTGCAAATCCTTAATGCTGTCAACGAGGCTGGTGTAGGCCAGTCGACGAAATAATCCCTCAAACTCCTGCCAGTTGTTAACCCACGGCATCGGACCGTTATCGGGAAATCCTGAGAAGATATTGAGTCGAGCACAGGCAAATCGCGTATCGGCTTCTTGCATATACGGTGAGGCGGCAGAGAGCGCAATAAAATGCGGCACAAAGCGTGACAGGCCGTGCAGCAGGTAAATGGCGTCGTCGCCATGGGTACAACCTATGTGAACATGCTGGCCAAACACCGTTGCCTGCTGGATGAGATAACCAAAGTTCTCCAGGTTGCGCCGGTAGCGCTCGTCATCGCACACCTCCTGACGCCGCCATGTCTGAAACGGGTGAGTGCCGCCGCCGCAGATGTCGAGGTGATACTCCGCCGCGGTCTGCAGGATTATCTGCTGCATGGCGGAAAACTCTGCTGCCGCTTGATCAATATTACGACAGACGCCGGTTGCCATCTCCAGCATACTTTCGGTGATATCGTGCTTCACTTCTCCGGCGGTGAGCTGCGGTTTTACGGTGTCAATCAGTCGGGAAGAGTCCTGGCTCAGGTCATAGCCTGGCGGATTAACCACCTGCATTTCCAGCTCAATGCCCAATGTAAACGGTTCGGAGACATGAAAGTCGGGTAGTGACATAGCGTTCCCTTGAGCGTTGATTTTTAATCAGTATTTACTCGTCGTCTTTCGAGCCGCAGGTGCGTTGACAGCGCTTGCTCATCCTGGTCACTTACTTTAGTAAGCTCCCAGGAATTTGCAGTCTTGTCGCCTTCCTGCAACTCGAAATCCTTAGAGTATAGAAGGACTGGCGGTTTTCCGTACGATAAGGGAAATCCACATCCTGCGCTTTGAACGCAAAATGACAGGTGCTATAACTGTTTTTTGCTTTCACAACGGGGGTGAGCAGTGCCGGAAATTAATCTGTATGGACAGACGGTAGGCGATGTCCTGCCGGACTGGAATGGGGCGTCAGTGCTGCCTCGGGTTGTACTGGAGGGTCGTTATTGCCGTCTTGAGGTGCTGGATGCAGACCGCCATGCCGCCGATTTATTTGACGCCTATGCGCAAGCGCCGGACGAACGTGACTGGACCTGGCTTGCTAGCGAGCGGCCGACGAGCGTTGCGGCAGCGGCCCACTGGGTGAAGGGAAAATCTACTGACGCCGGGCTGGTTCCCTACGCGGTTATCGATTTGCGCTCGGGGCGCGCCGTCGGGCTGGTGTGCTTTATGGCGATGGACCGCGAGAACGGCTCGGTCGAAATTGGTCATGTAACCTGGTCGCCGCGGATGAAAAATACGGTGCTGGGGACGGAAACCGTCTGGCTGCTGCTGCGTCAGGCATTTGCCCTCGGGTATCGTCGTGTGGAGTGGAAATGTGACTCGCTGAACGATGCGTCGCGACGGGCGGCAGAACGCTTAGGTTTTGTCTTTGAAGGGCGTTTCCGCCAGAAAATTGTGCGCAAGGGCCGTAACCGCGACAGCGACTGGCTATCGATGATTGACGGTGAATGGCCACAACGTGATGCCGTTTTACAACGCTGGCTGGCCGCGGAAAACTTTGATGCGCAGGGTCAGCAGCGTCAGTCGCTGGCTGCGTGTCGGCAGGGATAACGCCGTCATCCGCCATAACCGTTCAGACAGATTATTAGCAACGGCTATACTCTTTCGCGAAACGGTTCAACGGAGAACGTACCATGAAATCAGGTAGCCGATTCGGGTTATCCGGCAAGGCCTTAGTTCAACCCGCCGCAGTCGCCATGGCGGCGAGTCTTTTCAGCGCAGCGGTCAGCGCCGACGCGTTGCAGGAGCAGCAACAGCGCTATCAGCAACGCTGGCAACAGGAACATGGCCCGCTGACGCAAGCCCCGCCAGCACCTCTGGCGGCATTTCTCGCCGCCCAACCCACGACGGATAAACCGGTTTACGACACGCTCAGTTCGCGAGCAGGATTAGCGGCGCTGACCAAAGCCAACGTCACCACTTCTGACCCCATGGCAGCGGTCATCAATGATGAAGTGGATACCGGGGAACGTCGCATCCCGGTACGTATTTATCGTCCGTCATTAGCCGGTTCGCCTGCGGTGCTGGTGTTTATTCACGGCGGCGGACACCTGAGTGGATCAGTGGAGGTCTACGATCCCGTAGCCCGGCATCTGGCGACGGCAACCGGCAATACGGTGGTGTCGGTCGACTATCGGCGGTCACCGGAAAACCCGTATCCGGCGGGTCTCTCCGATGCCAAAGCCGCGGTTGAAAGTGTCTATTCAGTGCTCGAGCGTCAGCACATACCCTATCAGCGTCAACTGACCCTGGTCGGTGACAGCGGTGGTGGTGCTTTCAGCGCAACGCTCGCCGCGTCGCTTTCCCGTCATCAGCCGGGGCTGATTAATCGGCTGGTGCTGATCTACCCGAGTCTGGATTACACGCTAGGCTGGCCGTCCGTGAAGGAAAATGGCACAGGGAAACTGCTCGATGAAAGCAAAATACGCTGGTACTTCCAGCAGTATTTCCAGAATGATGAAGATCGTAAACTGGCATCACCGCTCTATTTTCCATTGCATAAAGATTTTCCGGCCACATTACTCTTTAGCGGCGGGCTGGATCCGTTGCGCGATGAGGACTTTGCCTTTATTGCCAAACTGCAAGCTGAGGGCATTCCCGTACAGCACGTTCACTTTCCGGGGATGACTCATGCCTATTTGATGCTGGAAGATAAAGTCCCGCAGGAAGCACAGGCCACGTATCAGGCGATTGGTGAGTTTGTTAAAAAGTAGCGTCACACAGGGTAATGACGCTGTTATCGCGAGATGCCCAGCGCACGTTGACGTTCAGTCCGCCGAGGTTTGCCGAAAATGACGGCATTATTTGCACCGTTAAGTGCGTGGCGGTGAGGGCGATGATTTTGGCGCTGGCAAAGCCCGGCAGTCCGCGAGTTTGCGCACTGAACGCTTTATATACGCTCTCTTTGGCGGAGAACGCCAGGGTTAAAGCGAGCGGAAAGGGGACCGGGCAACCTTGCAAAACCTGTCGTTCATGGTGGTCGATAATGCTGTCAGCCAGTTCGGCAGCGGTGTCGGGTGTAAAAATAGCGTCAATGTCTAGCCCTATGGGGCGCGGCGAGACAACTGCTAACGCGGTCGAGGCGCTATGGCTGATGCTGCCAAACAGACCCGGTGGCCACAGCGGTTGGCGGCGCTCGCCGATGGCGGGCACGGCTTTACTGCCATATTCACGCAGCGCATGGACGGCGGCAATACGCCCCGCTAAATGCTCCGCTTGTCGTTTACGCCCGCAGGCTGCGAGCTGGGCGTAATGAGGAAGCCACAGCAGATCGTGTTCATGCAGGCTGTCGGGGGCAAATTCAACGAGATGCAGCGTATGGCTGGCGAAGGACAGTGGAATGTGGGTTGTGTGCATGATGGCTCACGAATTCCCTCTCCTCGATGGAGGAGAGGGAAAAACGTTATCAGAAGTGCGTGTTAACGCTCATGAACCAGGTGCGGCCCGGTTCGTTATAGGTGTACGCGCCTGCGCCCGCCATATAATTTCCGGTCACAATATCACCCGTGGTCTGGGCATTCCCTTCGCGCCATAGGCGTTTGTCAAAGACGTTATCCACGCCACCGGTCAGGCTGACGTTTTTGGTGACATCCCAGGTCGCGTTCAGGCCGACAATGCTGTACGGGCTGACTTCATCAGCCGAGCTGCCGGTCACTGGTTTGCCCTGGTAATCGTATTTCTTCGGCTGCTGTTTGCCATACCAGGTGAGGGTGGACTGCAAGGACAGATCGTCGCGCGCCTGCCAGCTCAGCGTGGAGTTCAGCGTGTACTGCGGAATAATCGACAGACGTTCACCGGTCTCTTTATTCTTACTTTGCAGCATGTAGGTGATGTTGTTGGTCCAGTTAACGGTTTGGCTAACCGGGACGTTCAACGTACCTTCCAGGCCTTCTACTACCGCTTTAGGAATGTTTTCCCACTGGTAGATATCTGTTTTACCGTTGTTAATACGGTTCAACGGCACGGTACCGGCTTCGATTTTATCGCGGTAATCGTTGCGGAACCAGGTGACTCCGGCCAGCCAGCCGTCGCGTTTGAACTCCAGGCCAATTTCTTTGTTGATGCTGGTTTCCGCTTTCAGGTCGTCGTTGCCCATCATGTAGCAGCCGATGCCGCTGGCGGAACCGGTGGCGTAGCAGCCCTGGCCTTTACTGTACAAAATATAGTTCGGGTTGAGCTGGTACAGGCTCGGCGCTTTATAGGCCCGCGCGATGCCCATTTTCAGGGTAAAGTCGTCGCCCAGTCCCTGAGACAGGTTCAGAGACGGACTCCAGTTATTGCCCACGATGCTGTGGTGATCGAAACGCAGGCCCGGCGTCAGCATGGTGCTGTCGGTCAGTTCCATGTTGTTTTCGGCGAACAGAGAGAAGATCTCGGCATCCGAGTACGGGCTGCGGTTGGTGCTGCTAAAACCAGGAATATTACCGCCCATAAAGGTTTGCGAGTTGGACAGCATGTCTTTCATACGCTGCTGGTTCCACTCGGTACCGAGCGTCAGATTTTGGTTGACCAGCAGATCCAGCGGAATGCTGACCTCACTGTGCAGCATGACGTCACTCAGGTCGGCGTCGACATATTTTTGCGACGCTTTCGGATCGAAGATCCCTTCCGTACCGCCAGCTAATCCTTCCGGGGTGCGGGAGTTACGCGTGTGTTCGTACTGTACCCAGTTGCTGGTGGTGACGCCGTTATCCCAGCCGCCGTTCCAGGTCAGGGAGTAGTTCTGGCGATAAAGACGGTTGGTCTCTTTACCGTAGTTATCTTTCACCAACTGGTTGGTGTTGGTGTTTTGGGTGTCACCCGCGTACAGGTTGCCCTGACGGCTGTAACCGGCTTCCAGTTCGAGAGACTGGAGTGGGGCAAAGTCCCATCGCACTACGCCGTTAATGTCTTTGTTGATGACCCCTTCACGACCCGCCGGTAAGGTGTTGGCATAGGTCCCGGTACGTTCTGACTGGTGACCCTGGTTGATGTCCCAGGCGTCAGCCTGCGTTTTATCAAGATTACCGTACAGACGGAAGCTGAAATCCCCGCCCAGTGGGCCATTCAGGCTGAAGTTGGTGCGTTTGGTGGAGCCTTCTTCTTTGTGTTCCGGGGCGTTGAAATAGGTATCCCAGGAACCATGCCACTCGTTGCTACCTTTTTTGGTGATGATATTTACCACACCACCCGCAGCACCGTTACCGTAACGCGCCGCAGCAGGACCACGCAGCACCTCAATACGCTCGATCATTTCCGGCGGCACCCAGGCGGTATCGCCACGGGTATCACGCTCGCCGCGCCAGCCCTGACGTACGGAGTTGCGGCTGGTGACCGGCTTGCCGTCGATCAGAATCAGGGTGTTTTCTGGCCCCATGCCGCGAATATCAATCTGACGGTTGTTGCCGCGCTGGCCGCTGGTTGAGTTACCGGTCAGGTTAACGCCAGGCATGGTACGGATGATTTCCGCCACATCGCGCGCGGGAGGATTCTTACGGATTTCATCAGCGGTGATGGTGGAAACACCTGGCGCCTGCAGGTTCTGCTGGGCGGCGGTAACGACGATGGTATCTTCATGCGAGACGGCGGTGCTATCGGTTTTATCTTCTGCCATGGCTGGCAGCGCTATCCCGTAAATCCCTAAATTGACCAATAAGGCCAGTGAATGAATCTTGTTGTTCATTGTATGTCCTGCTTTCTTTTAGCCACGTGAACCAATGTGCCGTTGTGGGGCATTTGGCCTGATGTCGCCCGCTCCTGCGAAAACCATCCGTTCCAGAAAAAGTTCGCAGCGTCAGGTCGGTTTATGAGTGGTGAAAAACTGTACGCGCTTCCCACAGCGCGACAATACGCTATTGCAAATGCAAATAGTTATCAATAATATTATCAATATATTTCACGATTAGATTTAAAATTGCACAATAAACATGGGGTTATGACGGTGGCGGCGTTAATGATGGGAAGTGAGGCGTGGTGGCAGTCAAAAAATGGCCCGGAATGGGTGTGTGAGGACAGCGGCGATTACCGCGTGACGTTTTGGTGGCGTGACCCGCAGGGAACGGAAAAACACTCAACAATTCGTCGCGTGTGGGTCTACATTACCGGCGTGACCGACCACCATCAAAATGCCGTTCCCCAGTCGATGCAACGTATTGACGGTACAGATGTTTGGTGCTGGAGCATTACCCTGAACTCCCGCTGGCGCGGCAGTTACTGTTTCATCCCTTCTACACGAGACGACATTTTTGCCACGTTGAACGCAGGCGACACTCCGGACAGAACGTTATTACGCGAAGGCTGGCGACAGTTGCTGCCGCAGGCCATCGCCGATCCCCTCAATCCTCAAAGCTGGCAAGGCGGGCGCGGGCATGCGGTCTCAGCGCTGGAAATGCCCGACGCCCCCGTTCAGCCTGGCTGGGACAGTCCCCAACCTCCGGATTCACCAGCGCTTTGCTTGCAATGGCACAGCGAAAGGTTAGGTAATACGCGCCGCGTGTGGGTGTTTACCACCGGCGAGGCAAATCCCGGGGAACGTCCGCTGGCAGTCCTGCTGGACGGACAGTTTTGGGCGCACAGCATGCCGGTCTGGCCCGCGCTGACCTCACTGACGCGACAACATCAGCTCCCTCCTGCCGTTTATCTCCTGATTGATGCCATCGATACGCCTCATCGCAGTTGCGAGCTGCCGTGCAATGCCGATTTCTGGCTGGCGGTACAGCAGGAGTTATTGCCGCTGGTGAACGCGACTGCCGCGTTCAGTGACGATCCGCAGCGCACGGTCGTCGCCGGGCAAAGCTTTGGGGGATTATCCTCGCTGTATGCCGGTCTGAACTGGCCGGAACGTTTTGGCTGCGTGCTCAGTCAGTCCGGATCTTACTGGTGGCCGCATCGCGCAGGGCATCAGGATGGGATCGTGATTGAACAACTGAGGGCAGGAACGTTGAGCGCGCAGGGGCTGCGTATTGTTCTGGAAGCCGGAATTCGTGAACCGATTATTTTTCGCGCCAATCAGGCGCTCTTCGCACAGTTACCGCATGCACCACGGTCTATTTTCTGGCGTCAGGTTGAAGGTGGACACGACGCGCTTTGCTGGCGCGGCGGCTTAATGCACGGGCTGATGACGCTCTGGCAGCCGCTCACCGATACGATTTAACCGGACGATGTTCCACGACAGGAGTTGAGTATGGAATTCAGTAACCCTTTCGATAACCCGCAGGGTCAGTTTTACATTCTGCAAAACCCCCAACGTCAGTTTAGCCTTTGGCCGCAGCAGTGCTCGCTTCCTGCTGGCTGGGCCATCGCATGCGAACCGCAATCCCAGGAAGCCTGCCAGCAATGGCTCGCGGAAAACTGGACCACGCTAACACCTGCAAATTATGCCGATGTACAGGAGGCAGAATGACTCAGCGCTTACCGTTAGTCGCGGCCCAGCCGGGGATCTGGATGGCGGAAAAACTCTCCACGTTGCCTTCAGCATGGAGCGTCGCGCACTACGTGGAATTAACCGGGGAACTGAACGCACCGCTGCTGGCGAAAGCGGTTGTTGTCGGTCTGGGGCATGCTGATACCCTGCGTATGCGGTTTTGCGAAGACAACGGCGAGGTTTGGCAGTGGGTTGATCCAACGTTCACTTTTACGCAACCCGAGATTATCGATGTCCGTGACATGGCCAGTCCGCACGACGCCGCTCGGGCGTTGATGCAGGCTGACTTGCAGCAAGACATTCGTGCCGATGGCGCAAAACCCCTGGTCTGCCATCAACTTATTCAAGTGGCAGATAACCGTTGGTACTGGTATCAGCGCTATCATCATTTGCTGGTGGATGGTTTCAGTTTTCCTGCCATCACCCGCCAGATAGCCGCCATTTACCGCGCATGGCAGCACGGCGAACCGACGCCGGAATCACCTTTTACCCCTTTTGCCGAGGTGGTGGAAGAGTATCAGCAGTATCGCCAAAGCGAGGCGTATCAGCGTGACGGCGCATTCTGGGCCGGGCAGCGAGAGCAGTTGCCGCCACCGGCTTCGCTGTCGGGCAACCCCCTGCCGGGCCGGGCGACCAGCGCGGATATTATTCGCATGCAGTTGACCGCCCCCGACGGCGTATTCCGCCAGCTTGCCGCGCGCATGCCTGACATTCAGCGTGCGGATTTAGCACTGGCGCTGGTGGCACTATGGTTGGGGCGTTTATGCAGCCGGATGGATTATGCCGCCGGGTTTATTTTCATGCGCCGCATGGGATCGGCGGCGCTAACGGCAACCGGGCCTGTGTTGAATGTGCTGCCATTCGGTGTGCATCTTGATGCCGCGGAAAGCCTACCTGAACTGGCGAAACGACTGGCCGGGCAGCTCAAGAAGATGCGTCGTCATCAGCGTTATGATGCGGAGCAAATTGTGCGCGACGGCGGCCGAGCGGCCGGTGAAGAGGCGCTGTTTGGTCCGGTACTGAACGTGAAAATCTTTGACTACCAGCTGGATCTTCCCGGCATCCAGGCGCAAACCCATACGCTGGCGACCGGGCCGGTTAACGATCTGGAACTGGCGCTGTTCCCGGATGAAAACGGCGGTCTGAGCATTGAAATTCTCGCCAATAAACAGCGTTATGATGAGGCGACGCTGGCGCAACATGCGTCGCGTTTAACCGCGCTGATGGGCCAGTTTGCCGACAACCCGGCGCTGCGCTGCGGCGATGCCGATATGTTGTTGCCGTCAGAGCAAGAACAGCTGGCGCAAATAAACGAGACGGCGATTGATATTCCGTTCACCACGCTCAGCGCGCTGGTGGCGGAACAGGCCGCGAAAACACCGGATGCGCCGGCGCTGGCCGACGCTCGCTATCAGTTCAGCTACCGCGAAATGCGTGAGCAGGTTGTTGCACTGGCGCAGGTGCTGCGTGAACGCGGCGTGCGACCAGGCGACAGTGTTGCTGTGGCCTTACCGCGCTCTGTGTTCCTGACGCTCGCATTGCACGGCATTGTGGAAGCGGGTGCCGCCTGGCTGCCGCTGGATACCGGCTACCCGGACGATCGTCTGCGGATGATGCTGGAAGACGCACGTCCTACGTTGTTGATCACTACCGAAGAACAGCTGTCCCGCTTTCGCGATATTCCGGGGCTGGACAGTGTGTGCTATACCACGCCGCTGCCAACGGAAAATAGCGTCCCGCTGGCGTTATCGCGTCCAGAGCATACCGCTTACATCATCTTTACCTCGGGTTCGACCGGCAGACCAAAGGGAGTGATGGTGGGGCAAACCGCCATCGTTAACCGCCTGTTGTGGATGCAAAATCACTATCCGCTGACCGCCGATGATGTGGTGGCGCAAAAAACGCCATGCAGTTTTGATGTCTCGGTGTGGGAGTTTTTCTGGCCGTTTATTACGGGCGCAAAGCTAGTGATGGCGGAGCCTGAGGCGCATCGTGACCCGCTGGCGATGCAGCAGTTCTTTGCACAATATGGCGTGACCACTACGCACTTTGTACCGTCGATGCTGGCGGCGTTTGTTGCCTCGCTGACGCCGGAGACGGCGCGGGAAAGCTGCGCTACGCTGAAGCAGGTGTTCTGCAGCGGTGAAGCCCTGCCAGCAGAACTATGCCGCGAGTGGGAACGGCTGACCCATGCGCCGCTGCACAATTTGTACGGCCCGACCGAAGCGGCGGTGGATGTCAGCTGGTATCCGGCATGCGGAGATGCGCTTGCCGCCGTGACCGGTAACAGCGTGCCGATTGGCTATCCGGTCTGGAATACGGGCCTGCGGATCCTTGATGCCATGATGCGCCCGGTGCCCGTCGGCGTGGCGGGCGATCTGTACCTGACAGGGATCCAACTGGCGCAGGGGTATCTGGGGCGCCCGGACCTGACGGCAAGCCGTTTTATTGCCGATCCGTTTGCGCCCGGTGAACGCATGTACCGTACCGGGGACGTGGCGCGCTGGCTGTACAGTGGTGCGGTGGAATACCTCGGGAGAAGCGATGACCAGCTAAAAATTCGCGGGCAGCGCATTGAACTGGGTGAGATTGATCGGGTAATGCAGACGCTACCGGATGTCGATCATGCCGTGGCCCATGCCTGCGTATTCAATCAGGCGGTAGCTACCGGCGGCGATGCGCGCCAGCTGGTAGGGTATCTGGTGTCGCATTCGGGGTTACCGCTGGATATTCCCGCACTACAGGCGAGACTGCGTGAAACGCTGCCTGCGCATATGGTGCCGTCCGTGTTATTGCAGCTGGCGGAGTTACCGCTCAGCGCCAACGGTAAGCTGGATCGTAAAGCCTTACCGATGCCGCAGTTGACGCCGCGCACGGCAGGACGCGCGCCATACCCGGGCACGGAGACCACCATTGCCGAGGCCTTTTCCGCGCTGCTGGGCTGTGAAGTTAATGATGTAGCAGCAGACTTCTTCGCGCTCGGCGGTCATTCGTTGCTGGCGATGAAGCTGGCGGCGCAGTTGAGTCGCATATTTGAACGTCAGGTGACGCCAGGGCAGGTGATGGTTGCTTCCACCGTTGAACAACTCAGTACGCTGTTGGACAGCAACGATGACGCACAGTCACAGCAACTGGGGTTTGAAGCGCTGCTACCGCTGCGCACCAGCCACGGCCCAACGCTGTTCTGTTTCCATCCAGCGTCCGGCTTTGCCTGGCAGTTTAGCGTGTTATCGCGCTATTTGAACCCTGAGTGGTCAATTACTGGCATTCAGTCGCCACGGCCTAGTGGGCCGATGCAGACGGCAGCAAATCTCGATGAGGTCTGTGAATACCATCTTAAAACGTTGCTGGAGCAGCAGCCTCACGGCCCCTACTATTTACTGGGGTATTCGCTGGGCGGCACGCTGGCGCAGGGTATTGCGGCACGCTTGCAGGCCAGGGGAGAGAAGGTTGCATTCCTGGGGTTGCTGGATACCTGGCCGCCGGAAACGCAAAACTGGCAGGAAAAAGAGGCCAATGGGTTGGATCCTGCCGTATTGGCGGAAATCGAACGCGAACGCGAGGCGTTTCTGGCGGCGCAGCAGGGCAATGCGTCCGACACGCTGTTTAGCACCATTGAGGGTAACTATGCCGATGCGGTGCGTCTGTTAACCACCGCGCACAGCGTGGCTTTTGACGGTCACGCCACGCTGTTTGTCGCTGAGCGTACCTTACCGCCGGGTGTCAGCCCTGAACATAGCTGGTCGCCGTGGATAGCCAGTCTGGATATCTACCGTCAGGACTGCGCGCACGTTGATATTATTTCGCCGTCGGCGTTTGAGAGTATTGGGCCGATAATAAATGGACTAATCGATAATCATACATAGAAAATATTTGGTTATTGTATGATTTTAGTAACTCCATAATGCAAGATAAATGTTATGGAGTTGTTTTTTTGTGTCACTGAAACTTGATTGCAGGCATTAATAAATGCTGAATGTTATTTTTGGTAGCCAGTATGAAGAAAAGAGTGTTTCGGAAATTTCTGACTAGCTGGTAGACTTCGCCTACAGAAGCACATTTCTATAGCGAAGACTTCAGGTTACACAACATGTCATCATTAAAAATAAAGAAAGATAATGATTCAGAATTAGCTGCGTATCCGCAGACTACGGTAAGCGGTAATGAAATTGATTTATTCAACCTGCTCGAGATTTTGTGGCGCGCCAGGAACAAGATTATTGCTACCGTCTTCGCGTTTGCCTGTGTGGGGATTCTGGTGTCTTTCCTGCTTCCGCAGAAATGGACCAGTGAGGCAATTGTCACCCCGGCCGAAGCTGTACAGTGGCAAGGACTCGAGAATACGTTGACCAGTTTACGCGTACTCGATATGGATATTAACGTAAGCCGTGATGATGTATTTAACCTGTTTATCAAGAAATTTCAGTCGCCATCGCTGCTGGAAGAGTACCTGCGCTCTTCACCTTATGTGATGGATCAGTTGAAAGGCGCTGACATTAACGAAATGAATTTGCATCGGGCGATAGCATCACTCAGTGATAAAATGAAAGCGGTTGATGCAAATCAGGGCAAGAAGAATGAAACCTCGCTGTATACCGCGTGGACGCTAAGTTTTACCGCACCGCTGGCTGAAGAAGCGCAGGCCGTGCTGGCAGGGTATATCCAGTTTATTTCTGACCGTGTTGTGACAGAAACGCTGGAGAATATTCGCAATAAACTGGCCATCAAAACCAGCTTTGAGAAAGAACGACTGGCGATGGACCGAATCAGACTGAAGAATCAATTGGATGCAAACATTCAGAGATTGAATTACTCACTCGAAATTGCGAATGCGGCTGGGATCAAAAAACCGGTTTACAGTAATGGACAAGCCGTGAAGGACGATCCTGATTTCTCTATTTCGCTGGGTGCAGATGGCATTGCGCGTAAATTAGAAATCGAAAAATCAGTAACCGATGTAGCAGAGATCAACGGTGAATTGCGTAACCGCCAGTATCACGTTGAACAGCTCTTGGCGATGAATGTCAGTGACGTCAAATTCGCACCGTTTAAATATCAACTTGCCTCGTCCCTACCGGTGAATAAAGACGGTCCCGCGAAATCCAGGATCGTTATTCTGGCGGTGCTGTTGGGGGGAATGGTGGCGTGTGGCGGAGTGCTGCTGAATTATGCCATGCTATTGCGTAAACGTGATATTGCGATCCTTGGGCAGCAACTGGTGTGATTTATTATTGTATGGCGACGAATATGTCGCCATACAATAAATAACGTTATTTCTGACGCCCGAGAGGCACCACCAGTGGTGTTCCGGCCACCGGGTCGTCAATAATCATGCAGCGCAGTCCGTAGATCTTTTCGATAAGCTGCGGCGTAACAATTTCCTTCGGCGCACCCTCGGCAATAATCTTCCCTTCACGAAGCGCGATTAAATGCGTGGCATAACGGCAGGCCTGGTTCAGATCGTGCAGCACGGCGGCCAGCGTATAGCCCTTCTCGCGGTTTAACTCGCTGAGCAGTTCCAGCAGATCTATTTGATGGCTGATATCCAGCCAGGTGGTCGGCTCGTCAAGCAGCATGATTGACGTTTCCTGCGCCAGCACCATGGCGATCCACGCTCGCTGGCGCTGTCCGCCGGAAAGCGTATCTACGCTTTGTGCTGCCAGGTGGGTGATCCCGGTAGCCTTCATGGCGTTCATCACCGCGTCTTCATCTTCTTTACGCCAGCGGGTGAACAGCGGCTGATGCGGATAACGGCCTCTGGCGACAAGCTCTTGTACGGTAATATCGCCCGGCGTAGTGGCGTTTTGCGCCAACAGGCCAATGCGACGCGCCACCTCTTTACTGGCGTAATGTTGAATATGTTCGCCATCCAGCCACACCTTGCCGTGCGCCGGCGTCATCAGACGGCTCAATGTGCGCAGCAGCGTTGATTTCCCGCAGCCGTTGGGGCCAATAATGGCGGTGAAGTGGCCGTCGGGGATCGATACGTCGAGGTTTTCTGCCACGGTAAACTTGCCATACCCTAGCGTTAACTGGTCGCCACGCAAACGGGCTACTGATTCGGTCATTTTTTGCGGGACTCCTGAATTAACAAGACGATAAGATAAATACCGCCGAGGCTTACGGTGACAACGCCGACCGGAAGCTGATAAGGCAAAAATAGCTGCTGGGCGCATAAATCGGCCATCAGCAGTAACAGTGCGCCGCACAGCGCTGACTGGGTTAATCCCCAGCGTGCAGTGCCGCTAAGGCGACGGGCAATATGCGGTGCGACAAGGGCAATAAACGAGATAGGCCCCGCCAGCGCAGTGGCGGCGGCGGTCAGTACTACCGCCACCAGCATCATCATTAAACGCGAACGTTCGACGCTGACGCCCAGCGCACAGGCGCTGTCATCACCCATTTCCAGCAAGCGCAGGCGGCGCACCAGCAGCGTGGCGCACACCAGCATCAGAATAATCAGCGGCGCGGATGGCCAGGTTTTCGCCCAAGTCAGACCATTGAGCGATCCGGCGTTCCACAGTCCGGCCGTCAGCGCGGTTTCTAAGGAGGCTTTCAGTAGCAGCCAGGTGTTAAACGCCACCAGCATGGCGCGAATGCCGATGCCGATGATAATCAGGCGGAACGTTTCTATACCGTTGCGCCAGGCCAGCGCCCAGACGACCAGCGAGGTCAGGACCCCGCCGAGCATGGCCGCCAGCGCAATGGCGGTAAGATGCTGGCCAAATAGCACCATCGCCACAAGCACGCCGCTCCAGGCGCCGGTATTGAAGCCCATCACGTCCGGGCTGCCCAGCGGGTTACGCATCAGTGACTGGAATATTGCGCCACTGACGCCCAGAGCCGCGCCAATCAGTAGTGCCATCAGCACGCGCGGTAAACGCCATTCCGTCACTACCAGCGTAATGTTGCGCGGTGCATCGCCCAGCAGGGCGGCAATGATCTGCTGCGTTTCCAGCGTCACAACGCCGCTACGCAGGCTCCATAATCCGACGGCGATACAGCCCACAACCAGCAGCAGGCAACTGATCATCAGTCGACGAGAAAGGTGCATCATGCACCACCTCCACGCTGCTTACGGCGTACCAGAAAAATAAGCACCGGCGCGCCGATAAACGCACTGACCACCGATACGCGCAGCTCACCGGGCACAATCAGGCGACCGATAATATCGGCAATTAACAGCAGGGAAGGCGTTGCCAGTAAGGTGACGGGCAGCGACCAGCGGTGATCGGCTCCCACCAGCCAGCGCGCCATATGCGGCATCATCAGGCCGATAAAAGCGATAGGGCCGACAATCGCGGTCGCGCTTCCGCACAGGACGGTGATTACCAGCAGACCGATAAACTGCGTACGGGCGACTTTACTGCCCAGCGCAGTGGCGGTATCCGTGCCCAGGCTCAGACTGTTCAGACCACGGCTGAGGAACAGGGCTACGGCTCCGGCGATCAGTACCGGGATCAGGACCACTTTCAGGGTTTGCAGACTGCGAATGTCCAGCGAACCGGCCTGCCAGAAACGCAGTTGATCGTAGACGTCAGGGTTGAGCAGGGCGATGCCGCTGGATAATCCCTCCAGTACTGCCCCCAGCGCCACGCCAGCCAGCGTCAGGCGAACCGGGCTGAGCTGACCACCCCCTTGGCTGCCGGTAAAGGCGACAATCAGCGACGCGGCTAGCGCCCCGGAAAAGGCCATCAGCAGTTGCTCTTGCGGGGAGGAGAAACCGAACAGCGAGGCCCCCAGCACAATGGCGAAGCTGGCACCAGAATTGACGCCAAGAATACCGGGGTCGGCCAGCGGATTCCGGGTCAGCGTTTGCATCAAGGCACCCGCCAGTCCCAGCGCGCCGCCTGCGAGCAATCCTGCCAGCGTACGCGGGAGCCGCGCGTCCAGCACAATGGTGCAATCAGCGCTATGACAACTGCCGGTGAGCGCATCCAGCACCACGGAAGCAGGGAGCGACCTGGCGCCAATAACCAGACTTAATACCGTGGTGACAACAAGTAATAACAACAGTCCGGGCACGGCAAAGGCGCGTGTCGCGGAAACAGAGCATGACATATCAACTATCCTTGATAATGATAGTAATTATCGTTATCGATCTTATTTAGGTATGTTAGCATGTGCAGCCATTGAATGGATATTGAAAAAGTACCTGGTAAGGCTCTGTAATGAATCGACAATCCTGGCTGCTCAATCTCAGCCTGCTAAAGACCCACCCTGCATTTCGCGCCGTTTTCCTTGCCCGTTTTATTTCCATCGTCTCTCTGGGACTACTTGGCGTGGCGGTGCCGGTACAGATCCAGATGATGACCCAGTCGACCTGGCAGGTTGGTTTGTCGGTAACGCTCACCGGCAGCGCGATGTTTATTGGCTTGATGATCGGCGGCGTGCTGGCCGACCGCTATGAGCGTAAAAAAGTGATCCTGCTGGCGCGTGGTACCTGCGGCATTGGTTTTATTGGTCTGTGTCTGAACGCGCTGCTCCCGGAACCGTCGCTGCTGGCAATTTATATCCTCGGTTTATGGGACGGCTTTTTTGCTTCATTGGGCGTTACGGCGCTGCTGGCGGCAACGCCGGCGCTGGTTGGGCGTGAAAACCTGATGCAGGCGGGGGCCATCACCATGCTGACGGTGCGCCTGGGATCGGTGATATCGCCGATGGTAGGTGGGGTACTGCTCGCCACCGGCGGCGTGGCCTGGAACTATGGTCTGGCGGCGGCAGGCACTTTTATTACCTTACTGCCGTTGTTGAGCCTTCCTGCATTACCGCCGCCGCCTCAGCCACGTGAACACCCATTGAAATCCCTGCTGGCAGCATTTCGTTTCCTGCTTGCCAGTCCGCTGATTGGCGGCATTGCGCTGTTGGGCGGCCTGCTGACCATGGCCAGCGCTGTGCGCGTACTTTACCCGGCGCTGGCGATGAGCTGGCAGATGTCGAGCGCCCAGATTGGTCTGCTGTATGCGGCGATCCCGCTGGGTGCCGCCATCGGCGCATTGACCAGCGGGCAACTGGCGCACAGCGTGCGTCCTGGTTTGATTATGCTGACGTCGACCGTGGCGTCCTTCCTCGCAATTGGTCTGTTTGGACTGATGCCGGTCTGGCAATTGGGCGTGGTCTGCCTGGCGCTGTTTGGCTGGCTGAGCGCGGTGAGTTCTCTGTTGCAGTACACCCTGTTACAGACGCAGACGCCGGAAGCGATGCTCGGGCGTATTAACGGTTTGTGGACCGCACAGAACGTCACCGGTGATGCCATCGGCGCAGCGCTGTTAGGCGGTTTGGGTGCGATGATGACGCCGGTCGCGTCGGCAAGCGTCAGTGGATTCGGCCTGGCTATCGTTGGTCTGTTGCTGCTGTTGCTGTTGAGTGAGGTCCGTCGTTTTCGGCAGATGCCGGTGAATGCCGGATAAGGCGTAAACCTCATCCGGCACTAAAGATTAAAACAGTGCGGAGAGGCGTTGCAGCAGCAGCGTGGCGCTGTAGTAATCCAGACGGAAGGTTTCAGTGCCCAGTGCGTAGACGCGTTTATTCTGCACGGCTGGCAGGTGTGCCAACAGCGGGTTCGCGTAAATGGCGTCGGCATCTTTGCTGTCGCCCGCAAACAGGAACAGCGCCTCGCCGTTCAGTCCGGTTGCCAGGTTTTCACCGCCAAGTTGCACAATGTCGTGACGTTTACCCTGACTCTGGCTGGTATGCAGTCCGGCAGGCAGCGGTGCCAGCGTGAAGCCGAGCTGCTCCATCAGCTGGCCCTGCGCAGACTCTGGCGTCCACAGGTTGGCGCTGTGCGCGGCGGCGGTGTACACCAGCGCGCTGACCGGCTGTGGCGGCAGGGTAATGCGCTGCTTAACCGCCTGCAACTGCTTATCAAACTCGGCAATGCGTGCCGCCGCCTGTTGTTCATGCCCGGTGATCTCACCTAACTGCGTCAGCAGCGACTGCCAGCTTTTGTCGTCGTAATTAATAATAAGCGTGGGGGCAATGGTGGACAGCTGATCGTACAGGGCGAGGGCAGAATCACCGCCGGTGGCGCTGATCAGAATCAGGTCCGGCATTTGTGCGGCAACGGCCTCGGCGCTCGGTTCGCCAATATACAGACGGCTCAGCTTGCGGGCTTTTGCCACCTCGCTCCACTGGCGTAAAAAACCCTGTGCATCGCCGATGCGGTTATTCGGCGTGGTGGCCCCGCTGGCGATAATTGGCGCATCAATGGCCAGCAGCGACCCGGTCAGCGTCACGCTGGTGGAGACAATGCGCTGTGGCTTCTGTTCCAGCGTATGAATCCCACGGCTGTCGGTGACCTGACGCGGCCAGTCAGCAGCATGGCTTAAAGAAATTCCTGAAAGAGACAGCCCAACCAATAAGAGCGCCGTTCGGTAAAACGCGGGGAGTCGCACGAATAAGTTTCCTGTTATCAATGTAGTTAATGCTTCTCATTTTCATTGTTAGCGGACAGGGATGCAAGCCTAAGTCGCACATTGTGTGACGGCAAGAGTTGACATACCGGCGCTTTGCTTTTAGGTTAGCGACCGAAAATATAAATGATAATCATTATTAAAACCTTTATCATTTTTGGAGGATGATATGGATACGTCACTGGCCGAGGAAATACCGCAGACTATGGCAACACTCGCTCCCGACAGTTTTTTCTTTATGTCGCCGTACCGTAGCTTTACGACGTCAGGATGCTTTGCCCGCTATGCGGAACCGGCAGTTGATGGGGATTCACCGGACAGCCCGTTCCAGCAAAAAATGCACGCCCTGTTTGCCGATGCCAAATCGCAGGGTATCGCTAATCCCATCATGGTTGGGGCCATCCCCTTTGATACCCGCCAGCCATCGTCGCTGTTTATCCCCCGGTCCTGGCAGAGCTTCTCCCGCACGGCGAAGCAACAATCGTCGCGCTACTTTACCGCGCATCAGTCGCTGAGCGTCGTGGAACGTAAAGCGATTCCTGAACAGGACGTATTTGAACACATGGTCGCCCAGGCGGCGGCCCGGACCGCCACCCCGGAAGTGGACAAAGTGGTGTTGTCGCGGCTGATCGATATCACCGCCGACGCCAACATTGACAGCGGTGCGCTGCTGGAGCGTCTGGTGGCGCAAAATCCGGCAAGTTATAACTTCCATGTGCCGATCGAAGATGGCGGCGTATTGATCGGCGCCAGTCCGGAGTTGCTGTTACGTAAAGACGGTGACCATTTTAGTTCATTGCCACTGGCGGGTTCGGCGCGGCGTCAGCCGGATGACGTATTGGACAGAGAAGCCGGGATCCGCCTGCTGGCCTCCGAGAAAGACCGCCATGAACACGATCTCGTGACGCAGGCTATGAAAACGGTACTGCGCGATCGCAGTCGTGAACTGCAACTGCCGTCTTCTCCTCAACTGGTCACCACACCCACGCTCTGGCATCTCGGTACGCCATTTGAAGGTCAGGCTAATCCCGAGGAAAACGCCCTGACGCTGGCCTGCCTGCTGCATCCGACGCCAGCGCTGAGCGGTTTTCCACATCACGTTGCGCAGAAACTGATTGCCGAGCTGGAGCCGTTCGAGCGCGAACTGTTTGGCGGCATTGTCGGCTGGTGTGACGCGCAGGGCAACGGCGAGTGGGTGGTGACGATCCGCTGCGCGAAGCTGTTGCGTAATCAGGTGCGTTTCTTCGCCGGTGCCGGCATTGTGCCTGCCTCTTCCCCGGTTGCCGAATGGCGTGAAACGGGTGCCAAGCTTTCGACCATGTTGAATGTTTTTGGACTGCATTAAGAGCCTTATTGACCAGGCCTCTAAGGAGCGATAATGAGTATTCCTTTCACCCGTTGGCCGGAAGAATTTGCCCGCCGTTACCGTGAAAAAGGCTACTGGCAGGATCTGCCGCTGACCGACATTCTGACCCGTCATGCCGACAGTGACCATACGGCGGTGATTGATGGAGCGCGGCATCTGAGCTACCGCCAGCTTAACCAGGCAGCGGACAATCTTGCCAGCAGCCTGCGTCGTCAGGGCATTAAACCCGGTGAAACCGCGCTGGTGCAGTTGGGCAATGTGGCGGAGCTGTATATCACCTTCTTTGCGCTGCTCAAGCTGGGCGTGGCTCCGGTTTTTGGGTTGTACAGCCATCAACGCACTGAGCTCAACGCCTACGCGACGCAAATCAAACCGGTGCTGCTGATTGCTGACCGCGCACATGCGCTGTTTGCTGCGGATGATTTCCTGAACGCATTTGTGAGTGATCACAGCTCGCTACGCGTGGTGCTGCTGCTCAATGACGAGGGTGAACACAACCTGCAAAATGCGATAAGCCAGCCTGCTCACGATTTTACCGCCACGCCATCGCCTGCCGATGAAGTGGCGTATTTCCAACTTTCCGGTGGCACCACCGGGACGCCGAAGCTGATCCCGCGTACCCATAACGATTATTACTACAGCGTGCGGCGCAGCAACGAAATTTGCCATTTTACCGAAGAAACGCGCTATCTGTGTGCGATCCCGGCCGCGCATAACTACGCCATGAGCTCACCGGGCGCGCTGGGCGTGTTCCTCGCCGGTGGAACCGTGGTGCTGGCGACGGACCCGAGCGCCACGCTGTGCTTCCCGCTGATTGAGAAGCATCAGGTTAACGTCACGGCGCTGGTTCCCCCGGCGGTAAGCCTGTGGCTGCAGGCGATTGCAGAATGGGGCAGTCATGCGCAACTGGCATCGCTGAAACTGTTGCAGGTCGGTGGGGCGAGGCTTTCTGCTTCGCTTGCCGCCCGTATTCCGGCAGAGATCGGCTGTCAGTTACAGCAGGTCTTCGGCATGGCGGAAGGGCTGGTGAACTACACCCGTCTGGACGACAGTCCTGAGCGAATCATCAATACCCAGGGACGCCCGATGTGCCCGGATGACGAGGTCTGGGTGGCTGATGCCGACGGTAATCCTTTGCCGCAGGGTGAGACCGGACGCCTGATGACGCGCGGGCCGTATACCTTCCGCGGCTATTTCAACAGTCCTGAACACAACGCCAGCGCCTTTGATGCCAACGGGTTCTACTGCTCAGGCGACCTGATCGCCATCGATCATGATGGTTACATCACCGTACAAGGGCGCGAGAAGGATCAGATCAACCGGGGCGGGGAGAAGATCGCCGCCGAAGAGATAGAAAACCTGTTACTGCGCCACCCGGCGGTGGTTCATGCGGCGCTGGTCAGCGTGGACGATGAGTTGATGGGCGAGAAAAGCTGTGCCTGTCTGGTGGTGAAAGAACCGCTGCGCGCAGTTCAGGTGCGTCGTTTCCTGCGTGAGCAGGGCGTGGCGGAGTTCAAATTACCGGACCGCGTCGAGTGCGTGGCGTCGCTGCCGCTAACCCCGGTCGGGAAAGTGGATAAAAAACAATTACGTCAGTGGCTGGCATCACGTTCACTGGCCTGAAGGAGAAAAGAGATGGCAATTCCTAAACTGCAGGCTTATGCGCTGCCCACCGCGCTTGATGTTCCCGCCAATAAAGTTGACTGGGCGTTTGAACCCGAGCGTGCTGCGCTGCTGATCCACGACATGCAGGACTATTTTATCGGTTTTTGGGGCGATAACTGCCCGATGATGGAGCAGGTAGTGGCTAATATCGCCGCGCTGCGCCAGTACTGCAAAGCGCATAACATTCCGGTCTATTACACGGCCCAGCCGAAAGATCAAAGCGATGAAGACCGTGCCCTGTTGAACGATATGTGGGGACCGGGGCTGACGCGCTCGCCGGAACAGCAGAAGATTGTCGACGCGCTGGCCCCGGACGAAGCGGATACAATCCTGGTGAAATGGCGCTACAGCGCGTTTCATCGCTCCCCGCTGGAACAGATGCTGAAAGAAACTGGGCGTAATCAGCTGATTATTACCGGCGTCTACGCGCATATTGGCTGTATGACCACCGCAACCGACGCGTTCATGCGCGACATTAAGCCGTTTATGGTGGCCGATGCGTTGGCTGACTTTAGCCGAGACGAACACCTGATGTCGCTGAAATATGTTGCCGGACGCTCTGGTCGGGTGGTGATGACGCAGGAACTCTTGCCAACGCCGGTGCCTGCCAGTAAAGAGGTGCTACGCAGCGTAATTTTGCCATTGCTGGATGAATCTGATGAGCCGCTGGATGACGAAAATCTGATCGACTACGGTCTGGATTCGGTACGGATGATGGCGCTGGCCGCCCGCTGGCGTAAAGTGCATGGCGATATCGACTTCGTGATGCTGGCGAAAAATCCGACCATTGACGCCTGGTGGAAACTGCTTTCCCGCGAGGTGAAGTAATGGTTGGGTTTGATTTCACAGGCAAAACCGTCTGGGTCACCGGCGCAGGAAAAGGCATTGGTTACACCACGGCGCTGGCGTTTGTTGACGCGGGTGCGCGGGTGACCGGCTTCGATCTGGCGTTTGACGGTGAAGCTTATCCGTTTGCCACCGAGGTAATGAATGTGGCGGACGCACCGCAGGTGGCGCAGGTGTGCGAGCGCTTGCTGGCGAACACCGAGCGGCTGGACGTGCTGGTCAACGCCGCCGGGATTTTACGTATGGGGCCAACCGACGCGCTGAGCGCTGAGGACTGGCAGCAGACCTTCGCTGTCAATGTGGGCGGCGCGTTCAATCTGTTTCAGCACACCATGGCGCAGTTTCGCCGCCAGCAGGGCGGGGCGATAGTCACCGTTGCATCGGATGCGGCACATACGCCACGCATCGGTATGAGCGCTTACGGCGCGTCAAAAGCCGCGCTGAAAAGCCTGGCATTGACCGTCGGTCTGGAACTGTCTACGAGTGGCGTGCGCTGTAATGTAGTTTCGCCGGGGTCGACCGACACCGATATGCAACGTACGCTGTGGGTCAGTGACGACGCCGAACAGCAGCGTATTCGCGGGTTTGGCGAGCAGTTTAAGCTTGGCATTCCGTTGGGTAAGATTGCTCGTCCGCAGGAAATCGCCAACACTGTCTTATTCCTCGCCTCCGATCTGGCCAGCCATATCACCTTGCAGGATATCGTGGTGGACGGCGGCTCGACGCTGGGAGCGTAATGATGATCTGGAAACGACACCTCACGCTCGATGAACTCAATGCCACCAGCCAGAACACGTTGGTGGCGCATTTAGGCGTGGTCTATACCCGGCTGGGCGATGACGTGTTGGAAGCTGAAATGCCGGTGGACCATCGTACCCATCAGCCGTTTGGTCTGCTGCACGGTGGCGCGTCGGCGGCACTGGCGGAAACGCTGGGATCGATGGCGGGCTACATGATGACCCGCGATGGACAATGTGTGGTCGGTACGGAACTCAATGCTACCCACCATCGTGCGGTATCGCAGGGAAAAGTGCGCGGCGTTTGTCAGCCGCTGCATCTCGGGCGGCAGAACCAAAGCTGGGAGATCGTGATTTTTGATGAGCAAGGACGGCGCTGCTGTACCTGTCGCTTAGGCACGGCGGTGATGGGGTGACATTGCCGACATCGTAAAATGAAATTGCAGGCTTAACAGGTAAATGAAGTGATCTAGTTAACAATGCAATGTAAATAGTCAGTGGAGTCTCGGGTTTATGTAGTTGTCAGGTTGTTAAATTCAGGAAAGGTGTTATAGAAACAAAATGTAACATCTTTCTGGATCACGCAAACGGACAACAACCATGAATAAATCAGGGAAATACCTTCTCTGGACATTGCTCTCCGTTATCGGAGCATTTGCCCTGGGATATATTGCGTTAAACCGTGGTGAACAGATCAACGCGCTGTGGATTGTGGTGGCGTCGGTCTGTGTCTATCTTATTGCCTACCGTTTTTATGGCCTGTACATCGCGAAAAATGTGCTGGCACTGGACCCGACGCGTATGACGCCAGCCGTGCGGCATAACGACGGCCTGGATTACGTTCCTACCGATAAAAAAGTATTGTTTGGTCACCACTTTGCGGCGATTGCCGGAGCGGGTCCGTTAGTCGGACCGGTGCTGGCAGCGCAAATGGGCTACCTGCCGGGCATGATCTGGCTACTGGCCGGGGTGGTACTGGCGGGCGCGGTGCAGGACTTTATGGTGCTGTTTGTCTCCACCCGTCGCGATGGTCGTTCCCTGGGCGAACTGGTGAAAGAAGAGATGGGCCCAACGGCGGGTGTGATTGCGCTGGTGGCCTGTTTTATGATCATGGTGATTATCCTTGCGGTGTTGGCGATGATCGTCGTGAAAGCGCTGACCCACAGCCCGTGGGGAACCTACACCGTAGCGTTTACCATCCCGCTGGCGATCTTTATGGGCATTTACCTGCGCTATCTGCGTCCGGGTCGCATTGGTGAGGTGTCGATTATCGGCCTGGTATTCCTGGTGTTTGCCATTATTTCCGGCGGCTGGGTGGCTGAAAGCCCAACCTGGGCACCGTACTTTGACTTTACCGGTGTACAGCTGACCTGGATGCTGGTGGGTTACGGCTTCGTGGCCGCCGTACTGCCGGTGTGGCTGCTGCTGGCACCGCGTGACTACCTGTCTACCTTCCTGAAAATTGGTACCATTGTCGGCCTGGCGGTGGGCATTCTGATCATGCGTCCAACGCTGACCATGCCTGCGCTGACCAAATTCGTTGACGGCACCGGTCCGGTGTGGACGGGCAACCTGTTCCCATTCCTGTTTATAACCATTGCCTGCGGGGCGGTTTCTGGCTTCCATGCGCTGATTGCGTCCGGCACCACGCCGAAGATGCTGGCAAATGAAGGGCAGGCTTGTTTTATCGGCTACGGCGGGATGCTGATGGAGTCCTTTGTCGCCATCATGGCGCTGGTCTCTGCGTGTATTATCGATCCGGGCGTGTACTTTGCGATGAACAGCCCGATGGCGGTGCTGGCACCTGCAGGCACGGTGGATGTGGTCGCTTCTGCGGCGCAGGTGGTCAGTAGCTGGGGCTTTGCCATTACCCCGGATACCCTGCATCAAATCGCTAACGAAGTGGGCGAGCAATCCATTATTTCTCGTGCGGGCGGTGCGCCTACGCTGGCGGTAGGGATGGCGTACATTCTGCACGGTGCGCTGGGTGGCATGATGGATGTGTCGTTCTGGTATCACTTCGCTATTCTGTTCGAAGCCCTGTTTATTCTGACCGCGGTCGATGCTGGTACACGTGCTGCACGCTTTATGTTGCAGGACCTGTTGGGCGTGGTGTCACCAGGCCTGAAGCGTACTGATTCACTGCCTGCGAACCTGTTGGCAACGGCGCTGTGCGTGCTGGCCTGGGGTTACTTCCTGCACCAGGGCGTGGTGGATCCATTAGGCGGTATCAACACCCTGTGGCCGCTGTTTGGTATCGCCAACCAGATGCTGGCTGGCATGGCGCTGATGCTGTGTGCGGTGGTACTGTTCAAGATGAAACGTCAGCGCTACGCATGGGTGGCGCTGGTGCCAACCGCCTGGCTGCTGATTTGTACTCTGACCGCCGGCTGGCAGAAAGCGTTTAGCCCGGATACCAAAATTGGCTTCCTGGCGATCGCCAACAAGTTCCAGGCGATGATCGACAGCGGTAACATTCCGGCGCAATACACCCAGTCGCAGCTTTCACAATTGGTGTTTAACAACCGTCTGGATGCTGGACTGACCATCTTCTTCATGGTGGTGGTGGTGGTTCTGGGTCTGTTCGCCATTAAAACGGCGAGGGCTGCGCTGAAAGAGGACAAACCGACGTCAAAAGAAACGCCGTACGAACCGATGCCAGAGAATGTCGAAGAGATCGTGGCGCAGGCGAAAGGCGCGCACTAATATTCTCATAACCCA
Organism: Citrobacter sp. JUb117; assembly: GCF_024809055.1. Taxonomy (NCBI): domain Bacteria; kingdom Pseudomonadati; phylum Pseudomonadota; class Gammaproteobacteria; order Enterobacterales; family Enterobacteriaceae; genus Citrobacter; species Citrobacter sp. JUb117. Next base: position 87,109 of record NZ_JANUFB010000001.1, read on the forward strand.
CAAGCCCTCTCCGCAGCGGGGAGGGCGTTTGCATGACAGGGAATGACTATGTTTGAAACACTCGCAAAAGCCGGGAAGTATTTAGGTCAAACCGCCCGCCTGATGATTGGTGTGCCGGATTATGACAACTATGTTGAGCATATGCGTGTCACGCATCCGGAGCAGGCGCCGATGACCTACGAAGAATTCTTCCGTGAGCGTCAGGATGCGCGCTATGGGGGCAAAGGCGGCGCGAAGTGCTGTTGATTTTTTGCCGGATGGCGCTGACGCTTATCCGGCCTACAACACCGCATTGCGTAGGCCTGATAAGGCGAAGCCGCCATCAGGCAACCCACCATCAGGTAACCCACATCGCACTCACACCGTAAGCGATTCCACCTTCTCAAACGCCGCGCGCAGGGTTTCTGGCGTTAACGTGACCGGCAGTGCGTGAATAGATTCCACCGGGCGCAGCGTGTGCGCAATCACCTTATCGATCTCAGCACGGTTATTTATATCCACGTCTAACTGGGCCAACCGGGTGGGTAAATTGAAACGCTGGTAGGCTGAAGTGAGTTGAGCCAGTACATCGTCTTGCCCCAGCAGCGCACTCTGTACCAGGATGCCGTAGGCCACTTTGGTACCGTGTAAAAACGCCTCCGTCTGCGGGAGCACCGTCAGACCGTTATGCACCGAATGTGCCGCCGCCACGCGGGTATAACGCTCGCCCAGACCGCCCACCATGCCGCCGCCGGCAATGATTGCATCCACCACATCACAAAACGCCTGACTCAGTTTCCCCTGCTTTTTATCAGCCAGCGCCTGTTCGCTGTATTCCAGCAGCACGTCGCGAATAGCCAGCGCGCCGTTGATCCCCAGACGCACGGTCAGCGGCAACGTTTCAGGCTGCGGAGCCAGCACGACTGCTTCGTACCACTTCGCCAGCGTGTCGCCGATGCCCGCCAGTAAGTATTCCTCTGGTGCATTGAGGATTATCTGCGGCTCCACCAGCACCAGAAAGTTGGCGTCATCGAAAATGTCGAAGTGCAGCGCCTGACCGGCATCGTTGTACCACACGGAGAGTGGCGTCCAGGCCGCACAGGTCGCGGCAATGGTTGGGATCGCCACGAAAGGCAAACCGAGGCGACGGGCCAGCGCTTTGGCGGTGTCGAGTAATGTGCCGCCGCCCACGCCGATCACCACGCTGCGGTGATCACCGGCATCTTCTGCCAGTTGCTGAACGTCTGTTTCGCTGCAATGACCGGTAAACAGCAGGTGCTTTGCCCCGTCACAATTAAATGCGCCAGGCAGATAGGGACGGGCAGCGGCGATAGCACGCTCGCCATACACCCAGACGGCGCGCGACAGTATGTCGGCGGTGAAGAAATCATGCAGTCTGGACAGGCTGCCGGTATGGGAAAAGTAATTGGCCGGGCCGACGACGACGCGAATTTCGCTCTGACTCATGTTGTGTTGTCCTTTTGGCTGTCCTGTCCACGCAGGTTATTTTTATATAGACGTCTAAACGTCTTGATTGCCAAATACTAACATCGTGTTATAGTGGCTTCAACCACAACATCACACGTCAGGATAACAATAATGAGTAATAACTCGCTGATTGTGCAAAGCAAACTCCCCAATTTAGGCACTACCATATTCTCGCAAATGAGCGCCCTGGCGCAGGAACATCAGGCGATTAACCTGTCGCAGGGATTCCCGGATTTTGACGGCCCACACTATCTGCAAGAACGCCTGGCGTACCATGTAGCACAAGGGGCGAACCAATATGCCCCCATGACAGGTGTGCAGCCGCTGCGTGAAGCCATCGCCGACAAAACCGCCGAGTTATACGGCTATAAACCGGATGCTGACAGTGAGGTTACGGTGACGGCGGGAGCGACGGAAGCATTGTACTCGGCGATTACGGCCTTAGTGCGACCCGGCGATGAGGTGATTTGTTTTGACCCGAGCTATGACAGCTATGCGCCCGCGGTGGCGCTATCTGGTGGTGTGGTTAAACGTATCGCGCTGCAGCCGCCATCTTTTCGCGTGGACTGGCAGGCATTTACCGCGTTGTTGAGCAACAGGACCCGACTGGTGATCCTCAACACACCGCATAACCCCTCTGCCTCCGTCTGGCAAAAAGCAGACTTTGATGCGCTGTGGCAGGCCATTAAAGCACGCGATATTTTTGTGGTAAGCGATGAAGTCTATGAACACATCTGCTTTGCCGCGCAAGGGCATGACAGCGTGCTGGCACATCCGCAGCTGCGCGAGCGTGCGGTTGCGGTCTCATCATTCGGCAAAACCTACCATATGACCGGCTGGAAGGTCGGGTACTGTGTGGCGCCAAAAAACATCAGCGTCGAATTACGTAAGGTACACCAGTATTTGACCTTCTCGGTCAATACGCCAGCGCAGTTGGCACTGGCGGCTATGCTGCGGGCCGACCCAACGCATTACCGCGACCTGCCCGCGTTTTATCAGCGAAAACGTGATGTGCTGGTGAACGCACTCCGTGACAGTCGTTTGGACATTTTGCCCTGCGAAGGGACGTATTTTTTGCTGATCGATTACAGTGCCGTCTCGGATCTCGATGATGTGGCGTTTTGCCAGTGGCTGACCAAAGAGGTGGGGGTAGCAGCGATCCCTCTGTCGGTTTTTTGCGCCGATCCTTTCCCACACAAGTTGATTCGCCTGTGTTTTGCCAAGCAGGAATCGACGCTGTTGGCAGCAGCAGAACGCCTGGCCGTGCTGTAATTACTTCACCGTCCAGGCTTTGGAGAATCGGCGGTCGGCGAACAATTCTTGCAGACCGTTGATTTGCTTGAGACGTAATACCTCATCACTGTCCATCCCGAGGTCTTTACCGATTTTTTCTTCACTCCAGCCGAGGAGTGATAATTCACGGACAATTTCAGACATGGCGTGGATTTGATGCCGTCCGCGAGCACGGTTGTGACGAATCGTTGCCGCCATGCGTTCATGGCGTTCACGCTGCAAGCAGGTGATGGGTAAATAACCTTTTAGTCGGGATCTCAGCGAGGGTTTGCTTTTGCCTAATTCATGTCGATGAAAACCATCAATGATTTCATATTCTTCTTCCGTTGAGTGAACCACAACGATGGGTTGGGTAAATCCATCTGCCTCGATGGATTTCAGCAGCAGTCTTTTCTCCGGCGGCGCCACGTTATTAGGGTTGTAGTCGTTAGGCGTAATATGATTTCCTTCGACCCATAACACACAATCTACCGGCTCTTCGCGAAAAGGACTGACGCTGTGGATGGCTATTCTGAATTCATTTATGGCCTCAATTCGCTCTTTTTCGGGGAGTTCAGAAAGAAAACCGAGGAGCTCCTGTGTTAATCGTTGTTGCATAAAATCCCCCATTCCTGACGTTTTGTTTTCATGCGTTCGTTATAGCGTTGGTAGCTTTTTGACTTTGTTGGACTAAAAGAAAGCGCCCGACACCAGTAATCATTATTCAGCAGGACTTTGCAGATCCGTCGCCATGAGGGGATATCTTTGGACCCAATATCACCGTCTTGATTTTGCGGGATATCGGTCATACCTTTTTTCTTATACCACTGAATATAGACGGCGATTTTGTTGCGATAGTGCTCAGCTGTCTGTTCTGGCATGCTGTTTAGTAGCAGCATGGCGTACTCTTGCCAGCTTAAATGTTCCGGTTTTAATATTTTCCGGTGTCCGTAAAAATGGTTGTCATGACCGGCATAAATACCCCCACTTTTAACGCCGCTCACGCGGGCGCACATGGCTGCCCATCGCTGCGGTTCAATAACGTGATAGAGCCAAAGGCCCTGGCGTTGTTCCGGGCCAAAGGGCTCGCAAATGCGCATGTATCTCGTCGGGACACCGGCCTGGTACATCAGGTTATACAAGGGGTTGCATGTCATATTGGTTTTAGCAAACCAGGTCCAGATATCGGCCGTTTTCCAATCATAGATGGGATAAATGTACCAGGTATGTCCCCCAGGCGCGGCGGTGGTCCAGGGTTTATCATCGGCAAACCGCTGCTTATGTGAATTGGCAATCGCGACAAAGCGATTATATGACTCGTCGGCACGGATCCCGACCAGCATTGCGGCCGGCCGCTTTTCTGAAAACCAGTCAGCGAACTCGCGAACGAATTGTTCAAAGGTCATTCCGGTCTGATAGAAATGGAAGAACTCGGGATCGGTAATGGCATCTGCTGGCGGTTGACGAACCCATTGCGTATTCGGCTCCCAGCACTGCCATTCCGGCTGAAATTGCGAGAGTGAATTTTGCGTGGTTAACGGCAAGGCGACCCAATAAAACCGTTCAATAACGTCGGAGTAATGTTCGCGCAATGCCTGCACATAGTCGATAGTGCAGGAAAACTGGGCCTCCCAGTCGATAAATAATACGTGAATTTTTTTATGCATCTGACGGGCCAGTGTGGCCGTCAGATGCAACATCACCCCTGAATCTTTGCCACCTGATAATGAAACACAAATGCGCGGCAGCGTTTCCAGCGTCCACGTAATGCGCTCCTGAGCGGCTTCAAGTACATTTTTACTTAGCGGTATTTTATAAACAGACATATCAAGCTCAGGTCGTAACTTTATTATTTTTATACATAATAAATGGTTGCAATAAGATATGCTAATTTACGGGTCACGCAACTTTTTTAAATATATTTACTTGGTGTATGGGTTCCATTGATTCATATCGCGCATGCATTGAATTAAAAAATAAACGATGTTGGCTCATTCGCTCTCGGGTATAATTCTTTTTATATATTCAGCAAAACCGCTGTTGTTAAGTGAGGCGCGATTATACATCAGAAAAAGTTCGGCTGACGGTATCTTTATACCAATATCTATTTCTTTTAGATTGAAAATAGGTGCGTAGTGCTCGAAAATGACTCTGGGAATAATACCGATGATATCAGTGCTGGAAATGACGTTGGTAATTGAAATAAGAGAGTCGCTGCTAAACCCTATATTACGATTGGCCATAAATTCGTTAGTTTTTGACTGGTACTCTTTCATACCCAGTTCTTCAGAGAGAAGAGAGGTAAACTGTTCTTCCAGTACTTGTTTAAGTGTGCTTGAAGCATTTATTCTGGGGTGGTTGCTACTGCAAACCAATACACCTTCGATGGTTTTGAACGGGGCGCAGATAATGGAACGATTGCGCACGGGTACAATAGTAGCGACCAGATCTGCTTTGCGATAAGCCAATATGTTTTCAGCCGTTTCTGCTGACATTAATATATCATGATGTTCAATTTCGACATCGGCATCCTCTCTCAGATAATGAATTAACTCTCTTATATTAAAACCGGTAACAAGTTGTGGGCAGTAAATGACAAACTTCTTTTTCAGGCTGGAGCTATGCATGATATTTATCGTTTGCTCCAGATTGTTAAGATTTTGCTCAAGATGATGGTGCAGGTTGATGCCTGTCACCGTAGGCGTGATCCCTTTACCAGACCGAATAAATAGAGGGTCATTAAACTGTGTGCGTAGTCTTTGCAACGACTGACTTACGGCGGATGGTGTGATATACAGCGTTTCGGCGGCCTTACTGATACTCAAATGTTGATAAATACACTCAAAAATAACCAATAGGTTGAGATCGAATTTTTTAAGGTCATAGAGGTTAGCCATATGTATATTCTCATTGTTATTTTATGTGGAAATATTTCATTTTTATATATTTGAATTGCAAATTATTTATTTTAAGAATCTTTTATACGCTTAATGAATAGTTAACTTAAACTAAAGTATCACAGTCAGTATTAATTTGACGAGTAGAAAATGCATCATGAGTGATTGAAATGAGAATGATAACAATCACTCATAATATTAGTTTTAGTTATTACCCATTATAATGTCCAGTTTTTCTTTATCCGGCAGCCCGACGGCCTGTTGTAATGTGTTGTCTTTGCTCATGTAGTAGATTGCCGGCGTGACGTTAGCGCCCAAGTCATCCATCAATTTTTGGTTGATATTCAATACCTTCAGCTGCTCGGAAGGGGGCGTCTCTGGCATTTTCAGCGTGAGTTTACCGCCAGAGGCCTCATAGTCATGCCATGTTTTAGCCGGATCTTTGCTGGCCAGAATTGCTGCGGCGGTTGCCGGACTCTCGGGCTTGATTACGCCGACCAACAATGTCCGGAGTTGTACTTTTCCTGAATCAACCCATGGACGTGCCTGTTGCCAAAATTGTTTGCAATATGGGCAGAAGGGATCGGCGAAAACATAGACAATAATCGGCGCGTCTTTTTTCCCGTCCAGAATCCACGACGCTTTTTCCATGCGCTGCCACATTTCACGGCCTGCAGGTGCATAGATTTCTTTTTCTATCAATGTATTACTGAGGTTTTCGCCTTTTTCATTATACATGTAGCCGGAAATGGCGTGTTTCCCGTCAGGCGTGACATAGATAGTCACTCCCATATCCTGGTATTTTCCCAGGTAACCTTTCATTCCACCTGGCGCGTCAAACGGCTTGAGGATGGTAATGCCCTGTTTTTCGATGGCTTTTACCGGGGCAGGGAGTTCTTCGGCGTGCACGACGGCAGGGAGCAAAGCGAAGAGTAATGTACGTTTAAACATTGATTTTCCTTATAAAATCAAAAGGAAAGGGGGCTGAATTGCAAAACCTATCACAGCCATAGGTAAGACCGACGGTCTGTCGATTGCCCTTTCTTGAGTGGGGTGATGTAATCCCAATCGCTGTTACAACCTTTGTTAAGGTAATGTAGAGCGCAACACTTAGCCAGTCCGCTGGCACTGAAGTTATCTGCGGGTAACTCGGGTAATGGGCTCCCTGCAAAGGGGGCCTTTTTACTTTTTGCTACGGTTTCACAACATTTTGTTGAGTCGGTTGTTAGTTAACGCTTATTGATTTGATAAAGGAAACGCATTAGCCCTGATGAAAGATTTTCGTTAACTTATCCCTCAACGAAAACACGGAGGAAGTACAGATGTCTTTGATTAATACCAAAATTAAACCTTTCAAAAACCAGGCGTTCAAAAACGGTGAGTTCATCGAAGTTACCGAGAAAGATATCGAAGGTCGTTGGAGTGTTTTCTTCTTCTACCCGGCTGATTTTACGTTCGTATGCCCGACTGAACTGGGCGACGTGGCAGACCATTACGAAGAACTGCAGAAGCTGGGCGTAGACATTTACTCTGTATCTACCGATACCCACTTTACGCACAAAGCCTGGCACAGCAGCTCTGACACCATCGCCAAAATCAAATACGCGATGATCGGTGACCCGACTGGCGCCCTGACCCGTAACTTCGACAACATGCGTGAAGATGAAGGTCTGGCTGACCGCGCAACGTTCGTTGTTGACCCGCAGGGTATCATCCAGGCGATCGAAGTTACCGCTGAAGGTATCGGCCGCGATGCGTCTGACCTGCTACGTAAAATTAAAGCCGCGCAGTATGTCGCTTCTCACCCTGGCGAAGTGTGCCCGGCGAAGTGGAAAGAGGGTGAAGCTACATTAGCGCCGTCCCTGGACCTGGTCGGTAAAATCTAAATTTCCGTCGTCTTTCACGTCATCGCCGTGTTGGCGTCGCCTGCTCACCCCGGTCACTTACTTCTGTGAGCTTCCGGGGATTATCAGGCTAGCCGCCTTGCTCTGACGCGAAATACTTAGGAAATTACGTCAGTCATGGGCGCAGGCGCGCCCATTTTATTCCAGCATCATGACGCAAGTTGCATTGATGCAGTCCCGTGAAATCGGCTTGCATGATGATGTTTTCAGAGAGGGAAGAACAATGCTCGACACAAATATGAAAACCCAGCTCAGGGCTTACCTTGAGAAACTGACCAAACCTGTTGAGCTGATTGCTACGCTGGATGACAGCGCTAAATCGGCAGAAATCAAGGAACTGCTAACTGAAATTGCTGAACTGTCAGAGAAAGTAACCTTTAAAGAAGACAACACGCTGGCAGTACGTAAGCCATCGTTTCTGATTACTAATCCAGGTTCTCACCAGGGACCGCGTTTTGCCGGTTCTCCACTGGGCCACGAGTTTACGTCTCTGGTTTTGGCGCTGCTGTGGACCGGTGGTCATCCGTCAAAAGAAGCGCAGTCTCTGCTGGAGCAGATCCGCGATCTCGATGGCGATTTTGAGTTTGAAACCTATTATTCACTGTCCTGCCACAACTGTCCTGACGTGGTGCAGGCGCTGAACCTGATGTCGGTGCTGAACCCGCGTATCAAGCATACGGCGATTGATGGCGGTACTTTCCAGAATGAGATTACCGATCGCAACGTGATGGGTGTTCCGGCCGTGTATATGAACGGCAAAGAGTTTGGTCAGGGGCGTATGACGCTGACGGAAATCGTCGCCAAAGTCGATACCGGTGCTGAGAAGCGCGCGGCAGAAGAGCTGAATAAACGTGATGCCTATGATGTGCTGATCGTCGGTTCGGGTCCTGCAGGGGCGGCGGCGGCAGTGTATTCCGCACGTAAAGGTATTCGTACCGGCTTGATGGGTGAACGCTTTGGCGGTCAGGTGCTGGATACCGTTGATATCGAAAACTATATCTCGGTGCCGAAAACCGAAGGTCAAAAACTGGTAGGCGCGCTGAAAGCACATGTTGATGACTATGATGTTGATGTGATTGATAGCCAGAGCGCCAGCAAGTTGGTTCCTGCTGCGCAGGAAGGCGGCTTGCACCAGATTGAAACGGCCTCCGGCGCGGTGCTAAAAGCACGCAGCATTATTATTGCCACCGGTGCCAAATGGCGCAACATGAACGTACCGGGCGAAGATAAGTATCGGACCAAAGGCGTAACCTATTGCCCGCACTGTGATGGCCCACTGTTTAAAGGCAAACGCGTGGCGGTGATTGGCGGCGGTAACTCGGGCGTTGAAGCGGCTATTGATCTGGCCGGTATAGTTGAACATGTGACGCTGCTTGAGTTTGCGCCGGAAATGAAGGCTGATCAGGTTCTGCAAAATAAAGTGCGTAGCCTGAAAAACGTCGACATTATTCTGAATGCGCAAACTACTGAAGTGAAGGGTGACGGTAGCAAGGTGACCGGTCTGGAATACCGCGATCGCGTCAGCGGCGACGTCCACAATGTGGAACTGGCGGGTATTTTTGTGCAGATTGGCCTGCTGCCAAACACCAACTGGCTGGAAGGTGCCGTTGAGCGTAATCGCATGGGCGAAATTATTATTGATGCCAAATGTGAAACCAGCGTGAAAGGGGTTTTCGCTGCGGGTGACTGCACCACCGTGCCGTACAAACAGATAATCATAGCTACCGGCGAAGGTGCAAAAGCCTCACTGAGCGCCTTTGATTACCTGATTCGCTCCACCGTACAATAAGAAAGAAAGTAAGACTCACCTGCAAAAGAAGGAAAATGCCTGAGGTCGCAAACGCGTTTCAGGCTTACCGATTCGGTGAAATAACATCGATGCGGAATAAAAAGGGGCTACCGAAAGGTAGCCCCTTTTTTTAACGAACGACCAGCACCGGCAGGGTGGCGTGGCGGACTACGCTGGAGGCGTTAGAACCCAGCAGATGGGTGCTGATTGATGGGTTGCGCGATCCAATGACCACCACATCGGCGTTCAGCTCTTCGCCCAACTCGTTGACTACATCACGTACGCTACCAAAGCGAACGTGCTGTTTGATGCGAGAAGGATCAATACTGAAGTGACCGACCATCGTTTGCAGGCGGGTTTCCGCTTCGTGCTGCAGATGTTCCTCAAAACGGCGAACGTCAGCAGCAAAACGATGCAGGCTCAGGCTGGCGGAGCCAGGAAGCACATGCAGAAGATGGATAATCCCATTTTCCTGTGCCAGAAATTCTGCATGGCGAACAGCCTTGTCGCTCAGTTCCATTTCGAATACATCAACAGGCATTATGATTGTGTTGTACATAAACATTCTCCTTGTCATTACATGAACACATAACAGCATAGTATTAAAAATGATTCTGTCAGTCACGACACAGATTTATGTTTTGCGAGCAGGAAAGGGAAAGCAGCAATAATGTCAATGAGGGGCGGGGATATCATCGGAAAGAGGATGCGTAAGCATCCCCTGTAAGATAAAGCGAGTAGCTTTGCTATAACAGAGTTAGCGCAGGTAGTCGCCCGCAGCTTCAGGCTGGTACTCAAGTTCGATGACTTCGAGATGGGTTGATGTACCACCTGGTAGTTCCCAGTGGATCGTGTCGCCAACGCGCAGACCCAGAAGGGCAGCACCTACCGGGGCCATCACCGACAGTTGAGTACTGCTGTCGGTCATCGTGGCCGGATACACCAGGGTACGCACTCGGACTTCACCATCGCTCAGATTGCGGAATTTCACGCGGCTGTTCATGGTGACGACATCGTGCGGCATGGTTTCTGGAGAACACATTTGGGCGCGATCCAGCTCGGCGTTTAAGGCGTCAGCAATCGGTAAACCCGCAAACGCAGGTTGCTCCAACAGGCGGTCAATGCGCTCAGCATCGAGGTCGTTAATGATGATAGTTGGTCTGGACATTTATTACTCCATGTCGTCGATACTGCGGGTGCGCAGGTAAATAATCCCAAAAGAAAACCCTCACCGTCAGGCGGCAAGGGTTTAGCTTTTATGATGATACTGAGACTTACCCCAGGTTTGAAGTGATTTAGTTCACATTCAGGCGATCAATAACCGACTTTGTCGAGGATAAACTGCTTGCCGCAGTTTCCAGGATGCGCTTGCGGCAGGAACGATGCTGCGGAAAGCGGGGCATTAATGGTGGCTGCCTTGAGCGTAAACTGGATTTCAGTCAGGTAGGCCGGATTACCGTGACAGCTTAACTTCACTGCCTTCACGCTTTCTTTACCCCAGGTTTTCGCGACGGCGGCGTCAAATGCGTTGCGGCTGACGGTTTTTCCGTAATTGTCGGCAATAAATTTGCCGAGTTCGGTATTTTTTATCTCGCTATTCATTCGCACCATAGTGCCAAAGTACGCGTCAGGATCGAAACCAAAACAGGCGCCGTGCTTGGCATATTCGTAACGTTCGAGACACGATGTTCCGCCAGCGCCGGGCATCACAGCGCTCAGTTTTGCGGCGCTTTCCAGCGAAAGCCCCGTTTCTGGCGCGGCGCATTTGCGACTGGCACGAGCCTCCGGCAGGTTTGGTATAGGGCGTGTGGCGCAGCCAAAGCGCATCCACCGACGATTATCTACACCGCGGGCAGCAATCGATTTTGGCAGGCCAGGCCACAGACCGTGAACGGTCAGGAAATCTGCTTTATTTGCGGTTTCTTTTTGCAGGCGGCATTCGTCGGGTTCCTGACGATTACGTTCGTGTTGGCTCTGACAAAAACCGGTTTGCCAGGAGAGCGCCAGCACATAGCGATCAAAGTCACCGTACTGTTTTGCCTGAAGTTGTTCGGCCTGGGCCGCAGAAACCGGCAGCAGAAGTGCCGTCAGCAAAGAGCAATAACGCCATGTCGATGTCATGATGAATTCGGATACTTATATAATTTCTGAATGTCATCTATTAAATCATAAAAAAAGCCGCTCAGGTTTAGCTGAGCGGCATCATTTTCGTTACGCGTTTTTGCTAAGGACTAAGAAGTACGATTAGCTCCACATTGCCAGAATCGGCCAGCCGACCAGCAGAAGCATGGCGATATAGATAACGCCGAAGATGGCGCCCAGACGCCAGTAGTCTTTGGACTTCACATAACCACAGCCGTAGATGATCACGCCAGGGCCGGTGGCATACGGTGTCAGACAACCCATGATACCGATGGACAGCACCAGCAGAATACACAGATGCTCCATTGGCACGCCCGGGATCCCTTTACCGACCGCCAGAATTACTGGCAGCATGGTCGCGGTATGCGCAGACAGGCTGGCAAACAGGTAGTGAGCAAAGTAGAACACCAGCACCAGCACGATCACGGTCGCGTTAGGCGAGAAGCCTTCCAGGTGTGAGCTCATGGTGTTAGCGAACCAGTCGATAAAACCGGAACGGGTTAAGCCGTTGGCCATTACCACCAGGGTGGCAAGGTTGACCAGCGTGTTCCATGCGCTGTTATAGCGGGTGATGTCTTTCCACGGTACCACGTGCAGAGCCAACATCAGAGAAACCGCCAGCAGACCCACGGCGGTGGCATCAATCAGCTTGCCGCCGAATACCCACAGACCCAGGCTCAGCAGCACCAGACCGATCAGGGTCATCTCTTTACGGGTCAGTTTACCCATGGTTTTCAGTTCGTCACCGGCCCATGCGGCAACTTCTGCACTGTGAGTGACTTCGGGTTTGTACAGAACGTAGGATAACCACGGCGCAACGATCAGCAAAATAATACCGACTGGCAGGAAGCTGAGGAACCATTGCAGCCAGCTGATCTGAATACCGGCAATTTTGTTAACGAATTCCAGACCCAGTACGTTTGGCGCAGCGCCGGTAACGAACATAGAGGAACTCAGGCTGGTACTGATCACCATCATCCACATCAGATAACCGCCGATACGGCGTGCTGATGGATCGTTAGGGAATGATTTAAACAGCGGCGGCAGGTTCTTGATAACCGGGAAAACGGTACCACCGGTACGCGCGGTGTTCGACGGTGTAAATGGCGCCAGCAGGATGTCGATTATAACAATCGCATAGCCCAGTGTCAGGGTACGTTTCCCCATGAACTTCACCAGGAACAGCGCGATACGACGACCCAGACCGGTGACTTCATAACCCAGTGCGAAGATGAACGCACCAAACACCAACCAGACGGTGGTGCTGGAGAAGCCAGCCAGACCCCACTTCAGCGCCTGTTTGCCGGCGTGAAAGGTGGGGTCCGCCAGTTCTGTGGCATCAAACAGCAGGTAGTTGCTGCCGATAACGCAAATTGTCACGGCGATAAAGCTGATCGCTGTTGCCGGGATTGGCTCGAGGATCATACCGACAATCATGGCAACAAACACGGCAAAGTAGTGCCAGGCCTGCGGGGGCATTCCATCAGGGACGGGGATAAGAAACATGACACCCATGACGACCAGCGGGGCCAGTAACTTCCATATACTATCTTTTGATAAAGACATGAATGATTCTCCGGAAAGGATCTTTAATGGTGATAATGATGAACTTGTGAAATCTGAGCTAAGAACCAGGTGACAATCAGCAGATCGGCACAGCCCCCGGGACTGAGGTTGCGTTCAATGCACTGTTGATCGAACTGGTGCAGGTAATTGAGATCGGCGGGGGTGCGAATTCCCCCTTGCTGCAATAATGTGGCAGATTGCTGCTGTAACCAGCGCAGACCTTCAGCGCCACCGCGGGAAGCTACGTTGGTATCGCCGTTGATTGCCATAAGCAGCAGTAAGGTATCGAGCAATGCCAGTTCAGGATCGCGACCCTGAGCCAGCAACGCGCGGTAGTGCGGTAACGCGTGGTGGATCACTAATGGATAGCCCGCTTCGGCTTCACCGCGAGCCCCGGTTAATCCCAGTTGTTGATACAGACGTTGGCCAGCCGTGAGTTGTTGATTGTTCTGGCGCAGTTCGCGCTCGGTCAGGCCGCGGCAAAAGGCTGCTGCTGTAGAGCAAATGGTTTCAGGTGTGACGGTCTGGCTGAGCTGGTGCAGGCGACCAATGGCGGCGCACAGCAATCCCAGCGAAAAGATACTGCCTTTATGGGTGTTCACCCCGGCAGTGGCGCGAAACATCTCGGCCTCGCAGGCCATCCCCACCGGACGCAGTCCTTTCAGCACATCTTCAGGTACCAGTTGCGCGCTGAAGGCCCCGTATTCGACGAAACGCGGCAGCCAGGCGTGGATCGCCTCGGCGCTGCGGTGAAAGTCATCCAGCGCCATGTCTTTGTGCGCGCCGTTGTTAATACGATCCACCAGACCGGGTTTGGGAGACAGGTTGACTTCCGTCAGCATGGCACGCCACGCGAGCGTCGCGTACGCTTCTGGTAAATCCTGAGGAAGAACGGCGGATTTAGTCGATGTTGCGGGAATCGGCATCATGCAGCAGTTCCTCCATGCGAATAAGTAACTCGGAAAGCGTGTGGGTTTTACCCCGCGCGCAGTCGGCTGCGCTTTGCTCGCACAGCAGGCAGCGGCGGGCAGGGAGCGTGAAATGACGGCGAGACAGGATTTCTCCTTCCGGAGTCAGGACATCGAGGTCCCATAACCGTCCCAGCGGGTGTGAATGCTCAAGCTCTATGGTGGCGAGCTTGAGGTCGTGTGCCGGGGCCTCTATAGACAACAGACCTTCCGGCCCGCTGGCAGAAACCCGCGTAGATTGCTCCCTGACTATCCAGCCCGATTTTTCCGCCAGCGTGAGCAAGGCAGTGATACCGTGATTAAAAATGCGACGAGTGAGTTCGCTGTCTTTAATCGGACCCGGTGCGACCACGGTAAAAGAGACCAGTGGCGCGCAGTGGCGGGTGAGCCAGGCATGCTGCCGTGCTTGTCTCTCATCGCGGCTGGCGAGCAGCTCGGGAATAGAAACCGCGTGGCAGGTGGCATGTTCAGGGAGCAGGCGCATGGCTTATTCCTTCACCTGATGCACAACGTCAATCACCGAACCATCGCGGTAACGCACAACGGCAATCACCCGGTCGGTGAATTCGATGGCGCGTGGCTGGCCGGTAAGCTGCTGTGCACGCTCGCGCAGCCATTCAATAGACACCACTTTCATCCCCGCTTCCTGCAAACGTTCTGCCAGTTCAGGGCGTGCAGGGTTGACGGCGATACCGTGGTCAGTGACCAGGATGTCAATGCTGGAGCCAGGGGTGACGCAGGTCAGCACGTTATCAACCAGCGTCGGGATGCGACCGCGAACCAATGGGGCGACGATAATCGACAGTGCAGCACCGACAGCGGTATCGCAGTGGCCACCGGATGCGCCGCGCAGCACACCGTCGGAGCCGGTCAGCACGTTGACGTTGAAGTTTGTATCCACTTCCAGTGCGCTCAGCACCACGACATCCAGACGGTCAACCGATGCGCCTTTCGAACCCCAGTTAGCGTACTGGTTAGCGCTGATCTCAATATGGTTTGGATTGCGGGCCAGGGATTTTGCGGCGGCACTGTCGAAGCTCTGTACATCCAGCAGTTTGCGGATTAACCCTTTTTCATGCAGGTCAACGATGGTGGCAGTGATGCCGCCCAGTGCGAAGTCGGCGCGGATGTCGCGGCTGCGCATTTTGTCTTCCAGGAAGCGGGTTACGGCCAGCGAGGCGCCACCGGTACCGGTCTGCAAAGAGAAGCCCTCATTGAAGTAACCGGAATTGGCAATCACCTCTGCCGCGCTGCGGGCGATCAGCAGCTCACGCGGGTTGGTCGTCATGCGGGTTGCATCAGCGCCAATTTTGTCCGCATCACCGACCTGCTCGATCTGCACGATCAGATCCACCTGATCCTGGGTGATACTGGCCGGATTATGCGGGTAGCTCAGCAGTTGTTCGGTCAGCAGGACCACCTGTTTAGCGTTATCGGCATCGACACGGGCGTAGCCGAGTGAGCCACAGCAGGCTTTACCGGTGTAGCCGTTAGCATTACCAAACTGGTCGCAGGACGGTACGCCGAGGAAGGCGACGTCAATGCTTAACTCACCGCTTTGTACCAGGTGTACGCGACCGCCGTGAGAGTGGACCTGCACAGGTTCAGCCAGTAAACCGCGGGAGATCTCTTCCGCCAGCGGACCACGCAGACCGGAAGTATAAATGCGGCTGACGACGCCCTGACGAATGTGTTCCACCAGCGGAGCGTGACAGTCGCTCAGGGAGCTGGACGCCAGCGTCAGGTTTTTAAAGCCCATGGCGGCAATGGTATCCATCACCAGGTTAATGGTCAGGTCGCCACCGCGGAAAGCGTGGTGGAAAGAGATGGTCATTCCATCCTGTAAACCTGAACGGCGAATAGCGTCTTCCAGGTTAGCGCACAGTTTTTTGTCGCGGGTTTTTTGCGCCTGTAAAGCGACTTTTGCGCTGCTGTGGAAAGCGGAAAGGTCGCTTTCAGCATGACGGCTCCAGGTCGCCACGCGATCCTGTCGTTGAGACTGTTCGATTTTCTGCGTCATTTTTTTGCCTTATTCTTCGCGAATGCCGGAAAGTTCTGCACGGGAGATAACCAGAAGGGCGCGCTCGATAACCGGGCTGTCGACCATCTTGCCGTTAAGGGAGACAACGCCACGGCCTTCGCGAGCGGCGGCTTCAGCGGCTTCTACAACCAGACGGGCGTGCGCCAGTTCTTTGCGCGTTGGCGCATACAGGTTGTGCAGGAGGTCGATCTGACGCGGGTTGATGAGCGATTTACCGTCAAAACCCAACTGCTTGATGTGTGCGGCTTCATGCAGGAAACCGGCTTCGTTATTGGCATCGGAATAAACGGTGTCAAATGCCTGAATGCCCGCAGAGCGTGCCGCCTGCAAAATAGAGCAGCGGGCAAACAGCAGTTCGGTGCCTTCCGGCGAACGCTCGGTGCGCAGGTTACGCACGTAATCTTCTGCACCCAAGGCAATACCGATCAGACGTTCAGAGGCGTGAGCGATTTCAACGGCGCGGGTGATGCCCAGCGGTGATTCAATAGCAGCGAGCAGACCGGTGCTGCCAGGTTCGCGACCGCAGGCGTTTTCGATACGCAGAATTTCGCTTTCGATGTCGATAACATCCTGCGCAGTATCCGTTTTAGGTAAACGCACGATGTCAGCGCCACCGCGAACGACCGCTTCGAGGTCATTGATACCCCATTCAGAATCGAGGGCATTTACGCGAACAATGGTTTCAACGTCGTGATACAGCGGGTGCTGCAGCGCGTGGTACACCAGACGACGCGCGGTATCTTTCTCGCGCAGTGCGACGGAGTCTTCCAGGTCGAACATCAGCGCATCTGCCGGGTAGATAAACGAGTTGCTGATCATTGCGGCATTGGCGCCCGGTACGAACAGCATGCTACGGCGTGTGCGGGATTTACGTTGTTGCAAAGATTCAGAAATCACTGGCAATCCTCCCATGGCAGTGCCGGAATGCCGCTGGCGCGGGCCAGTAATGCTTCCAGTCGCGCACGTAAAATGCAGTCCAGTGCGCCTTTATCATCAACATTTAATTGCACGCCGCGTACGTTGTAGCGGGACAGAACGTCGAGGATGGTGGTGCGAATGGCATCACCAAATTGTTTTTCAACGCTACTGTTAACCTGCAGGTCGATATCCTGCGTATCGAGCGGGGCGATGCGAATCATCACATCACCGGACTCGAGAGTGCCTGCGACGGCTGCCTGCTTTATTTTCATTTTTCACCTGTTGCTAATGCGGGGGTATTTTGGCGGACTACCGCGCCTGGCGAGGTTCTCTCAAGCATGTTTTGCAGGTAGTGCAACGTGGCTTCAGGAACCAGAGGGGCGATAGCCGTGAGATCTTTTTTAACCAGCAGCTTGCGTACCCAGGAGGCGGAAATCGGCATCTCCTGGAAGCACAGCCGCTCAATTTCCACCAGTTCAATCGGTGGGGCGGGGAGCGTTGGGGTCTCCAGCCAGTAGCGCATGTCATTGTTGTACTGGGAGGTGACGGTGCAATACGGTTCGGTACCGACGAAGCGGTGCGTGACGCCAAGTGCCGGGGCCAGATACTGGCGGAAGATTTTCAGGTCTATTTCGGTGTAGCAGTGGTTAATGACGCTCTGCTCTTTAATGAAGTAGCACGGGAACGTGGCGCGAGAAATGATGTATTCCGATCCGCGATGCACGGTTAAATGCGGAATATCTTTTGTTCCCTTAAGTACCAGATCCAGACGGTCTTCATACGGAAAGCGTGAGGTGTCTTCTTTTACCAGAAACAGATGTAGCCAGTCGCACTGTGCCGCTGCCTGTTGGATCAGAAAACGATGACCGTTGGTAAAAGGGTTGGCGTTCATGACGATACAGCCAATTTTTTTTCCTTCGCGACGCTGTTTTGTCAGCGATTCGGCGTAACGCTTCAGACGCGTGGTGCTGTTTTCCATCAGTACCATAATGCCCGGTACGCTGGTCAGCGTAGAGAAGCCACACTGCTTAAACAGCGCTTCGTATTCGGTTTTGGTATAAATGAAGAGATGCGTACAGTGACGCTCATACGCGAGATTGATCAGCTCAGTGGCGAGGGTCAGGGCTAAGCCTTCGCCGCGCACGGTTTCGCTGATAGCCACGCATTTAATGATATTTCCGGCAATACCGCCGCAGGCAATCAGGCGGTCATCACGGGTGACGGTGATAAATATTTCAACGGTCGTATCCACGCTCAAATCATTCTCTTTCAGAAATTGAGCGATAGCCGCCATCTTTTTATTTTCTGAGCGCTTCACGTGCGAGAATATATTATTACCGAACATAGTAAAAAGTGTCCTGATGGTATATTTGTTACTGGCTTTTGGGTTTTGTTGCCAGGCTTAGCAACCTGATAACGTTTTGTTTGCAAATGAAGGGAAGGTTTTTTTATTACGGAGTATTTCTTTTTTTCCCTACTGCATACATCGTAAGGGGTATTTTAGAGGTAAATTTTGATTTATTTCACAATACGTTAGAAGGTTTTTATGTGTTTTATGGTTTTAAGTTTTTTAATTAATTTAACTCTGAAATAGCGCGTGGTTTTAATTTGTTTAATTGATTTAAGGTGGGGAATCTGTAACGATCCTATTTTATGCCGTGACTTGTAAATAAAACATTTTCATTACAAATACAAAAAAATAAGTTGCGGTTAACGTCGTTGAGGAAAAATTATGTCACAACATAAAAATAAAACACGGTTTTCTTTTTTCCGCAGACTGGCGTTTCCATTGCGTATTTTCCTGCTGATCCTGGTCGTTTCCATTTTTATCATCGCCGCGCTGGCGAAATACTTCACCGCCAGTTTTGAAGACTACCTGACAACGCACGTCCGTGATATGGCAATGAACCAGGCGAAAATCATCGCCTCTAACGACAGTATCATCACTGCGGTGAAGCATCGCGATTACACGCGTCTGGCGACCATTGCCGACAAGCTTCAGAGCGGGACTGATTTCGATTATGTGGTGATCGGTGATGAGAACTCTATTCGTCTCTACCATCCGAATCCGCAAAAAATTGGCTACCCAATGCAGTTCACCAAGCCCGGTGCGTTGGCAAATGGGGAAAGCTACTTTATTACCGGGACGGGATCTATTGGGTTGGCAATGCGCGCTAAAACGCCCATTTTTGATGATGATGGCAAGATTATTGGCGTGGTTTCGATAGGTTATTTGATCAGTAAAATCGACAGTTGGCGATCGGATTTTTTACTGCCGATGGCGGGTGTGTTTCTTCTGCTGCTGTTGTTACTGATGCTGCTCTCCTGGTTTTTTGCCGCCCATATTCGCCGCCAGATGCTGGGAATGGAGCCCAAACAAATTGCCCGCGTGGTGCGCCAACAGGACGCGTTATTTAGCTCGGTATACGAAGGCTTGATTGCCGTTGACCTGGACGGGTGCATAACTGCTATCAATCGCAGTGCGCGAAAAATGCTGGGGCTTCCGTCGCCAGGGCGGCAGTGGTTGGGGAAAACCATTGATGAGGTTGTTAATCCGTCGGACTTTTTTACTCAGCAGATTGCGGAGCAACGTCAGGATGCGATGGTGAATTTTAACGGGCTAAGCGTTATCGCCAACCGTGAGGCTATTCGTTCCGGCGATGAATTACTCGGGGCGATTATCAGTTTTCGTAGCAAAGATGAAATAGCCACCCTCAATGCCCAGCTGACACAAATCAAACAATATGTTGAGAGCCTGAGAACACTGCGTCATGAACATCTGAACTGGATGTCGACCATTAATGGCCTGCTGCAAATGAAAGAATACGATCGCGTGCTTGAGATGGTGCAGGGGGAATCCCAAGCCCAGCAGCAGCTGATTGATGACCTGCGCGGTGCCTTTGCCGATCGCCAGGTTGCCGGTCTGCTGTTTGGTAAAGTCCAGCGTGCGCGGGAATTGGGGCTCAAAATGACGATTGTTCCCGGAAGTCAACTTCATCAACTTCCCGAAGGGCTGGATAGCACAGAGTTTGCAGCAATTGTTGGCAATCTGCTTGATAATGCATTTGAGGCCAGTTTACGTACCCAGCAAGGGAATAAGGTTGTTGAACTGTTTCTGAGTGATGAAGGGGATGAGGTCATCATTGAAGTTGCCGACCAAGGGTGTGGCGTACCGGAAGCGTTACGTGAAAAAATATTTGAACAGGGTGTGAGCACCCGTACCGATGAACCAGGTGAACATGGCATCGGTTTGTATCTGATTGCAAGTTATGTGAGGCGCTGTGATGGGGTTATTACGCTTGAAGATAACACCCCCTGCGGCACTTTATTTTCTCTATTTCTTCCGAAAGTGAAAAAAAACGATGACGGAACCATTAACGCTATTGATCGTTGAGGATGAAACGCTGCTGGCGGAGATGCATGCTGAATATATCCGCCATATACCCGGTTTCAGCCAGATTTGGTTGGCGGGGAACCTGGAGCAGGCGCGGATGATGATCGCGCGTTTTAAGCCCGGTCTGATTCTTCTGGATAACTATTTACCGGACGGTAAGGGCATTACCCTTCTACATGAGTTGACTCAGGCACGCTACCCTGGCGGCGTGGTGTTTACTACGGCTGCCAGTGACATGGATACGGTGTCAGAGGCGGTGCGCGGCGGGGCGTTTGATTATCTGGTCAAACCGATTGCCTACGAGCGACTGGGGCAGACGCTGACGCGTTATCAGCAGCGCAGACGCATGCTGGCGGGTAACGACAGTGCCAGTCAAAAGCAGATTGATGAAATGTTTAACGCTTATGCGCGGGGTGAACCAAAAGGGGATTTGCCTACGGGTATTGATGCGCTAACGCTGAATGCGGTGCTGAAATTATTCGCCGATCCGACGGTACACCATACTGCGGAGACCATTGCACAGGCGTTGACCATCAGCCGCACAACCTCCAGGCGTTATCTGGAGTACTGTGCCAGCCGGCATTTGATTATTGCGGAGATTATCCACGGGAAAGTTGGGCGGCCGCAGCGTATTTACCACGGCGGCTAAATGCAGATTTCTGACGTAGGCCGGATAAGATGCTTTAGCATCGCCATCCGGCAACGTGCGGTTGCAATGCCGGATGGCGGCGTAACCGCCTGATCCGGCCTACATTTTGTTCGCTATCAACCTCCAATCACGGCGGTTGTAGCGGGCACCATCACTTCCGTGGCGATAATGACAATCAGTAGCCCGACCATCACCGGCACAGACGTGCGCTTGACCACTTCAAACGGTGAAATCTTCGCCATACCCGCAACGGCAACGACCACACCAGAGACCGGGGAGATCGTACGCCCCAGGTTCGACGCTTGCAGCATCGGGATGGAGAGGTAAGCGGGGTTAATGCCTGAAGAGTGCGCCAGTTTTGGGATCATCTCAACGAAGGCATAGAACGGGGCATTACCGGAGCCGGTGGTCATTGCTGCCAGCATGGTCAGAATAACCAGCACCAGCATCAGAATAATGCTTGCGGAGCCAAACGAGGTGGCGATCGAGATCAGGCTCTGAATAAAGCCGATAGTGCTCAGACCCTGGGCGAAAACTCCGGCGGCAACTAACAGCATTACCACGTTAGCAAAGGCATCAGCCATGCCGCGGTAGGCCACTTCCAGACCTGAGAAAACCTTCTGGGTATTGAACCCGCGGACAAACTCCAACACTGCGGCAGTAAGCATGCACAGCACCAGAATGGTAATGATGTGCAGTTGCGGTCCCCACTTACCATCAAAAATGAGAACCCCGACAATCGGAGTAAACGGCAGGATGGCGTAAAACGATGGCGCGGTGGTGGTGATTTCGGCCACGTCTAACATTTCGTGAGAAACGTTCTCTTTTTTGTCCAGATAGCGCTGCCAGAAAAAGTGGGCAATCGCCATGCCGATAATGGCGGCAATGGAAATCGGCAGCGTGGTTTTAAATGCGAAGTCGATCAACGGCATTTCTGCGGCTTTGGCGGCGAGAACCACATCACCAGAAGTGGGGGATAGAATGATGGCGGCAGGGGAGGCGCAAATGGCCGCCGCAGCACCACGGCTGATACCCACGTTAACCATGACCGGAAAGAGGGTTGCCATCAGCAGTACGCCCAGCCCCGTCGCTGAAGAAACCGCCAGTGACATCAGGCAGGCGACAAAGTAGGCGGCAATCATTAACACATAGGGTGAGTTGATATATTGCAGTGGTTTGGAAGCCAGTTTAACCACCATATCGTTTGCACCAATATGCGTCATGTAGGCGGCAAAACCACACAGCATCATGATCATCATGCCGAGATCGCCACCGCGGCTCATCAGCAAAATTTTAATGTATTCAACGATGTCTGTTGCTGTGTAGCCTGTGCTTTCGGCACTACCAGGCAAAACTTTATGACCCATCAGGGCGCTAATAATCAGTAAAACCAGGCCACCGACAAACAGTACGCCGGTCGCGGAATAACCTTTAATGATGTAGCGCGCTACACCCACAATAACCATAACTCCGATAAGGAGTTCTATAAATGTCAACATTATTTCCCCTGTCACATTGACGCCCAGAAAGTAAAAAAACTAAAAAAAGCATAAAACGGTGAGAGAATGTGCCTAATAAACGGATAACCCTCGCTGATTGAAATCAATAAAAATACGGATTAAACCAATGGCTGAGCCATTTTTTCAACATAGCGGATGAACCGGGAATGCTGCAATCAAAAAGTGTGAAGTCGTCTGTGGTTGTGTGGGATTTGACATTGAATTGATCTTATTTTGTTTTCTAATTGTTAATTTATTTAACTTTTGCATGCAAAATGCACAATTTATTGATATTAATAGAGTAATGACCGTTTCAGATAAGGCTCAGGAAATATAAGGGAAATAAACTACGCGCATACGAAGGGAATATTCTGATTTTTAACCCTAAGCATTTTCGTTAAGTTAACATTAAGGATGGCTTTGCTACAATTAATGCAGAACCCCAGAATGGTAATTACGTTGTGATTGTCGCGAAGCGCTATTTCCTGTTTATTTCATTTATTTTTATTCAGTTGGCTGTTATTCCACAGGCCACCGCTGAAGATAAAGGTTGGTTTGATACCTTCACAGATAATGTCAGCGAAACCTGGCAGCAGCCGGAGCATTATGACCTGTACGTGCCCGCCATTACCTGGCATGCGCGATTTGCCTACGATAAAGATAAAACAGATCGTTACAATGAACGCCCCTGGGGAGCGGGATTTGGTCAGTCCCGTTGGGATGATAAAGGCAACTGGCACGGGCTGTATATTATGGCCTTTAAGGATTCCTACAATAAGTGGGAACCCATCGGAGGATATGGCTGGGAAAAAACCTGGCGCCCGCTGGCCGATGATAACTTCCATACTGGTCTGGGCTTTACCGCTGGTTTCACCGCGCGTGATAACTGGAACTACATTCCTGTGCCGGTGATACTGCCACTGGCATCGATAGGTTATGGTCCGGCAACATTTCAGATGACCTACATACCCGGTACGTATAATAACGGGAATGTCTATTTTGCCTGGATGCGTTTCCAGTTTTGATGAACGATGTGTATTGTTATGTAGCTAAGCATAAACTATTAAAAAACAATTAGTTACGAACGTTGCTGCAAAAATAACGCGACATTTATCACTTTTTGGCAAAGTTCGACTGGACAAAGTCCACCACAATTGTTGTACTGATACCCGACACAGCATTTGTGTCTATTTTTCATGTAAAGGTAATTTTGATGTCTAAGATTAAAGGTAACGTTAAGTGGTTTAATGAGTCCAAAGGATTCGGTTTCATTACTCCGGAAGATGGCAGCAAAGATGTGTTCGTACACTTCTCTGCAATCCAGACCAATGGTTTTAAAACTCTGGCTGAAGGTCAGCGTGTAGAGTTCGAAATCACTAACGGTGCCAAAGGCCCTTCTGCTGCAAACGTAACCGCTCTGTAAGCATACGACAGCAAGAATTCAAAACCCGCTTAATTGCGGGTTTTTTTATCTTCAGTGTGCCGAAGAAGCGGAAACCAGCCAGAACGCCAGGGCGGTCATCGCAAAAGACCCCAACAGATTGATCAGTACGTTCACCATTGCCCAGCCAAAACGTCCGTCTTGCAGTAAAAACACTACCTCTGCGGAGAATGTTGAGAAGGTGGTCAGCCCGCCGCAAAAGCCTGTCGTAATCAATACCTTCCACAGTGGGTCAATGTGGGTCATGCGATTGAACCACGCCAGCCCCATACCAATGATAAACGCCCCAATTAAGTTTGCAGCCAGCGTGCCGAAGGGAATCGCTTGATGAAGGGGGTTAAATCGCATACTCAACAGCCATCTGGCTACGCTACCTGTACCACCGCCAATAAAAACCGCTAAAAGGAGTTGTGACACTGCATAATCCTGCTATTTGATTGTATATAGTGTGAGTGTAACGCTGAATAATCATTATTGGCGAGCCTAACCGTTTTTTCAGGAGGGAGTATGTTCGTTGCTGCAGGGCAATTCGCCGTGGGTCCCTCATGGGAGAAAAATGCCGAAACGTGCGTATCATTGATGTCCCAGGCCGCGGGCGAGGGCGTCTCATTGTTGGTCTTACCCGAAGCGTTGCTGGCCCGTGACGATCTTGACCCTGACCTGTCAGTGAAATCTGCTCAATGGCTGGAAGGGGGATTTCTGACGCGATTACTGCGAGAAAGCGTGCAGAATGAGATGACAACGATCCTGACGATTCATGTTCCCTCGCTGCCGGGACGGGCGTTTAACATGCTGGTGGCGCTACGAAGAGGTCAGGTTGTGGCTCATTACGCCAAATTACATCTCTATGATGCTTTTTCGATTCAGGAGTCGCGTAATGTTGATGCAGGCGATGTCGTACCGCCGCTGTTGGACGTGGAAGGTCTTAAAGTCGGTTTGATGACCTGTTACGATTTACGCTTCCCTGAGCTGGCATTAGCACATGCTTTGCAGGGGGCAGATATTCTGGTACTCCCTGCGGCCTGGGTACGCGGTGCACTAAAAGAACATCACTGGGCTACGCTGCTGGCGGCCAGAGCGTTGGATGCGACCTGCTATCTGATTGCTGCCGGTGAGTGTGGCAATAAGAATATTGGTCAAAGCCGGATAATCGATCCGTTTGGCGTGACGATTGCCGCTGCCGCAGAAACACCCGCGCTGATTGTTACTGAGGTTTCTGCCGAGCGAGTGCGACAGGTCAGGGCGCAACTTCCGGTGTTACGCAACCGACGCTTTGCGCCACCGCAATTATTATGACGTTTTTTTAAACAAGACTTGATTCACCTTGTTACAGATTGCTATTGTGTGCCCGCGTCGAAAGGCCGTTAAAATTCTCAGGTTAATATGGCGCTTTATGCAGCCTGGTTTAAGTGAAGAAGGTATCTATGGGTGAGATTAGTATTACCAAACTGCTGGTGGTTGCCGCACTGGTCGTTCTGCTGTTTGGTACCAAGAAGTTACGTACTCTGGGTGGAGACCTGGGAACGGCAATTAAAGGCTTCAAGAAAGCGATGAACGATGAAAATGCCGATGCGAAGAAAGATGCAGATGGTAGCGTTCAGGCTGAGAAGCTTTCTCATAAAGAGTGATGTCAGGAGCATGATGCTCGTACTGCAAACTCTGCATGAAAAAAACCGGCAATTTGCCGGTTTTTTTATTGCTGAAATGTAAGTGAGTATTACGCGATCACTTCACTTCCAGCCCTTTTGCCTGCATGTCTGCATGATATGAAGAACGTACAAATGGACCGCAAGCTGCATGGGTAAAGCCCATTGCCATAGCTTCTGCTTTCATTTCATCGAACTCATCCGGGCTAACATAGCGCTGAACCGGCAGATGGTGACGGCTTGGCTGTAAATACTGCCCCAGCGTTAGCATGGTAACGCCATGACGACGCAGGTCACGCATGACCTCAATGATTTCCGCGTTGGTTTCACCCAGACCCACCATCAGACCTGATTTGGTTGGGATCTCCGGATGGGCTTCTTTGAAACGCTCCAGAAGCTTCAGTGACCAGTTGTAATCTGCACCCGGACGTACATTGCGGTAAATACGCGGTACGTTTTCAAGGTTGTGGTTAAACACGTCTGGCGGCGTTGCGGTGAGGATATCCAGCGCGCGGTCCATTCGACCACGGAAGTCAGGTACCAGCGTTTCGATTTTAATCGACGGACTTTTCTCACGGATAGCTGTGATGCAGTCCGCAAAGTGTTGAGCACCGCCATCGCGCAGATCGTCGCGATCGACGGAGGTGATGACGACATAGCGCAGCGCCATGTCCGCAATAGTTTGAGCCAGTTTTAACGGTTCGTTGGCATCCGGGGCAACCGGACGACCATGGGCAACGTCACAGAATGGGCAGCGGCGGGTACAAATCGCGCCGAGGATCATAAAGGTTGCGGTGCCGTGATTGAAACATTCAGCCAGGTTAGGGCAGGACGCTTCTTCGCAGACAGAGTGCAGGCCATTTTTGCGCATTGCCGCTTTGATGCCCTGGATGCGAGTGGAGTCCGCTGGCAGTTTTATTTTCATCCATTCCGGTTTACGCAGCAGGGCTTCACGCTCTGTTGCCACATTTTTTACCGGGATAAGAGCCATCTTATCGGCATCGCGGTATTTAACACCGCGTTCCATCACAATGGGTTTACTCATAGCTTGCGTGTTCCAGTTGCGAATAACGAAGGAAAGCGTTTTAATTCAAGGGAATGTTGTATTTATCAACTATTTTTGAATTAGTGATACGCAGTATATCATTGAAACGGGCCAGAAAGCAGCC
Source organism: Citrobacter sp. JUb117 (assembly GCF_024809055.1). NCBI lineage: Bacteria > Pseudomonadati > Pseudomonadota > Gammaproteobacteria > Enterobacterales > Enterobacteriaceae > Citrobacter > Citrobacter sp. JUb117. The sequence continues at coordinate 113,871 of NZ_JANUFB010000001.1, forward strand.
TGACAGGCTGGCAAAATGTAAAATAGTTGTTGTTTTGTGCCATTTGCCACAACATATGCTGCGGCAATGTCTGCCCCGTTTTTAGTCTGCGACGTACTCGTGTGGTGGGTTACCGAGTAGCGCTAATATGTTTGCCAGCAAACGAGGACGAACGCTTTCGGTGGTGGCATGACTGTCCCACTGTGAAACTTTCGCCATCTCCATTCCGGCGTAGCCGCAAGGGTTGATGCGCAGGAAAGGCGACAAATCCATATCCACGTTAAGCGCTAAGCCATGGAATGAACATCCTCTACGAATCCGTAACCCTAACGAACAGATTTTCTTTTCACCGACGTAAACGCCTGGCGCATCGGCTCGTGGGTGTGCATCGATACCCATTTCTGCAAGCGTGTTTACCACGGTTAGTTCCAGCAGCGTGACCAGTTCGCGAACGCCCAGTTTTCGGCGTTTGAGGTTCAACAGGACATACATCACCTGTTGCCCTGGACCGTGGTACGTTACCTGACCGCCACGATCGCTCTGAATAACGGGGATATCACCCGGCACCAGAACGTGTTCTGCTTTGCCTGCCTGCCCCTGAGTGAAGACCGGATAATGCTCTACCAGCCAGATTTCATCATGACTGTTTTCATCGCGGGTATCGGTGAATTCGTGCATGGCCTGAGAGACGGGCTCGTAAGGCTGAAGACCGAGCTGGCGGACAAGAATTTTATCCTGATACAAAACGGTATCTCCGTAGATACTCACATCGAGTAGAGAATATAAAGAGGGGAAAGTATATCACAGGGGAAGGAGAGAGAGGTTACCCGAGCAGAATGCAACGGGTAACCGATAGGCTGTTACAGCACCATACGTACGATGTCGATGTTGCCTAATTCTTCGTACAGGGTTTCAACCTGCTCAATGTGCGTAGCAGTGATGGTGATAGAGACCGAGTGGTAGTTGCCTTTGCTGCTCGGTTTTACTGTTGGAGAGTAATCACCTGGCGCATGGCGCTGTACCACTTCAACCACCTGATCAACCAACTCCGGCAACGCCTGCCCCATTACTTTGTAAGTAAATGGAGTAGGGAATTCAAGTAGTTCGTTAAGTTTGGTTTTCATGTCAGCTCCGGCGTTACATCAAAAAATAATAACTCCCACGCTGAGTGGGAGTTATCTGGATACCTAGTATATGGGGACGTAAATCACACTTTCAAGTGCTCAATTTTTAGCCAAACCAGTGATGAAACATTAATTTAATGTAATCAATGATTTTACCAAAGAAGTTGCCTTCAGGGATTTCCTGCAGGACCACCAGCGGGCGCTGTTCAATGGTTTTGCCATCGAGCTGGAAATTGATGGTGCCGACAACCTGGTTTTTCTGCAGCGGCGCGTGCAGTTCAGTGGTGTTCAGCACATAGCTCGCTTTCAGATCTTTCATACGGCCGCGCGGAATGGTCAGGTAGACATCTTTATCAACACCTAACGAGGCACGATCGGTATTACCAAACCAGGCCGGTTCAGAGGCAAATTCTTTGCCGACCTTCAGTGGGTTCACGGTTTCAAAGAAACGGAAGCCCCAGGTCAGCAGCTTTTTGCTTTCGGTTTCACGACCTTTATAGGTACGACCGCCCATGACGGCAGAGATCAGACGCATCTGACCTTCGGTTGCGGATGCCACCAGGTTATAGCCTGCTTTATCGGTGTGACCGGTTTTAATCCCGTCAACATTCAGGCTGTTATCCCACAGCAGGCCGTTACGGTTTAACTGACGAATGCCGTTGAAAGTGAACTCTTTTTCTCGGTAGATAGAGTATTCGTTAGGCACGTCGCGAATCAGCGCCTGACCAATCAACGCCATGTCACGTGCTGAGCTGTACTGACCTTCAGCATCCAGACCGTGGACGGTCTGGAAGTGGGTGTTTTTCAGTCCCAGCGCATTAACATAGCTGTTCATCAGGCCGACGAAAGCATCCTGACTACCGGCAGCAAAGTCAGCCATTGCCACGCAAGCGTCGTTGCCGGATTGCAGGTTAATACCACGGATCAATTGTGAAACGGGAACCTGCATTCCCGGTTTCAGAAACATCAGCGATGAACCTTTAAACACCGGGTTACCGGTAGCCCACGCGTCATTGCCCACGGTGACCAAATCGGTTTCTTTGAATTTCCCGGCTTTCATGGCCTGACCGATGACATAGCTGGTCATCATTTTGGTCAGGCTGGCGGGGTCGCGGCGAGTGTCCGCATTCTGTTCGGCCAGAACCTTTCCTGAATTGTAATCAATCAGGATATAGGACTCCGCGTCGATCTGCGGAACGCCCGGGATCATGGTTTTAATATTCAGGTCATCGGCATGGGCAGCAGAGAGAGAGGCTGCGCAGAGAGCCGCGGTGAGCGCGATGCGCTGCACGAAACGAGCGGAAAAAGTGGTCTTCATGGTCTGAACTACGACGTCCGTGATGAAAGTAAAAAAAGTGCCCTACTATAGCAAATGCGTAACTTACAGGCATCCGACTTTCCACATGACTTTGTTAATGTCATTGACAGAAATTGACAGAACGGGTGCCTGCTTTACGTTACTACACGCCGGTGATGAAGGACTGTAATTGCGCTTCGGATTGCAGGCGCTGCTGCAATGTACTGGCTTCCGCTTTGCTGGTGAACGGCCCCATCTGGATACGCCATACGGCACCGTTTTGTACCACGCGGCCCGGCACGCCAAACTGCTGGCTCAGTCGTTTTTGGTACTGCTGCGCACGGGCCTGCTCGCTGACGGCACCCACCTGAACGACATAACGGCCATTGGTTGCAGCAACGGGTGTAGCAGCGGCCGGAGCAGATACCGGTGCTGACACTGTTGCAGGCGCTGTTGTTACGGGCTGTGGAGCCGGTGTGGGTTCGCTGCCTTCGAGCACGCCTGCGGCGAGCGTAGTTGGCGCACCAAGGAAACCATTGCTGTTAACTGGCGCACCGGTAGCGTCATCGCTTTTCAGCGTTGAATTACTGATAGGACGAATATCGCCTTGCGGCTGGTCTGCGTCCGGTGCAGAAGGCATAGTGTTACCCCCGCTTAAATCAGGACGAGACGGCAGGGCGTAAGTCTGTTTTGCGACCGTCGTACACGCCATACCAGGGCCTGACAACGAACCGTCTTGCGCGACGATTATCGGATCAATACGCACTTTCGTATTGTTCGAGGTGTTCAGACGATCGGCCGCAGCGCGTGAAAGTGAAATCACGCGATCGTTGCCATAAGGACCACGATCGTTAATCCGTACGACGATCATCCTGCCGTTTGCCAGGTTGGTAATTCGGGCGTAGCTGGGAACCGGTAATGTTGGATGCGCAGCGGTGAGCTGCATGGGATCAAATGCCTCACCGGATGCGGTTAAATTGCTGCCGGGTTCCGCATCATAGATTGCGGCCAATCCGGCCTGGCTAAAGCGAGAGGGATCCTGAACAATTTTATAGCTTTTACCATCACGCTGGTAATCCTGATTAGCCGTTGGGTTCAGGGGTTCAAAACGCGGATCGGCTCCGCTGATTTCAACAATCGGACCATTACACACCGCTGGTTGCGGCGCGACAGCACCCTGTTGCTGACCATCATCATTCGAACACGCCGCGAGCATTCCTGCTGCGATGCAGATTCCAAGCCACTGCTTACGCATTGCGTACCCCTTACACGCTTTTCGACAACATTTTTCTATGGGTGTGGATCGACATCACAATCCCGAACCCGGCCATCAGCACAATCAGTGCAGAGCCTCCGTAACTGACCAGCGGGAGTGGAACCCCTACTACGGGCAGAATACCGCTCACCATACCAATATTTACGAAGACATAAACGAATAATATCAACATTAAACCACCGGCCATGACGCGACCAAAAGTGGTTTGCGCTCGGGCGGCAATCCATAGCCCACGCATAATCAGCAAAATGTACAGCGCCAGCAGAATTAAGATCCCTACTAGCCCAAGCTCTTCGGCTAACACCGCAAAGATAAAGTCGGTGTGGCGTTCGGGTAAAAATTCAAGCTGTGACTGCGTACCGTGCAGCCAGCCTTTGCCGCTCAGACCGCCGGAACCAATAGCAATTTTAGACTGAATAATGTGATATCCCGCGCCCAGTGGGTCGGTTTCAGGGTCGAGAAGCATCATCACGCGCTGACGCTGGTAATCATGCATCAAGAAGAACCACAGTATCGGGATAAATGCGGCGACCAGAACTACGGCCACGCCGATTAAGCGCCAGCTTAAGCCCGACAGGAACAGCACAAACAGGCCGGAAAGGGCAACAAGGATAGAGGTCCCGAGGTCAGGTTGCGCGGCAACCAGCAGCGTAGGCATGAAAATCAACACCAGCGCGATAGCGGTATTCTTCAGCGACGGCGGACAAACATCACGGTTGATAAAGCGTGCTACCATCAGCGGGACTGCAATTTTAGCAATTTCAGACGGCTGAAAACGCACAATGCCGAGGTCCAGCCAGCGCTGTGCGCCTTTAGAAATGGCCCCAAAGGCATCTACCGCTACCAGCAGAATAATACAGACAATATAGAGATAGGGGGCCCAGCCTTCGTAGACCCTGGGAGGGATCTGCGCCATCACCACCATGATGACCAGACCCATGGCTATTTGGCCGACCTTACGCTCCATCATGCCAATATCCTGGCCGCTGGCGCTCCAGATAACCAGCGAGCTGTAAACCAGCAGTGCCAGCAAAATAAGCAACATCGTGGGATCGATGTGAATTTTATCCCAGAACGTTTTTTTGTTCGGATTATCCGTCACGATTATTGGTCCTCACCTGCGGCAGCCACCGGGTTTTCCGCAGGCAGATTGGTGTTGTTGTCGCCCAACATAATATGGTCAAGGATCTGGCGCATGATGGTACCTACAGGTGCACCGGCCCCGCCGTTTTCGAGGATAATCGCGACAGAGACCTCGGGTTTATCGTAGGGCGCAAATGCGATCATCAGCTTATGGTCGCGTAAACGCTCGGCAATTTTATGCGCATTATAGGTTTCATTGGCTTTCAGACCGAAGACCTGAGCGGTACCGGATTTTGCCGCAATTTTATACGGTGCACCGGCAAAATATTTATGCGCGGTACCGTTAGGACGGTTTGCAACACCGTACATACCGTCTTTGGCAATTTCCCAGTAACCGGAATGAATGTCACCCACCGGCGGCTCATGTGGCTGAACCCATGGCACCTGCTTGCCGTTTTCCGTGGTGCTCATCAGCAGATGCGGGACTTTTACCACGCCGTCGTTGATAAGAATCATCAGCGATTTGCTCATCTGAATAGGGGTTGCTGTCCAGTACCCCTGACCGATGCCCACCGGAATAGTATCACCCTGGTACCATGGCTTTTTAAACCGTTTTTGCTTCCATTCACGCGTTGGCATATTACCGGCTCGCTCTTCGGCCAGATCGATCCCCGTATAATGGCCATAGCCGAATTTACTCATCCACTCTGAAAGACGGTCTATCCCCATATCATAGGCGATTTGGTAGAAAAACGTATCCGCAGACTCCTCCAGTGAGCGGGTTATGTTCAGATGACCATGCCCCCACTTTTTCCAGTCGCGATAACGTTTTTCAGAACCGGGCAACTGCCACCAGCCTGGATCGAACAGCCCGGTATTACGGGTAATCACGCCCGCGCTTAGTGCGGATACCGCCACGTAAGGCTTAACGGTTGAGGCAGGGGGGTAAACACCTTGCGTCGCGCGGTTAACCAGTGGGGTATTGGGGTCATTGAGCAACCCTGCATAATCTTTGCTCGAGATACCGTCTACAAACAGGTTGGGATCGTAGCTGGGCATAGAAACCAGCGCCAGCACGCCGCCGGTACGCGGGTCTGTGACCACCACGGCGGCACGACTGCCGGCCAGCAGGGTTTCAATATACTGCTGGAGCTTTAAATCCAGCGTTAAATAGATATCGTGCCCGGCCTGAGGCGCCACTTCTTTCAATTGGCGAATCACGCGACCACGGTTGTTGACTTCAACTTCTTCGTAACCGGTCTGACCATGCAGAACGTCTTCGTAATAACGTTCAATACCCAGCTTGCCGATATCGTGGGTAGCGGCGTAGTTGGCGAGCTTGCCGTCTTTGTCCAGGCGTTCAACGTCTTTATCGTTAATTTTTGAGACGTAACCAATGACGTGAGTTAGCGCAGAGCCGTAGGGATAGTAACGGCGCTTATAGCCTTTGACTTCCACACCGGGAAAACGATATTGATTGACGGCAAAGCGTGCTACCTGCACTTCCGTCAGATTGGTTTTCACCGGAATGGACGTAAAGCGGTGGGAACGTGCTCGTTCTTTTTTAAAGGCGGCAATATCGTCGTCATTGAGATCAACCACTTCCCGCAGCGCATCCAGCGTTTGCTGAACGTTATCGACCTTCTCAGGCATCATTTCTATCTGGTAAATGGTGCGGTTGAGGGCCAGGGGGATGCCGTTACGGTCATAAATGATGCCGCGACTGGGGGCGATCGGCACCAGTTTGATGCGGTTTTCGTTTGAACGGGTCTGATAATCGGTGAAACGAACGATTTGCAGGTTATACAGGTTGGCGATCAGCACGCCAGTGAGCAGCAAAATCCCCAAAAAAGCAACCAGCGCCCGACGCACAAACAGCGCGGACTCAGCCGTATAGTCGCGAAAAGAATTCTGTAGTTTCATCCGCTGCTTAATCTACTCAAGACTCAATGATCACTCACGGTGATAAGGGTGGTTGGTGGTAATGCTCCACGCTCTGTACAGACTCTCTGCCACCAGAACCCGAACAAGAGGGTGGGGAAGGGTTAATGCAGAGAGTGACCAGCTTTGCTCCGCGGCAGCCTTACAGGCTGGAGACAATCCTTCCGGTCCGCCAATCAGCAGACTGACGTCACGACCATCCAGTTTCCAGCGTTCCAGCTCGGTTGCCAGTTGCGGCGTGTCCCAGGGTTTTCCTGGGATATCAAGGGTGACGATGCGATTTTTGCCAGCGGCAGCCAGCATCTGTTCACCCTCTTTATCGAGTATGCGTTTAATATCCGCGTTCTTGCCGCGTTTTCCTGCTGGGATCTCGATAAGCTCAAAAGGCATGTCTTTTGGAAACCGACGGAGATACTCCGTAAAACCGGTTTGCACCCAGTCAGGCATTTTCGTACCCACAGCGACAAGTTGCAGCTTCACGCATTAACTCCAGAGTTTTTCCAGTTCATACAGGCGACGGCTTTCTTCCTGTAAAACGTGGACAATCACCTCGCCGAGATCGACGACGATCCAGTCGGCCACGTTCTCACCTTCAACGCCAAGCGGCAGCAGGCCAGCGGCGCGAGATTCCTGAACAACGTGGTCAGCGATAGACATGACATGGCGGCTGGATGTGCCGGTGCAGATAATCATGCAGTCAGTGATGCTGGATTTGCCCTGAACGTCTAAGGCGATGATGTCTTGACCTTTAAGGTCATCAATTTTGTCGATTACAAAATCCTGAAGTGCTTTACCCTGCAAGTGTTCCCCCTGGGTGAAAAGAGTTAAAAAGGCTTGTTAGTATACCTGAACCAGAGGCGATATCGGGACAAATGTCTCCGAAAGCGCTTTTGAGGTGCGCTATCATCCCACCCCACACAACAGAATGCATCGCCATTTTTGTAAAACAATTTCTGCAAAGCTCTGAAAGGCGGGAAAAGTCAGGCTGCGGAGAATAGCAGCCTGTCATGGGGTGTCAATGGGCGCGAGCCCCTTCGACAGAAAAAACCGTGTATTCACTCCCCCTCGCGCCAGATGGCTCGGCTGTTTAACACTTTCAGCACCGCAAAATCGTCGCAGAAATCAATTGCGCTCCAGCACCCCTGTTCAACGCGGAAATGCCACATTGATGCCGCGGGCATTGACATGAGCCGGGCGATCAGCACGCTGAGTACGCCCTGATGGCTGACCACCAGAAGGTTCTGCGAATTTTTATAATCAGCAAGTTGGGCAATGAAGCGCTCAACTCGCTGTGAAAATGCCTGAAAACCTTCGCCGTTGGTGGGAGTCGCATTCTGCCAGTCGTTACACCACAGCGCATAGTTTTCTGCGTCCTCACGCGCCAGATCGCGATGGTGGCGCATTTCCCAGTCGCCAAAGAACATTTCATTAAGCTCGGGCATGATCCGCAGTGGAACGTCGCGCCCCGCTAAGACCAACTGCGTGGTATGGCGCGCGCGTTCAAGTTCGCTGCAGAGGACGTGGTCGAAAGGAACGTTGTGTAACAGTGCGGCCAGTGTTTCAGCTTGGGTTATTCCCCGCTGAGTGAGCGATGTAGGGGCATGACCGCTGTATAACCCGGCAACGTTGGCATCGGTTTCTCCATGACGTACTAACCAGAGTCTCATTTTTCCCTCGTGAGGCTATTCGCATAAAACATGATGTTTGCCCTGATTACGCAGAGATTTTTCAATAAAATACCCTTTTTAAACTGGAGCGGCACGATGTCTTTATTGAAAAGCGCGCATGGCGGTAACACCCGGGAAGCCGCCGCATTGTTGGGTATCCCGCCTGAGCAATTGCTGGATTTTAGCGCGAATATTAACCCGCTGGGTATGCCGGCAAGCTTAAAACGCGCACTAATCGACAATTTGGACCGTGCTGAGCGCTATCCGGACGTGGATTACGCCCACTTGCATGCCACGCTGGCGGAGCACCATCATGTTCCTGCGTCGTGGATCCTCGCCGGTAACGGGGAGACGGAGTCGATCTTTACGTTGGTTGATGGTCTTAAGCCGCGTCATGCGATGATTGTCATTCCCGGATTTGCGGAATATCGCCGGGCACTGCAATGGGGCGAATGCGCAATACACGAGTTTGCGCTGCGCGAAGAGGACGGTTGGCAGCTGACCGGAGAGATTCTCGATGTACTCACTCCGGAATTGGATTGCCTGTTCCTGTGTACACCTAACAATCCCACCGGGCTGTTGCCCGAACATCACCTGTTGCAGGAGATAGCTCGGCGTTGTAAACAGCTCGGGATCGCATTGATCCTCGATGAAGCGTTTGTCGATTTTATCGCCGGGGAACAGGGGTTTATTCCGCTGTTGCAAGAGAATCCGCACATCTGGGTTTTGCGTTCACTCACCAAATTTTATGCGATACCCGGCCTGCGCCTGGGATATCTGGTTAACAGCAACGAGCAGGCGGTAGCACACCTGCGCAGCCGGCAAATGCCCTGGTCAATCAATGCCTTTGCCGCACTGGCGGGCGAAATGATTCTCCACGATAGCGTCTATCAGCAGGCGACATGGGAATGGCTGGCGCATGAGGGGAACCGATTCGATCAACAACTGCAAAATCTGCCTGGCCTGACGGTGTATCCCGGACGGGCAAATTATCGCCTGTTACGCTGCGAAAGACCGGGTTTAGATTTGCAAAAATCATTGCTGGAACAGCATGTGTTGATCCGCAGTTGCGCTAACTATCCGGGGCTGGATGCGCGTTACTACCGGGTGGCTGTCCGTGGCGCTGAAGAGAACAACCGCCTGCTGGTGGCATTACGCTACGCGCTTAGCGGTACAACCCTTGCTGATTGATATAGTCCAGCACGGAGTCTGGCATTAAATCGTCACACGGCTCACCGTGTTCCAGTCGTTCGCGGATAAGGGTAGCGGAGATATTGAACCAGGGGGTTTCTGCCAGGTAAATTTTCCCGGCAGGAAGCTGGTGCAGGTCATCTGGCGAATGAGTCAGATGACGTTCGAGCCACTGCTGGTGCTGCGCCTGCGCCATCTCCAGCGGATACCCCGGTCGTCGGCAGACGATGAGATGGGTATTGTCCAGAATGGTGTCGGAATCGTGCCAGGAAGGAAAGGTGAGCAGTGAGTCCTGACCAATAATAAACGCCAGCGGCGCGAGTGGCCCTTGTTCCTCGCGCCACTCCTTGAGAGTTTGGGCGGTGTAAGAAGCCGTATCTCGTTTTAGCTCACGTTCATCCAGGATAAACAAAGGCTTGTCAGCAATTGCCAGCTCAAGCATCTGTTTACGCTGTGCGCTGGAGGCTTCGGGTTGCGCACGATGCGGCGGCACATTATTAGGCATGATAATCACCCGTGATAGGCCAATCAGATTAGCCAGAATTTCCACGGGTTTAAGATGACCATAATGCACCGGATCAAAGGTGCCACCGAACAAAGCCTGTAATGATTTCATATCAACCATCAATAAAAACATCTGCCAGTGATTTATGGCAGAGCAGAAGAGAAAGTCCCTCAAGCTCGGCCCATACTGACTGACCATAATCTTGTTTAAGCGTAATTTCCGTGCGCGTTAACAACTGTACCGCCTGACGTAATTGCTCAGATGACAGCCGGTTTAGCGCATCACCCATCATGCCGCGGCGGTTTTGCCATACCCGATGCTTATCAAACAAGGCGCGTAATGGTGTGTGGGCTGATTGCCTTTTCAGGTTGACCAGTAACAGTAATTCACGCTGTATCGTGCGCAGCAGAATAACCGGCTCACTGCCTTCAAGGCGCAGTTGCTGCAGGATATGTAGCGCGCGTTTACTTTTGCCCATCAACAGCGCATCGACCCAATGGAAGGGGGTAAAGTGCGCCGCATCGTTAACCGCTTGCTCCACACGAGGCAACGTGAGTTTTCCATCAGGCCACAGCAATGATAACCGCTCCAGCGCCTGCGCCAGGGCTAATAGGTTACCTTCATAGCAATAACATAATAGCTGATTGGCGGCTTCGTCCAGTTGCAGGTTGCTTTGTTTCGCTCTGGCGGCAACCCAGCGAGGGAGCTGCGCCTGCTCTGGCGTCTGGCAGCTCACCTGAACAGCATGGCTCGCCAGACTGGTATACCACGCGGCATTTTCCTGTGCTTTGGTCAGCTTGTTGCCGCGAACAATCAGCAGCAGATCGTCATGCAGCAGGGTAACCAGCGTGGCGAGTTGTTCGTTAAGGGTGGCATTAGGGCCGTTTTCAGGCAGTTGTAGAAGTAATGTCTGCCGGCTGGAAAATAGGCTCATGGCCTGGCAGAGGGAAAAAATAGCCCCCCAGTCAGTGCTGGTATCAAGGGTGAACGTGTGGTGTTCTTCGAATCCTTGCACAGTGGCGGCCAGACGGACGGCATCCTGGCTTTCCTGCAACAAGAGGGGATCGTTGCCCAGTAATAAGTACGCCGCGCGCAGCCCTTCTTTGAGCTGTGCGCGGAGTTGTTCAGGGTACAACTTGAGCATCAGTTACCCAGCGTGGTGGAAACACGCGCCGGAGAAGACGTTGGCGCGGATGTTTCATTCTCAGCAGGCTGTACGTCATCACTGGATGACTGAGTATCAGCAATATGTATGCTTGGCAGCTTACGAATCAACTGTTCGGCCGCTTTGTCATACATTTCTTTAACGATCATTTCCTGCTCGTTATCCTTCGCCAGTGCAGCCTGCGGGTTGTCAAAGAACGAACGATAGACCTTGGCACTGATCGGATAAATGTCATGGCCTGGAATCAGAACGGAGGCACTGACCGACATCACCATCTGATATTCAGCCGTTTGACCGTTCTGGAATACAGATGCCGTATCCTGAGAAATGCTGACCGCACCCAGACGCAGGGACGGCACGTCTTTACGCATAGAACCGCTTTCGAGCAGTTCGATGTCGTTCAGACGTAACTGGTTGCGTACCGCGCGGCTTAACGGGCCGTTCGGATCGCCAGAGTCCAGGATCATAGTTTTCATTGTGGGCGGTACCTGCGTAGTACTACGCAGATGCCAACCACACCCAGCGGTGACCAGCACCACCAGGGATAACAACAGAGTTGTCAGATGTCGCACGCTTCCTCCCGCGCTTAGCCAACGACCAGATTGAGGAGTTTACCCGGTACATAAATCACTTTACGTACGGTAACGCCATCAAGATATTTTGCTACCAGATGCTCCTGGCCAGCACGCTCACGAACTTGCTCTTCGGTGGCGTTGACTGGAACGGTGATTTTGCCACGTACTTTACCGTTCACCTGCACCACAACCAGCGTTGAGTCTTCGACCATTGCGCTGTCGTCAGCAACCGGCCACGGTGCGTTGTCGATATCGCCTTCGCCCTTCAGCGCATGCCACAAGGTGAAGCATACGTGCGGGGTGAACGGGTTGAGCATACGCACAACGGCCAGCAACGCTTCCTGCATCAGGGCTCTGTCCTGCTCGTCTTCCTGCGGTGCTTTCGCCAGCTTGTTCATCAGTTCCATAACCGCTGCAATTGCGGTGTTAAAGGTCTGACGACGGCCGATATCATCGGTCACTTTCGCAATAGTTTTGTGAACATCGCGACGTAGCGCTTTCTGATCGTCGCTCAATGCGTCAACGTTCAGGGCTGCAACATCACCTTTGCTGGTGTGTTCGTATACCAGTTTCCAGACACGTTTCAGGAAGCGGTTAGCTCCTTCAACACCGGATTCCTGCCATTCAAGCGTCATATCAGCCGGAGAGGCGAACATCATGAACAGACGCACGGTGTCTGCGCCGTAACGCTCAACCATCACCTGCGGGTCGATACCGTTGTTTTTTGACTTGGACATCTTGCTCATGCCGGTATAGACCAGTTCATGACCTTCGGCGTCCTGCGCCTTCACGATACGGCCTTTTTCATCGCGCTCAACGATAGCATCAACCGGAGAAACCCAGTTACGCTCGCCGTTGGCACCGACGTAGTAGAAGGCATCCGCCAGCACCATGCCCTGACACAGCAGCTGTTTAGCCGGTTCGTCAGAGTTTACCATGCCCGCGTCACGCATCAGCTTGTGGAAGAAACGGAAATAGAGCAGGTGCATGATGGCGTGTTCGATACCGCCAATGTAGATATCAACCGGCAGCCAGTAGTTGGCAGCCTTAGAGTCCAGCATGCCTTCCTGATACTGCGGGCAGGTGTAGCGCGCATAGTACCAGGATGATTCCATAAAGGTATCAAAGGTGTCGGTTTCACGCAGAGCCGGCATACCGTTAACGGTGGTTTTTGCCCACTCTGGGTCGGCTTTAATCGGGCTGGTGATACCGTCCATCACCACATCTTCCGGCAGAATAACCGGCAGCTGATCTTCTGGGGTTGGCAACACGGTGCCATCTTCCAGCGTGACCATTGGGATTGGAGCGCCCCAGTAACGCTGACGGGAAACGCCCCAGTCACGCAGACGGTAGTTAACTTTACGCTCACCCACACCTTTTTCGACAAGCTTGTCGGCAATGGCGTTGAAAGCCGCTTCGAAATCGAGACCGTTAAACTCACCAGAGTTAAACAGCACGCCTTTCTCGGTCAGTGCCTTCTCAGACAGATCCGGTTCTGAACCGTCCGCCGCCAGGATAACTGGCTTGATGCTCAGACCATATTTGGTTGCGAACTCGTAGTCGCGCTGATCGTGACCCGGCACGGCCATCACGGCACCTGTACCGTATTCCATCAGCACGAAGTTTGCAGCCCAAACCGGGATCTCTTTACCGGTCAGCGGATGAATCGCTTTAAAGCCAGTGTCGACGCCTTTCTTCTCCATGGTCGCCATTTCAGCCTCGGCAACCTTGGTGTTGCGGCATTCGTCAACAAACGCCGCCAGTTCCGGGTTATTCGCCGCGGCTTTCTGCGCCAACGGGTGACCTGCGGCAACGGCCAGATAAGTGGCACCCATAAAGGTGTCCGGGCGGGTGGTGTAAACGGTCAGCGTGTTGTCATAACCGTTGACATCAAAGGTGATCTCCACGCCTTCAGAGCGGCCAATCCAGTTGCGCTGCATCGTTTTTACGGTGTCAGGCCAGTGATCCAGACGGTCCAGGTCGCGCAGCAGTTCGTCAGCGTATGCGGTGATTTTGATGAACCACTGCGGGATCTCTTTCCGCTCAACTTTGGTATCACAACGCCAGCAGCAGCCGTCAATAACCTGTTCGTTCGCCAGTACTGTCTGGTCATTAGGGCACCAGTTAACCGCAGAGGTTTTCTTGTACACCAGACCTTTTTTGTACAGTTCAGTGAAGAACTTTTGCTCCCAACGGTAATATTCCGGGGTGCAGGTCGCCAACTCACGGCTCCAGTCATAGCCGAAGCCCAGCATTTTGAGCTGGTTCTTCATGTAAGCGATGTTGTCGTACGTCCACGGAGCAGGCGCGGTATTGTTTTTCACCGCCGCGCCTTCAGCTGGCAGGCCGAATGCATCCCAGCCAATCGGCTGCAGAACGTTTTTACCCAGCATACGCTGATAGCGGGCGATCACATCACCGATAGTGTAGTTACGTACGTGGCCCATGTGTAGTCGACCAGAAGGATAGGGAAGCATAGACAGGCAGTAATACTTCTCTTTGCTCTCGTCTTCGGTAACTTCAAATGTGCGCTTCTCATCCCAGTGAAGCTGTACTTTGGATTCTATCTCTTCCGGGCGGTATTGCTCTTGCATGGCAGCCAGTGGTCCTGTTTTCAATACAGCTACAAACGTAGCTTTAGATGTGGTGTTTCAGATCCGCATAGCATAGCCCAAACGTCCGCGTCAAAACAGCCTTTCGCGCATTCAGCATTGAATTCCCGCAAGGATAAATATTGCACGAATTTACATACTCTGTGGACAGTCTTGCAAAGCGTAGTGTAAATAACGTCTATTATTATAGACAGTTAACGACCCAGGAGGCGAAGCGATGAACAAGGTTGCTCAATATTACCGTGAACTGGTGACGTCACTTAGCGAACGTCTGCGCAATGGTGAACGCGATATCGATGCGCTGGTGGACCAGGCACGTCAGCGAGTTATGCAGACCGGGGAGTTAACGCGAACCGAGGTAGAAGAACTCACCAGGGCCGTCAGACGCGACCTTGAAGAGTTCGCGATCAGTTATGAAGAGAGTCTTGATGAGGAGACTGACAGCGTTTTTATGCGGGTCATCAAAGAGAGTATCTGGCAAGAACTGGCGGATATTACCGATAAAACCCAGCTTGAATGGCGCGAAGTATTCCAGGACCTGAGTCATCACGGGGTTTATCACAGTGGTGAGGTGGTCGGGTTGGGGAATCTGGTCTGTGAGAAATGCCACTTCCATTTAGCCGTTTACACGCCAGACGTGCTGCCGCTATGCCCGAAATGTGGTCACGATCAGTTCCAGCGCAGACCATTTGAGCCGTGATTATTTGTGCCGGATTCGACGCGACGCGTCTTATCCGGCCTACGCACTTAATGATAAATATCAGGCGTAAAACCTGAGCCGTTCGGCCAGCAGATCGACAAAACCTTGCCGGTCAACGTCAACCATAACCGTGGCGTTGGGTTTATTTCCGCTCAGGAAATAGTAATCCACTACGGTCATTCCCTGCGTGTATTTTCCCTGCGTCTCTACGCCGACCCAGCGTTCAACGGTGGTAAACAGTTCGGGCTTCAGTAACCAGGCAATGGTGCATGGATCGTGTAGCGGTGCGCCTTTGAATCCCCATTTCTCGTCTTTGTGATATTCGAAGAAGAAATCCAGTAACTCAGCGACAATGCTCGCCACAGGATTGCCAATCGCGCGCAATCGCTCGGTGTCTTCACGATGAATTTGTGCTTTATGTGTGACGTCCAGCCCAGCCATCACTACCGGAATACCTGATTGAAACACCATCTCTGCCGCTTCGGGATCAACATAAATATTGAACTCAGCAGCCGGTGTCCAATTTCCGAGTCCCATCGCGCCGCCCATAATCACAATACGGGCGATTTTCTTATGCAACTCGGGGTGGCTATTCAGCAGCAGTGCTACGTTAGTTTGGGGGCCAGTTGATACAATCGTGACCGGTTCCGGACTTTCGCGCAGGGTTTTCGCCATTAACTCCACGGCTGTACAACTTTGCGGGGCAAATGCCGGCTCCGGCAGTACGGGGCCGTCCAGGCCACTTTCTCCGTGAACGTTATCGGCAATTATCAACTCGCGCATCAGGGGCTTCAACGCGCCTCCGGCAACGGGAATATCCGATCGGTTGAGCAGCGTTAACATACGCAACACATTACGCAGGGTTTTATCAGGCGTCTGGTTGCCCGCTGAGGATGTTATGGCTTTAACATCAAGTTCCGGTGAGGCGAGGGCGAGAACCATTGCGATAGCGTCGTCATGACCTGGATCGCAATCAAAAAGGATCGGAAGTGCCATTGTGACTCCTTGTGGGTGGGACTTCGTGACAAGGTTAACGCCGGGCTGTATGTGATTCGAGATGCGAAGAAAGAAAGCGTGATTTGGCGCGCACTTTGATGTGCGCGCCGGAAAGATTAATGCAATATTTTGGCGAGGAAGTCTTTGGCGCGGTCTGATTTTGGATTGGCAAAGAACTCTTCTTTCGGCGAGTCTTCCACAATCTTACCCTCATCCATAAAGATTACCCGGTTCGCCACTTTCCGAGCGAAGCCCATTTCGTGGGTGACCACCATCATGGTCATCCCTTCATGAGCCAGCTCGACCATGACGTCCAGCACCTCGTTGATCATTTCTGGATCGAGCGCTGAGGTGGGTTCATCAAACAACATGGCGATAGGATCCATACACAGCGCCCGGGCAATGGCCACGCGCTGCTGCTGTCCACCAGAAAGCTGGGCCGGAAACTTATCGGCATGGGCCGACAGTCCTACGCGCTCAAGCAGTTTTTGTGCTTTGTCGCGAGCAGGCTTTTTATCGCGTTTAAGTACTTTTACCTGGGCCAGGGTCAAGTTTTCGATGATCGACAAATGTGGGAACAGTTCAAAGTGCTGGAAGACCATGCCCACGCGAGAACGCAGTTTGGCCAGATCGGTTTTTTTGTCATTCACGACGGTACCGTCAACGGTGATCACACCCTGCTGCACTGGCTCCAGGCCGTTTACCGTTTTGATCAGCGTCGATTTACCGGAGCCTGACGGACCGCAAACTACCACCACTTCACCTTTTTTAACTTCCGTGGAGCAGTCGGTCAGAACCTGAAAGTGACCATACCATTTAGAAACATTTTTCAGGGTAATCATTAAACTGTCCTTTTCTTCAAATAGCTGACCAACAACGATGCGCTCAGACTGAATACAAAATAGACGGCGCCAGCAAACAGGATCATCTCGACCTGTGTGCCGTCACGCTCGCCAATGGTGGAGGCGGTACGGAAGAAATCTGCCAGACTTAATACGTAGACCAGCGAGGTGTCCTGGAATAGAACAATGCCCTGGGTCAGCAGCAACGGCACCATCGCGCGAAATGCCTGCGGCAGAATAATGAGCTTCATCGACTGCCAGTGGGTCATCCCTAACGCCAGCGCGGCGCTGGACTGTCCACGAGAAATACTCTGGATCCCGGCACGGATAATCTCTGAGTAGTACGCCGCTTCAAACATCGAAAACGCCACCATCGCTGAGATCAGACGAATATCGGTTTTCGGTGACAGGCCTAATACGTTCTGTAAGAACCCTGGTACAATCAGATAGAACCACAGCAGCACCATGACCAGCGGAATAGAGCGGAATACGTTCACGTAGATCTTCGCAAACCAGGCAATGGGCGCGAAGCTGGACAGACGCATTACCGCAAGGATAGTTCCCCAAACGATGCCAATAATGACCGCCGTAACGGTAATTTTCAGCGTGATCATCAGCCCATCCAGCAGATACGGCAGGGAGGGGACAATGGAACTCCAGTCAAATTCGTACATTATTTGCCTCCCAAATTGCCAGGCAGGCGAGTTTTACGTTCAACCAGATTCATCACCAGCATAATAAAGGCGTTAATCAAGACGTAGGCAAGGGTGATAGCCGTAAACGACTCCCAGGCGTGGGCAGAGTAATCCAGCAGCTTGCCTGCCTGTGCTGCCATATCGACCAGACCGATGGTTGAGGCGATGGCGGAGTTTTTCACCAGGTTCATCATTTCTGATGTCATCGGCGGTACGATCACGCGGTAGGCGTTGGGCAGCAGAACATAGCGATAGGCCTGCGGTAGCGTCAGCCCCATCGCCAGCGCGGCGTTTTTTTGTCCGCGAGGCAAAGACTGAATCGCGGCGCGCACCTGCTCACAAACGCGGGCGGCGGTAAACAGCCCCAGGCAGAGCATTGAGGAGAGGAAAAACTGGATGTTGGGATCCAACTCAGCCTTGAACCACATGCCAATGTTTTCTGGGAGCAGTTCCGGGATCACCAGATACCAGGTAAAAAATTGTACGATCAGCGGAACGTTACGAAACAGTTCAACATACAACGTGCCTATCCCGGAAAGGAAACGGTTGGGAACGGTGCGTAAGATGCCGAATAGGGAACCTATCAGGAAAGCAATAATCCAGGCGGTGATTGAAAGCGCGACGGTGACCTGGAAACCACTCCAGAGCCAGCCGAGATAGGTGGTGTTGCCGAACGGGGCTTCTTGTAAAAAAATCCCCCAGTTCCAGTCTATAGACATAAATCTACTCCAGAAAAAAAAAGGGTAGCAGCGCTACCCTCGAAGATTGTTGAGAAGCTCATTTTTCGCGCTGAGTGGGGAACGGCCACTCAGCGTATAGTCTGTCCATGCTTCCCGACAATCGTGAGGGCCAGGTGAACTCGCCCCATTTATTTTAGTTAGTTGAGTGCTTTATCATTTGGTTCTTTGAACAGGGCCTTCATCTCGCTCGACAGTTCGAAATTCATATTCAGGTTCTTTGGCGGAATAGGGTTTTTAAACCATTTATCAAACCACTTCTCTGCTTCACCTGAAGTTTGTGCCTGTGCAATGGTGTCATCCATCAGCTTTTTGAACGCGACGTCGTCTTTACGCAGCATACAGCCGTACGCTTCCTGAGATTGTGGCTTGCCGACGATCTCCCAGTTGTCCGGTTTCTTCGCCTTCGCGCGTTCACCAGCCAGCAGGGCGTCATCCATCATAAAGGCGACGGCGCGACCGCTTTCGAGGGTACGGAAAGAGTCACCGTGGTCTTTCGCACTGATGATGCGCATATCCATTTTTTGTTCTTCGTTCAGCTTATGCAGCAGCACTTCCGAGGTGGTACCGGAAGTCACAACCACCGCTTTGCCTTTCAGGTCAGCGAAATCTTTGATGTCGCCGCCTTTTTTCGCCAGCAGGCGGGTGCCGACAACGAAAATGGTGTCAGAAAATGCCGCTTGTTTCTGGCGTTCAACGTTGTTGGTGGTTGAACCACATTCAAAGTCGAAGGTGCCGTTTTGCAGCAGCGGAATGCGGTTCTGGGAGGTAATCGGAATCAGCTTCACCTGCAGGTCAGGTTTGTTCAGCTTTTTCTTCACGGCCTCAACAATTGCGTTGGAGTAATCCTGTGAATAACCGACCACTTTCTGCTGATTATCGTAGTAGGAAAACGGGACCGAGGATTCACGGTGTCCGACGACGATGACGCCATTTTTAGCGATCTTGTCCAGGGTGCTGCTTGCCGCAGGGGCGGCATCTTCCGCGTGCGCCAGACCGGCAGACATTCCCACGACCAGCATGGCAGTGGCGAGCTTACGTAATTGCATATCCAACTCCTTTATCGTCTGCGTCAGGGACGCATTGATACCCATTGTGATGTTGTTATTGTTTGCTACTTAAAAGTGCAGTCTTGTATGTGTTTGTTAACATTTAGTTTGGATGAATGTAAAGAATTTGCTGTGTTATTGTTTATTTTTGCGAAGTGCGCCGCACCGTTTGAGGGCAAAAATATCTTGTTGCACATTTCAGGTGCTACCTGTGCTCAAATTTGGTGCGACCAGGTTGCACATTCAACCAAAACAGCGTTTGCCTTGTATAACAAAGCAATAGGCGTGCCAGAATGGGAGAGGAGAGGGGATGTGTTAGCCGGACAAGGCGCGTGAGCGCCAACATCCGGCAATATGACGAGAGCAGAGATTATTTACGACGCTGGCGCAGACTCATGACGATCGCGCCAAAGCCTAACAACGCGGTAATCAGCCATAACGGCCAGTTTCCGGTACGCGCATACGGCGTGAGACCCGTTGTCGGGGTAACGCTGGTGGTCAGTACCTGTCGGGTAAATTGCGGGATCATGGCCTGCACTTCACCTTGCGGGCCAATCACCGCCGTGATGCCATTATTAGTGCTACGCAACAGCGGACGCGCCAGCTCCAGTGACCGCATGCGCGCCATCTGGAAGTGCTGCCATGGACCGATGGATTTACCAAACCAGGCATCATTGGAGATGGTCAGCAAGTAGTCCGTATCCGGGCGGAAGTTATCCCGTACCTGTTCGCCAAGAATAATTTCGTAGCAGATTGCCGCCGTCAGCTTAAAGCCGTGCGCCTGCAGCTGTGGCTGCACATACGGCCCTCGGCTGAAGGATGACATGGGTAAGTCAAAGAACGGCGCCAGCGGGCGTAGAATCGATTCCAGCGGCACAAACTCACCAAACGGGACAAGGTGATTTTTGTTGTAACGATTGCTGGAGTCATAGCTGTACGGACTGTCTTTACCCAGCGTGATGATGGTGTTGTAGGTATCGTAGCGGTTTTGCTTGTTAAGGCGCGCGTCAACAATACCGGTGATTAGCGTGCTGTTTTTAGATTTTAGCAGGTCATCCATCATGCCGAGGAACCGCTGCTGATTGATCTCCAGATCAGGAATAGCGGACTCTGGCCAGATGATCAGCTGTGATTTGCCCATTTCAGGCTGCGTGGCATCAAGGTAAATCTTCAACGTGTTGATGAGCTGACCTTCATCCCACTTCAGCGACTGCGGAATGTCACCTTGCACCATCGAAACTTGGGTGGTTTTTTCTGGCTCCAGCGTATACCACTGGATGTAGCGCAGCGGGAAGGGCAGAGCGAACAATACCACGGCAGTAACCAGAGGACGCCAGTTACGTGTGACTAACGCCAGCGCCAGCAGGCCGCTGACCATCATCAGCAGGAAGTTAATCGCCTCGACGCCCATTACCGGCGCCAGGCCTTTCAGCGGGCCGTCAATCTGGCTGTAGCCAAACTGTAGCCATGGGAAGCCGGTCAGCACCCAGCCGCGCAGGAATTCGGTTATCTGCCAGACTACCGGGGCAGCAATCGCCACCCGCAGCCAGCTGGTTTTTGGCCACAGGCGTGACAGAACGCCCGCAAACAAACCTGTGTACAGCGAGAGGTATGCCGCAAGCAATACCACAAGGAATACGTTAACCGGGCCTGGCATACCGCCAAATTGCGCAATGCTGACATAGACCCAGTTGATGCCGGAGCCAAAAAGACCCATTCCCCAGACATAGCCGATAGCGGCAGACTGGAGTGGGCGACGGTTGAGAGTTAAGGCCTGCAGACCCATCAGCGAAATAATCGCCGCAGGCCAGATGTCATACGGAGAGAACGCCAGCGTCCCGCAGGCACCGAATAATAACGCCAGCAGCAGGCGAATGCGCTGGCGTTCAATTAAGGGGGCAAATGCCATGTAGTCTTTGATCCAGTTTCGGGTTTATTCGTCCAGTTTTGGCTGGGGTGAGTCGTCCGGAATTCTGACATGAACCTGAATAATACGACGGCTGTCGGCCATGGCAACTTTGAACTGGTAGCCATCAATGTCGATAGTCTCTCCACGTGCGGGCAGATGACCAAAGGCCTGCATCACCAAACCGCCAATAGTATCGACTTCTTCGTCGCTAAAGTGGGTGCCGAAGGCTTCGTTGAAGTCTTCGATCGGGGCCAGCGCACGAATGGTCCAGGTGTGGCGACTAAGCTGACGGAAATCGATATCGTCTTCTTCGTCGTATTCATCTTCGATTTCACCGACGATCAGTTCAAGAATGTCCTCAATGGTCACCAGACCCGAGACACCGCCGAACTCGTCGATAACGATAGCCATATGGTACCGCTGAGAGCGGAACTCTTTCAGCATGCGGTCAACACGCTTGCTCTCAGGTACGACAACCGCCGGGCGTAACACTTTTTCCATGCTGAAAGCTTCGGCATCACTGCGCATAAACGGCAGCAAGTCTTTCGCCATCAGAATCCCTTCAATGTGATCTTTGTCTTCGCTGATCACCGGGAAACGCGAGTGGGCGGACTCGATGATGACATCAAGACACTCATCCAGAGTCTGGTTGCGTTTCAGTGTGATCATCTGGGACCGGGGGATCATGATGTCGCGAACACGTTGGTCCGCAATGTCCATCACCCCTTCGAGCATATCGCGCGTATCTTCATCGATAAGGTCGTTTTGCCCGGAATCACGGATCAGCTCCAACAGTTCGTCGCGGTTTTTTGGTTCACCGTGGAAAAGTTGGCTCAGTAACAGGGAAAAGAATCCCTTTTTGCTGTGTAAGGTGTCACTACTGTGTGAATTGTCGTCGCTCATGGCGTCGTATGGGTTCTCATGTTAGTTAATAGATTGCTCAAGGCACGTAAACTCAGTGCCCGGCGTGGTGACCTGTCACCGGCTTGACCGGTAGCAGGTTATTCCTTCTCGGCAATGTACGGATCCTCATAGCCCAGAGCAAGCATAATCTCTGTTTCGAGGGATTCCATTTCTTCCGCTTCGTCGTCTTCGATATGGTCGTAGCCTAAGAGATGCAGGCTACCGTGTATAACCATGTGTGCCCAGTGGGCTTCAAGAGGCTTACCTTGCTCCTGCGCTTCTTTTTCGACCACTTGACGACAGATAACCAGATCGCCCAGCAGCGGCAGTTCGATGCCCGGTGGGGCCTCAAACGGGAAGGACAGCACGTTGGTTGACTTGTCTTTCCCGCGATAGGTCAGGTTCAGTTCGTGGCTTTCAGCGTCATCGACCAGGCGAATGGTGACCTCTGACTCTTCCTGAAACTGCGGGATCACCGCATCCAGCCATGCCTGAAACTGGCGCTCATCCGGTAAACCGGCGTTATCTTCACATGCCAGCTGTAAATCGAGAATAACCTGACTCATTTTTGTTCCTGTTCCTGGGCTTCACGCTTGCGTTCCGCTGCCTGTTCGGCTTTACGTTTTTGTTCTGCTTCTTCCCAGGCTTCATACGCCGTCACTATACGGGCAACCACCGGGTGGCGTACCACGTCTTCGCTATGGAAGAAATTAAAGCTAATCTCATCGACCTCAGCCAACACTTCGATGGCATGACGCAGGCCGGATTTGGTGCTGCGCGGCAGGTCAATTTGGGTAATGTCACCGGTGATCACCGCTTTGGAGTTGAAGCCAATACGGGTCAGGAACATTTTCATCTGTTCGATAGTCGTGTTCTGGCTCTCATCAAGGATAATGAACGCATCGTTCAGCGTACGACCGCGCATATAAGCCAGCGGTGCTACTTCAATGACGTTACGCTCGATAAGCTTCTCCACCTTCTCAAAACCGAGCATTTCGAACAGCGCATCATACAGCGGACGTAAATAAGGATCGACTTTCTGGCTGAGATCGCCCGGCAGGAAGCCCAGTTTTTCACCGGCTTCAACCGCCGGACGGGTCAGCAGAATACGACGAATTTCCTGACGCTCGAGCGCATCGACCGCGGCGGCTACCGCAAGGTAGGTTTTACCCGTCCCTGCAGGACCGACGCCGAAGGTGATGTCGTGGTCGAGAATATTGGCGATGTACTGCGCCTGATTCGGCGTACGCGGTTTGATCACGCCACGCTTGGTTTTGATATTCACCGCTTTGCCAAACTCTGGCACGCTGTCTGCGCTCTGCTCAAGGACACGCGCTTCTTTGATTGCCAGGTGAATTTGTTCCGGCTCGATGTCCTGCGTCTTGCCGCGCATTGGCGCGGTATCGACGTACAGGCTGTGTAAAATATCTGCCGCAGCGGTAACGCAAATCGGGCGACCGGTCAGCTTAAAGTGGTTGTCGCGGCGGTTAATTTCGATACCAAGGCGACGTTCCAGCTGTTTGATGTTGTCATCAAAAGGACCGCACAGGCTCAACAGACGGGCATTGTCTGCGGGCTCAAGGGTAATTTCGCGAGTGTCTATGTTCAAACCGTTCCTCTTATGCAGATATCGCCGGACGTCGAACATTTACCGGCATGTAGGGAAATTATTCACGCCACAGGGAAAAGGCGCAAGCATTGCAATGAAGATGGGGGCGTAGAGAGGAAATACAAGACCCTCCCCGTCATACTTCAAGCCGCAGAGGCGTTGCCTGCACTCGCGCACCCCAGTCACATAGTTATCTATGCTCCTGGGGATTTGCTCGTTTGTCGCTTTAGGGGATAGAGGAGGGGGTATGGTAATTACGGCTGAAAAATGCCAACACCCAGATCGTTCTCTTTGCGGGTACGCGCAATGACCGACTCCGGACTTTCTGCGATGCGCAGGCCCATTTCGTCCTCGGTACGCACGACTTTACCGCGCAGGGAGTTAGTCCAGACGTCGGTAATTTCAACATCCACAAACTTACCGACCATATCCGGGGTGCCTTCAAAATTCACCACACGGTTATTTTCAGTACGACCCGACAGCTCCATTACGCTTTTACGCGACGTGCCTTCGACCAGAATACGCTGGGTGGTGCCGAGCATACGGCGGCTCCAGGCCATGGCCTGCTGGTTGATGCGATCCTGCAGGATATACAGACGTTGCTTTTTCTCTTCTTCCGGGACGTCGTCAACCATATCGGCGGCAGGCGTGCCAGGACGAGCTGAGAAGATAAAGCTGTAGCTCATGTCGAAGTTAACGTCGGCAATCAGCTTCATGGTCTGCTCGAAATCTTGTGTGGTTTCGCCAGGGAAGCCCACGATGAAGTCGGAGCTAATCTGAATATCCGGGCGTGCAGCGCGCAGTTTGCGGATGATCGCCTTGTATTCCAGCGCGGTATGGGTACGTCCCATCAGGTTTAGTACGCGATCTGAGCCACTCTGTACCGGCAGGTGCAGGAAGCTTACCAGCTCCGGGGTGTCGCGATAGACTTCAACGATATCGTCGGTGAACTCAATTGGATGACTGGTAGTGAAACGGATACGGTCAATGCCGTCGATCGCTGCTACCAGACGCAGTAAATCTGCGAATGAGCCGGTCGTGCCGTCGTAGTTCTCACCGCGCCAGGCGTTAACGTTTTGCCCCAGCAGATTGACTTCACGTACGCCCTGCGCCGCAAGTTGGGCAATTTCAAGCAGGATATCGTCCGCCGGACGGCTGACTTCTTCACCACGGGTGTAGGGCACCACGCAGTAAGTGCAGTATTTGTTACAGCCTTCCATGATGGACACAAACGCGCTTGGACCTTCAGCACGCGGTTCCGGCAGGCGGTCGAACTTTTCGATTTCCGGGAAGCTGATATCCACCACTGGACTACGGCTGGTGCTACCGCGCACTTTGTTGATCATTTCCGGCAGGCGGTGCAGGGTTTGTGGCCCAAAAATAATGTCGACGTAGTGTGCACGTTGACGAATATGGTCGCCTTCCTGGGAGGCGACACAGCCACCCACGCCGATAATCAGATTCGGGTTTTTCTCTTTTAAGAGTTTCCAGCGACCTAACTGATGGAAAACTTTTTCCTGAGCCTTCTCGCGAATTGAGCAGGTATTCAGCAGCAGCACATCCGCTTCTTCCGCCACGTCGGTCAGTTGATACCCGTGAGTGGCATCCAGCAGATCGGCCATCTTCGATGAATCGTATTCGTTCATCTGACAGCCCCAGGTTTTAATATGGAGTTTTTTAGTCATCGACTTGCTCTTGCGAAATTGTGGCTGAAATGCAGGGCGCATAGTGTACTGCGTTGGCGCGGTTGTGACCAGTATGACGGATGTCAGCCTCAAGGGGTAAAAAATCCTGTAAACTTACACAATACATGTAACAGGATGATTGACCATGACAAATCAACCAACGGAAATTGCCATTGTCGGCGGGGGGATGGTCGGCGGCGCGCTGGCGCTGGGACTGGCGCAGCATGGATTCAGGGTGACGGTAATAGAGCACGCCGCGCCCGTGCCGTTTGTGGCTGACAGTCAGCCCGATATCCGTATTTCAGCCATTAGCTCCGCGTCTGCATCGTTGCTGAAAGGGTTGGGTGTCTGGGATGCGGTGCAGGGCATGCGCACTCATCCATATCGTCGTCTGGAAACCTGGGAGTGGGAGAATGCCCATGTGGTGTTTGATGCGGCAGAGCTAAAACTCCCATTGCTGGGCTATATGGTCGAAAACAACGTCCTGCAACAGGCGTTGTGGCAGGCGATGGAGGCGCATCCCAACGTGACCCTGCGCGTGCCGGCATCACTGATTTCTCTGCATCAACATAACGATCGGCATGAGCTTGAACTGACTGGCGGTGAAAAGATAACGGCTAAACTGGTGATTGGTGCCGATGGCGCGAATTCTCAGGTACGTCAAATGGCCGGGATTGGCATCCATGCCTGGCAGTACGCGCAATCCTGCATGCTGATTACCGTGCAATGTGAGAATTCACCGGGAGACAGTACCTGGCAGCAGTTTACCCCTGACGGACCGCGGGCGTTTTTACCGCTGTTCGATAACTGGGCTTCGCTGGTGTGGTATGACTCTCCGGCCCGCATCCGCCAGTTGCAGAGTCTCGATATGGCGCAGCTCCAGGCGGAAATCGCAAAATATTTCCCTTCACGTCTGGGTGACGTTACGCCTGTTGCCGCAGGGGCGTTTCCACTTACTCGTCGCCACGCGTTGCAGTATGTACAGCCAGGACTGGCGCTGGTGGGCGATGCCGCGCACACCATTCATCCGCTTGCCGGGCAGGGGGTGAATCTGGGGTACCGTGATGTCGATGCGTTAATTGATGTGCTGGTGAACGCCCGTAGCTATGGTGAGCAGTGGGCCAGTCAGCGGGTACTGAAGCGCTACCAAACGCGTCGTATGACCGATAACTTCATCATGCAAAGTGGTATGGATCTGTTTTACGCCGGATTCAGCAACAACCTGCAGCCGCTGCGTATTATGCGCAATCTTGGTCTAATGGCCGCCGAGCGTGCAGGCGTTTTAAAACGTCAGGCGCTGAAGTATGCATTAGGGTTGTAGCTCAAGTGGTGCCTGATGGCGCTGCGCTTATCAGGCCTACGCGTCATGTAGGCCGGGTAAGGCTTGCCGTCACCCGGCGTTAGAAAAGCAAAAAGCTCGCCGAAGCGAGCTTTTCTAAAATGGCTGGGGTACGAGGATTCGAACCTCGGAATGCTGGTATCAGAAACCAGAGCCTTACCGCTTGGCGATACCCCAACGGGTGCACCCACAGAGTGGACGACTTTTTGAAATTGGCTGGGGTACGAGGATTCGAACCTCGGAATGCTGGTATCAGAAACCAGAGCCTTACCGCTTGGCGATACCCCAACAATTTTTTGGATTTACCGAATTAAATCGATACGCCCTTAATATGGTGGCTACGACGGGATTCGAACCTGTGACCCCATCATTATGAGTGATGTGCTCTAACCAGCTGAGCTACGTAGCCAAATACTATCATATTCTTCGATGGCTGGGGTACCTGGATTCGAACCAGGGAATGCCGGTATCAAAAACCGGTGCCTTACCGCTTGGCGATACCCCAATGACCGTTGCGGTGAACCGCTATATCGAAGAAAAGTGGCTGGGGTACCTGGATTCGAACCAGGGAATGCCGGTATCAAAAACCGGTGCCTTACCGCTTGGCGATACCCCATCCGTGCAACGCTTACGGGTGAATGGTGCGGGAGGCGAGACTTGAACTCGCACACCTTGCGGCGCCAGAACCTAAATCTGGTGCGTCTACCAATTTCGCCACTCCCGCAAAAAAGATGGTGGCTACGACGGGATTCGAACCTGTGACCCCATCATTATGAGTGATGTGCTCTAACCAGCTGAGCTACGTAGCCATCTTTTTTTCGCGTTACCTTATCGGCGTTGCGGGGCGCATTATGCGTATTGAGCCTTGAAGCGTCAACCCCTTTTTCATTGAAAATAGCTGGAATGTGACTGTTTGGTTAGGTTGCGAACAGCGTGACGCAATATTCGGCAATTATTCGTTATTAATTGTTTTTCCGCACGTAAAACCGACATAAAAAAAGAGCCCCTCAGGGCTCTTAGTGGATGATGGGCTTACTTATAAGCCGACTGGTGCACGCCAACCGCACGGCCTGATGGATCGTTCATGTTTTTGAACGCTTCGTCCCATTCGATGGCTTTGGCAGAAGAACAGGCGACGGACGGGCCACCTGGCACACACTCGGCGGCGCTGGCTACCGGGAACAGCTCTTCAAAAAGCTCACGGTATAAATACGCTTCTTTAGACGATGGTGTGTTGTACGGGAAGCGGAAGCTGGCGGTTTCCAGTTGTTGATCGGAAACGTGCTCTGCCGCCACTTCTTTCAGCGTGTCAATCCAGCTATAACCGACGCCGTCAGAGAACTGCTCCTTCTGACGCCATGCAATGCTGGCTGGCAGGTAGGATTCAAAACATTCACGCAGGACATGTTTTTCCATCTTTCCGTTACCGCACATTTTATCCTGTGGGTTGATGCGCATCGCGACATCGAGGAATTTCTTGTCGAGGAACGGTACGCGGGCTTCAACGCCCCAGGCCGACATGGCTTTGTTGGCTCGGGCGCAGTCGAACATATGCAGTGCCTGCAGTTTACGTACCGTTTCTTCGTGCAGTTCTTTTGCGTCCGGCGCTTTGTGAAAATAAAGATAGCCGCCAAATACTTCATCAGAACCTTCGCCTGACAGCACCATTTTAATGCCCATCGCTTTGATTTTTCTTGACATTAAGTACATCGGTGTTGAGGCGCGAATGGTGGTGACGTCATAGGTTTCAATGTGATAAATCACATCGCGGATGGCATCCAGGCCTTCCTGTACGGTGAAATGGATCTCGTGG
The DNA here is from genome assembly GCF_024809055.1 of Citrobacter sp. JUb117. Taxonomy (NCBI): domain Bacteria; kingdom Pseudomonadati; phylum Pseudomonadota; class Gammaproteobacteria; order Enterobacterales; family Enterobacteriaceae; genus Citrobacter; species Citrobacter sp. JUb117. Next base: position 142,563 of record NZ_JANUFB010000001.1, read on the forward strand.
TGTACGGTCCCCAGGTGGTTGGCGACTTCCTGAGCGGCTTTCAGATCCGGTGCGCCTTTCAGGCCCACGGCGAAGGAGTGCAGTTGCGGCCACCAGGCTTCACTGCGCTCTTGATCTTCAACACGGCGCGCTGCGTATTTTTTGGTGATTGCGGAAATCACGGAGGAATCCAGGCCACCAGACAGCAGCACACCATAAGGCACATCTGACATCAGATGGCTTTTAACCGCATCTTCCAGCGCCTGACGCAGTTCGTCTTTATCCGTCACATTGTCTTTTACGGCATCGTATTCGAACCAGTCGCGCTGATAGTACTGACGGATTTCCCCGTCTTTGCTCCACAGGTAGCTACCGGCCGGGAATTCTTTAATGGTGCGGCAAACAGGAACCAGCGCTTTCATTTCAGACGCCACGTACAAGTTGCCGTGTTCATCATGACCCATGTACAGCGGGATAATCCCAATGTGATCGCGGCCGATCAGATACGCATCCTGCTCGCTGTCGTACAGTGCGAAGGCGAACATGCCCTGCAGGTCGTCAAGGAATTCAGGCCCTTTTTCCTGGTACAGCGCAAGGATAACTTCGCAGTCGGAACCGGTCTGGAACTGATAGCGATCGCCGTATTCAGCACGTAACGCCTGATGGTTATAAATCTCGCCGTTTACCGCCAGGATATGCGTCTTTTTCACGTTGTATAGCGGTTGAGCACCGGCGTTAACGTCGACAATGGACAGACGTTCATGTGCCAGGATCGCGTTATCACTGGCGTAAATACCCGACCAGTCCGGGCCGCGGTGGCGCATCAGACGAGACAGCTCGAGGGCTTTTTTACGCAGCTCAACTGCGTCGGTTTTAATATCAAATACGCCAAAAATAGAACACATAACCTTCTCCGTTAACCCGTTGCGTGATGCTTTTTATGTTTGCTTAATAAAGAAAATGCCGTAAAGCCGCAGAGGGCGCAAGGAGTTTGGTGAGGAGAAAAGAAAAAACTCAATGATGATTGTTGAATAGTGAAAAAAGAGTATGTAATGAGCGTATTTATTGATGAATCGCCAGAAAAATGGCGGTTTTATTAGATGAGGTTATTTAGTGTGCCGGTTAACGTGTTCTTAGGGTTATCCGGCACAGCGTTGCTTAAATAACATCTATCTCGGCAACGGACGGGTAGATCCAGCTTGGTCGGAACGGCATGCTGTCGATATCATCAAGGGTGGAAATGCCAGACAGTACCAGGATAGTTTCAAGACCGGCCTGGAAGCCAGCCAGAATATCGGTACGCAGGTTGTCGCCAACAATGACGGTCTCTTCCGAGTGCGCCTGCATTTTGTTGAGTGCCGCGCGGATAATCCACGGGCTGGGTTTACCTACGTAGAAGGGCTCACGGCCTGAAATCTTCTCAATACCAGCGCACAGCGCACCACAGGCAGGATAAAAACCGCGACCGTGCGTATCCGGGTTGGTGGCAATGAAACGTGCGCCATTGGCCACAAAGTATGCCGCTTTATGCATCATGTCCCAGTTGTAGGAACGCGTCTCGCCGACGATCACAAAATCGGGGTTAACGTCGGTAATGGTGAAGCCCGCTTTGTACAGTTCGTGGATCAGTGCGCCTTCACCGACAACATAGGCTTTTTTTCCTTCCTGGCGACGCAGGAAATCGGCGGTAGCCATGGCGGAGGTATAAAACACGCTGTCAGGAACATTGACACCTGCGGTGGCAAAGCGGTTTGCCAGATCCTGTCCGGTCTGCGAAGGGTAGTTAGTCAACAGGACTAACGGCAAGCCTTTCTCCATCACGCCGGTCAAAAATTCTGCCGCACCCGGTACGGCAACATTGTCGTGCATCAGCACGCCGTCGATATCACAAATTACATTCTTAATGGCCATGGACAATCCGACATCAAAATAAGAAGGCGTTACTATACATAAAATACACTCAATTATTCGAGTTGCCTCAGCGACACAGAGGCAGCTTGAAGGATGAAGTGTATTAGCTTTCCAGCAAACGTTGTAGCAACGTTCCGTTGAGCATGGCACGTTTCACCAGCGCAAATGCGCCAATGGCGGAACGGTGGTCCAGCGTGGAGCGAACCACGGGCAAATTGTGGCGAAATGCCTTCAACGCTTGGGCATTAATGCAGCTTTCGATCGCTGGCAGCAGGACCTTATCTGCCTCTGTAATCTCACCAGCAATAACGATTTTTTGTGGGTTAAACAGGTTGATGGCAATAGCGATGGTTTTACCCAGATGGCGGCCCACGTGCTCAATCACTTCCGATGCCAGGTTATCGCCTTTGTTGGCAGCCTTACAGATCGATTTGATACTGCAATCATCAAGCGTTAGCCGACTTGGATAACCTTGCTTGAGTAAGTTTTGCACGCGATGCTCGATGGACGCGTTGGCCGCGATAGTTTCCAGACAACCAAAGTTACCGCAGTGGCAGCGCTCGCCCAACGGCTCTACCTGAATATGGCCAATCTCGCCAACGTTGCCGTTACGGCCAATAAAAATGCGGCCATTAGAGATGATCCCGGCACCGGTTCCGCGATGCACTCGCACCAGAATGGAGTCTTCGCAGTCCTGACTTGCCCCGAAATAGTGCTCGGCAAGTGCCAGACTACGGATATCGTGACCAACAAAGCAGGTCACCTGGAACCGTTTTTCCAGCGCCTCGACCAGCCCCCAGTTTTCAACCTGAATATGCGGCATATAGCGAATGACGCCACTTTCTGGGTCAACCAGGCCAGGTAGAATAACGGAGATGGCAATTAGCTCACGGACTTTCCGTTGGCAGCTGTCCATAAAGGTGGCAATGGTATTGAGTAGCGCATGTTCCAGCGTTTCCTGGGTGCGCTCGGGTAAGGGGTAGTGCTCCTCAGCGACGGCTTTGCTGCTCATATCGTACAGCGTTAGCGTAGTGTCATGACGGCCAAGACGCACGCCAATGGCGTGGAAATTGCGTGTTTCAGTGACGATAGAGATAGCGCGGCGGCCCCCGGTGGAGGCCTGCTGATCCACTTCTTTGATCAGCCCGCGTTCAATAAGCTGGCGCGTAATTTTAGTTACGCTGGCGGGAGCAAGCTGGCTCTGTTCGGCAATCTGGATGCGCGAGATTGGCCCATGCTGGTCAATCAGGCGATAAACTGCCGCGCTGTTAAGCTGTTTTACGAGATCAACATTACCTATTTGAGCTTGTCCGCCTGGTGTCATTCTTTCTCTTACTCTGTAACGACCTCGTTGCCATTAACGATGGTCTTGATAATTTTAAAGTCGTGTGTGAACGCGGTCAGGTTGGCGACTTTGCCAGGGGCGATACTGCCGAGTTGCTTGTCCACGCCGATGGCGCGAGCGGGGTAGAGTGTTGCCATACGCAGCACTTCATCCAGCGCAATGCCGCAATGTTCAACCAGATTACGTACACCTTCAATCATGGTTAATGACGAGCCGCTCAGGGTGCCGTTCTCATCCACACACAGTCCATTGCGGTAGTATATTGTTTTACCAGCGAAAATGAACTGTTCAATATTTGCACCCGCCGGCGCGGTGGCGTCGGTCACCAGGCACAGCTTGTCACCTTTCAGGCGTTTAGCGTTACGGATGTTAACGTAATCGACGTGCAGACCATCGGCGATGATACCGCAATAAATATCGGCTTCATCAAGGATGGCACCAGCCAGACCCGGTTCGCGGCCAGTAATGTAAGGCATGGCGTTGAACAGGTGTGTTGCAAAGGTAATGCCCGCACGGAAACCGATTTTGGCTTCTTTTACCGTCGCGTTTGAGTGACCCGCTGAAACGACAATACCGGCATTGACCAGTCGGGTGATCACGTCAGCAGGAACCATTTCTGGTGCCAGCGTAACTTTGGTGATCACATCGGCATTATCGCACAGGAAGTCGACCAGCGCAGCGTCAGGCTGACGAACAAAACTTGGGTTATGGGTACCTTTTTTCACCAGATTCAGCCATGGGCCTTCAAGGTGAAGTCCTAATGCCTGATTCGGGTGTTTTGCCAGGTATTCACGCATCACGCGAACGCCTTGTTTCATCAACTCATCGCTGGTGGTGATAAGCGTAGGCAGGTAGTTAGTGCAGCCCGATTTCTCGTTGGCTTTCTGCATGATTTCCAGTGTTTCAACGGTCACAGCTTCTGCCGTATCGTTGAACTGCACGCCGCCGCAGCCGTTTAACTGCACATCAATAAAACCGGGGGAAAGAATGGCCCCATTCAATGAGCGTTGTTCAATCTCCGGCGGTAATTCAGCCAGTGGGCAAACGCTGGCTATCAGGCCATCAGCGACGACAATCGCATGGTCATCAAGAATTTCGTGACCGGTAAAGATCCGGCCCTGGGTTAAAGCATACATTCCGACCCCCGATTTCAAAAAATGCCGCCCTGCAACGCTTTCGGCTGGGCGGAAACAGCATTACAGACCTTTAATATTTTCGGCTTCTAACTCGTTAAAGTATTTCAGCGTCTTCACTTTCAGTTCCATTGTGGAAGGTTCATCGCAAACCACAACGGCTTTTGGATGCAGCTGCAGGCAGCTGATGGTCCACATATGGTTGACGTTACCTTCAACGGCAGCCTGCAGAGCCTGCGCTTTCTGGTGGCCCAGCACCAGAATCATCACTTCTTCGGCATCAAGCAGTGTACCCACGCCAACGGTCAGCGCATATTTCGGCACCTGGCTTACGTCACCGTCAAAGAAACGAGAGTTCGCCACGCGTGTGTCGTGGGTCAGCGTTTTGATACGCGTACGAGAGGCTAAAGACGACGCCGGTTCGTTAAATGCGATGTGCCCGTCGTTGCCTACACCACCCATAAACAGGTGGATTTTACCGTAGGAACGGATTTTTTCTTCATACTGACGGCATTCTGCATCGATATCTGGTGCGTTACCATTGAGGAGGTTGATGTTTTCTGCTGGAATATCAACATGATCAAAGAAGTTGCGATGCATGAAGCTGTGGTAGCTTTCTGGATGCTCTTTCGGCAGGCCAACATACTCGTCCATATTAAATGTGACAACATGTTTGAAGCTAACCTGGCCCGCTTTGTGCATTTCAACTAATGCTTTATAGGCTGTCAGTGGGGTGCCGCCAGTCGGCAGGCCCAGAACGAACGGACGATCTGCCGTTGGTTTGAACGCGTTGATACGGTTAACGATATGGCGAGCAGCCCATTTGCCGACTTGTTCAGCGGTATTCAGGGGGATCAGTCTCATTCTTCACCTCAGTAGTCAATGTAAGCAGTTGGCGGATTGAGTCGCTGTGCAGTATTAAGCGTAACCTGGTTTTGCATCGGTAAGGATCAATCCGTTTCGATTTTTTGAATGATAAAATAAGTTTTCGTAGTTAGCCAGTGGAAGGGAGGGTTAATAACGATATTTGGTGACTGTAATCACAAAAAACACGCTTTTAATTTGCGATACGAATTAATTTTCCACACACTCTGAATGTAGATGAATGGTTAATATCGTTGTTCCAGAATATCTTGCTGTCAGAATTGGTCGCACAATAAAAATATGGCTTCAAAGGAGCCTAATCGGGGTCTCGTAGGGGGAATAAAATGAATATTTTAGGTTTTTTCCAGCGGCTGGGTAGGGCGTTACAGCTCCCCATCGCTGTGCTGCCTGTCGCGGCACTGTTGCTGCGATTTGGCCAACCAGATTTGCTTAACGTCGCCTTCATCGCGCAAGCGGGTGGGGCCATTTTTGATAACCTCGCGTTAATATTTGCCATCGGTGTGGCATCCAGCTGGTCTAAAGACAGTGCGGGTGCGGCAGCGTTGGCAGGTGCCGTTGGTTATTTCATATTGACCAAAGCAATGGTTACCATTAACCCGGCGATCAATATGGGTGTGCTGGCAGGTATCATTACCGGTCTGGTCGGCGGTGCCGTGTATAACCGCTGGTCTGGCATCAAACTGCCTGACTTCCTGAGCTTCTTCGGCGGTAAACGCTTTGTGCCAATCGCCACCGGTTTCTTCTGTTTGGTTCTGGCGGCTATCTTCGGCTACGTATGGCCGCCGGTACAAAATGCCATCCATGCGGGTGGTGAGTGGATCGTGGGCGCTGGCGCGCTGGGTTCCGGTATTTTTGGTTTCATCAACCGTCTGCTGATCCCAACCGGTCTGCATCAGGTTCTGAACACCATCGCCTGGTTCCAGATTGGTGAATTCACCAACGCGGCAGGTGCGGTCTTCCACGGTGACATCAACCGCTTCTACGCGGGTGACGGCACTGCAGGTATGTTCATGTCCGGCTTCTTCCCGATCATGATGTTTGGTCTGCCGGGTGCGGCACTGGCAATGTACTTTGCCGCTCCGAAAGCGCGTCGTCCGATGGTTGGCGGTATGCTGTTGTCCGTGGCCATCACCGCGTTCCTGACCGGTGTGACCGAGCCGCTGGAATTCCTGTTCATGTTCCTGGCGCCATTGCTGTATCTCCTGCACGCACTGTTAACGGGTATCAGCCTGTTCGTTGCGACATTACTGGGGATCCACGCGGGCTTCTCCTTCTCAGCAGGTGCTATCGACTACGTGTTGATGTACAACTTGCCGGCTGCAAGTAAGAACGTCTGGATGCTGGTCGCGATGGGGCTGGTGTTCTTCGTCATCTACTTTGTGTTGTTCAGCGCGGTTATTCGTATGTTTAACCTGAAAACGCCGGGCCGCGAAGATAAAGACGATGAAATTGTTACTGACGAAGCCAACAGCAACACCGAAGAAGGTTTAGCACAACTGGCCACCAGCTACATTGCTGCGGTTGGCGGTACCGATAACCTGAAAGCCATTGATGCCTGTATCACTCGCCTGCGTCTGACCGTTGTCGACTCCGCGAAAGTGAGCGATGCAATGTGTAAACGCCTGGGTGCTTCCGGTGTGGTTAAGCTGAACAAGCAGACTATTCAGGTTATCGTCGGTGCGAAAGCGGAATCTATTGGCGACGAAATGAAGAAAGTTGTCGCACGTGGTCCAGTTGCCGCAGCGTCTGCTGACAGCGCGCCTGCAGCAGCCCCGGCTGCAAAACCGCAGGCTGTGGCGAATGCTGTCACCGTTGAAGCGCTGGTTTCTCCGATTACCGGTGACGTGGTTGCGCTGGAGCAGGTGCCTGATGAAGCCTTCGCCAGCAAAGCGGTCGGCGACGGCGTGGCGGTGAAACCAACCGACAAAATCGTGGTTTCTCCGGCAGCGGGTACCATTGTGAAAATCTTCAATACCAACCATGCGTTCTGCCTGGAAACGCTGAAAGGCGCGGAGATCGTGGTCCACATGGGTATCGATACCGTGGCGCTGGAAGGTAAAGGCTTTACGCGTTTGGTGGAAGAAGGTGCAGAAGTCAAAGCAGGTCAGCCAATCCTTGAAATGGATCTGGAATACCTGAACGCCAATGCTCGTTCAATGATTAGCCCGGTTGTCTGCAGCAACAGCGATGACTTCGGTGGCCTGGTGATTAAAGCCGAAGGCCATGTGGTTGCCGGTCAAACGCCACTGTACGAGATTAAAAGTAAGTAATCGCGCGTAGGCCGGAGAAGGCGTAAGCGCTGCCATCCGGCAACATGAAATGCGTCACCAGCGGCGGGGAGCAATCTCCGCCGCTTTTTTTTGCAGCAAATGCCCGCATAATGACTGTCTGATACGTATTTTGCGTAACTAAAGGTTGTCAGTCAGTCCTGCTTATAAGATCATACGCCGTTATACGTTGTTTACGCTTTGAGGAATCCACGATGAGTGAGGCTGAAGCCCGCCCGAGTAACTTTATTCGTCAGATCATCGATGAAGATCTGGCCAGTGGTAAGCACACCACTATCCATACCCGTTTTCCGCCGGAGCCAAATGGCTATCTGCACATTGGCCACGCGAAATCCATTTGTCTGAACTTTGGTATTGCGCAAGATTACCAGGGCCAGTGCAACCTGCGTTTTGATGATACGAACCCGGTTAAAGAAGACATCGAGTACGTTGAATCCATCAAAAATGACGTTGAATGGTTAGGTTTCCACTGGACTGGCGATATTCGCTACTCGTCGGATTACTTCGACCAGCTGCATGCCTATGCGGTAGAGCTTATCAACAAAGGCCTGGCGTACGTCGACGAACTGTCAGCTGACGAGATCCGTGAATACCGTGGCACCTTGACGCAGCCTGGTAAAAACAGCCCGTACCGCGATCGTAGCGTTGAAGAGAACCTCGCGCTGTTCGAAAAAATGCGTACCGGTGGTTTTGAAGAAGGGAAAGCCTGCCTGCGCGCGAAAATCGATATGGCCTCGCCGTTTATCGTCATGCGCGACCCGGTGCTGTACCGCATTAAATTTGCCGAGCACCACCAGACCGGTAATAAGTGGTGCATCTACCCGATGTACGACTTTACCCACTGCATCAGCGATGCGCTGGAAGGCATCACGCATTCCCTGTGTACGCTGGAGTTCCAGGACAACCGTCGTCTGTACGATTGGGTACTGGACAACATCACCATTCCGGTTCACCCGCGCCAGTACGAATTCTCGCGCCTGAATCTGGAATATACCGTGATGTCCAAGCGTAAGCTGAACCTGCTGGTCACCGACAAGCACGTTGAAGGCTGGGACGATCCGCGTATGCCGACTATCTCTGGCCTGCGTCGCCGTGGTTATACTGCTGCCGCTATCCGTGAGTTCTGTAAACGTATTGGCGTGACCAAGCAGGATAACACCATTGAGATCGCCTCTCTGGAATCCTGTATTCGTGAAGATCTCAACGAAAACGCACCGCGCGCGATGGCGGTTATCGATCCAGTGAAACTGGTTATCGAAAACTATCCGCAGGGTGAAAGCGAACTGGTTACTATGCCGAACCATCCGAATAAACCGGAAATGGGCAGCCGTGAAGTGCCGTTCAGCGGTGAGATTTGGATCGATCGCGCAGATTTCCGCGAAGAAGCCAACAAGCAGTACAAGCGTCTGGTGATGGGCAAAGAAGTGCGTCTGCGCAATGCGTATGTTGTTAAAGCCGAGCGTGTTGAGAAAGACGCAGAAGGCAATATCACCACTATTTTTTGCACCTATGACGCTGACACGTTGAGCAAAGATCCGGCCGATGGGCGTAAAGTCAAAGGCGTTATTCATTGGGTCAGTGCGGCACATGCACTGCCAATTGAAATCCGTCTGTACGATCGTCTGTTCAGCGTGCCGAACCCAGGGGCGGCGGATGACTTCCTGTCCGTTATTAACCCGGATTCACTGGTTATCAAACAGGGCTATGGCGAACCATCGCTGCAGGCTGCCGTTGCGGGTAAAGCCTTCCAGTTTGAACGTGAAGGGTACTTCTGCCTCGATAGCCGCTATACAACGGCGGATAAGCTGGTGTTTAACCGTACTGTGGGTCTGCGTGATACGTGGGCTAAAGTGGGCGAGTAAGCTGCAATACCCCCTGTCAAACGCCGCGCTCTGCGGCGTTTTTTTTATCTCGACATCCTGCATTACTGGCTCTGTTTGCAGAGCGAATTAATTATTATTACGTCGTGTCCTGAGAATTAGTTAATTACCTATCAAAACCTTATGCCCGAGGACGACTCTGACTGTAACCGCTTTCATCCATATGGAAAACAAGCATTTTTTTCATTTTTCAACGTTTTTATATCTGCACATGAAAATGTAACAGAAAGCAATCAAATATGTGCGGTTGCTCATATTCTTACATACTGGTTACAAAAAGAGATTGATAATTCGCGTCGCGAAAAATAGTCTATTCATTGTAGTCAATGAGGTTTTCTCAGCGCTACTTTTTTTACTTTTTGTTTTTTCGCTGACCGCTTTTACCGGCAGCATTTTATACCCAATGGATTTCGAGTTGCATCAAGGCGGCGACGCAGCGAATTCCCAAGAGCGTACATCAGTACGTGACTGGGATGAGCGAGGAACGCCAACGCAGATGCGGCTTGAAAGACGAAGGGTTATACGTCAAAGAGGATTAACATATGCGTACGTTTAGTGGCAAACGTAGTACGCTGGCGCTGGCTATCGCCGGTATCACAGCAATGTCGGGTTTTGTTGTCGCTCCCCAGGTACATGCCGAAGGATTTATTGATGACTCAACCTTAACCGGCGGCATCTATTACTGGCAGCGTGAGCGTGACCGTAAAGATGTGACCGATCATGACAAATACAAAACCAACCTTTCGCACTCCACCTGGAACGCCAACCTCGACTTCCAGTCCGGTTACGCGGCTGATATGTTTGGTATTGATATCGCTGCATTTACCGCTATTGAAATGAACGAAAGTAGCGAAAGCGGTCATCCAAACGAAATCGCATTCTCTTCCAAAAATAAAGGCTATGACGAAGATTACTCCGGCGATAAGAGCGGGATTAGCCTTTATAAAGCAGCAGCTAAATTCAAATATGGCCCAACCTGGGCGCGCGCTGGTTATATTCAACCCACCGGGCAGACGTTGCTGGCTCCGCACTGGAGCTTTATGCCGGGTACTTATCAGGGTGCTGAAGCCGGTGCTAACTTTGACTATGGTGATGCCGGTGCGCTGAGCTTCTCCTACATGTGGGCTAACGAATATAAAGCACCGTGGCACATCGAAGTCGATAAATTCTATCAGGCCGATAAAAAGACCAAGGTAGATTACCTTCATTCGGTCGGCGCGAAATATGACTTCAAAAACAACCTGTTGCTGGAAGCGGCATTTGGTCAGTCCGAAGGCTATGTCGATCAATACTTCGCGAAAGCCAGTTACAAATTTGATTTAGGCGGCAATCCATTCACCACCAGCTATCAGTTCTACGGCGCACGCGATAAGGTTGATGACCGTACCGTTAACAATATTTATGACGGTACCGCCTGGCTGCAGGCGCTGACCTTTGGCTACAAAGTGGCAGAAGTGGTTGATCTGCGTCTGGAAGGTACCTGGGTGAAAGCGGACGGACAGCAGGGCTATTTCCTGCAGCGTATGACGCCAACCTATGCCTCCTCAAACGGTCGTCTGGACGTGTGGTGGGATAACCGCTCTGACTTCAACGCCAACGGCGAAAAAGCGGTTTTCTTTGGCGCAATGTATGACCTGAAAAACTGGAACCTGCCGGGTTGGGCTGTGGGTGCCTCCTATGTTTACGCCTGGGACGCTAAGCCATCGACCTGGCAGACTAACCCGGATGCATACTACGACAAAAATCGTACCATCGAAGAATCGTCTTACAGCCTGGATGCGGTCTACACCCTGCAGGACGGTCGTGCGAAAGGCACGATGTTTAAACTGCACTTCACCCAATACGACAACCATTCAGACATCCCAAGCTGGAGTGGTGGTTACGGCAACATGTTCCAGGATGAGCGCGACGTGAAGTTCATCGTGATTGCACCATTCACCATCTTCTAATGCCAACCGCGGCAGGCCAGGTGCCTGCCGCAACGTTGAGGACTGTTCTATGAAAAAACTGATACTCATCGCCGTCATGGCATCTGGGCTGGTGGCCTGCGCACAATCTCCGGCGCCAAAAGAAGACAGCCGTTTGAAAGAAGCCTACAGCGCCTGCATCAACACCGCACAGGGATCGCCAGAGAAAATCGAGGCCTGCCAAAGCGTGTTAAACGTGCTGAAGAAAGAAAAGCAGCACCAGCAGTTTGCCAATGAAGAAAGTGTTCGCGTACTGGATTATCAGCAGTGTATCCAGGCGACGCGTACGGGCAACGATCAGGCCGTTTCGGCTGATTGCGACAAGGTATGGCGGGAAATCCGCAGCAAGAACACAGCGGAGTAAAATGACAGGTAAAAAACGGGCGGATAGTCTCCGCCCGTTGCTGTTTTTGTTAACCCAGAATATTCAAATAGGCACCCAGTATTGATACGACAACGATGCCAATAAGAATGCGGGAAATTTGGATGTTCTTCCCTAACAGATAATACATTACGCCAAATGCCCCCATCGGTAACAGACACGGCATAATATCGTTTAAAATCTTTTGTAACGGCACGGCATAAGCACCTTCGCCAATCACAAAGGGAACGTTCAATGAGACCATGGTGGCGGTCATTCCTCCTATGACCATCAGCCCCAATATTGCCGCACCGTAGGTGATTTTCTGCATCATTCCCGACTCCTCCATTTTTTTGAAGAAATCAGCACCCAGTCGGTAACCGCCCATCAAACAGAAGTAGCGGATAAAGTAGTGGGGAATGTTAAACACCAGCAGGAACAGTAGCGGTCCCAGAATATTGCCGGATGATGCTAATGAAATCCCCAACCCCGCGGCGATAATACGCAGCGTTCCCCAGAAGAATGAATCACCAATACCCGCTAATGGACCCATCAGCGATGCCTTCACGGCGTTGATTGAGCTGGCGTCGAAGTCATCGTCGAGCATCCGGCGCTCTTCCATGGCTGACGTAATCCCCAGCGGCAGCGTCGACAAGTGAGGCGTGGTATTAAAAAACTCCAAATGCCGGACCAGCGCGTCGGAGATTTCCTGGTCGGTTTTACACGTTTTACGGATAATGGGCACCATCGAAAAGGTATAACCCATATGCATCATACGCTCATAGTTCCACGACGATTCCATGGTCAATGAGCGGAAATAGACGCTCCAGAGATCGCGTTTGGTAATTTTGACATCAGAATTCGTTGTCATCGATGACCTCTTGTTTTTTTGCTTCGTTATTAACGAGTACGATTGCGAGGAACAGGCCAAACAGGGCGATCCCGACCAGCGGTAGTTTTAAATATGCCGCTAGTAGAAAACCAAAGAAGAAATAGGGGAATACTTTTTTGTTGATGATCATTCTCGCCAGCATGGCAAAACCGAGCGCCGGTAAGATGCCCGTGGCGATAGTCATTCCCGTCATAATATCTTTGGGGATCGATTCGAGAATGGCATTAACCACCGGCGTCCCAACATAAAAAGCAAAACCAACCAGAATCGCAAACGGCACGGAACAGGCGAGGGTAGAGTAAATATGCATGCGGACCACGCCGCTGATATTGGCATTTAACGCATGTTTGTCTGCGCGACGGCAAAATATCGGCAAGACAAAGATATACACGGCGTTTTGTAATACCAATACCAACGTAGCAATAGGTACCGCAAGAGCTACGGCAGTGGCCACGTTTTGCCCAGAGGCAATGGCAAAGGCGGTGCCTAAAATACCGCCAGACGTCACATCAGGGGGATTAGATGCGCCAATCTGGAATGCGCCTAACAGCACAAGTTCAATGGCCGAACCAATAATGATGCCATTGGTGAGATCGCCCATAATTAGCCCCACCAACGGCCCCATTACGATCGGACGTCGGAGCATGGCGGTACCGAAGATGGAGTCCAGGTAACCGACACAGGATAAACCACCCAATAAAAAGGATTGCATTAGTAAGCTCATATCCACTACCTCATCCCAGTAAGGCGATAGCTTTCAGTCGGGTATCGTTCGGTACTTGCCTGATCTCAAGTTCGACACCTTTGTTATCCAGTTCTTTTAATTGTGTAACGTCGTGGTCGGTAATAAATATGGCTTTTGATATTTGACGCGTGCCCGGTGCAGATTTAATCCCACCCAGATTGATACTGACAATTTTTTCGTATTCCATTGCCAACGCGTGTGCATCATTAATCGATGCAACAACAATAAAGAGGTTATATTTTTCTGTCGCGCCGCTTTGTAAGGCTTTGATCGAATCTGCAATATTTTTAATAACCAATTTAACGTTATTCGGTCGCGCCAGGCGCATGGCCGTCATTTTTAACTCATCATTGATGATGTCATCATTGGCAATAAGAATGCAATCGGCCTGCAGCGCCGCAGTCCAGGCAAAAGCTACCTGGCCATGTAATAAGCGATGGTCTACACGTAATAATTTAATCATTTTGTTTAACCTTTTGCATTAGCTGTGAAACGTGTTCGGCACAGACATCGCCGGTGTCTTTATAGGTATCTTTGAAATAACTTCCTACCACTGCACCTGAACCCATGGTCAACTGATGCTGACAATTGTCGAGGGTGATCCCGGCACCAATAATTAATGGAAAGTCACCAATGATGGCCCTGAATTCGCGGATTTTATCTTCATCTGTTTCCTGTCCGGTGGCATCACCGGTGACGACAATGGCGTCACAGCGTTGCATCCCTAGCGTCAGGTCTTCCTGCAAGCTGCGTCCAGATTTGTAGGGTTGATACTTGAAACGTACACCACCGAATACGGCAAAAGAAGCATTGCGACGATTTTCCTCAATAAATTGGGCAAATGAGAGGTCTTCATCGACAGGCAAATGTCCGGCAACAGAATCTAACTGGATAAAGCTGGCGTGATATTTTTTGGCTAACTCAAACCCTTTCTTATCATCGTCTAACAGATTGACGCCGTAGGTAATACCCGGTTGAGTGCTGTCGAGGTAATGCAGCACGCTTTCAACTTGTGCAGGGGTGCCAAAATAGTTTTCAACAATCACCGCATCTACGCCATTTTGTTGATAGATAGCGATCTCTTTTTTTGCATTTTCGAGGACATCACGGTCGTTTTCACCTTTCAAATGCAGCATGGCAAGAATGAATTTATTGTCACCAAATAACGTTTCAACTTTATTTTTCATGTTCGCTCCTGGCATTAAAAATCATCTGATTTTGGGGTGCTGTTGAATAACACATCATTGCAGTACTGGATGGTTTCTTTGGATTCCAGAACGGCGGTTCTAATTAGCGCTTGGGTGTCGTCGGTATCGGGGTTTTCCAGAATCAATGCAATCAGTAACGGTAAATTGAGTCCGGTGATTAAATGCAGGCGCGGATCGTCAAGATGAGTAATAAACTCGTTAGTCACGCTTCCCTTAGAGATATCGGTGATCACAATGGCTTCATCTTGGCTGCCCAACGTGCTCATGAATTTTTGTACGCTGAGTTTGATATCAGGCACATCCTCGGTGTAGGCACACAGCGTGGAAATATCTTCATTTTTACCCACGACCATTTCCAGTGAATCCCTGATTCCATCAGCAAATCTGCCATGACTGGCGAACAAAAACTTACGCATACCGCTCCATGCTCCACAATGAGTGACGACACTACAGGTGTCGCCATAAATGATGAGACTGAATTGAGATAGCAGGAATCATGCCAGCTAATGTCAAAGCGGAAGGAGGTGAGAGGGGGGAGTTAATCCATCATTATGATTTTAAAGGATTAATTTGATTTTATGATATCGTAAATATAGCCGATTTCGCTGAACGGAATGGTGACACTATAGGTATCTTCTATGACACTAAAGGCATCCTGAATCATGCACAGTGTTTCTTTATCACTTTGACTAAGCGTCTGCTGTGCCGGGTAGTTCTCAAGAGGAATCTGACGAATCAAACGTTCCAGCATGCAGCTGGCATGGACATACAGGTTAATCTTCGTCTCATTGGCTAAGCGTTTTTTGAGTAATCTTTCGAGAGTACTGATACAGATATCAAGGTGCTCAAGGATTTTTCCGGTATCCAGAATCGTCAACTGAGCGATGACCCGCTTGAGCGAAAAGTTATGTACCAATCTGTCGTTGATGGTCTGAATCATATCGGTATCAGCAATGCCCTGGAAAACCGTTTCCAGGCGAACATCACCCCGGCCGCTGATCAGGTCATCCAATGAAATATAGGGAATAAAGGGGATATCCGGATTAGCTGTTCCGACAACAGCAATAATGTCATAGAACTGAGACAGTGACTGGCGGGAGGACTCTGAAAGCAGTAGCTGGTGGTCATAGGCGATAACATCCACCCCTGCTTCTTTCGGAATACTGTCTTCCAGCAATGTCTGTATTCGCTGCGCCGTACCCATTCCGGTATAGCAGCTGGTAATGATTACTGGACGTTTGACCTGCTCTGAATAGATGATTTTACTGTCATTCTTTTGGTAAGAGGTGACGTTCTCAACAATGCTTTCCAGCGGAGCGTTATCTAATAATAACTCACCGACGTGTAGCGCCATTGCCGTGGAGACATTATTAATAATGGCGACAGGGAAATGGATGCTTTTATTGAACTCAGAGTAAATATCCGTTAACGACCCCATATCTACCAGAATGACCAGCCCATTGGACATATCATTATCATTAATGTACTGCAGTATATTACTGGCGATATCTTTGATGGCCGTGTCGATAGGCATATCGAAGGAGGCAAAAAGGGTTTCACCCAACATGCGGTTCACGACATTGGCAATACTGCTGGCCGTTGCATAGCCATGTGCCAGAATGACCGCTTTGGTTCGTGGTGCAACGGCCACCATCTTCATACTTTTCAAATATAGCGTGAAGAAAACGTCATCTTCCTGGGTAATCTTGAGATCAAATCGCTGGGCGATTTGTGTTGATAACATACTCGCAATCAGGTTCTCTTCTGCCAAATGTTGGCTAATATACTGATGTAAATTTTTGAGCGTTTTTTTATGCGCCAGGATGCCGTCATTACCCTGCTTATTTTTAGTGAATAAATACCATGCTAAGCCGTACAGTCGATTACCGTTAAATTGGACCGAATGTTTGCTTTCTATCTGCTGAACAATATCCTGGATAGTATTGAGATGTGAATAAATGGCCGGGTGATCGTTTTGTGCTGTTGGGTTAAATATGATCTTATCGAACAGCGTATCGATTTCACGAGAGACTTCTGGGAGCAGTACATTTTCGCTATTTTGCTGAAACAGGCTGAAGATCTTATCCCAGAATTCACTAATAAAATGGTTCAACGGTACTACAGGGAGAACCAATTGCTGTAGCGTCATCGAAGGGGTAAATACGACAGCGGTTCCTACAACCTGGTGATTAATTTGCACACCATGCGGCATAAAGCTGTCTGGTAGATCGTCTAAGTGTAAAGAGAGGCACTGATCTGCTTGAGACTTTGCAAAACGCGTGGCACTCAGGCAGGTGATGGTATTTTTTAATTCACCGATATTTCCGCTGTAGATGTGTCGTTTTAAGACGTTCAGCACCTGTGGGGACAGTTTGATATTGCGCTTGAGCAGTTTCGACTCATGCAGGAAAAAGGCATAAATAAACTGGATTTTTTCCGCTTCACCGCGCTGTTCCAACGAAGGAATGGCAATATTCAGCGGGATACGACGTATAAACGTGTCCAGAAAATACTCTTTGGGCGAGACGGTTGTGGCGAAAACCAGTCTGACCTGAGCGCTGATTTCTTTTTCGCTTTCCCCCATGCGACGAAAACGCCCGGTATCCATAAAGGTGAATAACTTTTCCTGACCCTCCGGATGTAAGCGGTGGATCTCATCCAGAAATAGCACCCCTCCATCGGCTTTTTGCAGAAGTCCTTCGCTGGTTTTATCTGCCCCTGTAAATGCACCTTTGATATAGCCAAAGAGGTGACTCGAAAGTAATTCAGGGTTGTTGGCATATTGAGCACAATTGAACGCAATAAATGGCGCGGTGGGGGGCAGGATTTTCTTCTCCACAGCTCGCTGCCAGGATAATTGTGCCAGCATGCTCTTACCGCTGCCGGTCGGGCCATACAGCATTACTGACAGACCGTGAGGGGGATAACAGATCGCGGTATTCAATTTTTCTATAACGGGGACTAAACTTCCCTGGGAACCGATCAATCCGGCAAACGTGTCTTGTTGTTTATATTGATGCTTTTTTAGCTCAGCGGCGCCTGAGAAGACGGACTGACTGACACGAAAAAACTGTTCTTCAAAAACGGCTTTGTGCAGAAAATAGACGGGCCGGGTATTCAGTTTTATGACCAGATTATCGTCAATGAGCTGATTCAGATAGTGGCTGATGGTATTACGCTTCACATTGAAGTGTTCTGCCATCGTTTGGGCCGTATGAAAGTCGTCCAGCGAGTCAAAAGAAAAATGACGGGTCTCTTCTGCCAAAAATGCAAAGATCTCTTCTTTTAACACCGTGAGCCTCTTAACTGTTCCATGCGGGTTCTAACGTCTGGTGCGCATATAAAAGTAACAAAAATAAAATGTTGTGGGACATCATGGCTCATTTGGAGTTTTTGAGTCATCACGTTTTCTACGCGTGTTATTTTGATTTAGCCGCGGGGGAGGTTATCACATTTTGCGGATAGTCGGCGGATGGTTGGCGGTGATTGTGACTATTTCGTACTTAAATTTTACTGATACGTTAATCCCCGGCTCAACGTTGAGCGGGGGACTGACGTGATTCAAAACTTATTTTGCAACACCGTCGTGCGCATGCTCATCTTCGCGGCAATCGCCTTCAGCGCAGTGGCCGTAAAGATAGAGGCTATGATTCGTTAAACGAATACCATGTTTAGTGGCAATCTCACGCTGGCGCGCTTCGATAGAGTCATCGCTGAATTCGACCACTTTGCCACAGTCGAGGCAAATCAGGTGATCGTGATGATGCTGTTGAGTCAGTTCGAAGACGGATTTGCCCCCTTCGAAATTATGTCGGGTCACGATACCGGCATCATCAAACTGGTTCAGTACGCGATACACGGTCGCCAGACCAATCTCTTCACCCATATCGATCAGGCGTTTGTATAAGTCTTCCGCACTGACGTGATGGTTATCCGGTTCCTGAAGAACTTCCAGAATTTTTAAACGAGGAAGCGTTACTTTCAGGCCAGCCTTCTTTAATGCGGTATTGTTGTCAGTCATGCGGAATCTGTCCTGTAGCTAAACGGTTCACTTCATTAAAAGAAGTGACAGAAATTGCACTTGAGATAATGCGTATCATTATAGAACTGCCACGCCTAAATGAAAACTGCAAGCCTCTGGCAAATATTGTTAATCAAAACGTGGTATCGCCAACAAACACACTGTGCAATACCCGATTGGCATCCAGCCATTGTACAGGGTCAGGCGAGAAAGTTACAAATTTGTAGCAATTATTTTGATTGGTTTTATCTATTGATGCGGCACAGATGAAGATCTGCGCCGCACGAAATTAGGCGTTAATAATCTCGTCGAGATGCAGTTCTGCTGAAATCTGCTTAACCCATTTTTCAACGCGTTCTGCGGTCAGTTCAGGCTGGCGATCTTCATCGATAGCCAGGCCGACAAAGTGGTCGTCGTCAGCCAAACCTTTGGATGCTTCAAAGTGGTAACCCGCCGTTGGCCAGTGACCGACGATGGTTGCGCCGCGCGGTTCGATGATGTCGCGAATCGTGCCTAACGCATCGCAGAAATATTCTGCGTAATCTTCCTGATCGCCACAGCCAAACAAAGCAACCAGTTTACCGTTAAAATCAATGTCTTCGAGGGTCGGGAAGAAGTCGTCCCAGTCACACTGCGCTTCGCCGTAGTACCAGGTCGGGATGCCGAGCAGCAGAATGTCATACCCTTCCAGGTCTTCTTTGCTGCTTTTTGCAATGTCATGTACATCGGCAACGTCTTTACCAAGCTGTTTTTGAATCATTTTTGCGATGTTTTCGGTATTACCGGTGTCGCTGCCGAAAAAGATGCCAGTGATTGCCATGAGTAAAATAACCTCTTGAAACTTATTGAAATGGTGGTGGCGCATTGCCCACGGATAAGGGCAATCATAGCAGAACAGTCAGGCATGCGGAAACAGCAAACACGCTGGACTGCACTCTGTGCTACACGATTTATGATTTATACCCGTCATACTTCAAGCTGCATGTGCGTTGGCTTTCCTCGCTCACCCCAGTCACGTACTTATGTACACTCCTGGAGATTCGCTGCGTCGCCGCCTTGATGCAACTCGAATTATTAAGGGTATAGAGCAGAATTTCAGACTATGCCTGACCACGCAATGTGGCGAGTTGGATCATCAGCATTTCTTCAATGAGTTCACTGCGGCTCATATTACGCGCATCAGCCAGCTCATTCAGCGCGTCAACGGCGTCGGCGTTCAGTTTCAGTTCGACACGCTTAAGCCCACGAACTTTGTCGCGTTTAAGCTGATTACGTTTGTTAATACGTAACTGTTCATCACGCGAAAGCGGATTGGTTTTGGGTCGTCCCGGGCGACGCTCCTGCGCGAACAGATCTAATGTCGTACGGTCCGTTTGTTCTTTGGCCATGATCTTGGTGACTTCGGGGAAACAATCAGCCAGGCGTCTGCCCGGATGGATAGCGCGCCATCATACATCAGCAGGGGAGGCGCGCCAACGCCCACGCACGTAATCGCGCGCGGACGCTGAGTTTTTAATCAGTTAGCCTGTTCTGTCAGATAACGACGGATGGCGCGCAGCACGGCTTCGGGTTTTTCTGCATGCACCCAATGGCCCGCGCCGGCAATAACATGTGCCCGAGCCTGGGGAAATTGCGCCAGCAATGGGGCTCGATACGCTTCAGTAACGTACGGTGAGTTCCCCCCAGGGATGAACAGCGCCGGGTGATCCCAGGCCGGAATGGTTTCCCAGCCGACAATATGCGGATACTGATCCCACAATACCGGGACGTTAAAGCGCCATTCACCGTCTATAAATGATTTCAGCAGAAACTGGATCACGCCTTCTTCTTTAAGATGTTGGCGCATCACGCTAGCCGCCTGCTGGCGCGACGCGGCTTCTGTATCCGTCACCGCATTAATCGCCGCAAATATCTCATCGTGACGGCGGACCAGGTAATCAACCGGGGCAATATCGATAGCCACCAGCTTATCGATACGTTCCGGTGCCAGGGCGGTTAGCGCCATCACGGCTTTGCCCCCCATTGAATGGCCAATAAAGGTGGCTTTTTCTATCTGTTGGGCATCCAACGTATCCAGCAGATCTTGCGCCATCGCCGGGTAGTTCATCTCCGGAGAACGGGGTGAGAGGCCATGATTTCGCATATCAACCTGGATGATATTGTGATCGACAACCAGAGAGCGGGCCAGTATGCCCAGATTGTCCAGGCTGCCAAACAGCCCGTGCACCAGGACGATGGGAGAATTATTGTGCAGGTTTTGTGCAGATTGCGCTCGGATATTCAATTTCATGGCAAAGTTCTTTTTTTCACGCTAGCGGGTTAGGGTATCATGTTGACCATTCTGCCACACGGCTGCAACAACTACGGTTACTCCGAGTTTTTCCGGCCATCGGGCTTGACGCTATCCGCTGTTGGGATTTGCCTTTACACTACGCGTGTACAGTCCCAACAACTTGTATTCAGCTAAACACCGCACTGGATTAAGATGAAAACGATTGAAGTTGATGATGAACTCTATAGCTATATTGCCAGCCATACCAAGCATATCGGCGAGAGCGCATCCGACATTTTACGGCGTATGTTGAAGTTTTCCGCCGCATCACAGCCTGCCACGCCGGTGGTGAAAGACGTCCGCGCCGTGCAACCTGTCGTGGAAGCCAAGCCGATTAACCCTGTAAAAGACAAAGTGCGCGCCATGCGTGAACTGCTGCTTTCCGATGAATATGCGGAACAGAAAAAAGCAGTGAATCGCTTTATGCTGGTGCTGTCTACACTCTATTCACTGGATCAACACGCGTTTGCCGAGGCAACAGAATCGTTGCATGGTCGCACGCGCGTCTATTTTGCAGCGGATGAACAGACGCTGCTGAAAAATGGTAATCAAACCAAGCCGAAACACGTGCCAGGCACGCCGTATTGGGTGATCACCAACACGAATACCGGCCGTAAATGCAGCATGGTTGAACACATCATGCAGTCAATGCAATTCCCTGCGGAATTGATTGAAAAGGTTTGCGGAACAATTTAATCCTTGCATTAGAAGGACCAGGCAATGGCAATCCACAATCGTGCAGGTCAACCTGCACAACAGAGTGATTTGATTAACGTCGCCCAACTGACGGCACAGTACTATGTACTGAAACCAGAAACAGGGAATGCAGAGCACGCCGTTAAGTTCGGTACGTCCGGGCATCGCGGCAGTGCAGGTCGTCACAGTTTTAACGAACCGCACATTCTGGCTATCGCTCAAGCGATTGCTGAAGAACGTGCGAAAAACGGAATTACTGGCCCTTGTTATGTGGGCAAGGACACTCACGCGCTGTCTGAACCGGCATTTATCTCTGTACTGGAAGTGCTGGCGGCAAACGGTGTTGATGTCATCGTGCAGGAAAATAACGGCTATACGCCAACGCCCGCCGTGTCTAACGCTATCCTGGTCCACAACAAAAAAGGCGGCCCGTTGGCTGACGGTATTGTGATCACACCGTCCCATAACCCGCCGGAAGATGGCGGGATTAAATACAACCCGCCAAACGGTGGTCCAGCAGATACTAACGTCACTAAAGTGGTGGAAGACAGGGCCAATGCACTACTGGCCGATGACCTTAACGGCGTGAAACGTATTTCACTGGATGCGGCGCTGGCGTCGGGTCACGTGAAAGAACAGGATCTGGTGCAACCGTTCGTTGAAGGATTGGCAGACATCGTCGATATGGCCGCGATCCAGAAAGCGGGCCTGACGCTGGGTGTTGATCCGCTGGGTGGCTCCGGTATCGAATACTGGAAGCGTATTGCTGAGCACTACAAACTGAATCTGACCATCGTTAACGATCAGGTTGATCAGACCTTCCGCTTTATGCATCTCGACAAAGATGGCGCCATCCGTATGGACTGCTCTTCTGAGTGTGCCATGGCGGGTCTGTTGGCGCTGCGTGATAAGTTCGATCTGGCGTTTGCCAACGATCCGGACTACGACCGTCACGGCATTGTTACCCCGGCTGGGTTGATGAACCCGAACCATTATCTGGCGGTGGCAATCAACTACCTGTTCCAGCATCGTCCGCAGTGGGGCAAAGAGGTTGCTGTCGGTAAAACGCTGGTGTCCTCCGCGATGATTGACCGCGTGGTGAATGACCTGGGTCGCAAGCTGGTGGAAGTGCCGGTTGGCTTTAAATGGTTCGTTGACGGTCTGTTTGACGGCAGCTTTGGCTTTGGCGGTGAAGAGAGCGCGGGCGCGTCATTCCTGCGTTTCGACGGTACGCCATGGTCGACGGACAAAGACGGGATCATCATGTGCCTGCTGGCGGCGGAAATTACCGCGGTTACCGGTAAAAATCCGCAGGAACACTATAATGAACTGGCCGCGCGCTTTGGTGCGCCAAGCTACAACCGTTTACAGGCTCCCGCGACGTCTGCGCAGAAAGCAGCGCTGTCTAAACTGTCTCCGGAAATGGTTAGCGCCAGTACGCTTGCCGGTGACCCGATCACTGCACGTCTGACCGCTGCACCAGGTAACGGTGCCTCCATTGGCGGTCTGAAGGTGATGACCGACAACGGCTGGTTTGCCGCACGCCCGTCCGGCACCGAGGACGCCTACAAAATTTACTGTGAAAGCTTCCTCGGCGCTGAGCATCGCCAGCAAATTGAGAAAGAAGCGGTTGAGATTGTCAGTGAAGTGCTGAAAAACGCATAAGGCGTAGACCGGATGACGATGCTCGCGTCGCCATCCGGCATGAATTATAAAAGCCGGATAGCTTATATGCTGATCCGGCTTTTTTATTCAGCATCTGTTCACGGCATAAATCGATAGCCGATCCCGGTTTCGGTAATAAAGTGACGTGGACGGGCCGGATCCAGCTCGAGCTTCTGGCGCAAGTGCCCCATATAGATTCGCAGGTAGTGGCTGTGCTCGACGGCATTGGGTCCCCATACCTGGTTTAACAACTGGCGTTGGGTGAGCACTTTACCCGCGTTGTTCAGCAGGACCGCAAGCAGGCGAAACTCAATCGGCGTCAGATGTATTTCCTCTTCACCACGGTGTACCAGCCGCGCGGCAATATCCACTTTAATGTTTGAGAATTGAACCACCGGTTCGGGCGTTTGCCCGGTTGCGTGGCGGCGTAAGGCCACGCGTAAACGCGCCTGCAGCTCGCCAATACCAAACGGTTTGCTGAGATAATCATCGGCACCGGCGTCCAGCGCGGCGATTTTGTCGCTCTCCTCACTGCGGGCAGAAAGCACAATCACCGGGATGGCACTCCATTGTCGCAGGTCGCGAATAAAATCGATGCCGTCACCGTCCGGCAGGCCGAGATCGAGAATGATGAGATCGGGTTTTCGCGTGGCCGCTTCCAGCAGGCCACGTTGCAGCGTTTCTGCTTCGTAAACGCGCAGGCCATCGGCTTCCAGTGCGGTGCGCAGAAAGCGGCGAATGGCCTGTTCATCTTCAACAATCAGTACGTTTGTCACATATCCTCATGAAAATCTTCAAGTTCAGGGGGCGTTTCCTGCGGGAGTGTAACACGGAAGCATGCGCCACCCTGCGGTCGATTATGGGCGGTAATCGTCCCGCCGTGTACGTTCACAATCGCCTGACAAATAGCCAGTCCCAGCCCTACGCCCGGTACAGAGGATTCTTTGTTTCCCCGGGAGAACTTGTCGAAAATAGCGTGCTCCTGGCCCGCTGGAATGCCGGGGCCATTATCCCATACATCCAGAAACAGATGCTCACCTTCTACCTGCGCATCAATGCCGATTTGCGCCTGTGGACCTGCGTACTTAATGGCGTTTTCCAGCAGGTTAATCAGCACCCGTTCAAACAGTGGACCGTCAACGTGAATCAGCGTCAACGGCGCCGGAAGCGACAGATTAATCGGCGCGGCTAAGCCAGGTTCCAGCATTTGCAGGGCGCTACCTACTACTTCTTCCAGCGTTAACCACTCCTTCTTAAGATTAAAGCCGCCAGATTGAATCCGCGCCATATCCAGCAAATTATTGACCAGCCGGGTGGTATTGAGCACGTGCTGGCGAATTTCGCTGGCCTGGCGGGCGTGGGGAGAACCTTCGCTGGCGAGGTCCAGTGTTAAAATCTCTGCCTGACCGAACAGCACCGTGAGTGGCGTGCGTAAATCATGGGAGAGGGCCGCCAGCAGGGCATTGCGGATGCTCTCTCGTTCGCTGGCCAATCGCGCCAGTTCTTCGCTGGCGGTCAGCGTCAGGCGTTCGAGCGCACTGGCAACCAGCAGGGTAAAGGTTTCCAGCAGACGCTGCTGTTCCGGGATCATCAACTGACGCAGGTTTCCCGGCTCCACTACCAGCAGCCCGTGCGTTTTGTCAGCGCTTTTCAGCGGCAAGATTTGATACGGCACGCCGGGGAGGGTATCGGTGCCGGCACCTGCCGGTTGTCCTTTATCAAAACTCCATTGGGCAATGGCGTCATCCCACGGCGTCATGCCCTGCTGCTGCGTCAGCGGTGCCAGCTTTCCGTGCTCATCCGGCAATAACACCTGGCTGCGGGCCTGAAAGGTGGAGGCGATAAACTGTTCGCTGGTGGTGGCGATATCTTTCTGGCTACGTCCCACGGCCAGCGCTTTGGACATCTCATACAGATGACGCGTTCGCTGCTCCCGATAACGCGCGACCCGCGCCTGATAGCGCACGCCTGCGGTCAGATTCCCAATAACCAGACCAACCGTTAACATGACCGCAAAAGTGAGCAGATACTGGACGTCTGAGACGGCAAGCGTCCCGCGTGGCGCAATAAAGAACAGATCGAAGCTGGCGACGTTGATCATGGTCGCCACTACCGAGGGCCAACGACCATAAAACAGGGCGATAACCACCACGCCTAACAGATAGAGCATCACCAGATTGGCGGCATCAAAGGTAACCAGCCATTGCATGGCAATCAGCGTGGTGATGGCGCACAGCGCGGCGGCCACCACACAGCCCTGAATTTGTACCCGCCATTTATCCTTAAAGGTGCGGGTATCCATGGTTTGGGCTGCCGCGCGTGGTGGAGGCTCGTCCAACGCGACAATCATCAGATCGAGATCTGGTGCACGATGAGCCAGCTTGTCGGCAAAGGAATCGCTGCGCCACCAGCGGCGCGTGGTTGGCCGTCCCAGCACAATTTTTCCCAGGTTATGCTCCCGGGCGTAGCGAATCACCGCCTTGTCTTCGGCGGGATCGGAAAGGGTGGCGGTTTCCGCACCCAGTTCCTGTGCCAGCCGTAGCGCGCTTAAGATCGCACGGCGCTGTTTTTCCGGGAGCTGATGCAGCGCCGGGGTTTCGACATACACCGCGTGCCACACGCTGCCAAGGCGAGCAGCCAGACGTGCGGCGGCGCGTACCAGCTTTTCACTGCCGGTATTGTGTCCAATACACAGCAAAATAGCGTCGCGGGTGTGCCAGACTTTTTCCTCTCCCGGTCGTCCTCGCCAGGCGCGCATTTGATCGTCTACTCGATCGGCGGTACGGCGTAGGGCCAGTTCGCGCAGGGCGATTAAATTACCTTTGCGAAAGAAATGTTCGATTGCCCGTTCCGCCTGACCGGCGATGTAGACCTTGCCTTCGTTGAGGCGCTGGCGTAAGTCGTCAGGCGGCAGATCGACCAGCACCACATCATCGGCGGCATCGAAAAAGGGATCGGGGACGGTTTCACGCACTTGGATACCGGTCACGCCGCTGACCACGTCGTTCAGGCTTTCCAGATGCTGCACGTTAACGGTAGTAAAGACATCAATGCCCGCTTCCAGCAGCTCTTCAATGTCCTGCCAGCGGCGGGGATGGCGCGAGCCTGGCGCATTGCTGTGCGCCAGTTCGTCCATTAATATCAGCGCCGGGCGGCGGGCGAGGGCCGCATCAAGATCGAACTCGCTGATGCGTCGCCCGCGGTGAGTCTGACGTTTTAACGGCAGCACGGCAAGACCGTCCAGCAGCGCGGCGGTCTCTTTGCGTCCGTGGGTTTCCACCACACCGATCAACACATCCAGGCCTTGCGCCCGCAGCCGCTGGGCCTCTGCCAGCATGGCCCAGGTTTTACCCACGCCGGCACAGGCACCGAAGAAAATTTTCAGTTTTCCACGATGCGGGGCGGTCGTTTGTTCCAGTAAACGGTCCGGATCGGGGCGTAAGGGTTCGCTATGCATGTCCTTTGTCTCAGTGCTTATCCAGCGCTAAATTAAGTTCCACCAGGTTCACCACCGGTTGACCGATAAAACTGACCAGCGGCTTTTGCGTGTATTGTGCAACCAACTGCGTAACCTCTTCAACGCTGAGGTTGCGCGCATGTGCCACGCGTGGAATCTGCCAGGCAACGGCCTCTGGCGTCAGGTTATTATCCAGCCCGCTGGCGGATGCGGTTACTAACTCCACAGGAACGACAGGGCTGGCCTGCGGGTTGGCGGCACGCAGCGCGGCGATCCGGCTTTGTAGTTGCTTATCCAGCTCCGGGTTGCTGGCGGCCAGATTACTGCCACCCGAACCCATTGGATTATAGGGTATTTCCGCCGTTGCTGACGGGCGTCCCTGAAAATATCCGGCGGCGGTAAAGTGTTGCCCGATGCGTTCAGAACCGCGGATCGTCTGACCTTCGCGGATGAGCGACCCGTTGGCCTGATGGGGAAACCACCACTGCCCCAGTGCGGTGGTCAACAGCGGGTAGACCCCGCCGGTAATAAGCATCAGGAAAAATAATGTTGATAATGCAGGACGTAATCCACTCATCTGAAACCTCACACCAGACCCAGCAGGGTCAGCAGTAAATCAATCACTTTAATGCCGATAAATGGCACGACCAGGCCGCCGAGGCCGTAAATCCACAGATTGCGGCGTAACATGGCGGAGGCGGACAACGGTTTGTAGCTCACCCCTTTCAGTGCCAGTGGGATCAGAAAGACAATCACCAGCGCATTGAAGATAACTGCGCTGAGGATTGCCGAATCCGGCGAATGCAGACGCATCACGTTAAGCGCGTTGAGCTGCGGATAGGTGGTGGCAAACGCCGCCGGAATAATGGCAAAATATTTGGCGACGTCGTTGGCAATACTGAAGGTGGTCAGTGAACCGCGCGTCATCAGCATCTGTTTGCCAATGTGGACCACTTCGATAAGCTTGGTGGGGTTAGAATCAAGGTCCACCATGTTGCCCGCTTCTTTAGCCGCCTGGGTCCCGGAGTTCATGGCGACAGCAACGTCTGCCTGCGCCAGTGCGGGGGCGTCGTTCGTGCCGTCACCGGTCATTGCCACCAGACGGCCTTCCGCCTGGTACTGACGAATCAGCGCCAGCTTAGCTTCCGGTGTGGCTTCGGCTAAAAAGTCGTCCACCCCGGCCTCCGCTGCAATCGCGGCGGCAGTCAGACGGTTATCGCCGGTAATCATCACCGTTTTGATACCCATTTTGCGTAGCTGGGCAAACCGTTCTTTGATCCCGCCTTTGACGATATCTTTCAGGGCAATGACGCCCAGAACGCGCGAACCTTCGACAACCACCAGCGGCGTCGCGCCAAGACGGGCAACGTTTTCCACTTTCTGTTCGACATCTGCAGGGAAGTGTCCGCCGTTGGCCTCAACGTGACGACGAATGGCGTCGACCGAGCCTTTACGGATCATGCGGTTGTCGATGTTAATGCCGCTCATCCGGCTTTGCGCGGTGAACGGCACAAACGTGGCGTGCAGCGATTGCACATCGCGTATGCGCAGATTAAAGCGCTGTTTTGCCAGAATCACGATGCTGCGACCTTCCGGCGTTTCATCCGCCAGTGATGAAAGCTGCGCCGCGTCGGCCAGCGTTTTTTCGTCGACACCGTGGGCGGGAATAAAATCTGATGCCTGACGGTTACCCAGCGTAATGGTGCCGGTTTTATCCAGCAACAGTACGTCGACGTCACCTGCTGCTTCGACCGCCCGCCCGCTGGTGGCGATCACGTTCGCGCCGAGCATTCGGCTCATACCGGCCACGCCAATCGCCGAGAGTAGCCCACCAATAGTTGTCGGGATCAGGCACACCAGCAGGGCAACCAGCACCGTGACGCTAACTGCACTGCCGCCCCAGGCAGAGAACGGCCACAGGGTGGCGGTTGCCAGTAAAAAGACGATGGTCAGGGCTATCAGCAGGATTGTCAGCGCGATTTCGTTGGGCGTCTTACGCCGCTGGGCGCCTTCAACCATGGCGATCATCCGGTCGAGGAAGGTTTCACCGGGGTTCACGCTGCATTCGATAACCAGCCAGTCGGAAAGAATGCGGGTCCCGCCGGTTACGGAAGCAAAATCACCGCCGGACTCACGGATAACCGGCGCAGATTCCCCGGTAATGGCGCTTTCGTCCACCGATGCGCCGCCTTCAATCACCTCGCCGTCGCAGGGAATAATATCGCCTGCTTCTACCAGCACGATATCGCCTTTGCGTAGTTCCTCTGCGGGAACATGATCCATTTCTGCACCGTATTTCGGTTCACGCAATTTGCGGGCAAACGCCGTCTTCTTAACGCCTTTCAGGCTGTTGGCCTGAGCTTTACTGCGTCCTTCCGCCAGCGCTTCGGCAAAATTGGCGAAAAGGACGGTGACCCACAGCCAGAGGCTTATCGCACCGGTAAACAGGGGATTGCCTGTCATGTGCCCGGTTGCCATTGCAACGGTTAACAAGGTTGTCAGCAGGCTGCCCAGCCAGACGATAAACATCACCGGGTTGCGCCACTGAGTATGTGGGCTTAACTTTTTGACTGCGTCCATCAGCGCGTGTGTGACCAGAGACGGTTCGAACAGTGCCAGTTGTTTGCGACTCATAACAATGTGCTCCGCATCGCTCAACGTAAAGAGAGGTATTCTGCGACCGGGCCAAGCGCCAGTGCAGGAATAAAGGTGAGGGCGCCAACCAGTAACACCGTACCGATCAACAACCCGACAAACAGTGGGCCGTGAGTGGGGAGCGTCCCCTGGCTTGCCGGTTGGCTCTTTTTAGCCACCAGCGAACCGGCAATGGCCATCACCGGAATAATGACCCCGAAGCGGCCGAAGAACATGCACAACGCCAGCAGGCAGTTCCAGAAGGGGCTGTTAGCGCTTAACCCGGCAAAGGCGCTGCCGTTGTTGTTGGCGGCAGATGACACGGCGTACAGTACTTCGCTGAAACCATGCGGGCCGGGGTTGAGCATGGCGCTGCGTCCGGCGTCGCTCATCATGGCTATCGCTGTACCGAGCAGCACCAGCGCAGGCGTCACCAGAATCGCCAGCGCGGTCATTTTCATTTCCCGCACGTCGATTTTCTTACCCAGATATTCCGGCGTGCGCCCGATCATCAGTCCGGCGATAAACACCGCCAGCAGGACGAACAGCAGCATGCCGTACAAACCGGAGCCCACGCCGCCGAACACCACTTCGCCAATCTGCATCAACCACATCGGTACCATCCCGCCCAGTGCGGTGAAGGAGTCGTGCATCGCGATGACCGCCCCACAGGAGGCCGCCGTTGTGACGACCGCGAACAGACTGCTGACCAGTACGCCAAAGCGGCTCTCTTTCCCTTCCATATTGAGACTGCTGTCTGCGCCAAATGCCAGCAGATGCGAGTTCCCTTGAACTTCCGCCCACATCACAATCGCCACGCAGATGACAAAAATCAGCGACATGGCCCACAGTAAGGTGCGTCCCTGACGGCGATCGCCCACGACATCGCCAAAGGCAAAGCACAGGGCGGCAGGAATGCAAAAGACAGCCAACATCTGCACCATATTGGTCAAGGCGGTTGGGTTTTCAAACGGATGCGATGAGTTAGCATTAAAGAAGCCGCCGCCGTTGGTACCGAGCATTTTAATGGCCTCTTGTGAGGCAACCGGTCCCATTGGTAACAGCTGTTTTACGCCTTCAAGGGTAGTAAGTGACTGATAGGGCAGCAGGTTTTGCAGCGCGCCTTGCTGAATAAAGAACAGGGCGATAAGCAGAGAAAGAGGGAGCAGGATCCACAGCGTAATGCGCACCAGATCCACCCACGCATTGCCCAGGGTATTCATACTCTGGCGCGTAAAGGCGCGGATTAGGGCAAAAATCACCGCAATACCGGTCGCCGCAGACAGGAAGTTCTGCACGGTTAAGCCAGCCATCTGACTAAAGTAGCTTAAGGTGGTTTCGCCACTGTAAGACTGCCAGTTGGTATTGGTGACAAAGCTCACGGCGGTATTCAGCGCAAGATGCCATGACAGCCCCGGTAGCTGCTGAGGATTCAGTGGTAACAAGTTTTGCGCCATCAGCAGGGAAAACAGCACCAGCAGACCCAGGATGTTGAGCATCAGGATCGCCAGCAGGTACTGTTTCCAGTTCATCTCATGTTGTGAAACGCCTAACCCGCGCCAGAGAATACGCTCAACACCGGTTACGCCCGGAAGGGGGATGTTGGTGATGAGTCGTGCCAGCACGGCACCCAGCGGTCTGGCGATGACAAATAACACCAGTAAGAAACTGGCGATGAGTAAAAATCCTTGTGCCGCCATCAGAACGCCTCCGCCTTAATCAGGGCATACACCAAATAACCGAGTAATAAAAAAACCAGCACAATGCCAGTTATCACGCCTGCACTCACGGTGCACCTCCTGTGACATCAATGTGATAACCAGAGCGTAGGTTTTTGGTTGCAAAGATTTCGCAAAAATTGGCGGGTGGGGTGTAAAAAAAGTATAAAAATGGCAAAGACCGTTATTTAACTAATGATTAGTATTAATTTAACTTTTATGTAACCTAATTACAGTTTCAGGCTAAACGGAGCATCAATAGATAAAAATAAGTGGTCGGATGAGTAGCAAAATTACACACAAGGCGGTATTATTTTCATCAGTTAACCAAATTTATTTTCCGGTGCTATTCACCGAACAGATATAGGGGAGAGGATTATGGACTTGTATAAAGAATATCCAGCGCACATTGTCTTATTACGCCGTACTTTCGCCGTCGTGGCGGGCGTGCTGGCGCTGCCGGTCATGCTGTTCTGGAAAGACCGTGCCCGTTTTTACAGCTACCTGCACCGCGTCTGGTCGAAAACCAGTGATAAACCGGTGTGGATGGATCAGGCTGAAAAAGCGACCTGCGATTTCTATTAAGTCATCGTAATTGCTAAAAAAACCGCCAACAGCAATGTGGCGGTTTTTTTATGCACGGACGTCTACACTTACCCGAATAACGGATAAGGAGTCGTGATGAGCAAGAGAATTCCTGTGGGTATCCACACCTGTGTTACGGCACCTGCGGTTGGTTGTTCTGCCAGAGAAGCCTGCCCGTTTGACGACAGTACCCTGGTGCGTATTTATGCATTGCATGAACTGTATAAGCTTCACCAGCGGGGGCTAACGCGCGGAGCGTTGATTGACTATCACACCCGCTACAAACTGATCCTGCTGGCGCATTCCCAGCCAGAGTATCGTGAACTTGGCCCCTTCGTTGCGGCCATCCACGAATGGCAAAGTCTTGAGGCGTTTTTTAATGAGTACCGCTTACGACTGACGCATTTGCTGTTCAATAATGCAACCCGACGTAATCACACCAATGTCCTGATGCACGTTCAGGGTTATTTCCGCAATCAACTCGATCTGCATCAACGTCAGGAACTGACCTCGATAATCGATAGCTATCGACGTGAAGCGCAGCCACTGCTTGCACCGTTAATGCTCATCAAACACTATATGGCCGAGCATCCGAACACCTGGCTGTCCGGGCAACGTTATTTTGAACTCTGGCCGGCAATTCTGGATTTGCGCGGCAAAAATTAATTTATCTGCGGGAGTTTTATGACCACGCATCTGGTCTGGTTTCGGCGTGATTTGCGCCTGCATGACAATCTTGCTCTTGCGGCGGCGTGTCGGGATCGTTCAGCCCGGGTGCTGGCGCTATATATCGCCACCCCAGAACAATGGGCGGCGCATGATATGTCTGCGCGTCAGGCGGCGTTTATCAGCGTGCAGTTGAATGCGCTACATGCGGCGTTGGCAGAAAAAGGGATCCCGCTGCTGTTTCATGAAGTTGCCGATTTTGCTGCCAGCGTGGAGACAGTAAAACGTGTTTGCGCGCAGCATGACGTCAGCCGACTGTTTTATAACTATCAGTATGAAATCAATGAACGGCAGCGTGATGCAAGGGTCGAGAAGCAGTTGCCTGACGTCGTGTGCGAAGGCTTTGACGACAGTGTGATCTTACCCCCGGGCGCGGTTATGACCGGCAATCATGAAATGTATAAAGTCTTTACGCCGTTTAAAAATGCCTGGCTGAAGCGAATTAAAGACGGCATTCCGGAATGTGTTAGCGCGCCAATGGTGCGGGATAGTGGGGCGCTCACCGCGCCGTTAACGCCACTCACGCTGAATTATCCGCAGCAGGATTTTGATGCAGCACTTTTCCCGGCGCAAGAAAAACGGGCTATCGCGCAGTTACGCCAGTTTTGTCAGCAGGCCGCGAGTGACTATGAACAACAGCGTGATTACCCGGCCATTGAAGGCACCAGTCGCTTGTCTGCGAGTCTGGCCACGGGCGGGTTGTCGCCGCGTCAATGCCTGAACCGTCTGTTAGCCGAACAGCCGAAGGCGCTAGAGGGCGGTGCCGGGAGCGTATGGCTAAATGAACTTATCTGGCGTGAATTTTACCGACATTTAATGACCTGGTATCCGGCGCTGTGTCGGTATCAACCGTTTATTCGCTGGACTGACCGCGTGCAATGGCAGAACAACGCGGCGCATCTTCAGGCGTGGCAGACGGGAAATACGGGATACCCCATTGTTGATGCCGCGATGCGCCAGCTTAACGCTACCGGCTGGATGCATAACCGTTTACGCATGATCACCGCCAGCTTCCTGGTAAAAGATCTGCTGATTGACTGGCGTAAAGGGGAGCAGTACTTCATGTCGCAACTGATCGACGGCGACCTGGCGGCCAATAACGGTGGCTGGCAGTGGGCTGCATCTACCGGAACCGATGCTGCACCGTATTTCCGCATTTTTAACCCTACAACTCAGGGGGAGAAATTCGACCGCGACGGTGAGTTTATCCGCCGGTGGGTTCCCGAGTTGCACGAGGTACCTGGTAAAGCAATCCACGACCCGTGGACGTGGGCAGAAAAAGCGCAGGTTACCCTCGATTATCCCCGTCCGATTGTAGATCATAAACAGGCCAGGCTAGCGACGCTGGCGGCCTACGAGGCGGCACGCAAGGGGTGAGCGTGCGGTCGATTTCTGCGTACTACCATCCGGTAGCATGAATGCGTTGCTGCCGGGCACATTTAGAATTGGAGCGTGTACGCAAGGCTGTGAATGCCTGGATGCACGCGTCACGCTCGGGCAGTAAAGTCCCGTCATCTTCTTTCAGGTGACGGAACACGATGACAACGCCAGCGACGTCCACACCGCATGATGCGGTATTCAAAACATTTTTACGCCATCCCGAAACAGCGCGCGATTTCCTCGACATTCACCTTCCGGCTTCTCTGCGGACGCTTTGCGATTTATCCACGCTGAAACTGGAGTCAGAGAGCTTTATCGACGCTGATTTACGTTCCCGCTACTCCGATGTGCTCTGGTCTTTACACACACGCGAAGGCGATGGTTATGTTTATGTTGTTATAGAGCATCAGAGTTCAGCCGATCCGCATATGGCCTTTCGTCTGCTGCGTTATGCGATGGCAGCTATGCAGCGCCATCTGGACGCCGGGCACAAGGAATTACCGCTGGTTATTCCGATGCTGTTTTATCATGGCTGTCGAAGCCCGTACCCGTATTCACTGTGCTGGTTGGATGCGTTCGCCGATCCCGTGGCGGCAAAGCAACTTTATGCCAGCGCATTTCCGCTGGTGGATATAACGGTTGTGCCAGATGACGACATCATGGCTCACAGGCGAATGGCGTTGCTGGAACTGATGCAAAAGCATATCCGTCAGCGGGATTTGATGGGGCTGGTAGAGCAACTGAGCACACTGCTACTAACAGGTTGCACTAATGACACGCAGCTACAGGCGATGTTTAATTACATTCTGCAATCCGGCGATGAATCTCGTTTCACTGAATTTATGCAAGAGATGACGCAACGGATCCCCCAACACAAGGAGAGGCTGATGACTATTGCGGAGCGGTTACGGTTAGATGGAGTACAGGAAGGACTGCAACAAGGGCTGCAACAAGGACTACAGCAAGGTAAGCAAGAAGCCGCGTTGCGTATTGCGCTAACCATGCTGGCACAAGGAATAGATCGCGAAATGGTATTACTGATTACCGGTTTGGCTGAAGAGGATTTGGCAGCGAATAATGCGTAACCGTCTGATAAAAAACAGGCCCGACTCATATGACATCATCGGGCCTGTTAACTCAGGACTCTAGCGCCAGCGCGCGTTTTTTAAATTTAAGTGACTGGTACAGCCAAATCAGCAGCACCAGCGCCACGCAGGCCAACGCACCCCAGGTAATTTCGCTAAAGACGTCAATATACGCGTTGATGGAATAGTTGATGGCCCCGGAGGCATCAAACGCGCCTTGTGACGTCTGGTCGGCAATCACCCCCGCCAGATAGTTGGCAATAGCGCCGGACAGCAGCATATAGATTCCGGTTAACACGCCGGTGACGCCAGGGATCTCAATGCGCGTAATCTGCGACATGGCGACCGGGTCGATAAACAGTTCGGCAAATCCCATTACCGCCAGCCCCAACACCATCAGCGGCATCGAGGAGTGGCCGTAAGCGGCGGACCAGCGGGCGCTTAAGGTCAGAATACAGAATCCGGCGCTCATCAACCCTAGGCCGAGGGCAAATTTTCCCCAGATGCGCACGGTACGATTACCACTGACGCTTTCTTTGACTACCCAGGCCAGCACGATGCCGCACAGCATCACGGCAAAGGCGTTAACCGACTGGAACATGGCGGTAGGAATGGAATATCCCAGAATATCGCGATTCACAAAGCGGTCGATATACAGGCTGATGGAGCTGCCGCCTTGCTGTGCAAAGGCCCAGAATAACAGACTGAAGAACGTTAGCGTGACGATAAGCCCCAGTTCTTTGCGCTGCTTTTGCGTTTGTGCCTGACGGTAAATTTTAGCCAGAACGGCCAGACCAATGACGGTGGCGACGATTAGCGCATATACGGACCACTCTTTCCAGAACAGAACGGTAATTAGCAGCGGTGCGGCGACCAGCAGCACTAACAGCCAGGCCCAGTTTGGCAGAACAAACGTTCTGGCACACAGGACCGTTTTGTTGACGCCGGTTGTATGGGCGAAATGCCGGTTGCCGCACAAGAAAATCACCAGTCCTGCCAGCATACCAATTGCGGCCAGCGCGAAGCCCATCGCCCAGCTGTATTCTTCCTGCACATAGCCACAGGCAATGGGGGCGATAATCGAACCGATATTTCCGGCGGCGTAGAGCAGTGAGAACCCGCCGTCGCGGCGCGGATCGTCGGTGTGATACAGTTCACCCAGCAGGCAGCTAATGTTGGATTTAAACAGACCGTAGCCGCAGACAATGATCGCCAAAGATAAATATAGGAACGCTGGCGCCATTTCACTGGCACCCAGTACCAGATGTCCAACCGCCATTAACAATGCGCCAATCATCACCGCCATACGGTTACCAAGGACCTTATCCGCCAGGTATCCGCCAAGAATAGGCGTGACATACACCAGCGAACAGTAAGCGCTGAACAACGCATACGCATGAGTATCGTTGTACTTGAGTTGGTTGGTGAGATACAGGATCAGCAGGGCGCGCATGCCGTAAAAACTGAAGTATTCCCAAATTTGCAGTGCGACGACGTAATAAATTGCGCGTGGCTGAGATGCGTGTTTATTCATTCTATTCTCGAAGTAAATGCCTCACGCCAGGATGAACGTACTGCGTGAGCGTGTTTCCTTGAAGTTATAACTTTGATACAGATCTGATTATTTTTGCAATATGCTGTCTGATTGCATAAATATACATGAATAAAATCACGTAGTGGTAAGCAATTTACGTTCAAACGGCGAGTGAGTGTTTCTTGATGTGTCAGTGAAATGGTTATCGACGAATGGAGGCGGGGACGCTATTTTACATAAGCAGTATTGCTGATTGGACAGGCAGAAATTATGACAACGAGGGCGATGATGAAAAACACCGAGCTGGAACAACTGATCAACGACAAACTGAACAGTGCCGCGATTAGCGACTATGCGCCGAATGGTTTGCAGGTTGAGGGCAAAGAGACGGTGCATAAAATCGTGACCGGCGTGACCGCAAGCCAGGCATTGCTGGATGAGGCTGTGCGCCTGGGCGCTGATGCGGTCATCGTTCATCACGGTTACTTCTGGAAAGGCGAATCTCCGGTAATTCGTGGCATGAAGCGCCATCGTCTGAAAACGCTGCTGGAAAATGACATCAACCTGTATGGCTGGCATTTGCCGTTGGATGCTCACCCCGAGCTGGGTAACAACGCACAGCTGGCGGCGCTGTTGGGCATTACCGTGATGGGTGAAATCGAGCCGTTGGTACCGTGGGGTGAACTTGCCATGCCGGTGCCGGGGCTGGAATTTGCCTCGTGGATTGAGGCGCGTTTAGGGCGTAAACCATTGTGGTGTGGCGATAGCGGGCCGGAAAAAATTCAGCGCGTTGCCTGGTGCACCGGGGGAGGGCAGAGCTTCATTGATAGCGCGGCCCGTTTTGGTGTTGATGCATTTATTACCGGCGAAGTCTCAGAGCAAACTATTCACTCAGCCCGTGAGCAGGGGCTGCATTTCTATGCCGCCGGACACCATGCCACCGAACGCGGCGGTATCCGGGCGTTAAGTGAATGGCTGAATGAAAATACCGAGCTGGATGTATCGTTTATCGATATTCCTAACCCCGCCTAATGAATCAGGTTGTAAAAAGAGGGACGAAAGTGCAGCGAGCGCGTTGTTATCTGTTAGGTGAAACTGCGGTGGTTCTGGAACTGGAACCCCCCATTACGCTGGCGACCCAGAAACGCATTTGGGGTTTGGCTCAGCGCCTGGTTGATGCCCCGAATGTGCTTGAAGTGATCCCGGGTATGAACAATATCACGGTGACGCTGCGTAATCCGCAAACCCTGGCGCTGGATGCCATTGAACGTCTGCAACGCTGGTGGGAGGAGAGTGAAGCACTGGAGCCGGAGTCGCGTTTTATTGAAATTCCGGTGACCTACGGCGGAAAGCAGGGACCGGATCTGGCCGATGTCGCACAAAACAGTGGATTAAGCGAAAAGCAGGTCGTTGAATTGCATGCTTCTGTTGACTATGTGGTCTGGTTTTTAGGCTTTCAGCCAGGGTTCCCCTATCTCGGGAGCTTACCGGAACAACTGCATACTCCACGACGTGCGGAACCGCGTCTGATTGTTCCAGCAGGTTCGGTCGGTATCGGCGGCTCACAAACCGGTATCTATCCGCTCGCCACACCGGGGGGATGGCAGCTGATAGGGCATACCGCCATTAAGTTGTTTGATCCCCGCCGGGATGAACCCATCCTGTTACGACCAGGAGATACCGTGCGCTTTGTACCGCAGAAGGAGGGAGTATGTTAACTATCATTCGTGCCGGTATGTACACCTCCGTCCAGGACGGCGGTCGTCACGGTTTTCGCCAGTCAGGAATCAGCCACTGTGGGGCGCTGGATAAGCCCGCATTGAACGTTGCCAACCTGCTGGTGGGCAACGATGCAAATGCCGCTGCGCTGGAGATAACGCTCGGCCAGTTGGTTGTGGAGTTTGACGCAGATAGCTGGTTTGCCTTGACCGGCGCGGGGTGTGATGCACATTTAGACGGTAACCCGGTGTGGAGCGGATGGCGACTGCCGGTGAAGGCTGGACAACGCCTGACGCTAAAACGTCCGCAACATGGCATGCGCAGTTATTTGGCAATAGCGGGTGGCATTGATGTTCCCGAGGTCATGGGTTCGTGCAGCACCGACCTGAAAGTCGGCATCGGTGGTCTGGAAGGGCGTCTGTTACGCGATGGCGACAGGCTGGCGGTGGGCGTTTCCACGCGACGGTTCAGCGGACCGCAGGGGGTAAAACAGCTCATGTGGGGGAACCGCATTCGTGCGTTACCCGGACCTGAGTATCATGAGTTTGATGAAGCTTCGCAGGCGTCATTCTGGCGTTCGCCATGGCAACTCAGCCCGCAGAGTAACCGCATGGGGTATCGCCTGCAGGGACAACCGCTAACGCGCACTACCGATCGAGAACTGTTGTCGCACGGTCTGCTTCCCGGCGTGGTGCAGGTGCCGCATAACGGCCAGCCTATTGTGCTGATGAACGACGCCCAGACCACGGGGGGCTATCCACGCATCGCCTGTATCATTGAGGCGGATATGTACCATCTGGCACAAATTCCCCTCGGCCAGCCAATTCATTTTGTTCAGTGCTCGCTGGAGGAAGCGCTAAAGGCGCGTCACGACCAGCAGCGTTATCTGGAACAATTAACATGGCGACTTAACGATGAAAATTGATCTGAATGCAGACCTCGGTGAAGGCTGCGCAAATGATGCCGCGCTGCTGCAACTGGTGTCTTCTGCCAACATTGCCTGCGGATTTCACGCCGGCGATGCGCAAACCATGCTGGCAAGCGTGCGTGAAGCGTTAAAAAATGACGTAGCAGTGGGGGCGCATCCCAGTTTTCCGGATCGGGAAAACTTCGGCCGTAGCGCCATGACCCTGCCCGTCGATACGGTTTACGCCCAGACGCTGTATCAAATCGGTGCGCTGGCGGCGATAACCCGGGCGGAAGGTGGCGTGATGCGCCACGTCAAACCGCACGGCATGTTGTACAACCAGGCCGCCAGGGATCCACAGTTAGCCGATGCCATCGCCAGGGCGGTGCATGCCTGCGATCCGTCGCTGGTGCTGGTGGGGCTGGCGGGTAGCGAACTGATTCGGGCCGGCGAGCATTATGGTCTGCAGACGCGTCAGGAGGTGTTTGCCGATCGCGGCTATCAGGCGGATGGCAGTCTGGTTCCGCGTAGTCAGCCGGGGGCGCTGATTGAAGACGAAGAGCAGGCGTTGGCGCAAACCTTACAAATGGTGCAGTCCGGGAGAGTAAAAAGCCAAACCGGAGAATGGGCCAACGTCACGGCACAGACGGTCTGTATTCATGGTGATGGTGAGCACGCACTCGCTTTTGCCCGCCGTTTGCGCAGCGCGTTTAATGCATGCAATATTGAAATTAGCGCATAAGATTTACCATACAAAACAATAACATATTACACAACAACATAAGCTCTAAATAATTCGAGTTGCAGGAAGATGACCAGTGAGTGAGTTACCAGGCGCTTACAGAAGTAAGTGACTGGGGTGAACGAAGGCAGTCAACGCACCTGCAGCTTGAAGTATGACGAGTTTTAACAGGAATGAATTATGGAAGAGGTAATTTCTCTTTGGCCATTGACGGGGATCGCCGTCATCGTGGTCGGATTTCTTTTACGTTTTAACCCGGTATTGGTGGTTATCATTGCCGGGATCGTCACCGGGTTGGCGGCGCATATGCCGATCGCCACTATCCTCGAAAAACTGGGTGAAGGTTTTCTCAACACCCGCAACCTGCCGTTTATCTTATTGATTCCACTGGCGGTCATCGGCCTGCTGGAGCGCCATGGCCTGAAAGAACGCGCCCAGGCGTGGATCGCGAAAATCCGTAGCGCCACCAGCGGCCGTTTGCTGATTGTCTATCTGTTTATTCGTGAAGCGACCGCCGCGCTGGGACTAACCAGTCTGGGGGGGCATCCGCAAATGGTGCGTCCGCTGCTGGCGCCGATGGCAGAAGGGGCCGCTGAGAAAAATCACGGTGAACTGCCAGGCTCTGTACGCTATCGCCTGCGTGCGATGTCAGCGGCGACCGATAACGTTGGGCTGTTTTTCGGCGAAGATATCTTTGTTGCCTTTGGGGCAATCATCTTCATGCACAACTTTATGCTGGAGTCCGGCGGGATCCAGACCGAGCCGTTGCACATTGCCCTGTGGGGGATCCCAACGGCGATTTGTGCCTTCCTGATCCACGGTGCGCGCTTGTGGCGGCTGGATAGCTATCTGCAACGAGAAGTCGCGAAAGCGAATGCCGCAGCGAAAGGAGAAGCGAAATGAATTTTCAGCAAAGCTATCTCTACTGGTTGGCGGGTGCGGTCTTGTTGATTGTGGCCGTGATGTCCTGGCAGGACAAAGCGAACCCCCGGCGTTTAACCACCGGTCTGTTCTGGGGCGTGTATGGTCTACTGTTTTTGCTGGGTGACTGGACCTATTCACTGTTTGGCGATAAACGTACGGTGCATATCGCGGTGGGTATCGCGGTGGTCGTACTGGCGCTGATCGCCGGTTTTGGCGGCGTGAAGCTCGGCAGCTACCATCAACGTACGCAACAACAGCGTGAAGAAAGCGCCAGTCGACTGGGCAACCGGCTGTTTTTCCCGGCGCTGGCGATCCCGGTGGTCACTGTTGTCGGCGTGCTGATGTTCAATCATATTCCGGGTTTACAGAATGCGCTGTTTGGGCCGGGGAATCACGCCACGCTGGTGACGCTGTTTTCAATGACCGCCGGTTCGCTGATTGGTCTGGCAATGGCGGTTAAAATGACCCATGAGCGGGCACATCAGCCGATTCAGGAAGCGCGTCGTCTGCTGGACTCCATCGGCTGGGCGTTCATTCTGCCGCAAATTCTTGCCACGCTCGGACTGCTGTTTACGGCGGCGGGCGTCGGCAGCGGCATTTCGTATCTGACGCAGGAATATCTGGCGGTGGACAGCCGCTTTATTGCGGTGGCGGTGTATACCATCGGTATGGCGTTGCTGACCATGATTATGGGTAACGCCTTTGCCGCCTTCCCGATTGTTACCGCCGGGATTGGGATTCCAATTCTCGTCTTGCAGCACGGCGGCAATCCGGCGGTGATGGCGGCAATTGGTATGTTCTCCGGGTATTGCGGAACGCTGATGACGCCGATGGCGGCAAACTTTAACATCGTGCCAGCGGCGCTGCTGGAGCTGCCGGATAAAAACGCGGTGATTAAAGCGCAGGTGCCGACCGGCATCCTGCTGTTGCTGGTGAATGTGTTCCTGATGTATTTCCTGATGTTCCTGTAAGGAGGAAGGATGAAAACGGTATTAATCACCGGATTTGAACCCTTTGGCGGCGAGTCAGTTAACCCTTCCTGGGAAGTGGTCTCGGGGCTCGACAATGCTATCATCGCTGGATGCCGCGTCGTGGCGCGCCAACTGCCGTGCGTATTTGGTGAATCTCTGGCAGTGCTCAATAGTGCGATTGATACGCTGTCACCGTCGCTGGTGCTGGCGGTCGGTCAGGCCGGAGGTCGTACAGACATCACCGTTGAACGCGTTGCTATCAACGTGGACGATGCGCGTATTGCGGATAACCGTGGCCAGCAACCGGTAGATGAACCGATTGTGGCCGATGGCCCGGCGGCGTGGTTCAGCACACTGCCGATCAAAGCCATGGTGGTGGCCATGCGCAGCGCTGGTATTCCGGCATCGGTTTCGCAAACCGCAGGTACCTTCGTCTGTAACCACGTGATGTATGGGCTGCTGCACAAACTGCGAGATACGCCGACGGTGAAGGGGGGATTCATTCATATCCCTTATCTTCCACAGCAGGCCGCAGTCCATCCCGGTGCGCCAAGTATGGCGAGTGATACGGTGCGTCGTGCGCTGGAAATCGCCATCGTCACGGCGTTACAGGTGGAGCGCGATATCGCCGTGACGGGCGGTGCAACACATTAACAAAGGACAGTATTATGCCTGAAGGCCCGGAGATCCGCCGCGCGGCGGATACCCTGGAGGCGGCAGTCAAAGGCAAACCGTTGACGGATGTCTGGTTTGCCTTTGAGCAGTTAAAACCGTATCAATCTCAACTGATTGGGCAGCGTATTACCCAGCTCGAAACGCGGGGTAAAGCCTTACTCACCCATTTTTCCAATGGTCTGACGTTATATAGCCATAATCAACTGTACGGCGTCTGGCGGGTAGTGGGCACGGGGAATATCCCGGAGACTACCCGCGTGTTGCGCGTTAGGTTGCAAACCGCCGATAAAACTATCCTGCTCTATAGCGCGTCGGATATCGAAATACTGACGCCAGAACAGCTCACTACCCACCCTTTCCTGCAGCGGGTAGGGCCGGACGTGCTGGATCTGCACTTAACATCCGCTGAAGTCAAAACGCGTCTGCTGTCACCGCGTTTTCGCAATCGGCAGTTTTCCGGCCTGCTGCTGGATCAGGCGTTTCTCGCGGGATTGGGTAACTACCTGCGGGTAGAGATCCTCTGGCAGGTTGGGCTGACGGGGCAACATAAAGCGTCGCAGCTGAGCGAACAACAGTTGGACGCGCTGGCGCAGGCGCTGCTCGATATTCCGCGTTTATCCTATAACACTCGTGGACTGGCTGATGAGAATAAGCATCACGGGGCGCTGTTTCGCTTTAAAGTCTTTCACCGCGACGGTGAAGCCTGCGAGCGATGCGGCGGGATTATTGAAAAAACGATGCTGTCGTCAAGACCATTTTACTGGTGTCCGGGTTGTCAGAAATAACATAACATGACGCGGTCCCGGTGATGCAGAGGGATATGTCGAATAAGGTCACCTGAATCTCTCAAGGTGATGAGCAGGAGTGGAATATGGATGTTAATCGTTATTTTTGTACCGCCTTACTTATCGCAACAGCCGGTTTCTTTGCCGCGTCGGCCAGTGCTGCTGAATCGGTAGCCCCTCAATGTGAGTCCGGACCGCGGGATATGGAATATATTTATGAACACGGAGCCCAGACTCGTTGTTTTTATCCTGCCATGACGCTGGAAGAAACGTATCAGGCACTGAGAAAAGCACGGTCGGACCGTCAAAACCTGACACCCACGTTGACCCCAGGTAAGGATCGTAAAATAGAAAATCTTGGGGATACGGATCTCGTGGAATATGTCTGGAAAGGCAAAAACAATCTGCATATTACGCAGAGTTTTCCGGGTGGTATGACCGAGTTTATGTTTACCGTGGATAAATCCGGAACGACCGTGACGGAGATTGGGCACCCGGATTAACGCCCCGCGTTAAGACGGCGGTTTTCGCGGCGCATGTGCCGAGATAAAGCGGGCGATGGCCGGCCCGGTGAGCAAAATGCTGAACAGCCGCAGGGTTTGCATCGCCATGATCAGCGCCATATCGGCGTGGCTCCCTGCGGCAATTACCGCGACGGAGTCCACTCCGCCTGGGCTGGTCGCCAGATAGGCAGTGAGAAAATCTATCTGCATGTAATGCGCCAGTCCCCAGGCCATAGCGGCGCAAATCGCCATCAGTGAAAA
Source organism: Citrobacter sp. JUb117 (assembly GCF_024809055.1). NCBI lineage: Bacteria > Pseudomonadati > Pseudomonadota > Gammaproteobacteria > Enterobacterales > Enterobacteriaceae > Citrobacter > Citrobacter sp. JUb117. Next base: position 186,477 of record NZ_JANUFB010000001.1, read on the forward strand.
AATGGACAACAGGATCTGTGGCAACGGGCGCAGCGCCATAAAAAAGATCTGCTTGTCAAAACCGAGACCAATTTGCCAACCGATGGCCATATAGGCTACCGCCAGCAGCCATTCCGGCAGTTCAATCACCATCACGCCGCCTGCGTTCAGCAGCGCGCCAGCCAGCATCGGCAGCAGCATCACGCCTGAAGGTATACGCAGTAAGCGTCCGGCAGTACCAGCCACCACGGCCAGCAACAGGGTGCTGAACAAATTGCTGCTCAGCGGCGGAAACCAGACCATTTGCTCGCTGACCGCTTGCGCCCGATCGCCCATTACCAGTCGGGTGACCAGTGCCGCAGCGCCAACCACCAATAGCACCCGCAGATACTGCATAAACGCCACCAGACGGATATCGGCGCCATATTCCTGGGCCATAGCAACCATTGCCGCCGCGCCGCCAGGTGAAGATCCCCACGCGCCGGTATTGCCCGGCAGCTTACTGTAGCGAACCAACAGCCAGCCTATTGCGGTGCTGGAGATAAGGGTCGCCAGCAGGATGGCAATCACCACCGGCCAGTGTGCCGCCAGCGTTGTAAAAATGGAGCCGGTGAGGTTTTGCGCAATCATGCAGCCGAGAATGGCCTGCGCAGCAAGAAAGGTACAGCGAGGTGGATGCAGCGTGATGCCGCGCATACTGAAGATGATGCCGACGATCATCGACCCGAGCAGCAGGGGGCCAGGGAGATGGATAAACAGAAAGAGCAGGGAAAGAAGTAATGACAGCACAAACAATGCGGCCCACTGCAAAACAGGCATCCCATGCTCCTGAGTATCATTAAGTAACACTCAGTAAATCATAGAGAAAGCTGGATGAAAACAACGGGAGTCAAGAAAAAGAAAGAATGTGCCGGGCATAGCAAGATGCGGATTATCCGGCCTACGGAAATAAAAACGTAGGCCGGATAAGCGATAGCGCCATCCGGCAGAGAATTAGCGCTTAATATCAGCCTTAAAATCACGCTTGTCGTAGCCGGTGTACAGCTGACGAGGACGGGCGATTTTCATGCCGTCGGTGTGCATTTCGTTCCAGTGAGCAATCCAGCCAACGGTACGCGCCATGGCAAAGATCACGGTGAACATGGAAGACGGAATGCCCATCGCTTTCAGAATGATACCGGAGTAGAAGTCGACGTTCGGGTACAGTTTCTTCTCGATGAAGTACGGGTCGTTCAGCGCGATGTGCTCAAGCTCCATCGCCACTTCCAGCAGATCATCTTTAGTGCCCAGTTCTTTTAGCACTTCATGGCAGGTTTCACGCATCACGGTGGCGCGCGGGTCATAGTTTTTGTAAACACGGTGACCAAAGCCCATCAGGCGGAAAGAGTCATTTTTGTCTTTCGCGCGGCGCACAAATTCTGGAATGTGTTTAACCGAGCTGATTTCTTCCAGCATCTTCAGTGCAGCTTCGTTTGCGCCGCCGTGTGCCGGTCCCCACAGGGAAGCAATACCGGCAGCGATACAGGCAAACGGGTTAGCGCCGGAAGAGCCCGCGGTACGTACGGTAGAGGTTGAGGCGTTCTGTTCGTGGTCGGCGTGCAGGATCAGAATACGGTCCATTGCGCGTTCCAGGATCGGATTCACTTCGTATTTTTCGCACGGCGTGGAGAACATCATGTTCAGGAAGTTACCGGCGTAAGACAGATCATTGCGCGGGTAAACAAACGGCTGGCCGATGGAGTATTTGTAGCACATTGCGGCCATGGTCGGCATTTTGGACAGCAGACGGAAGGCGGCAATTTCACGATGGCGCGGATTATTCACGTCCAGAGAATCGTGGTAGAACGCAGCCAGCGCCCCGGTGACACCGCACATCACGGCCATCGGGTGGGAGTCGCGGCGGAAACCGTGGAACAGACGGGTGATCTGCTCGTGGATCATGGTATGGCGAGTGACCGTGGTTTTGAACTCGTCGTACTCTTCCTGCGTCGGTTTTTCACCGTACAGCAGGATATAACACACTTCCAGATAGTTAGATTCGGTTGCCAACTGGTCAATCGGGAAGCCGCGATGCAGCAAAATACCTTCGTCACCGTCGATGAACGTAATTTTGGATTCGCAGGATGCGGTAGAGGTGAAACCTGGGTCAAAAGTAAACATGCCTTTTGAGCCAAGGCTACGAATATCAATAACGTCCTGACCGAGCGTGCCTTTTAGCACATCCAGTTCAATAGCAGTATCACCGTTTAGAGTGAGTTTTGCTTTAGTATCAGCCATTTACGGTCTCCTTAGCGCCTTATTGCTTAAGACTACTCAGGTGAGATCTGTTTCAACTCATCAATTAACCGTTACCACTTTGTTATTCGGCTCGCCGCTCTGCGAAGAGGAGAAAACCAGGGTACAGAGCAATGGGCGCTTGCAGGTAAATCAGTTAACTCATGGTGAATTAGCAACAAATCAACAACTTAGCAATCCGAATTATTAAACCTGTCTACACTAATAACTGTCCTGAATTCATTGGTCAACCTTTCCACACTGTTACATAACTTACTCATCGGTGAAAGAGTGACCCCATAACTTTTACGCATTATATGCTTTTTCTGGTGTCGTTTGTAACAAGTTTGTTTAATGATTGTCAAATCAGATGATTAAAAATTAAAATAATGTTGTTATCGTGACCTATGTCACTGTTCGGGATAAAACCCGACAAACTATATGTAGGTTAATTGTAATGATTTTGTGAACGTCCTATACTGCCGCCAGGTCTCCGGAATACCCTGCAATCCCGAGCCAACCAGCGTTGTAACGTGTCGTTTTAGCAACTGGAAGCAGTGTTTTATATGACGCGTAGTTATAGTAAGGACGCTGTCTGACCCGCACGCAGACCGGAGGAAGGAAATCCCGTCGTCTTTCAGGCAACAGGAGTCTTCATCTTCTGTACCCGAAGTCTAAAGGGAATAATAAGAACAGCATGTGGGCGTTATTCATGATAAGAAATGTGAAAAAACAAAGACCTGTCAATCTGGATCTGCAAACGATTCGGTTCCCAATCACGGCGATAGCGTCCATTCTCCATCGCGTATCTGGAGTGATCACCTTCGTGGCGGTCGGGATACTGTTGTGGTTATTGGGTACCAGCCTTTCCTCCCCTGAAGGTTTCCTCGCGGCGTCTTCCATTATGAATAACTTCTTTGTGGAGTTAATTCTGTGGGGAATTCTGATAGCGCTGGCCTACCACGCCGTCATGGGCATTCGCCATCTGTTGATGGATTTTGGCTACATCGAAGAAACCCTCGAAGCAGGGACGCGTTCTGCCAAAATTTCTTTTGTTATCATTGTCGTGCTTTCACTTCTCGCAGGAGTCCTCGTATGGTAAGCAACGCCTCCGCATTAGGACGCAACGGCGTACATGACTTCATTCTGGTCCGTGCTACCGCTATCGTTCTGACGTTATACATCATCTATATGGTCGGCTTCTTCGCCACCAGTGGCACGCTGACCTGGGAAATCTGGACCGGTTTCTTCTCATCGGCATTCACCAAAGTCTTCACCCTGCTGGCACTGTTTTCTATCTTGATTCATGCCTGGATTGGCATGTGGCAGGTGTTGACCGACTACGTTAAACCACTGGCCGTGCGCCTGATTCTGCAACTGGCGATTGTCGTTGCACTGGTGGTTTACGTCATTTATGGATTCGTTGTGGTGTGGGGTGTGTAATGAAACTGCCAGTCAGAGAATTTGATGCTGTTGTGATTGGTGCCGGTGGCGCAGGTATGCGCGCGGCGCTGCAAATTTCCCAGAGCGGCCAGACCTGTGCGCTGCTCTCCAAAGTGTTCCCAACCCGTTCCCATACCGTTTCCGCGCAGGGTGGCATCACCGTTGCGCTCGGTAATACCCATGAAGATAACTGGGAATGGCACATGTACGACACCGTTAAAGGGTCGGATTACATTGGTGACCAGGACGCGATTGAATATATGTGTAAGACCGGCCCGGAAGCGATTCTGGAACTGGACCATATGGGCCTGCCGTTCTCGCGTCTTGACGATGGCACTATCTATCAACGTCCGTTTGGTGGCCAGTCGAAAAACTTCGGCGGCGAGCAGGCGGCACGTACTGCGGCGGCTGCTGACCGTACCGGTCATGCGCTGTTGCACACGCTGTATCAGCAGAACCTGAAAAACCATACCACCATTTTCTCTGAGTGGTACGCGCTGGATCTGGTGAAAAATGCCGATGGCGCAGTGGTCGGTTGTACCGCGCTGTGTATCGAAACCGGTGAAGTGGTTTACTTCAAAGCCCGCGCCACCGTGCTAGCGACCGGCGGCGCAGGCCGTATTTACCAGTCCACCACCAACGCGCATATCAATACCGGTGACGGCGTTGGCATGGCAATCCGTGCCGGTGTACCGGTGCAGGATATGGAAATGTGGCAGTTCCACCCAACCGGTATCGCCGGGGCAGGGGTTCTGGTCACTGAAGGTTGCCGTGGTGAAGGCGGTTACCTGCTGAACAAACACGGTGAGCGCTTTATGGAGCGTTATGCCCCGAATGCGAAAGACCTGGCGGGTCGTGACGTGGTGGCGCGTTCTATCATGATCGAAATCCGTGAAGGTCGTGGCTGTGACGGTCCATGGGGCCCACACGCCAAGCTGAAACTCGACCATCTGGGTAAAGAGGTTCTTGAGTCCCGTCTGCCGGGCATCCTTGAACTCTCCCGTACCTTTGCTCACGTTGACCCGGTGAAAGAACCTATTCCGGTTATCCCAACCTGCCACTACATGATGGGCGGCGTGCCGACCAAAGTGACCGGCCAGGCGCTGACCGTGAACGAGCAGGGCGAAGACGTAGTGATTCCTGGGCTGTTTGCGGTGGGCGAAATCGCCTGCGTATCGGTTCACGGCGCCAACCGTCTGGGCGGCAACTCGCTGCTGGATCTGGTGGTGTTCGGTCGTGCGGTGGGTCTGCATCTGCAGGAATCTATCGCCGAGCAGGGTGACCTTCGCGATGCAACAGAAGACGAGATTGATGCTTCTCTGGAACGACTGAACCGCTGGAACGGCAACCGTGACGGCGAAGATCCTGTGGTCATCCGTAAAGCGCTGCAGGAATGTATGCAGCATAACTTCTCGGTATTCCGTGAAGGTGACGCGATGGCGAAGGGTCTTGAAGAGCTGAAGGTGATTCGTGAGCGCCTGAAAAATGCCCGTCTGGATGATACCTCCAGCGAGTTCAACACCCAGCGCGTTGAGTGTCTGGAGTTGGATAACCTGATGGAAACTGCTTACGCCACGGCGGTGTCTGCAAACTTCCGTACCGAAAGCCGTGGCGCGCATAGCCGCTTCGACTTCCCGGAACGTGACGATGAAAACTGGCTGTGCCATTCCCTGTACCTGCCAGAATCGGAATCCATGACACGACGTCAGGTCAACATGGAACCGAAACTGCGCCCGGCATTCCCGCCGAAGATTCGTACTTATTAATGCGGAGACAGGACAATGAAACTCGAGTTTTCAGTTTATCGTTATAACCCGGACGTAGACGATGCTCCGCATATGCAGGATTACACCCTGGAAGCGGAAGAAGGTCGCGACATGATGCTGCTGGATGCGTTGATGCAGCTGAAGGAAAAAGACCCGTCACTGTCGTTCCGTCGCTCTTGCCGTGAAGGCGTTTGTGGCTCCGACGGCCTGAACATGAACGGCAAAAATGGTCTGGCCTGTATCACACCTATTTCTGCGCTGAATCAGCCGGGCAAGAAAATTGTCATCCGCCCGTTGCCGGGTTTACCGGTGGTGCGCGATTTGGTGGTAGACATGGGGCAATTCTACGCACAGTATGAGAAGATTAAACCTTACTTGTTGAATAATGGGAAAAATCCACCGGCTCGTGAGCATTTACAAATGCCTGAGCAGCGTGAGAAGCTCGATGGGCTGTATGAATGTATTTTATGTGCATGCTGCTCAACGTCCTGCCCGTCATTCTGGTGGAATCCGGACAAGTTTGTTGGCCCGGCGGGTCTGCTGGCTGCGTATCGCTTCCTGATTGATAGTCGCGATACCGAGACCGACAGTCGCCTGGAAGGTTTAAGTGACGCTTTCAGCGTATTCCGCTGCCATAGCATCATGAACTGCGTCAGTGTATGTCCTAAGGGGCTGAACCCGACGCGCGCTATCGGCCATATTAAGTCGATGCTGCTGAAGCGTAGTGCATAAGTCGTTGTTGCCGGATGGCGACGTAAACGTCTTATCAGGCCTACAGGTACAATCCCGTAGGCCTGATAAGTGAAGCGCCATCAGGCAAATCGTTAATGCAGGAAACCTCTAAAAACTGCCTCTTATCTCTGACAGTTTTTAAAGGTTCCTTCGCGAGCCAAACAAAAAGAGCTCGCAAGTGAACCCCGGCACGCATACGCGTATGCGTGGTAGTATCCACGGCGAAATACTCGTCATAGTTCAGGTTGCATGTGCGTTGGCTGCACTTGCTCACCCCGGTCACTTACTGGCTGTAAGCTCCCAGGGATTCGCAAGCTTGCCGCCTTCCTGAAACGTGAACTATTTAGAGTATTAAATAAGCAGAAAAGATGCTTAAGGGATCACGATGCAGAACAGCGCTTTGAAAGCCTGGTTGGACTCTTCTTACCTCTCTGGTTCGAACCAGAGTTGGATAGAACAGCTCTATGAAGACTTCTTAACCGACCCTGACTCGGTAGATGCTAACTGGCGTTCGACGTTCCAGCAGTTACCTGGTACCGGAGTCAAACCGGATCAACTCCATTCAAAAACGCGTGATTATTTCCGTCGTCAGGCGTTGGCTACCCCACGTTACTCTTCTTCTATTTCTGACCCTGATGCCAATGTGAAGCAGGTTAAAGTCCTGCAGCTCATCAACGCATACCGTTTCCGCGGCCATCAGCATGCGAATCTCGATCCGCTGGGACTGTGGCAGCAAGAAAACGTGGCCGATCTGGATCCGTCTTTCCACGATCTGACCGAAGCCGATCTTCAGGAAAGCTTTAACGTCGGTTCTTTTGCCGGTGGCAAAGATACGATGAAGCTGGGCGAGTTACTGGAAGCACTGAAGCAAACTTACTGCGGCCCGATTGGCGCCGAGTACATGCACATCACCAGCACCGAAGAGAAACGCTGGCTTCAACAGCGTATCGAATCCGGTCGCGCGGCGTTCAGTGGCGAAGAGAAAAAACGGTTCCTCAGTGAACTGACCGCAGCAGAAGGTCTGGAGCGCTACCTGGGGGCCAAGTTCCCGGGTGCTAAACGCTTCTCGCTGGAAGGTGGTGATGCGTTAATTCCGATGCTCAAAGAGATGATTCGCCATGCCGGCAACAGCGGCACGCGTGAAGTGGTTCTGGGCATGGCGCACCGTGGTCGTTTGAACGTGCTGGTGAACGTGCTGGGTAAACGTCCACAAGAACTGTTCGACGAATTTGCGGGCAAACATAAAGAACACCTCGGTACCGGTGACGTGAAGTACCACATGGGCTTCTCATCGGATATCGAAACCGAAGGCGGTCTGGTTCACCTGGCGCTGGCGTTTAACCCGTCGCACCTGGAAATCGTCAGCCCGGTGGTTATCGGTTCCGTTCGTGCGCGTCTGGACAGACTGGATGAGCCGAGCAGCAATAAAGTTCTGCCGATCACCATTCACGGTGACGCAGCGGTAACCGGGCAGGGCGTGGTTCAGGAAACCCTGAACATGTCGAAAGCGCGCGGCTACGAAGTCGGCGGCACCGTTCGTATCGTTATCAACAACCAGGTCGGATTCACCACCTCTAACCCACTGGATGCGCGTTCCACGCCGTATTGCACCGACATTGGTAAGATGGTGATGGCGCCGATTTTCCACGTCAATGCGGATGACCCGGAAGCGGTCGCTTTCGTGACGCGTCTGGCGCTGGATTTCCGTAATACCTTTAAACGCGATGTGTTCATTGATCTGGTGTGCTACCGCCGTCACGGCCATAACGAAGCCGACGAGCCGAGCGCAACCCAGCCGCTGATGTATCAGAAAATCAAAAAACACCCGACTCCGCGCAAAATCTACGCTGACAAACTGGAAACCGATAAAGTTGTTACGCTGGAAGACGCGACCGAAATGGTCAACCTGTATCGTGATGCGTTAGATGCGGGTGAATGCGTGGTGAAAGAGTGGCGTCCAATGAACATGCACTCCTTCACCTGGTCACCGTACCTCAACCACGATTGGGATGAGAACTACCCGAGCAAGGTTGAAATGAAGCGTTTGCAGGAACTGGCAAAACGCATCAGTACCGTACCTGAAGCGGTTGAAATGCAGTCGCGCGTCGCCAAGATTTACGGTGACCGTCAGTCAATGGCTGCCGGCGAGAAGCTGTTCGACTGGGGTGGCGCTGAGAATCTGGCCTACGCCACGCTGGTAGACGAAGGCATTCCGGTTCGTCTGTCGGGTGAAGACTCTGGTCGCGGGACCTTCTTCCACCGCCATGCGGTGATCCACAACCAGGCGAACGGTTCAACCTACACCCCATTGCAGCACGTGCATAACGGTCAGGGCACGTTCCGCGTATGGGACTCCGTTCTGTCTGAAGAAGCGGTGCTGGCATTTGAATACGGCTACGCCACGGCTGAGCCGCGCACGCTGACCATCTGGGAAGCACAGTTTGGCGACTTCGCCAACGGCGCACAGGTGGTTATCGACCAGTTCATCTCCTCTGGCGAGCAGAAATGGGGCCGCATGTGTGGTCTGGTGATGCTGCTGCCGCACGGCTATGAAGGTCAGGGTCCGGAGCACTCCTCCGCGCGTCTGGAACGTTATCTGCAACTCTGCGCCGAGCAGAACATGCAGGTTTGCGTCCCGTCTACCCCGGCTCAGGTGTACCACATGCTGCGTCGTCAGGCGCTGCGCGGTATGCGCCGTCCACTGGTGGTGATGTCACCGAAGTCATTGCTGCGTCATCCGCTGGCGGTGTCCACGCTGGACGAACTGGCTAACGGTGCGTTCCTGCCAGCCATTGGCGAGATTGATGAACTGGATCCGAAAGGCGTGAAGCGCGTTGTAATGTGTTCTGGTAAGGTTTATTACGACCTGCTGGAGCAACGCCGTAAGAATGGTCAGAAAGATGTTGCCATTGTGCGCATCGAACAGCTTTATCCGTTCCCGCATAAAGCGATGCAGGACGTGTTGAAACAGTACGCTCACGTACATGATTTTGTCTGGTGCCAGGAAGAGCCGCTCAACCAGGGCGCATGGTACTGCAGCCAGCATCATTTCCGTGAAGTGATTCCATTTGGGTCTGCTCTGCGTTACGCAGGTCGCCCGGCCTCTGCCTCACCGGCAGTAGGATATATGTCCGTTCACCAGAAGCAGCAACAAGATCTGGTAAATGACGCGCTGAACGTCGATTAAATAAAGGATAAATAATGAGTAGCGTAGATATTCTTGTTCCCGACCTGCCTGAATCTGTGGCTGACGCAACCGTAGCGACCTGGCATAAAAAACCGGGCGATAGCGTTAAGCGCGATGAAGTGCTGGTAGAAATCGAAACTGACAAAGTGGTACTGGAAGTACCGGCATCAGCGGACGGTATTCTTGATGCGGTTCTGGAAGATGAAGGGACAACCGTCACGTCTCGCCAGATCCTCGGTCGCCTGCGTGAAGGTAACAGCGCCGGGAAAGAGACCAGCGCCAAGTCTGAAGAAAAAGATTCTACTCCGGCGCAGCGCCAGCAGGCCTCGCTCTCCGAGCAGAATAACGATGCCCTGAGCCCGGCGATTCGTCGCCTGCTGGGTGAGCATAACCTCGAAGCCAGCGCCATTAATGGTACCGGCGTCGGCGGCCGCATCACTCGTGAAGATGTTGAAAAACATCTGGCTAAAGCTCCGGCAGCGAAAGCGGAAGCCAAAGCACCGGCAGCCGCACCTGCCGCTCAACCTGCACTGGGTGCGCGTGGTGAGAAACGTGTTCCGATGACCCGTCTGCGTAAGCGCGTGGCCGAGCGTCTGCTGGAAGCGAAAAACTCCACCGCGATGCTGACGACCTTCAACGAAGTCAACATGAAGCCAATCATGGATCTGCGTAAGCAGTACGGTGATGCGTTTGAAAAACGTCACGGTATCCGTCTGGGCTTTATGTCGTTCTACGTGAAAGCCGTGGTTGAAGCGCTGAAACGCTTCCCGGAAGTCAACGCCTCTATCGATGGCGATGACGTGGTGTATCACAACTACTTTGATGTCAGCATGGCGGTCTCTACGCCGCGCGGCTTGGTGACTCCGGTTCTGCGCAATGTTGACCTGCTGGGTATGGCTGACATCGAGAAAAATATCAAAGAACTGGCAGTGAAAGGTCGCGACGGCAAGTTGACGGTCGAGGATCTGACGGGCGGGAACTTCACTATCACTAACGGTGGTGTGTTCGGTTCCTTGATGTCTACGCCGATCATCAACCCGCCGCAGAGCGCCATCCTGGGTATGCATGCCATCAAAGACAGGCCGATGGCGGTAGACGGCAAGGTTGAAATCCTGCCGATGATGTATCTGGCGCTGTCTTATGACCACCGTCTGATCGATGGTCGTGAGTCAGTGGGCTTCCTGGTGACCATTAAAGAGTTGCTGGAAGATCCAACGCGTCTGCTGTTAGACGTGTAACTATAAAGAGTATCACCTGCCCCGTAGGTCTGCGGCCTTATCAGGCCTACGGGTTATAAGATAACGATTACCTGAAGGATGGACAGAACACATGAACTTACATGAATATCAGGCAAAACAACTTTTTGCCCGCTATGGCTTACCGGCACCGGTGGGTTATGCCTGTACTACTCCGCGTGAAGCCGAAGAAGCTGCCTCTAAAATCGGCGCAGGTCCATGGGTAGTAAAATGTCAGGTTCACGCTGGTGGCCGCGGTAAAGCGGGCGGTGTGAAGGTCGTTAACAGCAAAGAAGACATTCGCGCTTTTGCTGAACACTGGCTGGGTAAACGTCTGGTCACTTACCAGACGGACGCCAATGGCCAACCGGTAAATCAGATTCTGGTTGAAGCTGCGACCGATATTGGTAAAGAACTTTACCTCGGCGCTGTGGTTGACCGTAGCTCCCGTCGCGTGGTCTTTATGGCCTCTACCGAAGGCGGCGTGGAAATCGAAAAAGTCGCGGAAGAAACCCCGCACCTGATCCACAAAGTCGCACTGGATCCGCTGGCGGGCCCAATGCCGTATCAGGGACGTGAGCTGGCATTCAAACTGGGTCTGGAAGGTAAACAGGTTCAGCAGTTCACCAAAATCTTTATGGGTCTGGCGACCATCTTCCTTGAGCGTGACCTGGCGCTGATCGAAATCAACCCGTTGGTTGTCACCAAGCAAGGCGACCTGATTTGCCTCGACGGCAAACTGGGTGCTGACGGCAACGCACTGTTCCGCCAGGCTGACCTGCGCGAAATGCGCGACCAGTCTCAGGAAGATCCGCGTGAAGCGCAGGCAGCACAGTGGGAGCTGAACTACGTTGCGCTGGATGGCAACATCGGTTGCATGGTTAACGGCGCGGGCCTGGCGATGGGCACCATGGACATCGTTAAGCTGCACGGCGGCGAACCGGCTAACTTCCTCGACGTTGGCGGCGGCGCAACCAAAGAGCGCGTGACCGAAGCGTTCAAAATCATCCTTTCTGACGACAATGTTAAAGCCGTTCTGGTTAACATCTTCGGCGGTATCGTACGTTGCGACCTGATCGCTGACGGTATCATCGGCGCGGTAGCGGAAGTGGGCGTTAACGTACCTGTTGTTGTCCGTCTGGAAGGCAACAATGCCGAACTCGGCGCGAAAAAATTGGCTGACAGCGGCCTGAATATTATTGCAGCGAAAAGTCTGACGGATGCAGCTCAGCAGGTTGTTGCCGCAGTGGAGGGGAAATAATGTCCGTTTTAATTAATAAAGATACCAAGGTAATCTGCCAGGGCTTCACCGGCAGCCAGGGGACATTCCACTCAGAACAAGCGATTGCTTACGGTACACAAATGGTCGGCGGCGTTACGCCGGGCAAAGGCGGCACCACCCATCTGGGTCTGCCGGTGTTCAACACCGTACGTGAAGCGGTAGAAGCGACCGGTGCGACTGCATCAGTTATCTATGTACCGGCACCGTTCTGCAAAGATTCCATTCTGGAAGCTGTTAACGCGGGCATCAAACTGATCATCACCATCACCGAAGGTATTCCGACGCTGGATATGCTGACCGTGAAAGTAGCGCTGGATGAAGCAGGCGTGCGTATGATTGGCCCGAACTGCCCAGGCGTTATCACCCCGGGCGAATGCAAAATCGGTATCATGCCGGGTCACATTCACAAACCGGGCAAAGTGGGCATCGTTTCCCGTTCCGGTACGCTGACCTATGAAGCGGTTAAGCAGACCACTGACTACGGTTTCGGCCAGTCCACCTGTGTGGGCATCGGTGGGGATCCAATCCCTGGTTCTAACTTTATCGACATTCTGAAGCTGTTCCAGGAAGATCCGCAAACCGAAGCGATTGTCATGATCGGTGAGATCGGCGGCAGCGCGGAAGAAGAAGCCGCAGCCTACATTAAAGATCATGTGACCAAACCGGTTGTCGGCTACATCGCTGGCGTGACCGCGCCGAAAGGCAAACGTATGGGCCATGCGGGCGCGATTATCTCTGGTGGTAAAGGGACAGCGGATGAGAAGTTCGCTGCACTGGAAGCCGCTGGTGTGAAAACCGTACGCAGCCTGGCTGATATCGGCGAAGCGCTGAAGACCGTGATTAAGTAATAAGTAAAAAAACAGCCCTGACTATCAATATGGTCAAGGGCTGTTCCCGTTTCGACATGGTTGGCCATCTGATGATGGCCTTTTTTATTTTCTGCAATCCACTATCTTGAAATTTGATCACAATCATCTTCACAAATGAGATTATTTTTTGCGGTCAGCATCATTCTTTCTTTAGACTAAATTCTGCATATTACCGGCTTTAATATCAACATTGCCGGAGGATGGCGTGCCGCTGAAAATTAAGGATGACGACTTACAGTGTTTTTTCTCCATCGCCGATGTTTTTGCCAGAGCGACAGGATTAGCGACGGTAGTGATTGATGTTACAGGCAAGGTGATATCGGATTGCCATAATTTTAACGCATTCTGTACACTCATGCGTACCAATGAACAGTACCGAGCGAGTTGTCAAAAGTGTGATAAGTATTGCGCTTTTGAAGGGTTAAAACAGCTAAAACCAAGAATACTCTGCTGTTATGCAGGATTAAGCCTCTTCTCAATGCCACTCATTAATGAAGGGAATCTTTGCGGTTTTATTATCTGTGGCCAAGTACGAGCCAAATATCAGGAATATAAAACAATAGTTATAGATGAGAAATCACAATGGATGAGCGACCCTGAAATAAAGGCTGCATGGGAACGCGTGATTGTTGTGGATAATAATATATTGACCGCGTCGGCAAACTTACTGAACTTTATTGTTAATAATTATGAACAAAAGGATACGGTAGATGAAATGGTTAATAACCCTAAAGTAAGTACCCCGCAGATTTATTTTACTGAGCTTTCCCGGCATGAAAAGAAACTCATGGAAGCGCTACGTTATATTGATGAGAATTTATATAGTGAGCTATCTCTTGAATCCGTGGCAGCGCATGTTTGTTTGAGCGCTAACTATTTTAGCCGCTTCTTTAAGAAGCGTCAGGGAGTGAATTTTAAAACATGGGTGAATCAGAAGAAAATGCAAAAAGCTGGCGAGTTATTGCATGATCCTGTGCATTCAATAGACAGCATTGCCCGGAAACTTCAGTACGCGCAAACCAGTTACTTTTGCCGTGTTTTCCGGGCGGCGCATCAAACGTCACCCCAGTCTTTTCGTCACGCGAGACTTTCGCAGTAGAGGCTTTCCGGTAGCGTGAGGGCTTCAGGAATAAAAGACAGTCTGTCGCTTAGGGTCACAACCTCACCGATAACGATCAGCGCGGGTGGCACGATGTTCGCTTCCTGCGCTTTGTTCAGTAATGACCCCAATGTACAAGTCAGTCGGCGCTGATTCTCCCGCGTAGCGGACATGATAATAGCGGCGGGGGTGTCGGCAGATTTTCCCCCCATGAGCAACTCTTCACAAATAAACGCCAGATTGGCGATCCCCATCACGATAACCAGCGTACCGTTGAGTTTGGCCAGCTGACGCCAGTCCTGCTGCTGATTTCCTTCACGCATATGACCGGTGACCACGTGAAATCCTGAAGCATAATCGCGATGCGTTACCGGAATACCGGCGCAGGTCAGGCCGCCAATAGTGGAACTGATGCCGGGTACGACTTCAAAAGGTATGCCGATTTCCACGAGATCCTCAACTTCTTCAGCCCCCCGGCCAAACACATAAGGATCGCCGCCTTTTAAGCGCACGATATGGTGATGGGTTTCAGCGTACTGGACCAGCAGCGCGTTGATTTCATCCTGTGGCACACAATGAAAGCCCGGATTTTTGCCGACATTGATGAGCTGGCAATCAGGTGCCGCCCATTCCAAAATTTTAGGATTGACCAGCCTGTCGTAAATAATGACATCGGCTTGCTTAATGCACATCATTGCTTTGAGGGTGAGTAACGATATATCACCGGGACCGGCGCCAACGAGCCAGACCTTTCCGAAAGTTTTCACATTGTGTCCTTTATCACGTCTAACATTAGAATGGCAGAAACTACATCAAGGAATGATTAAAAGCAGTCGTTTGCCGGGTGGTTATAACACTAAATTATCCTAAAATATCTCAGCAATAATATTGATTAAACTCGCATAGTTTTTTCTGCAATAAACAAGATCATTTGAAAAATTATTAAGAACTTATAAGCACTATTTGCCCAGGTTTAACCTTATTTAAATTGTGTTTACTGCCCGGCTTGCGTATTATTGGTTAATATTTATCCGCCTCAGTGTGAGTAAATCATGGATTGGATCAATGACATCAATGGACAAAATAAAATATAACTTTCGATGCTTGTCTGGGTGTAATGAAATTTATTTTATATATTAAACTTATTTTGTACGCTGCATATGGAAGAGGTTATGAGAGGAAAAATACCGAAGACGGAGTTGCTGGTAACTTTTGAAGTGGTTGCGCGTCACGAAAGTTATACCCGGGCAGCAGAAGAGCTTGCGTTGACACAAAGTGCTGTTTTTCGCCAGGTGAATGCGCTGGAGGACTTTCTAAATACAGCGCTATTTAATCATGCCAAAAAGCGAATTTTCTTAAATGCGGCAGGGAAGCATTATTTAACTATCGTCAAGGAAACGCTTAACAAACTGGAACGTGACACCACCACCATAATGACCTGGCAACCGACCGTGCAGGTTATTGAGTTGGCGGTTAATCCTACGTTTAGTACGCACTGGCTGATTCCTAACTTACGTGAGTTCAATAAACTTAACCCTGATATTATCGTTAATATTCACTCTTTGGCGAATATCGGCGATTTTCTCAATCGCGAATACGACGCGGCAATCATGCGGGAAGATTTTTACTCGCCATGGTCTGGGGTGGAGTACCTTTTCGAAGAGGAAATTTTACCTGTATGCAGCAGATGTTTGCTGACGGAAGCCGATCGCAAGCTGGCCGTGAACGATCTGCTGAATGAGTTTCCTTTGTTGCACCAAAGTACACGTATCAAAGGCTGGCAGGAGTGGTTTGCCTTGTCTGATGTCAGCAGTCCGTTGGTCAATAAAGGTCCGCGCTTTGATTTGCTCTCGATGCTGATCGCGGCAGTACGCTCGAATTTGGGCGTCGCGTTGTTACCCCGATTTGCTATTCAGCACGATCTGGACTGCGGTGATATGGTGATTCCCTGCGATGTCCCGATGCGTACCGGTAACCGGTTCATTATGACGTGGCGTGAAGAGAAGGCGGAATCTCCGCATTTACAGACTTTCCGTAACTGGTTACTCGGTAAATCTGTGGTGTCAGTGACGTGATGACAACGCCGGCCTACAATGTTGTAGGCCAGCGTGTTTTTCCTACCAGTCAATCCCAACTTGTGCCTGAATACCGCTATCAAACGCGTGCTTGACCGGACGCATCTCACTGACCGTATCGGCAAGTTCCAGTAAAAGCGTGTGGCATCCGCGGCCTGTGACAATTACGCTCTGTTCGGCTGGACGATTCTCGATGGCAGCGATCACTTCCTGAGTATCCAGATAGTGATACGCCAACATATACGTCAGTTCATCCAGTACGACCAGGTCGTAGTGCGCATCGGCGAGCATGCGCTTACTTTCCTGCCAGACCACCGTTGCTGCCGCAATGTCCGCTTCCTTGTTCTGGGTTTCCCAGGTAAAGCCGGTGCCCATAATATGGAATTCAACGCCGAGCGGTTGTAACGTGTTGTATTCGCCATTATCCCACTGGCCTTTAATAAACTGCGCGACGCCAACGGTTTTTCCATGGCCGACCGCGCGCGTCGCGGTACCAAAGGCGGCTGTGGATTTCCCTTTACCGTTGCCGGTGAAGACAATCAAAATCCCTTTCTTTTCCGTTGCCGCCGCCACGCGGGTATCAACCTGATCTTTCAGTTTCTGCTGACGCTGGCGGTGCCTGTCGTCATTGGCTCGCGCTTCCATTGTTGCTCCTTAATGTCCTGCAGGGCAGGTTGTGCAGCGATGCTGCTGCTCAAACTGACTAAAGAAGTTGTTGCCTTTGTCATCCACTAATACAAAGGCGGGCATATTTTTCACTTCCATCATCCACACCGCTTCCATACCCAGTTCAGGATATTCAAGACAATGCAGGCTCTTCACATACTGCTGGGCCAGCAGCGCCGCTGCGCCGCCGATGCTGCCGAGGTTAAATCCACCATGCTTCTGACAAGCATCGGTCACCTGCTTGCTGCGATTGCCTTTTGACAACATGATCAAACTGCCGCCTGCTGCCTGGAAAGCATCGACATAACCGTCCATGCGCCCGCCGGTAGTGGGGCCCATTGAACCGCAGGCCAGATTGTTAGGCGTTTTGGCGGGACCGGCGTAATACACAATGTGATTTTTCATGTATTCCGGCATCGGTTCGCCGTTATCCAGACGTTCTTTGATCTTGGCATGGGCGATATCGCGGGCAACGACAATTGGGCCGCTGAGTGACAGTCGGGTGCCAATCGGCAGCGCGGACAGATCCTGCATGATCTCGCGCAGCGGACGATCCAGATTCAGTTGTACGGTCTGACCGCTGTTTTCTACGCGCTGAGAATCGGGAATAAATTTTCCCGGATTATGTTCAAGTTTCTCCAGCCAGATACCGTGCTTATTAATTTTGGCTTTAATATTGCGGTCTGCAGAGCAGGAGAGGGCCATGGCGATAGGGCAGGAGCCACCGTGGCGTGGCAGGCGAATGACGCGAATGTCGTGCGCGAAGTATTTACCGCCAAACTGTGCGCCAATACCAAACTCGCGGCTGGCATTGAGCAACGCCGTCTCCAGTGCGGTATCGCGGAACGCCTGACCCAGTTCGTTGCCACTGGTTGGCAGGTTATCGTAATATTTTGTTGAAGCCAGCTTAGCCACTTTCAGCGATTGATCGGCAGAGAGCCCGCCCACGACGAACGCAATGTGATACGGCGGACAGGCAGCGGTGCCCAGTGATTTCATTTTCTCGATCAGGAAGGCGGTGAGTTTTTCTGGCTGCAGAATGGACTTGGTTTCTTGATACAGCGCCGCTTTGTTGGCCGAGCCGCCGCCTTTATTGACGAACAGGAAGCGGTATTCGTTACCCGGAGTTGCACTGATGTCGATTTGCGCAGGCAGGTTCGTTTGGGTATTGACCTCGGTGTACATATCCAACGGGGCATTTTGCGAATAGCGCAGGTTATTTTCCGTGAAGGTGGTATACACGCCTTTGCTTAATGCTTCCGCGTCATCGCCGCCGGTCCAGACCTGCTGTCCTTTGCTGGCAACAATCGTTGCGGTGCCGGTATCCTGGCAGTTGGGCAGTACGCCTTTGGCGGAAACTTCCGCATTGCGCAGCAGTTGAAGTGCGACATATTTATCGTTACTGCTGGCCTGCGGGTCGTGCAAAATGCTGGCTACTTGCTTCAAATGTCCGGCGCGCAGGAAAAAGGACGCTTCATAAAATGCCTGCTGTGCCAACAAGGTTAACGCCTCAGGCGCCACCTTGATCACTTCCTCTCCGTCTAACTCAGTTACCGTAACGTATTGGTTAGTGAGTAATTCATATTCTGTATTATCTTTACTCTGAACAAAGAGTTCCTGCCAGACAAATGGTTTAGACATTTTTACTTCTCACCTTTAGGTTTTTAGGTAACGTCGGTTCCGGCCAACAAAAAAGTAAACTTTGTTGGCCGGAGAAGTTTTAGCGAGGAGGCCGGATACGCATTAGCGCTATCCGGCACGGGATTATTTCGCTAAAAAGACGTTGGCTTTTGTCGCTTCGGCGACATATTCGATAGTTTTCTGGGCACGAACGCTGTTACCGGCTTCATCCAGCGGCGGAGAATAAACAGCTATCGCATATTCACCCGGGACAACAGCAACCATTCCGCCGCCAACGCCGCTTTTCGCCGGCAGGCCGACGGTATACAGCCACTTGCCACTGCCGTCGTACAACCCGGCAATCGCCATTTCAGCCAATACTTGCGGCACATATTTTTCGTTCAACAACTGCTTGCCGTTAAACGGAGACTTTCCTTTGTTGGCGAGGACAGCACCCATTTTGGCCAGTTGCTCAACGGTGATATCGACTGAGCATTGACGGGTATAAATTTCAACGGCTTCGTCGGTGTCGCCATAGAAGCTGTTGTAGGATTCCATCAGCTTCGCCAGCGCCTGGTTGTGCTGGTTGGTATCCATTTCAGATTTGAACACCGGTTCGTTCACGGTCAGTTTGGCATCTGCCCAGACGTTCAGGTTATCGAGGATTTTGTTCCAGCGATCGGTTTTGTCTTTGGCTTCAATCAGGCTAACGGTGCTCATTGCGCCGGCATTAACCAGCGGGTTTTCCGGTGCGCCTTTAGTCAGTTCAACGGCTAAGCCTGAGTTGAATGGCATGCCGGTGGCATTGGCGCCGAGTTTATCCAGAACCACCTGTGGGCCATGCTGCTCCATAGCCAATGCCATGGTGAAGACTTTGCTCAGGGATTCCATCGGGAAGGGTTTGTTGACATCGCCAACCTGGTAGATTTTGCCGTCAACGGTGGCAATGGTGATGGCAAAATTTTTCGGGCTATAGGTCGCCAGAGCAGGGATATAGTCGGCGACTTTTCCGTCATTGTTACTTTTAAATTTCTGGTGTGCCTGTTCGATCAGTTTGGCGTAATCCGGCGTGGTTTGCGCGAACGTGGTTGCGCTAAACAAGACGCTGAAAGAAAAGAGACTTACGCCGAGAAGTGTTTTATTCATTGTGTTTTCCTGGTGGTGTTGTGAAAAAAGATCCGTAGACCGGAAAAACCTTATCGACCTGGTAAGACGCTTCGCGTCGCCATCAGGTGTGGCTCTCTTGTCGGATAGCGGCGTAAACGCCTTACCCGGTCTACAGATCGCAGTTATCAAATGATTAAGACAAAGCAACTTCCGTTTCAGTAACCGGACGATCCTGTTCCGGGGTTTTCACTGGTGCAGTTCCGCGACAACCCTGGCCGAAGTGTTCACCTTCCCAACGACCCACGATGGCAGCACCCATGGCATTACTCATTACGTTAGTGGCAGAACGACCCATATCGAGGAACGGATCGACGCCCATCAGCAGGATCAGGCCGGCTTCCGGAATGTTGAATTGGTTCAGCGTAGCGGCGATAACTACCATTGACGCACGCGGTACACCCGCCATCCCTTTAGAGGTCAGCATCAGGATCAACAGCATGGTGATTTGCTCACCCATGCTCAGTTCGATATTGCACGCCTGGGCAATAAAGACGGTGGCAAAGGAGCAGTAGGCCATGGAGCCGACCAGGTTAAACGAGTAACCGATAGGCAGTACGAAGCTGGCAATTTTGGAAGAGACGCCAAACTTCTCCAGTTTATCCAGCGTGCCTGGGAAGGCCGCTTCAGAACTGGAGGTGGTAAAGGCCAGCAGAGCCGGTTCGAGAATGGATTTTGTCAGACGGCTGATGCAAGGACCAATCAGCAGCGTTGACAGACCAATCAGGATGGCCCACAGCATACCCAGCGTCAGGTAGAACTCACCCATGAAGATCCCGGCGCTCACCATCACACCCAGACCACGTTCGGCAATCAGACCGGAAATCGCAGCAAAAACGGTCAGTGGTGCGAACAGCATGACGTAGCCAGTCAGCTTCAGCATCACGTGTACCAGCGAGTCCAGTACCTTCACGATAGGATCGGCTTTTTCGCCAATGGCGGCCAGACTGCAACCGAGGAAAATTGAGAACACAACGATCTGCAGGATTTCGTTACGTGCCATCGCGTCAACGATACTGGTCGGTACCGCGTGCGAGATAAATACTTTCAGCGTGAACGGTTCTGACTTAACGGCTGCGACAGCACCGACGTCATGCGGAACAAAGTTGATGCCCGCACCCGGCTGGAAGATGTTAACGATAACCAGACCCAGCGCAATTGACACCAGAGAGGCGCAAATAAACAGGAAAAAGGTTTTAGAAAATATACGCCCCAGCGTTTTGGCATCGCCCATTTTGGCAATACCAACAACCAGTGTGGAGATAACCAATGGCGCGATAATCATTTTCACCATACGTAAGAATATAGTGGTGAAAATAGAAATATCCGCTGCATAAGATTTTGCTGTTTCAGCCGCGGCCATATTATTTATGGCCACCCCGGCAATCATGCCGAGTATCAGGCCTAATATGATCATCTTCGTTAAACTAATTTTCTTCATGTGTACTCCATCGGATAAAGGCTGGTAATGAAAATTGTGTAGGGTGGCGGGCACCTGAGCTGGAACAGTAGCTCAGGCGCACGCCTGTTGTGACCAACCGCATGAATACTTCGAAGCACTGTGATACTGCTGAATTCTGTGCTCCAATGGTTGTTATTTTGTTTTTTATTACAAATCGAACTCAATACTTAATAATGGAGCATGTTGCTGCGCGCCATAAACATCATTGTCACCGACGTTGCCGGAAATAATATCGCGAGGCATGACGATCTTTACCGCATTTGCCGGGTCAAACCAGACAATGTTATGAATAAAGTCAGGCTCGACATTATATAATCCAGCAATCAGTTGCGGTGTTAATTGCTCGGACGCTTTCACTCGTTGATAGTCTTCCTTGGTTTTAAATAAAATATCTAAAACCAGTTCGTACGGTCCGGCATTTTTGGAACGGATGACCTGCGCCAGTGAACAAATTGAGTGTTTCATGCCTGAACTCCTTCTGGCGTGACCTGTTCAATGTGGAAATCAAAACGCAGTGCATCGCTTGCTTCAATCAGGTGATAGATTGAGAACTCATACACCGGACCACTCTGAATATCAGATGGCGAGAACGGGAAAGCGAGGTTGCCCGCAGTCGCAATGCGATTTTCATAGCCGTAGTGCAGCAGGGTAGAGCGCACCAGCGAGCAGACGCTGTTGGCGATATCCTGCGTCGGTGCGACCACGTCCAGTAAAATCCCCAGTTCGTGACCGGCGGTTTTAATTGGCTCATGATTGCCCATCACACCGTTCTTCCCGTACAGGTGGAACGTCATGCGGATACTGTCATCATTCAGTGAAAGGTTACGTGCTACGCTTGCCTGTACCTCTTCAAGAATGGTGTCAATTCCGGCAATCATAATCGGGTCGCGTGTCCCGGCGATGGTCAGGCAGCGGAAGCCAACCTGACGTGCACCTTCCAGTTTCAGCGCATACGGCGTCTCTTCATGACGTGAGCCGCTGACATACACTTCGCCGTCGTTTACCTGCGTGAAGGTACACGCCTTCAGGTTCAGCACGCCGCCCGGTCCCGGCAGGAAGTACGGATCGGACTTCTCATACAGAGTGTGCGCTGCGGCGGACGTTTCAGTGAACTTACGCTTTGGATTGAACGCTTTCAGCGTAAAGCCGTTGTCGTCAATGATCCCCATCGCACAATCTGAGCCGGAGCCCGGGGTGGCGGCAATAGCAGCACACTCAAGGATCTTACCGCAGTGAAGCGCCAGACCTTCATCAAAGCCCTGCATAATCGGCAGTGCGGCAAAGCAGGCCGGATCGTAGGCTCGTCCGCCCAGTACCACCTGCGCACCGGCTTCCAGCGCACGCTGGAAAGGCTCGACGCCCATCTGTGCGACGATGTAGGTGCTCTCTTCAATCGCCTCGTGAGTCAGTTCAGGGACAAAATCCAGGGCGGTGATTTTGCCGTTATCCAGCGCCTGATGAACGACCTCTTTGTCGACATCAGACGGGATCAGCGCCATAGAGAAGGACAGTTTTTCTTCCTGCGCAATCTCATGGATAATTTGGCGACACCACTCCAGATGCGGAGCAGCACCTGAACCACCGGCTGTGCCGATGACCACCGGGATGTTGTTCTTAACGCCTGCTACGATCATATAGCGCAGATCGCGTTTTACGCCGGCCCTGTCGGTAAACGGTTTACCTGCCCCGAGGTAGTGGGGACCAGGATCGGAGGAACCCGCGTCAACAGCAATAAGATCCGGTGACTCTTCCATGGCTTTACGAAAACTTTCTTCCGGGAAGCCATAACCCAGGATAGCCGTAGGCGATAAGATCTTAAATGTGCGTGCCATCTCTTAATCCTTAGTCTGCAACAGCGCGATGGTGCGGTTCATTTCGTTAAACACGATGTTGAGACCTTCATCGAAACCCATACCCGGTTTGATCAGCATGCGCATTGGACGCGCGGCCAGCGCGACGTGTACGCAGGTACGTGCACTGATCTCGGTTTCGTTACAGGTGCCGCCCTGATAGGCTTCCATTCCGTGTTTGTTGCAATACAGCACTGCATCAACGATGTTGTGAACACCACCCAGATCCGGGGTCTTGATTTGCACCATGTGGCAACTGCCCGCATCGGTGAAGTCGACGATATCCTGATAGGTGTTACACCATTCATCGGCCACGATTTTCACGCCGGAGCCCAGACGAGCCAGCTCATTGGTGATCTCAGTCAGCATGCGGATCTGATCCGGTTTGTTACCGGCATCAACCGGACCTTCGATGTACAGCGGCAGGCCCTGGGCTTCAACTTCCAGGCTGGCGATGTATTCGGCGCAACGAACCGGATCCATATCGAAAATCAGACCGATGGTGCCGTACACATCAATGTGCAGCGTAGGCTGATACGCTTCGTTGGTGCGCAGGGTTAAGATGCGGTTGGATAACCAGCGCACATACTCACGCAGTTTTTCACCTTTAAAGCCCAGCTTCTGCTCGACGTTGTTGATCAGCGCGTGCGGCAGAACGTCCACACCTTTGAGGATCATTTTGTCTACGGCGATATAACGGTCATCGCCGCTCTGGCCGAATAAAGGAATCGCTTCCGGAACGCATGGCAGCTGCCATTCGTCACAAACGACTTCTGCTTTCAGACGACCGGTCGCCAGCGCAGCGGCATCCAGCAGCGCCTGAGACAGGCCGTAGCGAACGGCGGTATGCAGCAGACGACCGTCAATGCTCAGTTCGTCGAAGAAACGGGCGTTTGGCAGGAACGCATCGACATCGCGACCTTCCAGCAGCGGTTTGATGTGATCGTTGAGGAACGGAATGAAGTTCTCTGCCAGGAACAGCGGGTCACGACCGCCCGCACCGGAATACTGTACGGCTGCACAATCACCGACCGCTACCGCGCCGTTTTCCAGAATCAGCTGAACCGAAACGCATTCACCCGCCTGGCGAACAGAAGTAAATCCAGGCGTTACCGGCGTGCCGGTATAGATGAACCCATCGTGACCTGCGCCGTCTTTAATGGCCTGCTGGTCGTCAAAATAAAATGAGGAGTAGCCAGCTGTGAAAAGGGCCTGTTTAATTTTCATTATGGTCTTCCTATTAATTTACTGTGGGATACGGCGTTGATGTCATCAATGACCATCTGGAAAGAAGGCTTGCGGCCTTCAAAGTGGGCGCGCTCTGCGACGTAGTCGTGGTGCAGGGCGAGAATATCTTTCGGCAACGGTACGGAGCCGGCTTCAAGAATACGGATTGCGCCTGAGTTATCGCGAACCGGCAGGATTTTGCCAGCATTACAGGCTGCAGGTGCGAAAGGCACGTCCAGTACGCCTGCTTCAAAGGCCAGCACGGTACCGCGTGCAATGTCGCCATTACCCAGTTCGAAGACTTTCTTCAGCACTGCGTGGACTTCGCTCTTAATCAGTTCTACTTCCTGCTCCACGGCTGCGCACTGCGGGAATTTCTGGTCGCTAACCATGTTCAGCATCTGACGTGACGCTTTGAGGCCTTGGGCGTTTGCTGCCGCAGTCGGGATACCAAATGCTTCATGCGGGCTCTTGGTGATCACTTTCGTTGCGCCAGACATGCCAGCCACTGCCGCACCCCAGGCGATGACGGAGAAAGCTTTCGCTTCGTCTTCCGGGAATCCGCCCATCCACTGGTGGAATACGGTGCTCAGTTCATAGTCGTCGAAGCCGTAGTTATGGAAGTATTCGTGTGACAGTTCACGCAGCGCTTGAATCGCAGCAATGTCCTGCGTCAGGCTACCGACCTGGCCGTAGCCCACGGTAATGGACTTCACGCCTTGCTCCAGCGCCAGCAGACCTTCGATGATCGCGACGGAGTGAGACATGAATGGCGGAATCAGGGTGCCGGTCAGCGGACCAAAGGGTTCACGGTTAATGCGAATCCCGTTTTCTTCGTACAGTCCCATCAGACGGTCGCAGTACTGCCAGTCACGGATGGATTTTTCCAGGGTGACGCGCTTGGCGTAAGGGATGTTGTAAGAGATACCGCCACCTTCGTAGCTGGTAAAACCACTGGCCATGGCAATTTCTGCCAGCAAGCGCGCATCTGGCGTACCGTGGCGAACCTGGATAGGTTTCTCCAGGGATTCCGTCATCCGGCGGCAGGCAGCAACCCCGTGGTTGACGACCGGTAAACCATTCAGCTTGGACGTACCCGCTTCGATAGATTTCTGGATCCCGACGGCGGCTTCTTCATAACGGTTCAGACGGGTATAAGCATCGATGGTGCTGGGCAGCAGGTCGCACTCTTGCTGCAATGTTTTGAGCAGCGCAATGTGCTCATCCATTAATGCAACGCCTGCACGCGGCTGGCTCAGGGTTTTACCTTCCTGATCGGCCTTCAACAGCGCGAGGGAGAAGCGCTTCTGGTCTGGAATTGTTTGTTGGTACTTCACGCCATCTTCGAAGTTCTCAACGTCTTTGCCGGTTTCCCAGGTTTGTAACACCTGCAGCCTTTCGGTCATAAATTCGTCATGGGTCAGTTTTTTATTTCGAAGTTCCATTCGTAGCTGCCTTAAGTTTTATAGGGTTAAACACTGAATGCTGGTGTGAGCAGCGGCTTGCGGGTACAGCCTGGCGACGTTTGCCAGTAGAGGGAGCAGGCCATGTGAATCGCGGTAATACTCAAACTGATTCGGTAACAGAATTCTTTTACCCTGGTCGTCCAACTCCCGATATTTGAGCCAGTTATGAATATCAAACTGGCTGGCGCGCGAGAGCCATCCCCCTGAACCGACAACTTTGCGTACGGTGGTGAGATCGCGACCCATCTGTAAATCCACGTTACCTACGCAGGTGCAAACCTGCTTTTTAGTGCCCGCGTGGCGCTCAGTGGCATAGCCCACGCACAAACCTGCCAGCAGGGTGTCGAAATATTTCTCTTCCTCGCTGAGTGGCAGGTAATCCGGCTGCCCAACCAGATGGCGCAGATAGCGGTAAAACGCCTCTTCGCGCTGTGGCTGTTGGGCAAAGATAACTTTCACCATTTCCTGCGTGCTTTCTCCGACGACAACGGCGGAAACTCGCATCCCCAGATCGCCTTCAACAGTACGTTTGACGAAGGGTTCTGGGACGCCGTGCAGAACGGTGTCAGGGGAGAGGGTATTCGCGCTGGCTGAATAGACATCCGTGGTGGCGCCGCCCATGTCGATCAGCATGAATTCCTTCCATGCGCTGTCGTAGTCGCTAATCGCTTTTACCAGTTCATACACCGTCCACGGCGTGGGCATCGGCTCTTCACCGGTTTCGCCGACAATAACGTCCAGTCCTTTGCCTTTGACGATGCGGGACAAAAACACATCGCAAATGGCCTGACGAGCAGCAAACGGATTAGGGTGGTCGAGATCGGGCAGGATGTTATCTACCGTAGTCAGATCTTTATGTCCCAGGAGAGTTTGCACATCGTCCTGAATGTCGCGGTTACCAGCGTAGATAATGGCGCAATCAAGCTTTGACTCGGCCAGCGCACGCGCATTAGCCAGACCGTAGCTTTCTTCACCGCCATCCGTGCCGCCGGTAAACAACAGGATGTCTGGTGGTGATGATTCCAGCTCCTGAATGTCATGGCGGTTAAGTTTGTACGAATAATATTGCGCGATTTTTGCGCCAGCCGAATGGGCGGTTACTTTGGCCGATTCCAGCGTAATGGAAGGCACCAGCCCCATTGCTGCAACGGCGAGTCCACCTTTGGCTGACGAGGAGTATTTCAACTGCACTTCACCGCTTTTCAGTAACGGGCGAGCATCGGCAACATTTAGCACCTGATTCAGGCTGGCAAAAAAACCGTCTGCCAGATGATGTGTGGTGGTTGGGGTCAGGACATGGTTTACCAGCGTTAATTCTTCACCTTCATGTGCGAAGAGGGCTGCCTTGGTCCATGTCGAGCCGATATCGACAGAAACTGTTTGCATCAGATAGCCTCTTCCAGGCAACGCTGCTCGAGGCCATTGTGTTGGTGAATGTCATTGGTGATAAGCGCACAAACATCTTCCAGGTCGTGGCTTGGTGCAAAGACGCGGTTAAAGCCCATTTCTTTAAACTTCACTTCGACGTCTGCAAAGTCATGTTTACCCACAACCAGGTTGCCGCCGACATAGAGCAGAATATCACCGAGGCCACGTTCGATGCAGCGCTCACGCAAGCCGAGGCAGTCGATATCACCGTGGCCATAGATAGATGACACCACGATGGCATCCGCGCCTGTTTCAATCGCGGCATCAATATATTCATCCTGACTCACCATCACCCCGAGGTTGATTACGTGAAAATCGTGGGAGGTAAAAACGCGATCCAGAACTTTATTGCCTACTGCATGGCAGTCAGCACCGATAACGCCAATAACAAGTGTAGATTTCTTCATGGGAATCCTCTGTAGGGCTGATGGTCAATAAGTAAAAATTATTTTTTAATATTTAGAACATGGATTGTGACAACCTCTTAATAGAGTCGGAGTTTCTGTGGAAGCTGAAAAGGAAGCAATTGATCTATTTTCAAAATATCCTGATTAAAATGATTGTTATAATTGCATTTTGGTAAATCTGTGATGATTCAATGGGTTGTGTTGTTGTTTTTGTCGCATTGTCATTTTGTTAGTAAATTCACTAATAAATGACTTGCCATCTTTGTGATCAAAATCTTATTTTGTTATGCGAGGTTTTAATGTGCGATTTTTAATAATATAAAAAGGTAGGTTCACTAAATAACTTGTGAACGACATAACGTTTTTTTATTTATATATCTTATATGGCAGAAATATTTTTTGTTAAATTTAAGATAAAAATGATAATAGATTGTTCGGAACATATTTAATCTTTGCCGCATAAGCATAGAGAAGGAATGACCTATAACTTATAATGATGATTCGGGCGATGATGTTTGGGTTTCGGCGCGCAGCGGTGATCCCGCTTCGTAGAGTCACTGAATGCAGCCGCATTTCACTTCTGATTGAGATAGTTACATCTCGGTGTTAATTATAAGTAAAAATAAAATGAATTATTTGTATAAAATAACAATGTTATGGCTTGCTAAAAAAAAACTGTGAGCTACCCAGCAAGAGTGACTCTTTATCTACCTCCTGACCGTTGCCATCTTGATGGCTTAAAAGATCGTGTGGATTTTAATTAATAATCTATCATTTATGGTAACTATGATTACTTATTGTAAAACAAGAAATTAACATGAAATTCACTAGTCATGTTATCGGTAAACATCATTAACATTAAATCTGTAAATTGATTTAAATCAATGTTTAAAACTTGGTAAACACCACCAAATGAGGTTAAATTGCTGCAGATCAAATTGGTCTGAAAGTGGTAAATTAGCTATAAATTGATCACTATCGAAAAATGCAAATTTGTCTCGATAAAAACCTGTTTATTGTAAGGATTTTACGGCGTAATATAATTGCGGGATCAATTTGAGTGTTTTATTAACATGTTTGTAACTTTTCATCATTGTCCTTTCTTCAAATGAGAAGAAAGAGCGACGGTGGAAGGACGCAAATAAATTTGTATTGGGGCATGCGTGTGACCCTTTCTAACGGGGTTCACTCTCGGAGTCTTCATGCGATGAGCAAGGAGTCATGATGTTAGATATAGTCGAACTGTCGCGCTTACAGTTTGCCTTGACCGCGATGTACCACTTCCTTTTTGTGCCACTAACGCTGGGTATGGCGTTTTTGTTGGCCATCATGGAAACGGTCTACGTCCTTTCCGGCAAACAGATTTATAAAGATATGACCAAGTTCTGGGGCAAGTTGTTTGGTATCAACTTCGCTCTGGGTGTGGCTACCGGTCTGACCATGGAGTTCCAGTTCGGGACTAACTGGTCTTACTATTCCCACTATGTCGGGGATATTTTCGGTGCGCCGCTGGCGATCGAAGGTTTGATGGCCTTCTTCCTCGAATCCACCTTTGTAGGTCTGTTCTTCTTCGGCTGGGACCGTCTGAGTAAAGTCCAGCATATGTGCGTCACCTGGTTGGTGGCATTGGGTTCTAACCTGTCTGCGCTGTGGATCCTCGTGGCGAACGGCTGGATGCAAAACCCAATTGCAGCGGATTTCAACTTCGAAACCATGCGCATGGAGATGCTGAGCTTCTCTGAACTGGTGCTTAACCCGGTTGCACAGGTGAAATTTGTTCACACTGTAGCGTCTGGTTATGTCTGCGGCGCGATGTTCGTTCTGGGTATCAGCTCTTACTATATGCTGCGCGGTCGTGACTTCGCATTTGCTAAGCGTTCTTTTGCCATCGCTGCCAGCTTCGGTATGGCTGCCATTCTGTCTGTTATCGTTCTGGGTGATGAGTCCGGTTACGAAATGGGCGACGTGCAGAAAACCAAACTTGCCGCGATTGAAGCAGAGTGGGAAACCCAGCCTGCACCGGCATCCTTTACGCTGTTCGGTATTCCGGACCAGGATGCGCAGGAAAACCATTTTGCGATTCAAATCCCTTACGCGCTGGGCATCATTGCCACCCGCTCTGTTGATACGCCGGTCATTGGTCTGAAAGACCTGATGGTGCAGCACGAAGAGCGTATCCGTAACGGGATGAAAGCGTATCAGCTGCTGGAAGAACTGCGTGCGGGTTCCACCGATCAGGCCGTTCGTGACCAGTTCAACAGCATGAAGAAAGACCTGGGATATGGTCTGCTGCTGAAACGCTATACCGACAAAGTGACCGACGCGACCGAAGCACAAATTCAGCAGGCAACGAAAGATTCTATTCCTCGTGTCGCTCCGCTGTACTTTGCGTTCCGTATCATGGTGGCGTGCGGCATTCTGATGCTGGCTATCATCGCGGTTTCCTTCTGGACAGTGATTCGTAACCGTATCGGTGAGAAAAAATGGCTGCTGCGCACGGCGCTGTATGCGCTTCCGCTGCCATGGATTGCGATTGAGTCCGGTTGGTTTGTTGCAGAGTACGGGCGTCAGCCGTGGGCGATAGGTGAAGTGCTACCGACAGCCGTGGCGAACTCGTCACTGACTGCGGGCGACCTGATCTTCTCGATGCTGTTGATTTGCGGCCTGTATACCCTGTTCCTGGTGGCTGAACTGTACCTGATGTTCAAGTTCGCACGCCTTGGCCCGAGCAGCCTGAAAACCGGTCGTTATCACTACGAGCAGTCCACTGTG
The DNA here is from genome assembly GCF_024809055.1 of Citrobacter sp. JUb117. Taxonomy (NCBI): domain Bacteria; kingdom Pseudomonadati; phylum Pseudomonadota; class Gammaproteobacteria; order Enterobacterales; family Enterobacteriaceae; genus Citrobacter; species Citrobacter sp. JUb117. The sequence goes on from NZ_JANUFB010000001.1 coordinate 216,480, forward strand.
ACTTCTCAGCCGGCACGCTAAGACAGGAGTCGTCAAATGATCGATTATGAAGTATTGCGTTTTATCTGGTGGCTGCTGGTTGGCATTCTGCTGATTGGTTTTGCAGTCACTGATGGTTTCGACATGGGGGTGGGCATGCTCACCCGTTTCCTCGGTCGTAATGATACCGAGCGTCGAATTATGATTAACTCCATCGCCCCACACTGGGACGGTAACCAGGTTTGGCTCATCACCGCGGGCGGCGCATTATTTGCTGCCTGGCCGATGGTGTATGCCGCTGCGTTCTCCGGCTTCTATGTGGCGATGATTCTGGTACTGGCGTCCTTGTTCTTCCGTCCGGTCGGTTTTGATTACCGCTCTAAGATTGAAGACATGCGCTGGCGCAACATGTGGGACTGGGGCATCTTCATTGGTAGCTTCGTACCGCCGCTGGTCATTGGTGTGGCGTTCGGTAACCTGCTGCAAGGGGTTCCGTTCCATATGGATGAGTACATGCGTTTGTACTACACCGGTAACTTCTTCCAGTTACTGAATCCGTTTGGTCTGCTGGCCGGTGTAGTAAGCGTGGGCATGATCATCACTCAGGGCGCGACCTATCTGCAGATGCGTACTGTAGGTGAACTGCACCTGCGTGCACGTGCTACTTCACAGGTTGCCGCGCTGGTTACTCTGGTGTGCTTCGCGCTGGCCGGTGTCTGGGTGATGTACGGTATTGACGGTTATGTTGTGACCTCTGCACTGGATCACCACGCTGCCTCTAACCCGATGACCAAAGAAGTCGCGCGAGTTGCGGGCGCATGGATGGTGAACTTTAACAATGCACCTATCCTGTGGCTGGTTCCGGCTCTGGGTGTAGCCCTGCCGCTGCTGACCATCCTGACGTCTCGTATGGAGAAAGGGGCCTGGGCGTTCGTCTTCTCTTCACTGACGTTGGCCTGCATCATCCTGACTGCGGGTATCGCAATGTTCCCATTTGTGATGCCATCCAGCACCATGATGAATGCCAGCCTGACCATGTGGGATGCTACCTCCAGCCAGAGAACATTGAACCTGATGACCTGGGTTGCGGCGGTGTTTGTACCGATCATTCTGCTCTACACCAGCTGGTGTTATTGGAAAATGTTCGGTCGTATCACCAAAGAAGATATTGAAAACAACACCCACTCTCTGTACTAAGTAAGGAGCTTAAAATGTGGTATTTCGCATGGATTTTGGGAACGCTTCTTGCCTGTGCATTTGGGATAATCACAGCGCTGGCGCTTGAGCATGTCGAAGCAGGCAAAGCAGGGCCAGAAGAAAGCTAATGACCAACGTTATCGCGATGTTATATAACGCGATGGATAAGCGCCCCTTGCGGGCGCTTTCTTTAGTCATGGCGTTAGTGTTGGCAGGATGTATTTTTTGGGATCCCTCACGCTTCGCAGCAAAAACCAGCGAGCTTGAAATCTGGCATGGCCTTCTGCTGATGTGGGCGGTCTGCGCTGGCATTATCCATGGCGTCGGGTTTCGTCCTCGCGCGGTGCACTGGCAGGGCATCTTCTGCCCGCTGATAGCCGACATCGTGCTGGTGGTTGGTCTGATTTTCTTCTTCTTTTGAATAAGAAACATCCTTAAATATTTATGGGCTTGCATAAGCCCATAATTTTTTACTCTCCGTTTACTTTCCCCCATTCCAAAGCATCATTCCCGCGCGTATAGTAGCACCGGTTAAAAGCTCTAACTTTTGTTGCATTACCGGGATGTAAAGTGAATACAACGCGATATACAAACGACATTCTTGAAGCATCGCGGCGGCAAGAACGCGAGTCACCTGGCGCTTACAAAAGTAAGTAACCGGTGTGAGTGGGCGAAGCCAACAAAGAGGCAGTAAGAATGAATAAGTATATTTTTCGATGGCCGGTTCGTGTCTATTATGAAGACACCGACGCCGGTGGGGTGGTTTACCACGCCAGTTACGTCGCTTTTTATGAACGAGCACGCACAGAGATGCTGCGTCATCATCACTTTAGTCAGCAAGTGCTGCTGGCCGAACGTGTAGCCTTTGTGGTGCGCAAGATGACCCTGGAATATTTTGCGCCAGCCAGGCTCGACGACATGCTCGAAGTCCAAACCGAAATTACGTCAATGCGTGGCACCTCATTGGTTTTCACGCAACGCATTGTCAACGCAGAGAACACCGTGCTGAATGAAGCCGAAGTTCTGATTGTTTGCGTTGATCCACTCAAGATGAAGCCTCGTGCGCTTCCCAAGTCTATTGTCGCGGAGTTTAAGCAGTGACTGACATGAATATCCTTGATTTGTTCCTGAAGGCAAGCCTTCTGGTTAAACTTATCATGTTGATTTTGATTGGTTTCTCAATCGCATCCTGGGCCATTATTATCCAGCGGACCCGTATACTGAATGCGGCTTCACGTGAAGCAGAAGCGTTTGAAGACAAGTTTTGGTCCGGCATCGAATTATCGCGCCTGTATCAGGAAAGTCAGGGGCGTCGTGATAACCTGACGGGTTCTGAACAAATTTTCTATAGCGGATTCAAAGAATTTGCGCGATTGCATCGGGCTAATAGCCATGCACCGGAAGCGGTGGTTGAGGGGGCATCCCGTGCGATGCGTATCTCCATGAACCGTGAGCTGGAAACACTGGAAACGCATATTCCGTTCCTCGGCACCGTCGGTTCCATCAGTCCGTATATCGGTCTGTTCGGTACCGTTTGGGGGATCATGCATGCGTTTATCGCCCTCGGTGCGGTAAAACAGGCAACCCTGCAAATGGTTGCTCCGGGTATCGCAGAAGCACTGATTGCCACCGCAATCGGTCTGTTTGCGGCAATCCCGGCGGTAATGGCGTACAACCGACTGAATCAGCGTGTGAATAAGCTGGAACTGAATTACGACAACTTCATGGAAGAGTTCACCGCGATTCTGCACCGCCAGGCGTTTACCGTTAGCGAGAGCAACAAGGGGTAAACCATGGCCAGAACGCGTGGACGAGGTCGTCGCGAACTTAAGTCCGAAATCAATATTGTACCGCTGCTCGATGTACTGCTGGTGCTGCTGCTGATCTTTATGGCAACGGCGCCGATCATTACCCAGAGCGTGGAAGTCGATCTGCCGGATGCGACCGAATCGCAGGCCGTCAGCAGTAACGACGAACCACCGGTCATTATTGAAGTTTCCGGTGTTGGGCAGTACAGCGTGGTGGTTGAGAAAGACAGAATGGATCAACTGCCGCCGGAGCAGGTTATCGCGGAAGCGAAAAGCCGCCTGCAGACCAATCCGAAAACGGTCTTCTTAATCGGTGGTGCGAAAGACGTGCCTTATGATGAAATAATTAAAGCGCTGAACCTGTTACACAGCGCAGGCGTGAAATCGGTTGGCTTGATGACGCAGCCAATTTGATGTCTGCGTATTCCTGGCTTGAAAGATAGCGCGTAACAGGCGAACAGTTTTTTGGGAACCCAGAGTGTCAAAGGCAACCGAACAAAACGACAAGCTCAAACGGGCGATAATTATTTCAGCGGTGCTGCATGTCATTTTATTTGCGGCATTGATCTGGAGTTCGTTCGATGAGCACATTGATGCTTCAGGCGGCGGTGGCGGTTCGTCTATTGACGCCGTCATGGTCGATCCTGGTGCCGTTGTTCAACAGTACGACAGGCAACAGCAGCAGCAGGCAAGTGCGAAACGCGCAGAAGAACAGCGTGAAAAGCAGGCGCAGCAGCAGGCCGAGGAACTTCGTGAGAAGCAGGCGGCCGAGCAGGAACGACTGAAGCAGCTAGAGAAAGAACGTTTAGCCGCGCAGGAAAAAGTGCGCGAACAGACGGAACAGCAAAAACAGGCTGAAGCTGCGGCCGCGAAAGCGCAGGAGCAACAGAAGCAGGCTGAAGAAGCGGCGGCGAAGGCTGCTGCAGACGCCAAAGCCAAGGCGGACGCTCAGGCGAAACAAGCTGCAGATTCTGCGAAGAAAGCCGCTGCTGACGCGGCGAAAAAAGCAGAGGCTGACGCCGCAGCAAAAGCCGCCGCTGATGCGAAGAAAGTTGCCGAGGCGCAAGCCGCCAAGGTTGCTGCAGATGCAGCGAAAAAAGCCCAGGCAGAGGCCGCTAAGCAAGCTGCTGCCGAGAAGGCCGCCGCAGAGAAGGCCGCTGCAGCTGCAGAGAAAGCCGCAGCCGCGAAAGCTGCCGCCGCTGAAAAGGCCGCTGCTGATAAGAAAGCAGCAGCCGAAAAAGCGGCAGCAGACAAGAAAGCCGCCGCTGCAGAAAAGGCCGCCGCAGACAAGAAAGCTGCTGCTGATAAAGCTGCAGCTGCTAAAAAAGCTGCAGCGGAGAAAGCCGCGGCAGCCTCTGGCGTTGACGAGCTGTTCGGTGACTTAAGCTCCGGTAAGAATGCACCGAAATCGGGTGGTGGAGCGAAAGGTAGCGGACAACCGTCGAAAGACAGTGGTACAAGTGGTGCGAATGGTGGCGCAACAGGTGCTGATATCAGCGCTTACGCGAAGCAAATTCAGGTCGCGATTCAGAGCCGTCTGTTTGATGCGGGCCTCTACCAGGGTAAACAATGCGTACTGCACATTAACCTGGCACCAGATGGACGATTAAAGAGTGTGACATCTGAAGGTGGAGATCCTGCACTATGCCAGGCCGCGTTAGCGGCGGCGAGATCGGCAAGTATTCCTAAACCGCCTAACCAGGCTGTTTACGAAAAGATAAAAGACGCCAAACTGGATTTTAAACTGTAACCGTTTTTCCGTATTTTCGGACGAAAACAGTCTAAGGTTGAGACAGAGTTCTGGTAGTTTTGTGTATTTGAGTTTGTTAACATTCTGCTAAATTATCGTGGGCTTTTGGTCCAGATAAGGGAGATATGATGAAGCAGGCATTACGAGTAGCATTTGGTTTTCTGATGCTGTGGGCAGCGGTGCTGCATGCAGAAGTACGTATCGAGATCACCCAAGGGGTGGACTCGGCGCGCCCGATTGGTGTTGTCCCGTTCCAGTGGGCAGGGCCGGGTGCTGCACCTGAAGATATCGGTGGTATCGTGGGCGCTGACCTGCGTAACAGCGGTAAATTCAACCCATTAGACCGGTCTCGTCTGCCTCAGCAGCCGGGCACTGCGGCTGAAGTTCAGCCTGCGGCATGGTCTGCGCTGGGTATTGATGCCGTAGTAGTCGGTAAGGTTACGCCGAATCCGGACGGTTCCTACAGCGTGGCTTATCAGCTGGTGGATACCGGTGGTGCGCCGGGTACCGTACTGGCACAGAACACCTACAAAGTGAACAAGCAGTGGCTGCGTTACGCGGGCCATACTGCCAGTGACGAAGTGTTTGAAAAACTGACCGGTATTAAGGGCGCATTCCGTACCCGTATCGCGTACGTTGTTCAGACTAACGGTGGCCAGTTCCCGTATGAATTACGCGTATCTGACTACGATGGCTACAACCAGTTTGTGGTTCACCGCTCTCCGCAGCCGTTGATGTCTCCGGCATGGTCTCCGGACGGGTCTAAACTGGCCTACGTAACCTTTGAAAGCGGTCGTTCTGCACTGGTTATCCAGACGCTGTCTAACGGCGCTGTGCGTCAGGTTGCGTCGTTCCCGCGTCACAACGGTGCGCCAGCATTCTCTCCGGATGGCAGCAAACTGGCATTTGCCCTGTCTAAAACCGGTAGTCTGAATCTGTATGTGATGGACATTGGCTCTGGCCAAATCCGTCAGGTCACTGATGGTCGCAGCAACAACACGGAACCAACCTGGTTCCCGGACAGCCAAAACCTGGCCTTCACGTCTGACCAGGCCGGGCGTCCGCAGGTATACAAAGTTAATGTCAACGGCGGTGCTCCGCAGCGCATAACCTGGGAAGGTTCGCAAAACCAGGATGCGGATGTCAGCAGCGACGGTAAATTTATGGTAATGGTAAGCTCAAACAGTGGGCAGCAACACATTGCCAAACAAGATCTGGTAGCGGGTGGCGTACAAGTTCTGTCGTCAACGTTCCTGGATGAAACGCCAAGTCTGGCACCTAACGGCACTATGGTAATCTACAGCTCTTCTCAGGGGATGGGATCCGTGCTGAATTTGGTTTCTACAGATGGGCGTTTCAAGGCGCGTCTTCCGGCAACCGATGGTCAGGTTAAATTCCCTGCCTGGTCGCCGTATCTGTGATAATAAATAATTGATTAATAAAGGAATCATTGAAATGCAACTGAACAAAGTGCTGAAAGGGCTGATGATTGCTCTGCCTGTTATGGCTATTGCGGCATGTTCTTCTAACAAGAACGCCAGCAATGACGGCAGCGAAGGCATGCTGGGTGCCGGCACTGGTATGGATGCAAACGGCAGCGGCAACATGTCCTCCGAAGAGCAAGCGCGTCTGCAGATGCAACAGCTGCAGCAGAACAACATCGTTTACTTTGATCTGGACAAGTACGATATCCGTTCTGACTTCGCTGCAATGCTGGATGCGCACGCTAACTTCCTGCGTAGCAACCCGTCTTACAAAGTCACCGTAGAAGGTCATGCGGACGAACGTGGTACTCCTGAGTACAACATTTCCCTGGGTGAGCGTCGTGCGAACGCCGTTAAGATGTACCTGCAGGGTAAAGGCGTTTCTGCTGACCAGATCTCCATCGTTTCTTACGGTAAAGAAAAACCTGCAGTACTGGGTCATGACGAAGCGGCTTACTCCAAAAACCGTCGTGCCGTACTGGTTTACTAAGAGAATTGCATGAGCAGTAACTTCAGACATCACCTGTTGAGTCTGTCGTTACTGGTTGGCATAGCGGCCCCTTGGGCCGCTTTTGCACAGGCGCCAATCAGTAGTGTCGGCTCAGGCTCGGTCGAAGACCGTGTCACTCAACTCGAGCGTATTTCTAACGCTCACAGTCAGCTTTTAACCCAACTCCAGCAACAACTCTCCGATAACCAGTCCGATATTGATTCCCTGCGTGGTCAAATTCAGGAAAGTCAGTATCAACTGAATCAGGTTGTTGAGCGCCAGAAGCAGATTTTGACGCAGATGGACAGTCTTAGCAGCGGTGGTACGCCAGCGGCGCAGCCAGCAGCGGGCGACCAGAGCGGGGCTGCGGCCCCTGCGTCGGGTGCAGGCGCAGCAGCGACGTCAGGCGTTCCAGCAAGCTCTGGCGATGCGAATACCGATTACAATGCGGCAATTGCGCTGGTGCAGGATAAATCCCGCCAGGATGACGCGATTGAAGCATTTCAGAACTTCATCAAAAATTACCCTGATTCCACCTACCTGCCGAACGCGAATTACTGGCTGGGACAGTTGAATTACAACAAGGGTAAAAAAGATGATGCGGCGTTCTATTTTGCATCGGTAGTTAAAAACTTCCCGAAATCACCGAAGGCTGCAGACGCGATGTACAAAGTTGGCGTCATCATGCAGGACAAAGGTGATAAAGAAAAAGCCAAAGCGGTTTATCAACAGGTTATCACTAAATACCCTGGTACTGATGGCGCGAAACAAGCGCAAAAACGCCTCGGCGCGATGTAATGCGCACCATGCGACCAGAAATCGTGTTATTTCTGGTCGCGTCGTGTGATTCCTAAGCAGTTGAGTTATTTACATCGAAATTTTTGTTGCGCTAAAATCTGAAATCAGTAATATATGCCGCCGTTGCCAAGGGATATCAAACAGCCCGAAAGCGGCAAAAAAAGTGGGGCGTTAGCTCAGTTGGTAGAGCAGTTGACTTTTAATCAATTGGTCGCAGGTTCGAATCCTGCACGCCCCACCACTAACTTAGCAGTAAGCAGTATCCAGCGTAGTATCGGGTGATTAGCTCAGCTGGGAGAGCACCTCCCTTACAAGGAGGGGGTCGGCGGTTCGATCCCGTCATCACCCACCACTCGGGGCGTTAGCTCAGTTGGTAGAGCAGTTGACTTTTAATCAATTGGTCGCAGGTTCGAATCCTGCACGCCCCACCAATTATTTTTGGTGGTTCCGAGTAAAAAATATTTCAGGCAACACCCGTATGGGGCGTTAGCTCAGTTGGTAGAGCAGTTGACTTTTAATCAATTGGTCGCAGGTTCGAATCCTGCACGCCCCACCAATATCGCGGTGGGTTCCTGAAAAGAGTAAAGCAGTAAACCCCATATGGGGGCGTTAGCTCAGTTGGTAGAGCAGTTGACTTTTAATCAATTGGTCGCAGGTTCGAATCCTGCACGCCCCACCAGTGTAAAAAGGCGCCCTAAAGGCGCCTTTTTGCTATCTGCGATTTATAAGATTCGAACCTACTTTCCTGATGGTGCCGCGCTTATCAGATCTACGAAGCTACAAATCGACACCGTACCTGTAGGCCGGATAAGACGCCAGTCGCCATCCGGCATTGTCCAACGCAATTATTGTGACTTTTTTACGCCAATCCGCTATCTTGTTTAGCATATAAAACAAATCTAACCGATTATGGCGTACGTCACGCTTTTACTCGGTTATTTCGTTAAGCCAGTAAAACGAGAAAGCATGATGAGCGTGATGTTTGACCCTGAAGCCGCAATTTATCCGTTTCCGCCTAAGCCGCTGCCGCTGAGCGAAGATGAAAAACAATTTTATCGCGAGAAAATCAAACGCCTGCTAAAAGAGCGCGATGCTGTAATGGTGGCGCACTATTATACAGACCCAGAGATCCAACAGCTGGCTGAGGAAACCGGTGGATGCATTTCTGACTCGCTGGAGATGGCGCGGTTTGGATCAAAGCATTCGGCCTCTACGTTGCTGGTGGCTGGGGTCCGATTTATGGGCGAAACGGCTAAAATCCTCAGCCCGGAAAAGACCATTCTGATGCCAACGCTGCAGGCGGAATGTTCCTTAGACCTGGGCTGTCCAATCGACGCATTCAGTGCATTTTGCGATGCGCATCCGGACCGCACCGTCGTGGTGTATGCCAACACGTCGGCGGCAGTGAAAGCGCGTGCGGACTGGGTGGTGACATCCAGCATTGCGGTTGAACTTATTGAGCACCTGGATAGTTTAGGTGAAAAAATCATCTGGGCTCCGGACAAGCATCTGGGAAACTACGTGCAAAAACAGACCGGAGCCGATGTTCTTTGTTGGCAAGGGGCCTGTATCGTCCATGACGAATTCAAAACACAGGCATTAACGCGCATGAAAGGGTTATATCCCGACGCAGCCGTGCTGGTACACCCTGAATCGCCTCAATCAATAGTCGATATGGCCGATGCCGTGGGGTCGACGAGTCAGCTCATCAACGCGGCAAAAACGTTACCGCATAAGCAGCTTATCGTGGCGACTGACCGGGGTATTTTTTACAAAATGCAGCAGGCTGTGCCGGACAAAGAGTTGCTTGAAGCCCCGACTGCCGGCGAAGGGGCAACCTGTCGCAGCTGTGCGCATTGCCCGTGGATGGCGATGAACGGCCTCAAAGCGATTGCAGAGGGCCTTGAGCAAGGTGGGGCAGCCCATGAGATACAGGTTGATGACGCGCTGCGAGAAGGGGCACTATTGCCGTTAAACCGCATGCTGGAATTTGCGGCTACACTACGAGCTTAAATAAATTATTGCTCTGGGGGAAAAGATGGATTTTTTTAGCACGCAGAATATTTTGGTTCATATCCCGATTGGCGCGGGGGGATACGACCTGTCATGGATTGAAGCAGTGGGGACCGTTGCCGGTTTACTGTGCATTGGTTTGGCAAGCCTTGAGAAAATCAGCAACTACGTCTTTGGTCTGATAAACGTCACGCTGTTTGCGATCATCTTCTTTCAGATCCAACTCTACGCCAGCCTGTTATTACAGGTGTTCTTTTTTGCCGCCAATATCTACGGCTGGTATGCCTGGTCCCGGCAAACCAGCCAACATGAGGCTGAGCTGAAAATTCGCTGGCTGCCGCTGCCGAAAGCGCTAGGTTGGCTGGCGGCTTGCGTGGTGGCGATTGGTCTGATGACGGTATTTATCGATCCGGTCTTCGCGTTTCTGACCCGTATGGCCGTGAACATTATGCAAGGGCTGGGATTACAGGTTGCCGCACCTGAGTTGCAACCCGATGCATTCCCGTTCTGGGATTCCTGCATGATGGTGCTGTCGATTGCGGCGATGATCCTGATGACGCGGAAATACGTCGAAAACTGGCTGCTGTGGGTGATCATTAACGTCATCAGCGTGGTGATCTTCGCCCTGCAAGGCGTGTATGCGATGTCGCTGGAATACATGATCCTCACCGTTATTGCGCTTAACGGCAGCAGGATGTGGATGAACAGCGCGCGCGAACGTGGCTCACGCGCGCTCTCCCATTAGTGATGGTGATGTGAATGGCCGGACAGTCCCTGATACAGGTGGCAGTCCGGCCCGTTGCATGGCTGATATTCCATCTGGATCGTTGCGTGTTCAATCTGATAATGATGCGTCAGGAAATGTTGAATGCGTTCCAGCAATGCGTCGTGATCGTGCGGGGGAACCACCTGCACATGTAGCGTCATCACCGGTTTTTCACCCACCATCCAGACGTGCACATGGTGCACGTTGCGAACTTCAGGAATATCCCGGCTGAGGTGGCGCTGTAGCGCGGGAATATCCAGTGACAGCGGTGCGCCTTCGAGTAATTCGTTCACGCTATCTTTCAATAACCGCCAGGCGCTACGCAGTACCAGCACGGAAACCAGAATCGACAGGATCGGATCCGCTGGCGTCCAGCCGGTCCAGATGATGATCAACGCCGCGATGATCGCGCCAACCGACCCCAGTAAATCGCCCATTACGTGCAAGGCCGCGGCGCGAACATTGAGGTTCTTCTCCTCGCTCCCGCGATGCAGCACCCAAAAGGCAAGAACGTTAGCCAGTAAACCTGCCACGGCAATCACCATCATCATGCCGCCAGCTACCGGCCGTGGGGTATAGAAGCGCTCTATCGCCTCCCAGACGATTAAAATGGTGATCACCACTAGCGCGATAGCGTTCACAAACGCGGCCAGCGTCGTGAGCCTCAGCCAGCCGAACGTGTGTCGGATGGTCGGCGGTCGGCGAGCAAACCTGACAGCCAGCAGTGCAAAAAGCAGAGCGGCTGCATCTGTCAGCATATGGCCGGCGTCCGCCAGCAGCGCCAGCGAGCCTGACAGGATCCCGCCGACCACCTCCACGAACATAAATCCCGCCGTAATGCAGAAGGCGAACAGCAGTCGACGGGCGTTATTATCTTTGGGCAGGTCAGGGGAAGTGGGGGTATGTGAGTGCGCCATAATGTCATCCCTTTGTTATTCTCATCATTACTGTATGACATCATACCGGGTTTGGGCTGACAAAATTAAAAAGGAGAGCTTTTGCTCTCCCGTTATTAGCCATATTTTTAGCTTTACTGGGTGGTGCCGTCGGTTTTGGTGTCTACGTCATTGTTGATACCGTTTCCGGTCTCTACCTTCTTGTTGATATCCGGACAACGACCGTCTTTGCACATTGAGTTTTTGTGCATCTCGTCTTTGGTCATCCCTTCATGATTCATTGATGAACCGTTCGGATGGAGCATGGTGCCGCCCGAATTAACGTTGTTGTTGTCGACATTATTCGGTGCCACGTTCTCGCGTGCGTCCGGTGCGGTTTGCCCGGCATCCGCCGAAGAATTCGCCTGACCGTTATTTGACTGCGTGTTTGCGTCTGCAGCCAACGCCGCGCCGCTGGCGAGGCTAAGAGTGGCAGTAAGAAAGAGTGAGGCCAGCTTTGTCATTTGCATAATATGCTCCTGTTATGGTCGATATGTCGGATAACCTCTTCCAACAGTGCATGTGCCAGTTAAATCCTCAGAAGGTAGTTAACTATTTCAGTATGAAAATTAAAACCAGCATAGAATATTGAAATTAATAAATAAATAAGCTATTGCAGTTATAAATTGTAGTTTGGATCTCGTTTATCGCTACTTTATTGCGTTTTTTTGGCTTATTCCAGGATTAATCCGTCCAAAGTGTAAAACCCCGTTTACACTTTAGAACTGAAGATATAGATTGGAGGGATTGCATTCATTTATATAAGTATGGCAACGCTGGAATAATCATGAATTATCAGAACGACGATTTACGCATTAAAGAGATCAACGAGTTACTCCCCCCGGTCGCACTGCTGGAAAAATTCCCTGCTACTGAAAATGCCGCAAATACGGTTGCTCACGCCCGCAAAGCGATTCATAAAATTCTGAAAGGCAGCGACGATCGCTTACTGGTTGTGATCGGGCCGTGCTCGATTCATGATCCGGCAGCCGCCAAAGACTATGCCGCTCGCCTGCTGGCGCTGCGTGATGAGCTTAAAGACGAGCTTGAAATCGTCATGCGCGTCTATTTTGAAAAGCCGCGTACCACCGTAGGCTGGAAGGGGCTGATCAACGATCCGCATATGGATAACAGCTTCCAGATCAACGATGGCCTGCGCATTGCGCGTAAGTTGCTGCTGGATATTAACGACAGCGGCTTGCCAGCAGCGGGTGAATTCCTTGATATGATCACCCCCCAGTACCTGGCCGATCTGATGAGCTGGGGGGCTATTGGCGCACGTACGACTGAGTCCCAGGTTCACCGTGAGCTGGCGTCCGGTCTTTCCTGCCCGGTTGGCTTTAAAAACGGGACTGACGGTACGATCAAAGTGGCCATTGATGCCATCAACGCCGCTGGCGCGCCGCACTGTTTCCTGTCGGTGACCAAATGGGGTCATTCAGCCATTGTGAATACCAGTGGTAATGGCGACTGCCATATCATTCTGCGCGGTGGTAAAGAGCCAAACTACAGTGCTCAGCACGTTGCAGACGTGAAGGAAGGGCTGGTTAAAGCAGGTCTGTCCCCGCAGGTGATGATTGACTTTAGCCATGCAAACTCCAGCAAGCAGTTTAAAAAGCAGATGGATGTCGCGAAAGACGTTTGCGGACAGGTTGCTGGCGGTGAGAAAGCGATTATTGGCGTGATGATTGAAAGTCATCTGGTTGAAGGTAATCAGAATCCGGATAGCGGCGAGCCGCTGACCTACGGTAAGAGCATTACCGATGCCTGCATTGGCTGGGAAGATACTGATGCGGTGTTACGCCAGTTGGCAAACGCGGTCAAAACGCGTCGCGGCTAACCGAGTCTCGTAGGCCTGATAAGCGTAGCGCCATCAGGCTTTTCTGCGCAGACTGCCTGGTAGCGGCGAAATAAAAAAAGCGCGGATAATCCGCGCTTTTTTATATTCAGCGAAGAAATTACTTCGCTTTACCCTGGTTGGCAACGGCGGCCGCTTTTGCCGCGATCTCGTCAGCATTACCCAGATAGTAACGTTTGATCGGCTTGAAGTTTTCGTCGAACTCATACACCAGCGGTACGCCGGTCGGAATGTTCAGTTCCAGAATTTCATCTTCGCCCATGTTATCCAGGTATTTAACCAGCGCACGCAGGGAGTTACCGTGAGCGGCGATAATCACGCGCTCACCGCTTTTCATGCGCGGCAGAATGGTTTCGTTCCAGTAAGGGATAACACGCTCGATGGTCAGCGCCAGGCTTTCGGTAACCGGCAGCTCTTTGTCAGTGAGTTGAGCATAACGCGGATCGTGCCCCGGATAGCGCTCGTCATCTTTGGTCAGCTCCGGCGGTGTTACCGCGAAGCCACGACGCCATTGTTTAACCTGCTCGTCACCGTATTTTTCAGCGGTTTCGGCTTTGTTCAGACCCTGCAGAGCGCCGTAATGACGTTCGTTCAGCTTCCAGGATTTTTCAACCGGAAGCCACGCTTGATCCAGTTCATCCAGTACGTTCCACAGGGTGTGGATGGCACGTTTGAGCACAGAAGTGTAAGCAAAATCGAAGCTGTAGCCTTCCTCTCGCAGCAGTTTGCCCGCCGCTTTTGCTTCGCCTACGCCTTTCTCGGACAGATCAACATCGTACCAACCGGTAAAGCGGTTTTCGTTGTTCCACTGACTTTCACCGTGACGTACCAGAACCAGCTTAGTTACAGCCATACACTCACTCCTATAAACCATATTGAATGATAATAGTTCTCATTATATTGCCGTAATGCGTCAGCGGCAATGCTTACGCATAACCATAGCGAAAATAGCTGCACAGTGTAAGGTTCTTGTGAACTCAAGGTTGCGATTTTGGCTTTTGGTGGTGAGGCTTTGAGTAGGTTGGGGGAGGGCAATAAACGACGAGCCCGATACTGGACTCGTCATGGTTAGTCGTCAGGCCGGAATAAACCGGTATTCCGTCACGCAGGCGTACTCTTCGCCCGGGCGCAGGAAGCAGTCCGGCTGCGGCCATTCCGGATGGTTCGGGCTGTCCGGCAGAAACTCGCTTTCCAGCGCCAGACCTTGCCAGTCGGCGTACGCCTCTGGGCCACGGGACGGCGTGCCGCCGAGGAAATTCCCGGAGTAGAACTGCAAAGCCGGGGCCGAGGTGTAGACCTCCATCTGCAATTTTTCATCCTGCGACCACAGCAGCGCGACCGGCTTACGGGCATCACCTTGTGCCTGTAGCAGGAAGGCGTGATCGTAACCTTTTACGTGGCGCTGATCGTCATCGGCCAGAAATTCGCTGGCGATAACTTTTGGCGTACGGAAGTCAAAAGAAGTGCCCGCCACCGGCTTTAGGCCCTCGTGTGGGATACCCATCGCATCAACCGGCAGATACGTGTCGGCGAGGATCTGCAGCTTATGCTGGCGGACATCGGTTTTATCACCGTCGAGGTTGAAATAAACGTGGTTGGTCAGATTCACCGGGCAGGGCTTATCGACCGTCGCGCGATAGGTGATTGAAATGCGATTGTCGTCGGTCAGGCGATACTGCGCTGTCGCGCAAAGGTGGCCTGGGAAACCCTGGTCGCCATCGTCAGAGGTCAGTGCGAACAGCACCTGACGGTCATTCTGATTCACTATCTGCCAGCGACGTTTATCGAAACCGTCCGGCCCGCCGTGCAGCTGATTTTCACCCTGGCTTGGCAGTAATTCAATGGTTTCACCAGCGAAGGTATAACGGCTGTTGGCGATACGGTTCGCGTAGCGGCCAATCGATGCTCCCAGAAACGCAGCCTGATCAGGATATTGCTCCGGGCTGGCGCAGCCGAGCAATGCTTCACGCACGCTACCATCGCTCAGAGGAATGCGGGCCGACAACAGCGTTGCGCCCCAGTCCATCAGGTTGACCACCATCCCTGCGTCATTACG
This sequence comes from Citrobacter sp. JUb117, assembly GCF_024809055.1. Lineage (NCBI taxonomy): Bacteria > Pseudomonadati > Pseudomonadota > Gammaproteobacteria > Enterobacterales > Enterobacteriaceae > Citrobacter > Citrobacter sp. JUb117. The sequence continues at coordinate 231,614 of NZ_JANUFB010000001.1, forward strand.
CAGGGTCAGCAGACGAAACGGCTGGCCATCGGGGGCCATGACGGGAATTTCGTTTAGCACTGTCCGGCTCCTTGTGAAGGTTTACACACATAGAAGGTTTCTTTGATACCGGTTTTCGCTTCGTACTGCGCAGCGACAGCCTGCTGTACTGCAGGAACCAACGCTTCAGGGATCAGCGCCACAATGCAGCCGCCGAAGCCGCCGCCGGTCATGCGCACGCCGCCCTGGGAGCCGATGGTCGCTTTGACGATCTCCACCAGGGTATCAATTTGCGGCACGGTAATTTCAAAGTCATCGCGCATGGAGGCGTGAGATTCCGCCATCAACTGGCCCATGCGCAGCAGGTCACCTTTTGCCAGGGCATCAGCGGCTTCCACGGTACGGGCATTTTCGGTGATCACGTGGCGGACGCGTTTGGCGACGATCGGGTCCAACTCATGGGCGACGGCGTTGAATGCCTCAAGGCTGACATCACGCAGCGCGGGTTGCTGGAAGAAGCGCGCGCCGGTTTCGCACTGCTCGCGACGGGTGTTGTACTCACTGCCGACCAGCGTACGCTTAAAGTTACTGTTAATGATCACCACGGCGACGCCTTCAGGCATGGAGACCGCTTTGGTACCCAGCGTACGGCAGTCGATCAGTAGCGCATGATCTTTCTTGCCCAGCGCGGAAATCAGCTGATCCATGATGCCGCAGTTGCAGCCGACGAACTGGTTTTCGGCTTCCTGACCGTTCAGGGCAATCTGCGCGCCGTCGAGCGGCAGGTGATAAAGCTGCTGGAACACGGTGCCGACCGCTACTTCCAGCGACGCTGAGGAGCTTAAGCCAGCGCCCTGCGGTACATTGCCGCTGATCACCAGATCGGCACCGCCAAAGGCGTTATTACGCTTTTGCAGGTGTTTTACCACGCCGCGGACATAGTTCGACCACTGCTGGCTGTCATGGGCGATAATCGGCGCGTCGAGAGAAAACTCATCAACCTGATTCTCGTAGTCAGCGGCAATCACGCGCACGATGCGATCGTCACGCGTCGCACAGCTGATCACTGTTTGGTAGTCGATGGCGCAAGGCAGAACGAAGCCGTCGTTATAGTCGGTATGTTCGCCAATCAGGTTGACGCGACCGGGCGCCTGAATCGTATGGGTGGCAGGGTAGCCAAATGTTTCAGCAAACAGAGATTGTGTTTTTTCTTTCAGACTCATTTTTTAAACTCCGGATTCGCGAAAATGGATGTCACTGACCGCACGCAAACGCTCGGCGGCTTGTTCTGCCGTCAGGTCGCGCTGGGTTTCCGCCAGCATTTCATAACCGACCATAAATTTACGCACGGTCGCGGAACGCAGCAGGGGCGGATAAAAATGCGCGTGCAGCTGCCAGTGTTGATTCTCTTCGCCATTAAACGGTGCGCCGTGCCAGCCCATGGAATAAGGGAAAGAACACTGGAACAGATTGTCGTAACGGCTGGTCAGTTTCTTCAGCGCCAGCGCCAGGTCGGCACGCTGCGCGTCGGTCAAATCGGTAATACGCAGCACATGTGCTTTAGGCAGTAGCAGCGTTTCAAATGGCCATGCCGCCCAGTAAGGCACGACCGCCAGCCAGTGCTCAGTTTCCACCACCGTGCGGCTGCCGTCTGCCTGTTCACGCTGGACGTAATCGACCAGCATCGGTTTGCCTTGCTCAGCGAAATAGTCTTTTTGCAGGCGGTCTTCACGCTCTGCTTCATTGGGCAGGAAGCTATTGGCCCAAATCTGACCGTGCGGATGTGGGTTCGAACACCCCATCGCTGCGCCTTTATTTTCAAACACTTGTACCCAGGGATAGGTTTTCCCCAGATCGGCCGTTTGCGTCTGCCACGTTTTCACAATCTCCGTCAGCGCAGGCACGCTGAGTTCCGGCAGCGTTTTGCTGTGATCGGGTGAGAAGCAAATGACACGGCTGGTTCCACGTGCACTCTGACAGCGCATCAACGGATCGTGACTGTCCGGTGCGTCCGGGGTGTCGGACATCAGCGCGGCAAAATCATTGGTAAAGACGTAGGTGCCGGTGTAATCCGGGTTTTTATCACCGGTTACGCGCGTGTTACCTGCACACAGGAAGCAGTCCGGGTCATGTGCAGGGAGAACCTGCTTAGACGGTGTCTCCTGCGCCCCTTGCCAGGGGCGTTTGGCGCGATGTGGTGAGACGAGGATCCACTGCCCGGTAAGCGGGTTAAAGCGGCGGTGTGGATGATCGACAGGATTGAATTGCGTCATGACGTGTCCTTAATCCGAATATCCTTGCGGATGGCGTGACTGCCAGTGCCAGGTGTCTTGTGCCATTTCGTCCAGCGTGCGGGTTACGCGCCAGTTTAATTCGCGATCGGCTTTGCTGGCATCTGCCCAGTAGGCGGGAAGATCGCCGTCACGACGCGGTGCAAAATGGTAGTTAATCGGTTTACCACAGGCTTTACTGAAGGCGTTGACCACGTCCAGTACGCTGCTGCCGACGCCCGCGCCGAGGTTATAAATATGCACACCTTGTTTACCCGCCAGTTTTTCCATAGCGACAACGTGCCCGTCGGCGAGATCCATCACGTGGATGTAATCGCGAACGCCGGTACCATCTTCGGTAGGGTAGTCGTTGCCAAATACCGCAAGCGACTCGCGGCGGCCAACGGCAACTTGAGCAATGTAAGGCATCAGGTTGTTGGGAATGCCCTGCGGATCTTCGCCCATATCGCCTGACGGATGTGCGCCAACCGGGTTGAAGTAGCGCAGCAGCGCGATGCTCCACTCTGGCTGGGCTTTTTGCAGATCGGTCAGGATCTGCTCGACCATCAGTTTGCTTTTGCCGTACGGGCTTTGCGGGGTTCCGGTTGGGAAGCTTTCAACGTAAGGAATTTGCGGCTGATCGCCATAGACTGTGGCTGAGGAGCTGAAGATGAAGTTCTTGACGTTGGCGGCGCGCATCGCGTTTACCAGACGCAGGGTACCGTTGACGTTGTTGTCGTAGTATTCCAGCGGTTTGGCAATAGACTCACCCACGGCCTTCAGACCGGCAAAGTGAATGACCGTATCAATGGCGTGATCGTGGAGAATTTCGGTGATCAGCGCTTCGTTGCGGATATCCCCTTCAATGAAGGTCGGATGCTTCGTGCCTAAACGCTCGATAACGGGCAGTACGCTGCGCTTACTGTTGCAGAGGTTATCAAGGATCACTACGTCGTGACCGTTTTTCAGTAACTGCACGCACGTGTGGCTTCCGATGTAACCGCTACCACCTGTAACCAATACTCTCATAATTCGCTCCGTTAAGCCTATGGTATGGAATGATCCTAGCATAACAAAGATGCGAAAAGTGTGACATGGAATAAATTAGTGGAATCGTTTACACTTCAGTGTTTTCACCGTTTAGCGTCTTTTTTTTAATTGTAAATCATAGGGTTTGTTCACGACTGCGCCATTTATCCGAAAAAGCAGGTAAAAAAATGGGCGTCCAATGCGTACAGCACGTCAGTTAGACATGTATGGAAAATGTATTAGCCCGGAGCAGGATGTCGCTTCAGCGCTCTGACTTTCAGTCAAATTAATTTCTCTGTTCAGGTAAGTTCAAATAACAACACCGGTGGTTAGGTGTGGGCTGGTCCGGCTGAAAATTGCCGACGAGTTTCCGTAAGGCCGGGAGAACCCGCAGGGATGCGGGTTCAGGGCGCGTTTTGCATGGACGCTTCCTCGCGCCCGGCCCGGTAGCCTGGAGGAATTAGCGGAGGGGACCACGAAGTGGCAATTTTCCCGCCGGGAGCCGGGATTGTAAAGGGCGTGGCGGAGAACGCCCTTTACCCGTTCACGGGTAGTGTGGCATCGGAGAAGCTATATACATGAGGTGAACGGAACAGCTTGCCTGAAATAACATGTTTATTATTCCAGGGACGTTTGTCGATAGCCATAGATCTCGCCGTCAGGCACAAACTCCAGTCGATGCGTAATACAGGCTGGCGCATCCTCGGCGCGGTGAGAAACGAACAGCAGCTGGGTATCACCTTCGCCGATCAGCACATCAACAAAACGGCGGATCAACTGGCGATTCAGCGGATCCAGCCCCTGCAAGGGTTCATCGAGGATTAACAGAGTAGGGTGCTTAACCAGCGCGCGAACAATCAGCGCCAGTCGCTGCTGACCCCAGGAAAGGCTGTGAAACGGCGCGTCGGCAGTACGCTTATCGATGCCCAGAATGTCTAACCACTGCTGTACCAGCTTACGCTGCCGGTCAGAAACCGCCTGGTAGATACCGATCGAATCAAAATAACCGGAGAGGATCACGTTGCGCACCGTGGTACTGACGCGGTACTCGAGGTGCAGGCTGCTGCTGACATAGCCAATGTGTTTTTTAATATCCCAGATGGTTTCACCGCTGCCGCGACGACGACCAAACAGCGTCAGTGCGTTGCTGTAACCCTGTGGGTGATCGCCGGTGATTAAGCTGAGCAGGGTGGATTTCCCCGCGCCATTTGGGCCGACAATTTGCCAGTGTTCGCCTGGATTCACCTGCCAGCTCAAGTGATGCAGAATAGGGCGATCGTTATACGAGACCACGCCATCGTTGAGCACAATACGCGGCTCGTGATCGGCCAACGTACGGCGAACAGAGGGTTCATCGGGTTCGGGTAATGTAATCCCGGCCAGTTGTTCGCTATGCGCAAGCTGGGCTATCAATGCCTGTTGCAGTAAACCGGCTTTCTCGCCGGTTTCAGTCAGGGTGCAATCCGCGAGGACGCCAGCAAACTGCACGAATTCTGGAATCTCATCAAAGCGGTTGAGGACCAGCACCAGCGTAATACCTGCCTGATGCAACGTGGCGAGCAAATCCGCTAACTGATGACGTGACGCAACGTCCAGTCCGTCAAACGGTTCATCCAGGATCAGCAATTCCGGTTCCGACATCAGCGCCTGACAAAGCAGGGTTTTACGTGTTTCGCCGGTAGAGAGGTATTTGAAACGCCTGTCGAGCAGATGCGCAATGCCAAACTTCTGCGCCAGCGCTTTGCAGCGCGCTGGATTTTTGATTTCATCGAGAATGATTTCTGCCGTCGTGCGTCCGGTGTCGTCTTCGCCGGGGCTGAGGAGATCGGTGTTATTACGCTGCCATTCGTCGCTGACCAGTTGTTGCAACTGCTCAAAGGAGAGTCGGGTGATACGCGTGAACTGACAGCGGCGCTCGCCTTTTAACGGCGGCAATTCCCCCGCCAGCGCACGCGCTAACGCGGATTTCCCACTGCCGTTAGAACCGACAAACGCCCAGCTATCCCCCGCGTTCAACGTCAACGTATTCAACTGGAGCGTTTTTGTGTCGCTCAGACGAAACGTGCCTTGCGAAATTTGCAACGATGACATTTTATATCCCATGTTTTGCAGCAATGAACAACAGGGATACGTGTTCTGCGAGCCGATGTCAATCGACTCAACACAACGTGGCGATAATCACTCTGTCGGCGTTGAAATACGCGGTGACGTTAGCGCCTTCTTGCAGCGTCGCGGCGTCTTCCGACGGAACCGTGGCGCACAGCGTCTGGCCATCGGGCAGCGCCATTAACACTTCGCACTGTTCGGCGCCGCGCTCAATATGGCTGATGGTCCCCTGTAGTTGGTTATCAGCCGCCTGGGCGATAGCGTCGTCCTGGGTGATCCCCACCCATGGCGCCTTCAGCAGGACCAGCACTTCTTTACCCTCATCCAGCCCTAAACGTTCGCCACTTTGCGCCGTCAACGCGACTTTCAGCCGCGTTTCGCCATCGGCCAGCAGGACATCAACATGCTGCTGAACCTGAGAGTGGTCGCGTGCGGTAATGGTGCCAAACCACTGGTTACGGGCGCTGGTTTGTAGTGAAAAACGGGAGATGGCTGCCAGCAAACTGTTCAGCGGCAGGGCGTCGTCGTCGCTCAGGACATCAAACGCTTTCTGCTGAATTTGTGCCAGCAAATCGTAAAGTTGGATTAGGCGCTGGCCATAGCGGGTTAATACCGCGCCGCCGCCGCCTTTGCCGCCGGTGGCGCGCTCTACCAGCGTTTGCTCACTGAGCTGGTTCATCTCATTGATGGCATCCCAGGCGCTTTTGTAACTGATACCCGCATCCTTCGCGCCCTGACTAATAGAGCCGGAAAGCGCAATGTGCTTAAGCAGCGAAATGCGGCGGGGATCGGCAAACAGCTTTTGCTGAAGTTTCAGGGTAAGAAGGATTTCGGCCTGCATATCAAGCTCCTGGCAAAAGGGATATTGTGACGGAAAACCGCGCGCGCGCAAAGTCGACCGCACAAAAGGGGAGTGCAATTCTGCGTTATGGGGTTAAAATACAGCTAAGGACTATATCTGGAGTTGATCATGTTAGAGTTATTGAAAAGTCTGGTATTCGCCGTAATCATGGTTCCTGTGGTGATGGCCATCATTCTGGGGCTGATTTACGGACTGGGTGAAGTGTTCAACATTTTCTCCGGTATCGGTCAGAAAGATCAGTCCAAACAGAACCATTGATTCCCCAAACGCCCGCTCAGTCGGGCGTTTATATTTCTCGCCTCCTAGCTCGCTTTCTGTACCTATAGTTTCTCAAGATCCTGCTTTTCCTGCCGATAATTTCTTTATATAACCTTTGATGGGTACGAATAACCACTGGGAAAATCCTGAATTAATCGTTATATTGCTTCGTACATAACGAAACGCAAAGGAGTTACAGATGGCACGTACATGGTTACGCTTGTTTGCAGGGGCAACACTCTCTCTTTCTGTTGCCGGGCATGCATTGGCGGATGAAGGCAAAATTACGGTGTTCGCCGCGGCGTCGCTGACAAATGCGATGCAGGACATTGCAGCCCAGTATAAAAAAGAGAAGAACGTGGACGTCGTCTCCTCTTTTGCCTCGTCTTCTACGCTGGCGCGCCAAATTGAAGCCGGTGCACCCGCCGATCTGTTTATTTCTGCCGACCAGAAATGGATGGATTATGCGGTAGACAAAAAGTCTATCGACACCGCATCACGTAAAACGCTGCTCGGTAACAGCCTGGTGGTCGTGGCGCCAAAAGCGAGCGAGCAGAAAGCGTTTACCATCGACAGTAAAACCAATTGGACCAACCTGTTGAACGGTGGGCGTCTGGCGGTCGGTGACCCGGAACATGTTCCGGCGGGCATTTATGCCAAAGAAGCGCTGCAAAAACTGGGCGCATGGGATACTCTGGCGCCGAAACTGGCCCCAGCTGAAGACGTACGCGGCGCACTGGCGCTGGTCGAACGTAACGAAGCGCCGCTGGGGATTGTTTACGGTTCCGATGCCGTCGCCAGCAAAGGCGTCAAAGTGGTAGCCACGTTCCCGGAAGATTCACACAAAAAAGTCGAATACCCTATCGCGATTGTTGATGGGCATTCTAACGCCACGGTCAGCGCGTTCTATGATTACCTGAAAGGACCGCAGGCTGCTGAAATCTTTAAACGTTATGGATTTACGACCAAGTAATGATACTCAGCGATCCTGAATGGCAGGCCGTTATACTGAGCCTGAAAGTTTCTTCCCTGGCCGTGCTGTTCAGCCTGCCGTTTGGGATCTTCTTTGCCTGGCTGCTGGTGCGCTGCACGTTTCCAGGTAAAGCTCTGCTCGACAGCGTGCTGCACTTGCCATTGGTACTGCCACCGGTGGTGGTCGGTTATCTGCTGTTAGTGGCCATGGGGCGACGCGGATTTATCGGCGAGCGGCTGTACGACTGGTTTGGTATTACGTTTGCCTTCAGCTGGCGCGGCGCGGTGCTGGCGGCGGCGGTGATGTCTTTCCCGCTGATGGTGAGGGCCATCCGTCTGGCGCTTGAAGGCGTGGACGTCAAGCTGGAACAGGCCGCCCGTACGCTGGGGGCCGGTCGCTGGCGCGTATTCCTGACCATCACCTTGCCGCTGATGCTACCGGGCATTATTGTCGGCACGGTGCTGGCATTTGCCCGCTCGCTCGGCGAGTTCGGCGCGACGATCACCTTCGTTTCCAATATTCCTGGCGAAACCCGCACTATCCCTTCGGCGATGTACACCCTGATCCAGACTCCTGGCGGTGAAAGCGCGGCGGCGAGACTTTGCCTGATTTCTATTGTGCTGGCGTTAATTTCGCTACTGATTTCTGAGTGGCTGGCGCGCATCAGCCGCGAACGGACGGGGCGATAATCATGCTGGAACTGAATTTCACCCAGACGTTAGGCTCGCACTGTCTGACGCTCAACGAAACGTTACCCGCCACTGGCATTACCGCGATTTTTGGCGTGTCCGGGGCGGGCAAAACCTCGCTGATTAACGCCATTAGCGGACTGACGAAGCCGCAGTCCGGGCGCATTGTGCTCAACGGTCGGGTGTTGAACGATGTAGAAAATGGCATCTGTTTAACCCCTGAAAAACGCCGGGTCGGCTACGTTTTTCAGGATGCGCGCCTGTTCCCGCATTATAAAGTGCGCGGTAACCTGCGCTACGGCATGGCGAAAAGCATGGCCGGGCAGTTTGATAAGCTGGTGACGTTGTTAGGGATTGAACCGCTACTCGAGCGCCTGCCTGGTAGCCTTTCCGGCGGTGAAAAACAGCGCGTGGCCATTGGTCGGGCGCTGCTGACCGCGCCTGAGTTGCTGCTGCTTGACGAGCCGCTGGCGTCACTGGATATTCCGCGTAAGCGTGAACTGCTACCCTACCTGCAACGCCTGGCGCGCGAAATCAACATCCCGATGCTGTATGTCAGCCATTCGCTGGATGAGATTTTGCATCTGGCCGATAAAGTGATGGTGCTGGAGAACGGCCAGGTAAAAGCGTTTGGCTCGCTGGAGGATGTCTGGGGCAGCAGCGTGATGCACCCCTGGCTACCGAAAGAACAGCAAAGCAGCATCCTCAAAGTCAGCGTGCTGGAACATCATCCGCATTATTCAATGACCGCGCTGGCGCTGGGCGATCAGCATCTGTGGGTTAATAAACTGGAGCAGCCGCTGCAAACCGCGCTGCGTATTCGTATTCAGGCCTCGGATGTATCACTGGTATTACAACCGCCGCAGCAGACCAGTATTCGCAACGTGTTGCGCGCCAAGGTCGCGCAGTGCTATGACGACAACGGGCAGGTGGAAGTGCAGCTTGAGGTCGGCGGTAAAACGCTGTGGGCGAGGATCAGCCCGTGGGCCAGGGATGAACTGGGCATCAAACCTGGCCTGTGGCTGTACGCGCAAATTAAGAGCGTGTCGATAACCGCCTGATTACAGCAGGTGAGAATAAATAAATTTGGCGATGCTGTCGGTGGTGTTGTCACCAATCACGATATTGGCGCGGGCCTTGACCGCGTCATCTGCATTACCCATCGCCACGCCGGTGCCTGCGGCTTCCAGCATACTGATATCGTTAAAGTTGTCGCCAAAGGCGATGACATTCTCCATTGACCCCCCCTGTGCTTCAATCCACTGGGTCAGGCGTTTTCCTTTGCTGTTGCCTTTGCGGGCCACGTCGACCTGATCGTGCCATGACCATTCGCACTCCAGCCCCAGCTGTTGCTCAACGTGCTTGCCAAACTGCTGCAGCTTAGGAATATCTTCGTCGGTAAGGGCAAATTTCCAGACGGCGTTAACGTCCTGTGCGGCCTGCGCCAGTGAGGGGACCTGGGTAAAGGTGGGACGCTGCTCCGGCGGCAGGGTTTGCGCCCAGTTTGCGGTACGTACCACATGCCCGGTCGGGCGCTCATACAGCATGGCATCGTCTACATACATCAGACCGTGGATCTGATGTGCCTCCAGCAGATCGATCAGTTGCAGTGCCTGATCAACGGGAAGGGGATCGGATTGCAGAACCTTTTTTGCCTGATAATCATACAAGTAAGTGCCATTACAGCAAATTGCAGGTGTATCCAGCGCCAGTGCCTGATAAAAAGGATGAATAGCAACGTGATGGCGACCTGTGACAATGATAAGTTGGTAGCCGGCTTCTCTGGCGCGCGAGAGCGCTTCGAGAGAAGAGGGCAGTAAGGTTTTTTTCGGGGTCAGCAACGTACCGTCTAAATCCAGGGCAATCACGCGAGTGGTCATCAGTTATTCCAGATTAAGGTTGAGAATTGTGTCTTTGGGCATGGTACACCGAGTCGGCAACCGGACAAAATTCTGAGTCTTAATTAAGCATTCACCGTTAAAAGCGTCTACCTTAGGCGTGTGTCAGGCAATTGCAGCCACTTGCCAAAAAGTAAAAGGAGCATTCATGAAGCAAACCGTTTATACCGCCAGCCCTGAAAGTCAGCAGATCCACGTCTGGAGCCTGAACCACGACGGTTCACTGACGCTGACGCAGGTGGTTGATGTACCGGGTCAGGTGCAGCCGATGGTCGTCAGCCCGGATAAGCGCTATCTGTATGTTGGCGTGCGTCCTGAGTTTCGCGTGCTGGCCTACCGTATTGCGCCGGATGACGGTGCGCTGACCTTTGCCGCAGAATCTGCGCTGCCGGGCAGCCCGACGCATATTTCGACCGATCATCAAGGTCGTTTTGTGTTTGTCGGATCGTACAACGCAGGCAGCGTGAGCGTGACGCGTCTGGAGGATGGCCTACCGGTTGAGCTGGTGGACGTAGTAGAAGGTATGGACGGGTGCCACTCGGCCAATATCTCTCCGGATAACCGCACGCTGTGGGTTCCCGCACTGAAGCAGGATCGTATCTGTCTATTTGGCCTCAGTGATGATGGCAAGCTGATCGCACAGGATCCGGCGGAGGTGACGACCGTAGAGGGCGCGGGACCGCGTCATATGGCGTTCCATCCGAATCATCAGTACGCCTATTGCGTCAATGAGCTGAACAGTTCGGTTGATGTCTGGGAACTGAACGATCCGCACGGCAAAATTGAGTGCGTACAAACGCTGGATATGATGCCAGCTGATTTCTCCGACACCCGCTGGGCGGCAGATATTCATATCACGCCTGATGGTCGTCATCTGTATGCCTGTGACCGTACCGCCAGCCTGATTACGGTGTTTAGCGTGTCAGAAGATGGCAGTGTGCTGACCAAAGAGGGCTTCCAGCCTACCGAAACCCAGCCGCGTGGTTTTAATATCGACAGCCGCGGAAAATACCTGATTGCCGCCGGGCAGAAATCGCACCACATTGCGGTGTATGACATTGCGGGTGAGCAGGGACTGCTGACCGAGAAAGGTCGCTATGCGGTTGGACAAGGCCCGATGTGGGTCGTGATCAACGCATACTAAGACTTTATGCCAAATGGCCTACGATAAGCACACGCTTCGTAGGCCTGATAAGGCATTAGCCGCCATCAGGCACTCTGTTTCCCCTGGAGATCGGAAATTGGTCGCCACAAGTTGTCCTTCTCTTCGGCCCACAGATTTAACAGCAGAGAAAAAAAGCGTTCAGCGGGAGGAGAGAGCACCGCATCTTTACGCCGAATAACGCCTAACGTGCGCCTAATCACCGGCTCAACCAGCGGGATGCCGATCAGCGTTGGATGCGACGTGTGCGGCATGGCCAACCCTGGCAACGCGGAAACCCCCAGCCCAGCCTCCACCAGGCCAAGCGAGGTGGATAAATGGCGAACCTCGTAAAACCAATCCAGCTTCCACGGTTTATCTGCCAGGTGTTGCTCAATCAGCAATCGGTTACCGCTCGACGAACGCACGCCTATTAATTTGCAATTCACCAGTTCTTGCCATTCGACCAGCTGTTTATGGGCGAGCGGATGATCGCGCCGACATGCCAGAACAAAGGGTTCGTTAACCAGCGGGGTGAATTCAATGGAAGAATTTGTGATGTTGTTCATGTTTATGCCAAAATCAGCCTCGTTGCAAAGTACGGATTCCATACAATTATTCGTACCTTGTTCAATAATTCGCACCTTAATATTGGGATATAGCTCATTAAATTTGCCGATCGCCAACGGTAAAAAATAGAAAACGGCGGTAGGGATACAGGATAACGTTACCATCCCGTGATAGTGTGTATTCATTTTGCTGATATTAAAGATTGTTTCATCTAGGGTTCTAATTAATTCACGGGCTTCTGGTAATAACAACTGGCCTGCTTTTGTTAATGTGACTTTGCGGGTTGTTCTCTCAAATAGTTGAGTGTGTAAATACTCTTCCATTTTCTTTATTCTACGTGTTAATGCAGGTTGCGTAATATTAAGTAACTTAGCCGCATTGTTAAAAGAATTGGACTCTGCCAGCGTGACAAATGCTTTCATGCTCGATAATTCATGTTTCATTCCGGCTCCAGACAAGGTTAAGGGACGTTCTGTCCTGATAGAGCGACCAGTTTACCTGCCAATGTTAATCTTGAATTAATAAAAAAAAGTCACTAATCACGACAACAAAGTCATTAGCCAGCGTATTTCACGCATGTAATCCTGTCTTTAATATGAATAATATAGTTGAGGGCATTGGCGTGAAAAAAATACCTTGCGTTATGATGCGTGGAGGAACCTCCAGAGGCGCATTTTTATTAGCAGAACATCTACCACAAGAGAAAACGCAGCGTGATGATGTATTGATTAAAATTATGGGTTCCGGGAATGCGCTGGAAATCGACGGTATTGGTGGGGGTAATCCGCTAACCAGTAAAGTGGCGATTATCAGCCGTTCAACCGACCCACAGGCAGATATTGATTATTTATTTGCTCAGGTTTTGGTGCATGAACAACGTGTCGATACCACGCCAAATTGCGGCAATATGCTTTCCGCCGTCGGGGGATTCGCCATCGAAAATGGGCTGATTGCCGCCACAGCGCCGACGACGCGCGTACGGATTCGCAATATAAACACCAATACGTTTATTGAAGCCGATGTGCAGACGCCGCAAGGTGTTGTTGAGTATGAAGGCCCGGTCAAAATAGACGGCGTACCGGGTACGTCAGCGCCTGTAGCACTCACGTTCCTGAATGCCGCGGGGTCTAAAACAGGACGTATTTTCCCAACGGGGAACCATCGTGATTGTTTTGATGCCGTTCCGGTGACCTGTATGGATATGGCGACACCGGTGGTGATTATTCCCGCTGAATATCTGGGCAAAACCGGTTATGAATCACCGGAGGAACTGGATGCTGACTCAGAATTATTAGCACGCATGGAATCTATTCGCTGTCAGGCAGGGCTGGCTATGGGGTTAGGGGATGTTTCCAATATGGTCATTCCTAAACCTATCCTTATTTCAGCGCCGCAGCAGAGTGGTGCAATTACTGTGCGCTATTTTATGCCTCACGCTTGCCATAAAGCGCTGGCGATCACTGGCGCTATTGCCATTGCCAGCAGTTGCGTGATTGCTGGGACGGTAACTCAGCAGGTAGCACCGGGGGTAGGGTATGGAAATATCAGCATTGAACACCCCGGTGGCTCACTGGATATTTATTTGAGTAATGAAAGTGATGATGCTACGGCTATTCGTGCCTCGGTGATTCGCACCGCCCGGAAAATATTTTCTGGTGAGGTTTACCTTCCCGCATAACGTTAATTAAAACGGTTATGCATCGCGGATACTGGATTTATTTCGCGAGATTGCCTGTACGTATAAATCAGGAATACCACATGAATGTGAAATCATTATGGAAGCTAATCGTTATATTGGCGATCCCCTGTATTATTGGCATTATTCCTGCGCCAGCAGGATTAACGGAACTGGCCTGGGTTCTTTTCGGTATTTATCTTGCCGCTATTGTCGGGTTGGTGATCAAACCTTTTCCTGAGCCGGTAGTGTTGTTGATTGCCGTCGCGGCATCAATGGTCGTGGTCGGTAATTTAGGTCACGGCGTACTAAAAACCAGCAGCGTTCTCAGCGGTTATGCGTCAGGCACCACGTGGCTGGTTTTCTCTGCATTTACGCTAAGTGCCGCGTTTGTGACTACCGGTCTGGGCAAGCGCATTGCCTATATTTTGATCGGCAAAATCGGGAATACCACACTGGGGCTAGGCTACGTCACTGTTTTTCTGGACCTGGTTTTGGCGCCAGCAACGCCATCTAACACCGCGCGAGCGGGAGGGATTGTGCTGCCAATCATCAATAGCGTGGCGGTGGCATTGGGGTCTGAACCAGACAGAAGCCCACGCCGTGTTGGCCACTACCTGATGATGACGGTCTATATGGTCACCAAAACCACCAGCTATATGTTTTTTACCGCCATGGCAGGCAACATCCTGGCATTGAAAATGATTAACGATATCTGTCACCTGCAGTTAAGTTGGGGCGGATGGGCGCTGGCGGCGAGTTTACCTGGTATTGTGATGTTGCTCCTGACTCCATTAGTTATCTACTTTATGTATCCGCCTGAAATTACCAAAGTGGATAACAAAACCATCGCCAAAGCCGGGCTCCAGGAACTGGGGCCGATGAAAGGGCGAGAAAAAATGCTGTTGGGCATTTTTGTTCTTGCACTATTAGGGTGGATCTTCAGTAAAAGCCTCGGCGTTGATGAATCAACGGTGGCCATTGTAGTGATGGGCGCGATGCTCCTCTTGGGCGTAGTGACCTGGGATGATGTGGTAAAAAATAAAGGGGGCTGGAATACCTTAATTTGGTACGGCGGAATTATTGGCCTGAGTTCTTTATTATCGAAAGTGAAGTTTTTTGACTGGTTAGCTGAACTGTTCAAAAATAACCTCTCTTTTGACAATCATAGCAATGTAGCCTTCTTCGTTATTTTGTTCCTGAGTATTATTGTCCGCTATTTCTTCGCTTCCGGTAGCGCTTATATTGTGGCGATGATGCCCGTCTTTGCCATGTTAGCGAATGTCTCTGGTGCACCACTGATGTTAACGGCTCTGGCATTACTGTTCTCTAACTCATATGGCGGAATGGTAACCCATTATGGCGGCGCGGCGGGTCCGGTTATTTTCGGTGTGGGCTATAACGACATTAAATCGTGGTGGCTGGTTGGCGGCATGCTGACATTCTTAACTTTTATTGTGCATATCACCCTGGGCGTATGGTGGTGGAGCATGTTGATTGACTGGAATATGTTGTAAATAACATGTCAATATTCAGTCTATTAAGTTTATTGATTAACAATGCCTTTGTGCACGGTATTTGTGCGGGCGTTGTACCATGGAGTATGTGATGATTAATTTATATGAGAAAGGCGTCTTTCTCTCCGAAAACAATGAACTGTTAACCGAGGAACATTGTTCCGGGCATATCGAAAAAGATCACGCGAAAAAAGGGACTATCGCCTGGTCGATTCTGTCGGCACACAATACGTCGGGAGATATGAACAAGCTTAAAATTAAGTTTGACTCATTAGCGTCACACGATATTACCTTTGTCGGCATTATTCAGACAGCGAAAGCTTCAGGTATGGAGCGTTTCCCGTTGCCTTACGTGTTGACCAACTGCCATAACGCATTATGTGCGGTAGGCGGGACCATTAACGGTGACGATCATCTGTTCGGGCTGTCCGCGGCGCAACGCTATGGGGGCATTTTTGTGCCTCCACATATTGCGGTGATCCATCAATATATGCGTGAGATGATGGCCGGCGGCGGAAAAATGATCCTCGGCTCAGACAGCCATACGCGCTATGGCGCACTGGGCACAATGGCAGTCGGTGAAGGTGGCGGCGAGCTGGTCAAGCAACTGTTAAACGATACCTGGGATGTTGATTATCCTGACGTTGTTGCGGTCTATCTGACCGGAAAACCGGCACCTGGCGTGGGGCCGCAGGATGTCGCGCTAGCTATTATCGGCGCGGTGTTTAAAAACGGCTACGTCAAAAATAAAGTGATGGAGTTTGTCGGTCCGGGTATTAAGTCTCTCTCCACAGATTTTCGCAACAGCGTTGATGTGATGACGACAGAAACCACCTGTCTGAGCTCCGTCTGGCAAACGGATGATGAAACCCGCAGTTGGCTGGCGCTACATGGCCGTGAGCAAGACTATCGCCTGCTGAACCCGCAGCCGATGGCGTATTACGATGGCTGTATTTATGTTGATCTGAGCGCCATCAAGCCAATGATCGCGCTGCCTTTCCACCCCAGCAACGTCTATGAAATTGACACCCTCAATGAGAATCTCACCGATATTCTTCGCGGGATCGAAATTGAATCTGCGCGTATCGCGCAAGGGAAAGCCAGCCTCTCACTGCTCGACAAAGTTGAGAATGGGCGTTTAAAAGTACAGCAGGGGATCATTGCCGGGTGCTCGGGCGGCAACTACGAAAACGTGATTGCCGCCGCCAGTGCGCTACGCGGTCAATCCTGCGGTAGCGACACCTTCTCGCTGGCGGTCTACCCCTCATCACAGCCGGTGTTTATGGACTTAGCGAAGAAAGGTGTGGTGGCGGATTTGATGGGCGCGGGCGCCATTATCCGAACTGCGTTCTGTGGCCCTTGCTTCGGCGCGGGTGACACACCAGTCAATAACGGGCTGAGCATTCGCCATACCACACGTAATTTCCCTAACCGCGAAGGCTCGAAGCCGGGCAACGGGCAAATGTCAGCCGTGGCGCTGATGGACGCGCGTTCCATTGCCGCAACGGCGGTAAACGGCGGATTCCTGACCCCGGCAACCGACCTGGACTGTTGGGACGAAATTCCGGCCTATGCATTTGACCCTGCGCCTTATAAAAGTCGTGTGTATCAGGGCTTTGTGAAAGGTGCCACGCAGCAGGCGTTAATCTATGGTCCTAATATTAAAGACTGGCCGGAGCTGGGTGCACTGACTGACAATATTTTGTTGAAGGTCGCCTCGAAAATTCTTGATGAAGTGACGACGACCGACGAGCTGATCCCATCCGGGGAGACGTCGTCCTATCGCTCAAATCCTTTAGGGTTGGCGGAATTTACGCTTTCACGGCGGGATCCCGGTTATGTGGGGAGGAGTAAAGCTACTGCTGAGCTGGAAAAACAGCGACGGGCTGGTGGTGTAAACAGCGCATTGTCACCCATCTTCGACCGTATTCGTCAGATTGCCGGTCAGGAAGATGTTGTGCCACTGGAAACGGGGATTGGCAGCATGATTTATGCCGTCAAACCGGGAGATGGTTCCGCGCGTGAGCAGGCGGCAAGCTGCCAGCGCGTGATTGGTGGGCTGGCGAATATCACCGAGGAATATGCCACCAAGCGTTACCGTTCCAACGTCATCAACTGGGGAATGCTGCCGCTGCAAATGATCGGGAAGCCGTCTTTCGAGGTGGGTGATTATATTTACATTCCCGGTATTCGCCGCGCGCTGGACGCATGCAGTCGCGAGATTACCGCATACGTACTGTATGAGAATGGGTCGGTCAGTGAAATTAACCTGTATATGGAAAGTCTGACGGCGGAAGAGCGTGAAATCATCAAGGCAGGAAGTTTGATTAACGCGAATAAAGCGCGTTTGATGTAAGGCTTACTGTAGGCCGGATGGCGGTTTTCGTCGCCATCCGGCACATTGCCCGGTGGCGCATGCGCTTACCGGGCCTACATAAGAGAATGACGTTTACTGCTTCGGCTCGGCAACCACTTTGCTACCCACACCGCGGTTGTTGTATTCCCACATGCGGTTAAAGTTGGTGTCGTTCAGGTTACGCTGGATTTCACCTTTGTCGTCTTCCGCACCGGTGTTGCCGGTAAACGGATGCTTACCGATTACGCTGTCACCCCATGGCTTCGCCATGTTAAAGCCTTCGTTGATCACGCTGTCGCGGATCACCACCTGACCGTTGGTGTTAGCATCGACATCCAGTGAGCGGCCTAACTGTGCCACGCCATCACCGGCAGCCGTAAAGCGGCTGTTGACGGCAAGGAAACCGTAATAAATGTTCGACAGCGTGGCAGGTGCGAACACGTAGGCTTCCTGCTGGGTGCGAGAATTGACGACGCGGAAATCGGTGTTTTCGAATACCACCGCGCCGCGACCAGAAACAATATCCACATCGCCTTCAATGTAGCTGTTTGTCACCAGCGTACGCGGTTGACGATCGTTTTCCAGACGGTTTTGTACACCGCTGTTGGTTACGAAGAAGGTGTTCTGACGACCCAGAATGTTGACGTTGTTGATCTGTACTTTATCGCCATCGGTACGCAGAGCAACGGCCGGATGGTTACCTGCATCCACGCTGTCGCCGAGGTTGTTTTCGATGGTCAGGTTCTGTAACTGCAGACCGTTGTTTTGTGACCAGACGACTGCAGAACACAGTACGCCAATGTTGGTACCGCGCTTGCTCTGGCAATTATCAAACATATACCACGCAGGTTTACCCGGCATATATTTGCCGCCTGGGTTGACCGTACGACGCCAGTCAGCGGTGCTCATCTCTCCGTCAATTGCCTGGCCAATTTTCACATCAAGCGGTTTTTCGCCCATGCCGTACAGCGTCAGGCTGCCCGTTGCTGCCGGGATATAAACCGTGCCCTGATATTCACCCGGCATGATTGCAATATATTGACGCTTGTTGGTGCGTTTAATGATTGCTGCATCCACCGCCGCCTGAATGGTGGTGTGGGTGACGCCCTGAGTCCCTGCCGGGCCGACAACAAAATCAGGCTGTGCGGGCAGAGAAATCGCAGAAGGGGACCACGGCGCGGTGTTTGGCGTCAGTGCAGAAAAATAATGAGCCGCGACAAAATTGCTGGCTTCATTTGCCGACAGAATCGGGCGCGAGGAGGTGCCTGGCGCGGTCTGGTCGGAAGGAATTTGATCGGGCGAGGTTGCGCTACAGGCGGTCAGCGTCACGCCAAAAGCCATTACCAGCGCCAGACGGGAAACTGATGAAATGTTCACAGGTTGCTCCGGGCTTTGAAATTTATCCATTGAAGCCTGCTTTTTTATACTAAGTTGAGCGAAACGGAAAGGCGAAAAGGTAAAAAGTTGTTTTTTATAGCAGCAATGTCGGATGCAGAACGTCCTGATATCACAATTAAATAACAATTATCGCCCTTCAGGTTGACAACATCCGCAGGATCTCAATAAATGTCTATACAACCTATGACAAGTGGTGAGTGGAATGCAGCAATTTTTCCCTGATGATGCCATCTGGCGTAATGTCCGCCTGGCGACCATGGATCCTGAACGTAATACCCCGTATGGGCTGGTGGACGGTCACGCGCTGATTATTCGACAGGGCAAGATTCGCGCCATCGTGCCTGAATCCTCGTTATACCGCACACATGACAATACCTTTGATATGCAGGGTCGGCTGGTTACGCCAGGTTTGATTGATTGCCACACGCATCTGGTTTTTGGCGGGAATCGTGCAGGCGAGTGGGAGCAGCGGCTGAATGGTGTGTCTTACCAGCAAATCAGCGCCCAGGGTGGGGGCATAAACGCCACCGTGTCGGCGACCCGCCGCGCATCTGACGATCAGCTCCTTGCCGTGGCGCGCGCGCGCATGGAACGGCTGATAAAAGAAGGCGTCACGTTGCTGGAAGTGAAATCAGGCTATGGTCTGGATTTGGCGACAGAAGAGAAAATTTTGCGCGTGGTCTCTGCGCTGGCGGCGGAAAATACCCTTGAAATCAGCCCCACGCTGCTGGCCGCGCACGCGACACCGGCGGAATACCGTGACGATCCTGACGGCTATATTACGCTGGTGTGCGAGACCATTTTGCCGCAGCTGTGGGAACAGGGACTGTTTGAGACTGTCGACCTGTTTTGTGAAAGCGTTGGGTTTAGCCTGGCACAAAGTGAACGGGTATTTCAGACGGCTCAGGCGTTGGGCATTCCGGTTAAGGGCCACGTTGAACAGCTGTCGTTGCTCGGTGGCGCGCAGTTGGTAAGTCGCTATCACGGATTATCGGCCGATCATATTGAATATCTTGATGAAGCGGGCGTGGCGGCGATGAGCCACAGCGGCACGGTAGGGGTCCTGCTACCCGGTGCCTTTTATTTTCTTAAAGAGAAACAGCGCCCGCCGGTGGAGTGGCTACGTCAATATAACGTGCCAATGGCGGTGGCGACGGATTTCAACCCTGGTACCAGTCCGTTTATCAGTTTGCACTGGGCGATGAACATGGCCTGCGTGCAGTTTGGCTTAACGCCGGAAGAAGCGTGGGCGGGCGTCACGCGTCATGCGGCGCAAGCCCTTGGTCGTCAGGCGACCCATGGGCAATTGAAGGTCGGGTTCGTGGCGGACTTTGTGGTGTGGGACGCCCACCTTCCGGTTGAGATATTGTATGAACCTGGCCGCAACCCGCTGTATCAACGCGTATTCCGAGGACAACCATCATGAGTCACTGGCATCCCGCATCTCCCGCGCTTTGGCAAGGTCGCGATGATCGCGCTGAGTCACCCAACGCGCTGCGCCTGTTTCAGACTATCACGCTCAGTGCAGCGTTTAGCCCGGAAAACTATCGTGAACAGATAGCGCTGCTGGGATTCGCCTGCGATGAAGGCGTAAAGCGTAATCAGGGACGCACGGGGGCGGCTGGCGCGCCTGATGCACTGCGTAAAGCGCTGGCGAATTTAGCCAGCCACCAAGGCCATGACCGGCTGGTGGATCTGGGCAACATTGTGGCGCAAGCCCCCGATCTCGAAGGGGCGCAGCAGGCGTTACGCCATGCGGTACAGCGTTGTCAGCAGGCTGAGATGCGCACTTTCGTGCTGGGGGGCGGGCACGAAACCGCCTTTGCCCACGGTGCAGGTGTGCTGGATGCGTTCCCACGCTTAACCGTGGGCATCGTCAATCTCGATGCCCACCTCGACTTACGCCATGCCGATCGGGCCACCTCCGGAACGCCGTTTCGCCAGTTGGCGCAGCTTTGCGACGTGCAGCAGCGTGAATTTCATTACGCCTGCTTTGGTGTTAACCGGGCGGCTAACACCCAGGCGCTGTGGGATGAAGCGCAGCGGCTTGGGGTTACAGTGGTGGAGGATCTGCACTGTCAAAACGCGCAGGCACAGATGGCGCAGTTTATCTCCAGCGTAGACGTCATCTATCTGACCATCGACCTCGACGTTCTACCGGTCTGGGAAATGCCCGCTGTGTCCGCACCCGCCGCGCTGGGCGTGCCGTTGTCGACGCTGCTGAGGCTGATTGAGCCCCTGTGCCGCTGCGGTAAGCTGCAGGCGGTAGACATGGTTGAATTTAATCCCCGTTTTGACGATGATGGCAACGCGGCGCGCGTTGCGGCTCGTCTTGGCTGGCAAATCGCACACTGGTGGCATTGACGTGTCGAATAGCGTTACGCCGCCATTTTTCCACTCTCATTTTTCAGCGTAAGGAAGGCTAACGCATGCTCCCATCCCACTCCCGTTCTGCCCCGGCACCTTTTTACGAAAAGGTAAAACAGGAGATCAGTGAAAAGATTGCCAGCGGTATCTGGCAACCTCACGATCGCATCCCGTCGGAAGCGGAGTTGGTCGCGCAGTATGGTTTTAGCCGTATGACTATTAATCGGGCGCTGCGTGAGCTTACTGACGAGGGGCTGCTGGTGCGTTTGCAGGGCGTCGGTACGTTTGTCGCCGAGCCGAAAGGTCAGTCCGCGTTGTTTGAAATTCGCAGCATTGCCGATGAAATTATCGCCCGCCAGCATCAGCATCGGTGCGAGGTGCTGAAGCTGGAAAGCACACGCGCGAACGCGCAGCAGGCCACGGCGCTGAACGTTAAAGAAGGTACCTTTATTTATCACTCGATCATGGTGCACTTTGAAAACTCCCTACCTGTACAAATTGAAGATCGCTGCGTCAATGCGGAGATTGTGCCGGAGTACCTGACACAGGATTACAGTCAGACCACGCCGCACGCCTATCTGTCGCTGATCGCCCCGTTGACCGAAGGCGAGCATATTGTCGAAGCGGTTCGCGCCAGCGCGGAAGAGTGCGCGCTGCTGAACATTAAAGAACACGATCCCTGCCTGCTGATCCGTCGCAAGACCTGGTCCGCGTCATCCATTGTCTCTCATGCTCGTTTGCTTTTTCCGGGTTCCCGCTATCGTCTGCAAGGGCGCTTCATGTCCTGAGCCCGATATGAAAACCGTGATTGCTGACGCAATATAATAAAAATGTATCTTAATTGTTAAAACAACCCTTGCGACAACTTGTATAGACAAGTATATATTATTTATCTATCCGAACGTTCGCGAGGAGTTTCCGTCATGTCTCACAGCAAGTATCGTCAGCAGGATATTCGTGCCCCACGCGGCACCACCTTAACGGCCAAAAGCTGGCTGACCGAAGCGCCGCTGCGCATGTTAATGAACAATCTCGATCCTGATGTGGCGGAAAATCCCCATGAGCTGGTGGTGTACGGCGGGATCGGTCGCGCCGCGCGTGACTGGGAATGCTATGACGCCATCGTCAAGGCGCTGACCAAACTGGAGGCCGATGAAACGCTGCTGGTCCAGTCGGGTAAACCAGTCGGCGTCTTCAAAACCCACGACAATGCGCCACGCGTGCTGATTGCCAACTCCAACCTGGTCCCGCACTGGGCGACCTGGGAACACTTCAACGAACTGGATGCGAAAGGGTTGGCGATGTACGGCCAGATGACCGCCGGGAGCTGGATTTATATCGGCAGTCAGGGCATTGTGCAGGGGACGTATGAAACCTTCGTTGAAGCCGGACGTCAACATTATCAGGGTAGCCTGAGTGGACGCTGGGTACTGACCGCTGGTCTTGGCGGAATGGGCGGGGCGCAGCCGTTAGCCGCGACGCTGGCGGGGGCGTGTTCGCTGAACATTGAATGTCAGCAAAGCCGTATCGATTTCCGTCTGCGTACCCGCTATGTGGATGAGCAGGCCACAACGCTGGATGACGCGCTGGCGCGTATCGACAAATACACCCGTGAGGGTAAAGCCGTTTCTATTGCGCTGTGCGCGAACGCGGCCGACGTTGTTCCGGAACTGGTGAAGCGTGGTGTGCGTCCGGATATGGTCACCGATCAGACCAGCGCTCATGACCCGCTACACGGTTATCTGCCGTCCGGCTGGAGCTGGGAAGAGTACCAGGCAAAAGCGGTATCCGATCCGCAGGGTACGGTGCAGGCGGCGAAACGTTCCATGGCCACACACGTACAGGCAATGCTGGACTTTAGCAAAATGGGTGTGCCGACGTTTGATTACGGTAATAACATTCGCCAGATGGCCAAAGAGATGGGCGTGGAAAATGCCTTTGATTTCCCTGGCTTTGTACCCGCCTATATTCGTCCACTGTTCTGTCGCGGCATTGGTCCCTTCCGCTGGGTGGCGCTTTCCGGCGATCCGCAGGATATTTATAAGACCGATGCCAAAGTAAAAGAAATTGTTGCCGACGATAAACACCTGCACCACTGGCTGGATATGGCACGTGAGCGGATTAACTTCCAGGGCTTGCCAGCCCGTATCTGCTGGGTTGGTCTGGAGTGGCGGCAAAAGCTGGGGCTGGCGTTTAACGAAATGGTGCGCAGCGGTGAAGTCTCCGCGCCTATCGTCATTGGACGTGACCATCTGGACTCTGGCTCTGTTGCCAGCCCAAACCGTGAAACCGAAGCCATGCGCGACGGTTCTGACGCCGTGTCCGACTGGCCTTTGCTTAACGCGCTGCTCAATACCGCCAGCGGGGCAACCTGGGTGTCGCTGCACCACGGCGGCGGGGTCGGCATGGGCTTCTCGCAACATGCGGGGATGGTGATTGTGTGTGACGGCACCGATGAAGCCGCCGCGCGTATTGCCAGGGTTCTGCATAACGATCCGGCTACGGGCGTCATGCGTCACGCAGACGCCGGGTATGACATCGCGGTGGAATGTGCCGTTGAGCAAGGATTGAATTTACCGATGATTGCCGGGACGCAGGGGAAAGACTGAAATGACTAAGCTTACGTTAACACCAGGTCATCTGAGTTTTACGCAGCTACGGGAGATCTGGCAGCAGCCGGTACAACTGAGTCTGGACCCCAGCGCGGTTGATGCCATCAACGCCAGCGTGGCCTGCGTGAATAATATTGTTGCCGAAGGGCGAACGGCCTACGGCATCAATACGGGATTTGGCCTGCTGGCCCAGACCCGTATCGCCACGGAAGATCTGCAAAATCTTCAGCGCTCGCTGGTGCTTTCACATGCTGCTGGCGTTGGCAACGCGCTGGATGATGCCATGGTGCGTCTGATCATGGTGCTGAAAATCAACAGCCTGGCGCGCGGTTTCTCCGGTATTCGCCTGAGCGTGATTGAAGCGTTAATTGCGCTGGTGAACGCCGAAGTTTACCCGCTGATCCCAGCGAAAGGTTCTGTCGGCGCATCGGGCGATCTGGCCCCGCTGGCGCACATGTCGCTGACTTTGCTAGGTGAGGGGAAAGCACGCTGGCAGGGGGAATGGCTCCCGGCGACGCAGGCACTGAAAAAAGCCGGACTGGAGCCGATTACGCTGGAGGCAAAAGAGGGGCTGGCGCTGCTGAACGGGACTCAGGCGTCCACCGCCTTTGCCCTGCGTGGGTTGATTGAAGCCCAGGAGCTGTTTGCCTCCGCGACGGTGTGCGGCGCGCTGACGACCGAAGCGGTGCTGGGCTCACGTCGTCCGTTTGACCCTCGCATTCATGCCGCGCGTGGACAGCGTGGGCAGATTGACGCCGCTATGTTGTATCGTCATGTGCTGACCGACGCCAGTGCGCTGTCGCAATCCCATCATAACTGTGAAAAAGTGCAGGATCCGTATTCCCTGCGCTGTCAGCCGCAGGTGATGGGCGCGTGCCTGACGCAAATGCGCCAGGTGATGGACGTACTGTTAGTTGAAGCCAACGCTGTGTCGGACAATCCGCTGGTGTTTGCCGAAGAAGGGGATGTGATTTCCGGCGGTAACTTCCATGCCGAGCCGGTGGCGATGGCGGCGGATAATCTGGCGCTGGCGATCGCGGAAATTGGTGCGCTATCAGAGCGGCGTATTGCGCTGATGATGGATAAACACATGTCGCAGTTGCCGCCATTCCTGGTCAAAAATGGTGGGGTTAACTCTGGCTTTATGATTGCGCAGGTCACTGCCGCCGCGCTGGCCAGTGAAAACAAAGCGCTGGCACACCCGCACAGCGTAGACAGCCTGCCCACGTCGGCCAACCAGGAAGATCATGTTTCCATGGCACCTGCGGCTGGTCGCCGACTGTGGGAGATGGCGGCAAATACGCGCGGTGTGATAGCCGTGGAGTGGCTGGCGGCCTGTCAGGGGATCGATTTACGTGAAGGACTGACCTCAAGCCCGCTGCTGGAACAGGCGCGTCAGGCCTTGCGCGAACAGGTTTCACATTATACCCAGGACCGTTTTTTCGCTCCGGATATCGAGTGTGCGACCGAGCTGTTAGCGCAAGGAACGCTGTTGAAATTGTTGCCTGAATTTCTGTAGCAAATTGCCTGATGGCGACGCTGATGCGTCTTATCAGGCCTACGGTCTGCCTGGTAGGCCGGATGAGGCGAAGCCGACATCCGGCACTGCGCTTAACTGAACATCGCGGTAATTGACGCGCTGGCGAGCGAATGGAAATGGACGTTAAATCCGACCATCGCGCCGCTGGCGCCCTCATCGACATCAAGACGCTCCACATCCAGCGCGTGAAGCGTAAAGATATAGCGATGCGTTTCCCCTTTTGGCGGTGCCGCGCCGCCGTAGCCAGCTTTACCAAAGTCCGTGCGCGTTTGCAGCACGCCCTCCGGCAACGCAACCAATCCGGAGCCGTACCCTTGCGGCAGAACCCGGGTATCTGCAGGTAGGTTAACCACCACCCAGTGCCACCAGCCGGAGCCGGTTGGTGCATCAGGATCGTAACAGGTCACGACAAAACTTTTGGTCCCGGCGGGCACATCGTCCCACGCCAGATGCGGGGAAATATTGTCCCCGTCATACCCCATGCCGTTTAAAACGTGGCGATGCGGAAGTTTGTCCCCGTCGCGCAGATCGTTACTGATAAGTTTCATGCCGACTCCTCTCGTTAGCCAAAAAGTGTAGCCAGAAAACGCACAGTTTACCGCCGATTAATCGCTAAAAAATGTTGCATTGCGCACGGCGTCGTTCACCGCCTGGGTCAGACGACGCAGTTGTTCGGGCTGGATAATATACGGTGGCATCAGGTAGATAAGCTTGCCAAACGGTCTGACCCATACGCCCTGATCGACAAAGAACTTCTGCAACGCCGCCATCTTCACCGGGTGGGTGGTTTCTACCACGCCGATGGCACCGAGAACGCGCACGTCGGCGACATACGCCGAATCCGCCGCCGGTGCCAGTTCACGGCGCAGTTGCGCTTCGATTGCAGCCACCTGTGAGCGCCACTCGCCCGACTCCAGCAGAGACAAACTGGCGGAGGCGACGGCACAGGCCAGTGGATTGCCCATAAACGTCGGACCGTGCATAAAGCAGCCCGCTTCGCCGTTACTGATGGTTTCCGCCACCTGGCGAGTGGTCAGGGTGGCAGAAAGGGTCATTGTCCCGCCGGTTAACGCTTTGCCGAGACATAAAATATCCGGCGTAATGTCGGCGTGTTCACAGGCAAATAGCTTACCGGTGCGTCCAAAGCCGGTGGCGATTTCGTCGGCAATCAGCAGAATACCTTCGCGATCGCACATCTTACGGATGCGCTTTAACCACTCGGGATGGTACATGCGCATGCCGCCTGCACCCTGAACGACAGGCTCCAGGATCACTGCCGCAATCTCGTGGCGATGGGCCGCCATCAGACGGGCAAAGGGCACCATATCCAGCTCATCCCACTCGCCGCCCATCCGGCTTTGCGGGGCTGGGGCGAACAGGTTTTCCGGCAGATACCCTTTCCACAGACTGTGCATTGAGTTGTCAGGATCGCAGACCGACATCGCCCCGAAGGTATCACCGTGATACCCGTTACGGAACGTCAGGAAACGCTGGCGAGATTCGCCTTTTGCCTGCCAGTACTGCAGCGCCATTTTCATCGCTACTTCCACGGCAACGGAGCCTGAGTCCGCGAGAAAAACGCAGTCCAGTGGTTCTGGCGTCATGGCAACCAGCTGGCGGCACAGTGCAATGGCCGGGGCATGGGTAATGCCGCCAAACATCACGTGTGACATGGCGTCGATTTGCGTTTTCATCGCGGCGTTCAGCTGCGGGTGATTGTAACCGTGGATCGCCGCCCACCAGGACGACATCCCGTCAATCAGTCTCTCGCCGCTGGCTAAAATCAGTTCACAACCTTCAGCGCGCGCTACCGGATACACCGGCAGCGGGGAGGTCATCGAGGTGTAAGGGTGCCAGATATGGCGTTGGTCAAAGGCAAGATCGTCCGTTGTCATAATCGACTTGTAAACCAAATTAAAAAGATTTAGGTTTACGAGTCTACATGAAACTCAAAATGAAACGAACACCAATATGGCTCATTCTTCTCGCTGGACAATGTCGCAAGTTACCGAATTATTTGAAAAACCACTGCTGGATCTGCTGTTTGAAGCGCAACAGATCCACCGTCAGCACTTTGACCCGCAGCAGGTACAGGTCAGTACGTTGTTGTCGATAAAAACCGGCGCTTGTCCGGAAGACTGCAAATATTGCCCACAAAGTTCCCGCTATAAAACCGGTCTGGAAACCGAGCGTTTAATGGAAGTTGAGCAGGTACTGGACTCTGCGCGTAAGGCCAAACAAGCCGGTTCAACGCGTTTCTGCATGGGCGCGGCGTGGAAGAATCCACACGAGCGCGATATGCCTTACCTGGAACAAATGGTGCAGGGCGTGAAAGAACTGGGGCTGGAAGCCTGTATGACGCTGGGTACGCTGGATGAAACGCAGGCGCAGCGTCTGGCCAGCGCGGGTCTCGACTACTACAACCACAACCTCGACACCTCGCCGGAGTTTTACGGCAATATCATCACTACCCGTTCATATCAGGAACGCCTGGATACGCTGGATAAAGTGCGTGAAGCCGGAATTAAAGTCTGCTCTGGCGGCATTGTCGGCTTAGGCGAAACGGTCACTGACCGCGCCGGGTTGCTGCTGCAGCTGGCAAACCTGCCCACTCCGCCGGAAAGCGTCCCCATCAATATGCTGGTGAAGGTGAAGGGCACGCCGCTGGCGGATAATGACGATGTGGATGCGTTTGATTTTATCCGCACCATCGCCGTGGCACGCATCATGATGCCGACCTCGTATGTCCGTCTGTCTGCAGGACGAGAACAAATGAACGAACAGACCCAGGCCATGTGCTTTATGGCCGGGGCTAACTCGATTTTCTACGGCTGTAAACTGCTGACCACGCCGAACCCGAACGAAGATAAAGACCTGCTGCTGTTCCGCAAGCTGGGCCTGAATCCCCAGCAAACGGCGGTGCTGGCGGGCGATAACGAACAGCAGCAGCGTCTGGAACAGGCCCTGCGCACTCCAGACACTGACGATTACTACAACGCGGCAACTGTATGACCTGGCAGCAAAAAATTGACGATGCGCTTGTGGCTCGTCGTTCTGCCGATGCTCTGCGCCGTCGTCATGCGGTGACGCAGGGCGCCGGGCGTTGGTTGCAGGCAGATGGTCGTCAATATCTGAATTTTTCCAGTAACGATTACCTTGGGCTAAGCCACCATCCGCAGATCGTCTGTGCGTGGCAGCAAGGGGCCGACCGATTTGGCGTCGGCAGCGGCGGATCAGGGCATGTCAGCGGTTATTCCATAGCGCATCAGGCGCTGGAAGACGAACTGGCACAATGGCTGGGCTATTCACGCGCGCTGCTGTTTACCTCCGGGTTTGCCGCCAATCAGGCGGTGATTGCCGCGCTGATGGGTAAACAGGATCGCATTGTTGCAGACCGACTCAGCCACGCTTCGCTGCTGGAGGCCGCCAGTCTGAGCCCGGCCATGCTGCGCCGCTTTACCCATAACGACACTCAGCATTTAGCTCGTCTGCTGGCGGCTCCCTGTCCGGGGCAACAGCTGGTGGTCACCGAAGGTGTATTCAGCATGGACGGCGACAGCGCGCCGCTGGCGCAAATCCACGCCGAGGCGCAGCGCCATGAGGCGTGGCTGCTGGTGGATGATGCCCACGGTATTGGCGTCACCGGTGAGGAAGGACGCGGCTCGTGCTGGCAGCAGCAGGTCAAGCCCGAGCTGCTGGTGGTGACCTTCGGCAAAGGCTTTGGCGTCAGCGGGGCGGCCATTCTCTGCTCTGACAGCGTGGCCGATTATCTGCTGCAGTTTGCTCGCCATCTGATTTACAGCACCAGTATGCCCCCGGCACAGGCTCAGGCGTTGCGCGCCGCGCTGGCGGTGATCCGCAGTCGCGAAGGCGACGAGCGCCGGGAAAAGCTGGCGATGCTTATCCAGCGTTTTCGTGCCGGTATGACGAACCCTGATTTGCTGCTGGCACAGTCAGACAGCGCCATTCAGCCACTGATCGTCGGCGATAACCAAAAAGCGTTGCAGCTGGCGCAGACGTTACGCGATCGGGGTTGCTGGGTGACGGCAATCCGGCCACCTACCGTGCCGGCTGGTACTGCCAGACTGCGACTGACGCTGACTCAGGCGCATGAAGCTCAGGATATCGACCGCTTGCTGGAGGTGCTGCATGACGCAGGTTGATAAGCAGGCCATTGCCGCCGCGTTCGGACGCGCTGCCTCCCACTACGAACAACACGCTGAATTACAGCGTCAAAGCGCCGATGCGTTACTGGCGCGGCTGGCGGGGCGGCAGTATGCCCGCGTGCTGGATGCCGGCTGCGGGCCAGGTCGCATGAGTCGCTACTGGCGAGAGCAGGGGAGCGAGGTCAGCGCCCTGGATTTGTCTGCGCCTATGCTGGCGCAAGCCCAGCGGCACGATGCGGCGCACCATTATCTGCTGGCCGATATTGAGGCCATTCCGCAGGATACCGCGACGTTTGACCTGGCCTGGAGCAATCTGGCCGTGCAATGGTGCGGCGATTTACGCCACGCATTAGGCGAACTCTACCGCGTCGTGCGCCCCGGCGGGACGGTGGCCTTCAGCACCCTGGCGCATGGCTCGATGCCGGAACTGCGTCAGGCGTGGCAGGCGGTGGATAACCGGGCGCACGCCAACCGTTTTTTACCCGTCGAACAGCTGGAAAACGCGCTGCACGGCTGGGAGGTTGAGTATCAGATGCAGGCCGTCACGCTGTGGTTTGACGATGCGCTGAGCGCCATGCGTTCGCTCAAAGGCATTGGCGCGACGCATTTGCATGAAGGTCGCGAACAGCGCGTGCTGACCCGCTCACAGCTGCAACAGTTACAGTTAGCCTGGCCCCAGAAACAGGGGAAATACCCGCTGACGTACCATCTTTTTTTGGGAGTGATTCAACGTGACTAAAACGTATTTTGTCACCGGGACGGACACCGAGGTTGGTAAAACCATCGCCAGCTGTGCATTGTTACAGGCGGCAGGACAGTTGGGCTACCGGACCGTGGGCTACAAGCCGGTCGCCTCGGGCAGTGAAATGACGGCAGACGGCCTGCGTAACAGCGATGCCCTGGCGTTGCAGCGGAACAGTTCGTTGGCAGTGGACTATGCGGCCATCAATCCGTATACCTTCGCCGAACCCACGTCACCGCATATTATCAGCGCCGATGAAGGGCGACCGATTCAGGCCCCGGTGATGTCTGCCGGTTTACGCGCCCTGGAGAAACAGGCCGACTGGGTGCTGGTAGAAGGGGCCGGGGGATGGTTGACCCCGCTTTCGCCGACGCTGAGCTTTGCCGACTGGGTGCAAACGGAACAATTGCCGGTGATTCTGGTGGTGGGCGTGAAGCTCGGCTGTATCAATCATGCCCTCCTGACCGCGCAGGCGATACGCCAGGCCGGGCTGACGCTGGTCGGCTGGGTTGCCAATGACGTAACCCCGCCAGGGAAGCGTCACGCTGAATACATGGCGACGCTGAGGCGCGCACTTGCGGCACCGCTGCTGGGCGAGATCCCGTGGCTGTCAGCGACGCCGGAGCGGGCAGAGACCGGACGCTATATCGATCTGAGCACGCTGCCTTAGGCGCCATTCTGGTGCGGATAGGCTGCTGTGGCCTGCCCGTGTTAACGCCCTGGGCAGGCAAAAAAATGATGAAAATGCGAGCAGGATCTCGACTGTTCCAGCCCGCTTCGTTAGCTGATAAATATCAAAATTTAGCGATAATTTTTTTTTATTCGACCAAAAAAGGACATCGATACGTTTCTGCCAGGCGGCAGTCAGCACGGGCTGGAGACAGTTATCCACTATTCCTGTGGATAACCTTGTGCATTAGAGTTAGAAAACACTATGTAAGCGAGAGAAGACGCGGCCTGCGACTAAATTGCTGCGAAAGACGGCTTGAGAAAATAGTTATTCAAATACAGATTGTTAGATAAAAGCAATGGCTGTCGCGGAAGTGTCATCTGTTGCCATAAAACTTTCATCTCCTGGCTTGACAAATGTTAAAAAAGTCATAGGTCTGGGGATAACACATTTTTGCTGGTGTTTTATCTTGCCTGCGGTGAAATTTTAGCCCGCCGTGATGGGGGTTAAGGGGGCGTAACAGAAATATTGTGGTGTGTTACTGTTTTTCCATCCAGTATATTTTACTGGCAAAATCTACTGCTGCGAGTAAAATTAGACACCTGCCCGCCCATTGCTTCAGGTAGCTGCTCATGAGTAAACCGTTCAAACTGAATTCCGCTTTTAAACCCTCTGGCGATCAGCCTGAGGCGATTCGTCGCCTGGAAGAAGGGCTGGAGGATGGTCTGGCGCATCAGACGCTGCTGGGCGTAACGGGTTCGGGGAAAACGTTCACCATCGCCAACGTCATTGCGGACCTCCAGCGCCCGACCATGGTGTTGGCACCCAACAAGACGCTGGCGGCCCAGCTGTATGGCGAGATGAAAGAATTCTTCCCGGATAACGCGGTAGAGTATTTTGTCTCCTACTACGACTATTACCAGCCGGAAGCGTACGTACCGAGTTCTGATACATTCATCGAGAAAGATGCGTCGGTCAACGAACACATCGAGCAAATGCGACTGTCGGCGACCAAGGCGCTGCTGGAGCGTCGGGATGTCATTGTGGTGGCCTCGGTTTCCGCGATCTATGGTCTGGGCGACCCGGACCTGTATTTGAAAATGATGCTGCACCTGACTGTCGGGATGATCATCGATCAACGCGCCATTTTGCGTCGCCTGGCAGAGCTGCAATATACCCGCAACGATCAGGCATTTCAGCGCGGGACGTTCCGTGTGCGCGGTGAAGTGATAGACATCTTCCCGGCAGAATCTGACGACATTGCGTTGCGCGTGGAGCTGTTTGATGAAGAAGTGGAGCGTTTGTCACTGTTTGACCCGCTGACCGGGCAGGTTGAATCCAGCATTCCACGCTTTACCGTCTACCCTAAAACGCACTACGTTACGCCACGCGAACGCATTGTGCAGGCGATGGAAGACATTAAGGTCGAGCTTGCCGAGCGGCGTAAAAACCTGCTAGCGAACAACAAGTTGTTGGAAGAACAGCGCTTAAGCCAGCGTACGCAGTTCGATCTGGAGATGATGAACGAACTGGGCTACTGTTCGGGCATTGAAAACTATTCCCGCTATCTCTCCGGGCGCGGGCCTGGCGAGCCGCCGCCGACGCTGTTTGACTACCTGCCAGCCGATGGCCTGCTGGTGGTCGATGAATCCCACGTGACTATTCCGCAAATCGGCGGTATGTATCGCGGCGACCGGGCGCGAAAAGAGACGCTGGTCGAGTACGGTTTTCGTCTGCCGTCAGCACTGGATAACCGCCCGTTGAAGTTTGAAGAGTTTGAGGCGCTGGCCCCGCAAACCATCTATGTTTCCGCCACGCCGGGCAACTATGAGCTGGAGAAATCCGGCGATGACGTCGTTGATCAGGTAGTACGACCGACCGGCCTGCTGGATCCAGTGATTGAAGTGCGCCCGGTGGCAACACAGGTCGATGACCTGCTGTCTGAAATTCGTATCCGCGCGGCGATCAACGAACGTGTACTGGTGACGACGCTAACCAAGCGGATGGCGGAAGACCTCACGGAATACCTCGAAGAGCACGGCGAGCGGGTGCGCTATCTGCACTCGGACATCGACACCGTGGAACGTATGGAAATCATTCGTGACCTGCGTCTGGGCGAGTTTGACGTGCTGGTGGGTATCAACCTGTTACGAGAAGGTCTGGACATGCCTGAGGTCTCTCTGGTGGCGATTCTGGACGCCGACAAAGAAGGGTTCCTGCGTTCTGAGCGATCGCTGATCCAGACTATCGGCCGTGCGGCACGTAACATCAACGGTAAAGCGATCCTCTACGGCGATAAAATTACGGCCTCAATGGCAAAGGCGATCGGCGAAACCGAACGGCGTCGTGAGAAGCAGCATCAGTACAACGAAGAGCATGGTATTACGCCGCAGGGGCTGAACAAGAAGGTGGTCGACATTCTGGCACTGGGGCAAAATATTGCCAAGACCAAAGCCAAGGGCCGAGGCAAGTCGCGTTCCGGCGCGAAGTCCGAGGTGGTTGAATTGGATATGACGCCGAAGGCGCTGCAGCAGAAAATCCATGAACTGGAAGGGCAGATGATGAAGCACGCGCAGAACCTGGAGTTTGAAGAAGCTGCTCAAATCCGCGATCAGCTGCACCAGCTGCGCGAGCTGTTTATCGCGGCATCGTAAGTGGGTGCCGGATGCGGGATAAATCCCTTATCCGGCCTGCGGGATAGAGCGCGTTGGTAGGCCTGATAAGCGCAGCACATCAGGCAGTGTTTGGTGGCGGATGGCGGAACAGAACGCTTCGGTAGGTCTGATAAGCGTAACGCCATCAGGCAATTCCACCTAGCCTAACGCTTGCACCGCTTTTTCCAGCGCGTCGTGCAACAGCTGACGGTCGTGGCGATACGGAATATCGCTGGCTTCCAGCACGTCCTGAATCACGATGCGGTCACTCACGGCTGAAGCATCGACTTTTGGCCCGACAACCACCGCATCAATCACTTTTTTCCCGACATATTGTTCGATGATAGTCAGCTTATCGTTAAGCGTCAGACTGGCGGCAGGGAGGCTTAATTCACGCCCCAGATTGCCGATGTAGACCATCGGAGCCGGTGTGCGACGTAAGGCCTGCGCCAGTTCGTCGAGCAGCAGGATAGGCATCAGGCTGGTGTAAAAACTGCCCGGCCCAATCAGAATCAAATCGGCTTCAGCGATAGCCTCTACCGCTTCGCGCGTGGTCGGCACCTTTGGCGACAGCATCAGTTCCTGAGGCGGGATAGTGAGCTGATCGATATTCACCTCGCCATAAATCTCATGTCCCTGATCGTCGATAGCCATTAAATCGACCGGCAGCTCGGACATCGGAATTAAATGCGCGTCAACTTTCAACAGGCTGCGAATTAAATTGATTGCTTCCAGAGGCCGTACGCTGAGGTGATCTAATGCCTTTAACATCAGATTTCCGAGGTTATGCCCGGAAAGTTCGCCATTACCGCCAAAACGATACTCAAACATCGCGGATGCGACGCTGGGCTGGGTAATTAACTGGTTCAGACAGTTACGCATATCTCCCCAGGCAATACCTCCCTCGGAGCGGCGAATTCGACCGGTAGATCCGCCGTTATCGGTGGTGGTGACAATGCCCGTCAGGCGTGAACCTAAAGGAGAAAGTGAAGAGAGGACGCGTCCCAATCCATGCCCTCCGCCGAGAGCGACAACGCGATCCAGATCCGCCAACGTGCGAGTGCGCATAGTTATTCCTGATATTAATTGATCGCCGTTACAGTAGCGTAAATTACGGGTTTTCAGCAATTATCTGGTGGTGTTGTGTGAAAATAAATTTAGGCGATCTACCTCTTTTTGACGACATCCACCTGATAGCAAGATGATGTATATCAATGCAAAACTGTGGTTTTTGCTTATTCTGTAGCGAAATTGCACGATCATGTCGCTATGTATAGGATTATATAGCGAAAGTGTACATGGCAAAACTGTTATTTACACGCTAGTATCGGCATAACCAACATGTACTCGACGTATGACGAGTATAAACACTCTAGCCTCTGCACCTGGGTCAAATGATACGGTGCTTTGGCCGTGACAAGGCTTACATCAGATTGTCACCAGGGCGCAGGAAGAAATGACTCCGCCTCCCGTATTTGGAAAGGTGTACATGGGCTCTCAACTTACCGATGCTTTCGCACGTAAGTTTTACTACTTACGTTTGTCGATTACCGATGTGTGTAACTTTCGTTGCACCTACTGCCTGCCGGATGGCTACAAGCCCGGTGGGGTCACCAATAACGGTTTTTTGACCGTTGATGAAATTCGCCGCGTCACGCGTGCGTTCGCCAATCTGGGAACGGAAAAAGTGCGTCTGACCGGGGGCGAGCCGTCATTGCGTCGTGACTTTACCGACATCATCGCCGCCGTGCGAGAAAATGACGCCATCCGCCAGATAGCGGTGACCACCAACGGTTATCGTCTGGCACGGGATGCCGCCACCTGGCGTGAGGCGGGGCTCACAGCGCTGAACGTCAGCGTCGACAGCCTTGACGCCCGTCAGTTTCATGCCATTACCGGGCAGGATAAATTTCAACAGGTGATGGCGGGCATTGATGCCGCCTTTGATGCCGGTTTTGAGAAAGTCAAAGTGAACACCGTGCTGATGCGCGATGTAAACCACCATCAACTGGACACCTTTCTCGCCTGGATCCAGCCACGTCCGATTCAATTACGCTTTATTGAGCTGATGGAAACCGGCGAAGGCAGTTCTCTCTTCCGTAAACACCATATCTCCGGCCAGGTACTGCGCGATGAACTGCTGCGTCGCGGCTGGATCCATCAGCTACGCCAGCGCAGCGACGGTCCGGCGCAGGTTTTCTGTCATCCCGATTATGCGGGTGAAATCGGTCTGATCATGCCGTATGAGAAAGACTTCTGCGCCACCTGCAACCGTCTGCGCGTCTCTTCTGTCGGCAAACTGCATCTGTGCTTATTCGGTGAAGGCGGGGTCAGCCTGCGTGATTTGCTGGAAGATGACGCTCAGCAGTCTGCGCTGGAAGAACGTATCTCAAGCGCGTTGCTGGAGAAAAAGCAGACCCACTTCCTGCATCAGAACAATACCGGTATTACGCAAAACTTATCTTACATTGGCGGCTGATCGCTAAAAGGAGTTTTTCATGAGTCAGGTAAGCGCTGAATTTATCCCGACACGCATTGCTATTCTTACTGTTTCCAGCCGTCGTGGCGAAGAGGACGATACCTCCGGCCATTATCTGCGCGACAGTGCGCTGGAGGCGGGTCATCAGATTGTAGACAAGGCGATTGTTAAAGAGAACCGCTATGCCATCCGCGCCCAGGTTTCCGCCTGGATTGCCAGTAACGATGTGCAAGTGGTGCTGATTACCGGCGGTACCGGTTTGACCGAAGGCGACCAGGCACCAGAAGCGCTGCTGCCGCTGTTCGACCGTGAAGTCGAAGGGTTTGGCGAAGTGTTCCGCATGCTCTCCTTTGAAGAGATTGGCACCGCGACGTTGCAATCACGCGCGATTGCCGGAGTGGCCAATAAAACGCTGATTTTTGCCATGCCGGGGTCGACCAAAGCGTGTCGCACTGCCTGGGAAAATATCATTGCGCCGCAGCTCGATGCCCGTACGCGTCCGTGTAACTTCCACCCCCATTTGAAGAAATAAGTATGTCGCAACTGACTCATATTAACGCCGCTGGCGAAGCGCACATGGTGGATGTTTCCGCCAAAGCCGAAACCGTACGTGAAGCGCGCGCCGAAGCCTTCGTCACTATGCGTAGCGAAACCCTGGCGATGATTATCGACGGCAGCCACCATAAAGGCGATGTTTTCGCGACCGCACGTATTGCCGGTATCCAGGCCGCCAAGCGTACCTGGGATCTTATCCCGCTATGTCACCCGCTGATGCTCAGCAAGGTTGAAGTTAATCTGCGCGCCGAGCCGGAACACAACCGTGTGCGCATTGAATCGCTGTGCCGACTGACCGGGAAAACCGGCGTCGAAATGGAAGCGTTAACCGCAGCATCGGTGGCGGCGCTGACCATCTACGACATGTGCAAAGCGGTTCAAAAGGATATGGTGATTGGTCCGGTACGCCTGCTGGCGAAAAGCGGCGGCAAGTCGGGTGATTTTAAGGTGGATGCAGATGATTAAGGTGCTTTTCTTTGCCCAGGTGCGAGAACTGGTGAACGCAGATACGTTAGAGGTCGCGGCAGATTTTCCCACGGTGGAAGCCTTGCGCCAGCATCTGGCTGCGCAAAGCGATCGTTGGGCGCTGGCTTTAGAAGATGGCAAGCTGCTGGCGGCCGTCAACCAGACGCTGGTGAGCTTCGACCATCCCCTCAACGCAGGTGATGAAGTGGCCTTCTTCCCACCGGTAACCGGAGGCTGAGATGGCTGAAACGCGAATTGTTGTTGGGCCTGCGCCATTTAGCGTGGGGGAAGAATATCCCTGGCTGGCAGAGCGCGATGAAGACGGCGCGGTGGTCACGTTTACCGGTAAAGTCCGTAATCATAATCTCGGGGACAGCGTGCAGGCATTGACGCTGGAACATTACCCGGGCATGACCGAAAAAGCGCTGGCGGAAATCGTCGATGAGGCGCGTGAACGCTGGCCGCTGGGCCGCGTGACGGTTATCCACCGTATTGGTGAGCTGTGGCCGGGAGATGAGATAGTCTTCGTTGGCGTGACCAGCGCGCATCGCAGCAGTGCCTTTGACGCCGGACAGTTTATTATGGATTATCTTAAGACCCGCGCGCCGTTCTGGAAACGCGAGGCCACGCCGGAAGGCGACCGTTGGGTTGATGCCCGCGACAGCGATAAGCAAGCAGCAAAACGCTGGTAGAGTACAATTGGTTTAGGTACATACTAATTCAGGAGATTGTCATGGACCGATTCCCACGAACCGATTCTATTGTGCAGGCCCGTTCCGGTCTGCAAACCTATATGGCGCAAGTCTATGGCTGGATGACCTGCGGGTTGTTACTGACGGCGTTTATTGCCTGGTATGCGGCGAACACGCCGGCGGTGATGACGTTTGTCTTTTCCAGCAAAATCACCTTCTTTGGGCTGATCATCGCCCAACTGGCGCTGGTGTTTGTCCTTTCCGGCATGGTGCAGAGGCTCAGCGCCGGTATGGCCACCACACTGTTTATGCTCTATTCGGCATTAACCGGGCTGACGCTGTCGAGCATCTTTATCGTCTATACCTACTCGTCTATCGCCAGCACGTTTGTGGTCACTGGCGGGATGTTCGGTATCATGAGCCTGTACGGGTACACCACCAAGCGCGATCTCAGTGGTTTTGGCAACATGCTGTTTATGGCGTTGATCGGCATCGTGCTGGCCTCGCTGGTTAACTTCT
The DNA here is from genome assembly GCF_024809055.1 of Citrobacter sp. JUb117. Taxonomy (NCBI): domain Bacteria; kingdom Pseudomonadati; phylum Pseudomonadota; class Gammaproteobacteria; order Enterobacterales; family Enterobacteriaceae; genus Citrobacter; species Citrobacter sp. JUb117. The sequence goes on from NZ_JANUFB010000001.1 coordinate 269,796, forward strand.
GGCTGAAGAGCGAAGCGCTGATGTGGGCGGTGACCTACATTGGGGTGATTGTGTTTGTCGGCCTGACCGCTTATGACACGCAGAAGCTGAAAAACATCGGCGAGCAAATCGATTTGCGCGACAGTTCCAACCTGCGTAAATACGCGATCCTTGGGGCGTTAACGCTGTATCTGGACTTTATCAACCTGTTCCTGATGCTGCTGCGTATTTTCGGCAATCGTCGTTAATTTCTGCTGCCGGATGGCGCTGCGCTAATCCGGGCTATCGTGTTGCGTCGAAAGTAGGCCGGATAAGGCGTTACGCCGCATCCGGCAATAACCTTCACGGTTATTTCGCCATCGCCTTCTCGTTTTTTGCCCGCAGTTTTTTCGCCCGACTCTCCAGCAACAAATAGCACATCAACGCCAGCAGCAGCGGGATAAAATAATACAGTACGCGATACGCGAGCAGGGCGGCGATGATCGTGCCTTGTGAGGTATTTTCGCCCGCCAGCAGTGCCATGAATACCGCTTCCAGCACGCCGATACCCGCCGGAATATGTACGATAACCCCGGCGATACTGCTGACCAGTAGCACGCCCAGCACGAAGAAATAATGGATTTCCTGGCCTAATAACAGCCAGATAATCGCTCCCATCACCATCCAGTTTGCTCCGGAGATGGCCATCTGCGCCAGCGCGAATTTCCACGATGGCAGCACCAGTTTTTGCCCTTTAATCGTGATATGCCGATGTTTAGCGAAGGCGCAACACCACAGATAAATGACAATAATCAGCAGCAGTACGATACCCAGAATGCGCAGTGTGGCCTCGTCGATATACCAGTGTGCGGGCAGTTGAACGACGCCGAAGGTAAAAATAAACCCGCCGAGCAGAATATAGCCCAGCCAGTTGGTGGTAATGCTGAGTGAGAAAATGCGCGTGATCGTGCTGCCCGGTAATCCGAGGCGGGAATAGAGTCGATAGCGCATGCCAATGCCGCCCACCCAGGTGCTTAACGTCAGGTTGAAGGCGTAGCAGATAAACGACACCAGCATCACCTGACGTTTTGCCAGCTTGTGTCCGCAATAATAGCGTCCGAGCAGGTCATAACAGCCGTACAGCAGATAGCTGACGATGACCAGACCAATGGCGCTGAGCAGGGCGAGGCGGTTGTAATCCCGGATAACCGACCAGACCTCTTCCCAGTTGACCTTGCTGGCATACACCACCAGCAGTACGATCACCGCGATAAAAAACAGCCAGGTGAGGATCTTTTTTGCTAACCGCCAGCGGGGAGATGCTTTCGCCATCAGGGTTTCCCTCCTGCATCTTCAGCCTGAATGCGGTCTTGCGTTTCCAGAGTCGGCTGCGCGGGAGGCGCGACTTCGGTAAGGTGCGGCGTGTGCGCCGGTAGCCAGCCGACCAGCGCCGGAAAGTGGCGTAAAAAGTGGAACGCCAGCACGCTCTTGGTCAGGTTCCACCAGGTGCGTCTGGGCAACATCGATTCATCTACCTGCTGGCAATCCTCGGTAATAATGGGATGCAGATTGTCCCGCAGGACCTGGTTAAATGCGCGATCATGGATAATGATGTTGGCCTCCAGATTCAGCGACAGGCTGAGCGGGTCGAGGTTGCTGGAGCCTACCGTCGCCCAGTGATCGTCCATTAGCGCGACTTTGCCGTGCAGGGGTCTGCGACGGTATTCATACACCAGGACGCCGCCTTTCACCAGATAGTTGTACAGCAGGCGAGCGCCGACTTTCACAATCGGCATATCCGGTTCACCCTGCACTATCAGTTTGACCCGCACGCCGCGTCGCGCCGCTTTGCGCAGCGCATGCAGCAGGCGATAGCCGGGAAAGAAATAGGCGTTGGCAATGATCACTTCGCGTTTGGCCTGGGTGAGCATTTTCAAATAATGGCGTTCAATATCATCACGATGTTCTTCGTTATCGCGCCAGACAAACAGCGCCTGCGCCTCGCCGGGCTGGCGATTTTCGATTGCCCGATGATGACGTCGCCACCAGCGGCGCACGGCGCTTTGCCCCGGCAGGTTTTCCAGCACGAAGGTCAGGATGTCTGCCACGATGGGACCTTCAATACGCACGGCGTAGTCCTGCTTGGCCTCCGGGCCGTAATCGGACATATGCTCGGCGGAATAGTTAATCCCGCCGACGAAAGCGACACGGTCGTCAATCACCACAATTTTGCGGTGCATGCGGCGAAAAAGGTTGGTCCGCATGCCGAACAACCGCGGGCGTGGGTCGTAATAGCGGAAAACCACGCCCGCGGTGGTGAGTTCGCTGACAAACTCCTCGCTGAGATCCGGTGACCCGTAGCCGTCGAGCAACACTTCGGCTTTAACACCACGCTGTGCCGCACTGAGCAGTGCCGCATGCAATTGTTTCCCGACCGCATCTTCAAACCAGATAAAAGTCTCAAGGATGATTTTTTGCTGCGCCTGTTCAATGGCCTTAAACACGGCGGGGTAGTACTGGTCGCCGTTTTCCAGCAGCTGAATTTGATTGCCATCACGCCAGCCATATTTCATAAATGAATCTCCGCGCTCAGGGGGGCATGGTCGGACAAATGTCGCCAGTGACGTAGCGCCAGCGCCGTCGGAATACTGGCATTGGCGTTTTTCACATAGATCCTGTCGAGGCGCAGCAGCGGCAAACGTACCGGAAAGGTACGCGCCGGGCGTCCGTGGGCGCGGGTAAAAATCTCGTCAAGACCGGCCTGCGTTTTCAAAGGATGATTGGCCTTTTGCCGCCAGTCGTTGAAATCCCCGGCCACCACCACGGGTTCGGTTTCAGGCAGGGCATTGACCCAATCAGCCAGCATGGTCAACTGCGCCTGGCGGTGGGCTTCACGCAAACCAAGATGTACACACATCACATGGATGGGGTGAGGGAGCATCGGCGGCACGATGCGGCAGTAAAGCACACCGCGCTTTTCACTGCTGCCGACGGATACATCACGATTCTCATAATGTTCAATGGGATAGCGCGACAGCACCGCGTTACCGTGATGCCCCTGCGGATACACGGCATTGCGTCCGTAGGCGAAGTCGCTCCACATAGTATCTGCGAGAAATTCATAGTGTGTAGTATCTGGCCAGTTCTCTACGTGCAGGGGATGAACCTCGTGCGCACCCATCACTTCCTGCAGGCACACAATGTCCGCACCGACCGTTCTGACGGCATCGCGTAGCTCAGGCAAAATAAATCGCTTATTAAAGGCGGTAAAACCTTTGTGAGTATTAATTGTGAGCACATTGAATGAAAATCGAACTGTTTGTCCGCTCATGATTCTCCTGTCGGCGTCATTTTTCCTTTAAATAGTGTAGTCGGCGTCACAAAAGGATGCGGTGTTACGGAATTTTCCGTAAAGTCCGGTACTCTGAACAATTAGTTAAAGATCCTTCAGGAGAAAAGCCATGAGGTGGCAACAACGTGTTCGTGTCGCAACAGGTCTTAGTTGCTGGCAGATTGTGTTGCATTTACTGGTAGTGGCATTGCTGGTAATGGGATGGATGAGCGGCACGCTGGTGCGCGTCGGCCTGGGATTATGCGTCGTTTATGGCGTCACGGTTTTATTAATGCTGGCGCTGCAGCGTCATCATGAACAGCGCTGGCGTGATGTCGCCGACGTACTGGAAGAGCTGACCACCACGTGGTATTTCGGTGCGGCGATGATCGTGCTGTGGCTGCTGTCCCGCGTGCTGCAAAACAACGTCTTACTGGCGTTAGCGGGACTGGCGATCCTTGCCGGACCCGCAGTGATTTCGCTGCTGGCGAAAGACAAAAAACTACATCACTTTGCGTCTAAACATCGCATACGCCGCTGATCCGGTCGTGGCCGCTATCACCAACAGTGGCCACAAACTTCCCCAGACAATCTTCAGGCTCGCATCCTTCAGGTAAATCTGTTTCGTGATGTCCGTAAAGTGACGGATTGGGTTTATCCACGTCAGATTCTGCAGCCAGACCGGCATGTTTTCGACCGGAGAAACGTATCCTGACAGTAAAATTGCCGGCATCATAAAGACGAACACGCCGATAAACGCCTGCTGCTGGGTTGAACACAGCGATGAAATCAGCAGACCAAAGCCCACCAACGACAACCCGTAAATCACCATCGTGAAGTAAAACAAGCCCAGCGAACCGGCAAACGGAATGTGATAGGCCCAGATGCCAATAGCCAGCACGATAGTAGCCTGAAAGGTAGCCACGATCAGCGCAGGCACCGCTTTGCCAATGAAAATTTGCCAGGTGGTGAGCGGAGAGACCAGCAGCTGATCCAGCGTGCCCTGCTCACGTTCGCGGGCTACAGACAGCGAGGTGACGATCATCACTCCGATGGTGGTGATCATGGCGATCAGCGACGGAACGACGAACCATTTGTAATCCAGATTCGGGTTATACCAGTTACGCACCACCAGTTCGCTGTTGTTCGGCTTCGCTTTGCCGTCCATCAACTCCTGCTGGTATTCCTTAACGATCTGTTGCAGATAATTCGCTGCGATCTGCGCGCTGTTTGAGTTGCGCCCGTCAAGGATCAGCTGCATAGGTGCTTGTTGGAAGGTATCCAGATTACGCGAAAAGTCGGCCGGGAAGCGCACCAGTAACAGGGCTTTTTGCGTGTCGATGGTCGGTTGGATCTCCTGCGGGCTTTTCAGCAGCAGGATATGGGTAAAGGCGCTGGCGCGGGCAAAGCGCTGTGTTAATTCCACTGAATGCTTGCCGTTGTCTTCGTTATAGATGGCGATAGTGGCGTTGGTCACTTCTAACGTGGCTGCAAACGGAAACAGGATCACCTGAATCAGCACCGGTAAAATCAGGATCGCCCGCGTCTGCGGCTCGCGTAACAGCGACTGCAGCTCTTTGCGAATTAATGTCCATAAACGATGAAACATGGCCGTCCCCTCAATCCAGCCGACGTTTGGTTTTAAGCCACGTCAGACCAATAAACATCACCGCCGAAGCGATTAAAAACAGCACGTTGATGATCAACACTACCGGAATATTTCCCGCCAGAAACAGGCTTTGCAGGGTGCTGACGAAATAACGTGCGGGAATGATATACGTCACCGCGCGAATAATGGCGGGCATGCTGTCTATCTGGAAGATAAAGCCCGACAGCATAATAGATGGCAGGAAAGCGGCGTTGAGCGCCACCTGCGCGGCATTAAACTGGTTGCGGGTGATGGTGGAGATCAGTAATCCCATGCCAAGCGTACTGAGCAGAAACAGGCTGGTGATAAAAAACAGGATCAGCAGAGAACCGCGATAGGGCACGCCAAGAATAAACACCGACACCAGCATACACAGCAGCATCGCCAGCATGCCGAGAAAATAATAGGGGATCAGTTTACACAGCAGCAATTCGACGCGGGTGACTTCGGTCGACAGCAGCGCTTCCATGGTACCGCGCTCCCATTCACGTGCGACCACTAATGAGGTCAGGATCGCGCCGATGACCGTCATAATAATGGTCACCGCTCCTGGAATAATAAAATGCTGGCTGATCGCCGCCGGGTTGAACCAGTAGCGGGTCTGCACGTCGATCAGCGGTTCAAACGATTCGCCGCGGTCTTCTGCCCGCTGCTTTTGCCAAATCTGCCAGATGCCTTCTACATAGCCTTGCACAAAGTTGGCCGTGTTCGGTTCGCTGCCATCGGTGATTACCTGAATGGGCGCAATATCGTTTGGCCGCGCCATCTGCTGGGCAAAATCCACCGGGATCACCACCAGTCCGCGAATACGCCCGGCCTGCATTTTCTCAACTAACTCCTGGCGGTTGTCGCTGATGGTGGCGTCAATATACGGCGAGCCGGTCATGGTATGGGTAAAATCCAGCGCCTCTTCGCTCTGTTGCTCGAGCAAAATCCCCACCCGCAGCTTGCTGGAGTCGAGGTTAATCCCGTAGCCGAAGATAAACAGCAACAGTAATGGGATCACCACGGCAATCAGCCAGCTACTGGGATCGCGCACGATCTGCCGCGTTTCTTTAATGCACAGCGCGCGCACGCGTCGCCATGAAAGCGCGTGATTACTCATGTGCGTGCTCCTTATCCCAGTCATTGATAAGCGTGATAAACGCCTGCTCCATAGTCGGGTCCGGCGTGTCGTTATCGGCCGCCTGCGCTTTCAGGTCGTCCGGCGTGCCGCTGGCGATTAGCTTACCGCGGTACACCAGCCCGATACGGTCGCAATATTCCGCCTCGTCCATAAAGTGGGTAGTGACCATCACCGTCACACCTTTTTCTACCATGCTGTTGATATGCAGCCAGAACTCGCGACGGGTGAGGGGATCAACCCCGGAGGTCGGTTCATCGAGGAACAGGATGTCGGGTTCATGCATCAGCGAACAGGCCAGCGCCAGACGCTGCTTAAAGCCTAGCGGCAGTTCGTCGGTGGCATGAGAGGCGATGGTCTTCAGGCCGAACGCCTCGCTCATACGATCGATTTTTTCTTTCTGTGCGCGTCCGCGCAGGCCGTAGACGCCGGAGAAAAAGCGCAGATTCTGCTCCACCGTCAGGTTACCGTACAGGGAGAATTTCTGCGCCATATAACCCAGATGCTGGCGTGCTTTTCCGGAACTGACCTTCAGGTCCATGTCCAGCACCAGCGCTTTACCTGAGGTGGGAACCAGCAGGCCGCACATCATTTTAAACGTGGTCGATTTACCCGCCCCGTTGGGGCCTAACAGGCCAAAAATCTCACCGCGTTGGACGGCAAAATCCACATGGTCGGTGGCGGCAAAATCACCGAATTTTTTGGTCAGCGCTTTGGCTTCAATCACCGTTTCACCGGCGGTACCTTCTACGGTGTGCAGGATAGCGCCCAGCGGCGATTCAGAGGTTCCCGCGCCGCCGAGTAAATCGATAAACGCATCTTCAAAGCGCGGCGCTGTACTGGTGATGGTGATTTCCGGCATGCCTTCAGCTTTGCGAATATCGTCCGCCGTGGCCGCTTTTTTCAGGATCAGGCGCACGGATTTCCCCTGAATCATGCCGTCGCTGACCTGCGGTAACTTGAGCGCGCGTTGTAGCAGTTTGCGGTTATTTTCCTGCGGGCTGCTCATTAAAAAACTGCGCCCGGCCATGGTTTGCGTCAGCTGAGTCGGATCGCCTTGATAGAGCAATTCACCTTCGTTCATCAGCAGCACATCGCGGCACTGCTCGGCCTCGTCCAGATACGAGGTGCTCCAGAGGATCAACATGCCATCCCCGGCCAGTTCATGCACCATTTGCCACAATTCGCGGCGGGATATTGGGTCTACGCCCACGCCGGGCTCATCCAGCAGCAGCACTTTGGGTTCGCCGACCAGCGTACAGGCAAGACCCAGTTTCTGCTTCATGCCGCCGGAGAGTTTCCCCGCCAGACGTCCGGTAAACGGCCCCAGCGAGGTAAACTCCAGCAGACGGGCAAAGGTTTTCTCACGCGCTTCACCAGTAACGCTGCGTAAATCGGCATAGAGATTGAGGTTCTCCATGACGGTCAAATCTTCATACAGGCCGAATTTCTGTGGCATATAGCCCAGCACCGCATGCAGGGCGCTGTCGTTGATGATGGGGTCAAAGCCAATCACCGTCGCGCTGCCGCCATCCGGCTTCAACAGGCCCGCTAGCATCCGCATCAGCGTGGTTTTCCCTGCGCCGTCGGGACCTACCAGACCGGTGACATAGCCTGCGTGAATCGTGCAGTCGAGCGGGGCGACCGCCGGTTTTTCCATTCCGGCAAAGCGCTTAACCAGCCCGTTGAGGGTAATGACTGCGTCATTCATGCCGCGCCTCGTCACCGAACTTCACCGTCACCGGCATTCCCTGACGCAGCGCGTCGTCGGCATCGGTCACGACAATACGCAGGCGGTAGACCAGGTCGGTACGCAGGTCCGGGGTCTCTACCGTTTTCGGTGTAAACTCTGCTGTTGGCGACACAAAGCCGATTTTGCCGTGGTACGGTTTATCCGGGCGGCCATCGGTATAAAGCAGAATTTCACGTCCTGGCTGCGCCTGGCTCAGATTGCGTTCGTCCACATAGGCGCGGACCCACACCGGCCGGGTAAGCGACAGCGTCAGCACCGTGCCGCCCGCGTTCAGCATACTGCCGGGCTCGACCGCACGGGTAAGCAGTGTGCCGTCAGACGGGGAGGTCAGCGTGGTGTCATGCAAATCGAGTTCAGCCTGCGCCAGCTGCGCCTGAGCTTGTTCGAGCGTCGCTTTCGCTTGGGCGATATCTTGCGGACGATTACCGCTGCGGTATTGACTGAGTTTATCCTGCGCGGATTTCAGCGTTGCCAGCGCCTGGTCGCGTGAAGAACGGGCGTTTTCCAGATCGTTGGCTGAGATAGTGCGGCTTTTCCATAATCCGAGCTGGCGATTATAAAAGTTCTGCGCGTAGTCATACGCTGCCTGGGCCTGCTTCACGGCCGCCGCGGTTTGTGCGATTTCTTCTTCACGATACCCGGCCAGCATCAGGTCGTACTGCGCCTGCGCGGCGGCAACGTTAGCCTTCGCCTGCATCAGCGCGTTTTCGTAGGGGGCGTGGTCCAGTTCGCCCAGTACCTGACCGGCAGTAATCGCATCACCTTCGTCAACCGCCAGCGAGGCCAGCCTGCCGCCTACGCGAAAACTTAAATTGACGCTGCGGATATCGACGTTGCCGTACAGGGTCAGGCCGTTATCTTGTTGGCTTTGATACCACCACGTTCCACCAGCAATCACGGCAACGAGGGCCGCGATAACCAGCCCGAGAACGACAGGTTTTTTCATGACTCCAGACTCCTTTGCGTTAAACCTTGCAGAATAAGATCGATGTGACAGGTGATCGTATGTTCAATTAGCGCGGTTTTATCCGCATCAAATTGTGACCAACCCGTGCGCAACAGAATAGTTTCTTTACCCAAACGGAAGGCCAGCACTTCACCCAATATGGCGTGGGTATGCAGGATCATTTGGGTGTCATTGGCATCGCGACCCGTATAAGCGGCAATTAAGCGGGTCAGGTGGCTATGCAGCGGGTTGATCACCTGGTCATGCACCAACTGATAGGCTGCAGTGGGGGAGAGCTGTTCGCGCGAAATAAATTTGCTCAGGTTCACCGTGTCATCCTGGGTTAACAGCATGATCATGTTTTTGCAGGCACGCAGGATCAGTTCGCGCATGGCGGCCCGATCCGGCTCGGGTTGGGTAAACAGACGCTCGGCTTCTTCAGCATGAGGGCGAAACTGTGAACCGATAAAATCCGCGATCCACTGGGCGCAGGCGAGATATAAATCCTCTTTTGAACCAAAATAGTAGGTAATCGCGGCGATGTTTTGTCCGGCCTGAGCGGCAATATCGCGCGTAGTGGCATGCAGTCCGTACTCACCAAATTGTGCGAGCGCGGCGGCAATCAGCTGGTTCTTTGCCTGTTCACCTTTAGTTGTCATGGTGGGTGTATTCATGGCATGCCTAAATTATTAATCAATCGATTGATTAAGATTATGACTGATTTCTGCACTTGTCTAGTCTGGTGGTTTATTTTGTTTTTCGCGGCTGGCGGGATAATTTATGCGGTACATCACAAAAACTGCTACACTCCGCCCCTTCATGACATTGTGGTTTTTGTCATCTCTTTTGCGAGTATCGTCCTGAAAACGACACCGGTAACGGTCAGGGCGGTTCGGAGTAGTTATGTCTTTTGATTCCCTTGGTTTAGATCCTGAAATCTTGCGCGCCGTTGCCGAGCAGGGTTACCGTGAACCTACCCCTATTCAGCAGCAGGCAATCCCCGCCGTGCTGGAAGGCCGTGATCTGATGGCCAGCGCCCAGACCGGCACGGGGAAAACGGCAGGTTTTACCCTGCCGCTGTTACAACACCTCATTACCCATCAGCCGCATGGCAAAAGCCGTCGTCCGGTGCGTGCGCTGATCCTGACGCCAACCCGCGAGCTGGCGGCACAAATTGGTGAAAACGTCCGCGATTACAGCAAGTATCTGAACGTTCGCTCGCTGGTGGTTTTCGGCGGCGTAAGCATTAACCCGCAGATGATGAAACTGCGCAGTGGCGTAGATGTGCTGGTGGCAACGCCGGGCCGTTTGCTCGATCTGGAACATCAAAACGCGGTGAAACTGGATCAGGTTGAGATCCTGGTACTGGATGAAGCGGACCGTATGCTGGATATGGGCTTTATCCATGATATTCGTCGTGTACTGGCTAAACTGCCCGCTAAACGTCAAAACCTGCTGTTCTCCGCAACGTTTTCTGACGACATTAAGTCGCTGGCAGAAAAACTGCTGCATAACCCGCTGGAAATTGAAGTTGCGCGTCGTAATACCGCGTCTGAGCAGGTCAGCCAGCTCGTTCACTTTGTGGATAAAAAACGTAAACGTGAATTGCTGTCACAGATGATTGGCCAGGGTAACTGGCAGCAGGTGCTGGTCTTTACCCGTACCAAACATGGTGCCAACCACCTGGCAGAACAGCTGAATAAAGACGGTATTCGCAGCGCGGCGATCCACGGTAATAAATCGCAGGGTGCGCGTACGCGTGCGCTGGCCGATTTTAAATCCGGCGATATTCGCGTGCTGGTGGCGACCGATATCGCGGCTCGCGGGCTCGACATTGAAGAGCTGCCGCACGTGGTGAACTATGAGCTGCCAAACGTCCCGGAAGACTATGTTCACCGCATCGGACGTACCGGTCGTGCTGCGGCTACCGGTGAAGCGCTGTCTCTGGTGTGTGTTGATGAGCACAAGTTGCTGCATGACATCGAAAAACTGCTGAAAAAAGAGATCCCGCGTATTGCGGTTGATGGCTATGCGCCGGACCCGTCGATTAAAGCCGAGCCAATCCAGAACGGACGCCAGCAGCGTGGCGGCGGCGGTGGTCGTGGGCAAGGTGGAGCAGGCCGTGGTCAGCAGCCGCGTCGCCAGGACGGTGGTGCGCCAAAAGCGAAACCGCGTAACAGTGAAGGCAAACCGGCAGGCGACAAACCGCGTCCACCGCGTCGTCCTCGCAGACCGTCTTCTGTACAGTAATTGCGAGCCCGGCCGAATAGCCGGGCTTTTTTTTTGCGACGCGTATCAGAAAGTGCCACAATAGTGGCTGTTTATACAGTATTTCAGGTTTTCCCATGGCATTAACCGCAGCGTTGAAAGCGCAAATTGCCGCCTGGTATAAGGCGCTTCAGGAACAGATCCCCGACTTTATCCCCCGTGCACCGCAGCGGCAGATGATTGCTGATGTCGCGAAAACGCTGGCTGGGGAAGACGGGCGACATCTGGCTATCGAAGCGCCGACCGGCGTCGGGAAAACGCTGTCCTATTTAATTCCGGGGATTGCCATTGCCCGTGAAGAACAAAAGACGCTGGTGGTCAGTACCGCCAACGTCGCGTTGCAGGATCAGATCTACAGTAAAGACCTGCCGCTGCTGCGCAAAATTATCCCTGATCTGCGATTTACCGCCGCGTTTGGGCGAGGGCGCTATGTCTGCCCGCGTAATTTAGCGGCCTTGGCCAGTACCGAACCCAATCAGCAGGATTTGCTGGCGTTTCTCGACGATGATCTGACGCCCAACAACCAGGAAGAACAAAAACGTTGCGCCAGGCTCAAAGGCGACCTCGACACTTATAAATGGGATGGGTTGCGCGATCACACCGATATCGCCATTGATGACGGGCTCTGGCAGCGCCTGAGCACCGATAAAGCCAGCTGCCTGAACCGTAACTGTCATTACTACCGTGAATGCCCATTTTTTGTTGCCCGCCGTGAGATCCAGGAAGCCGAAGTGGTGGTGGCAAACCACGCGTTAGTGATGGCGGCCATGGAGAGCGAAGCGGTGTTACCGGAACCGAAAAATTTGCTGCTGGTGCTTGATGAAGGCCACCATCTGCCGGACGTCGCGCGCGATGCGCTGGAAATGAGCGCCGAGATTACCGCGCCCTGGTATCGGCTGCAGCTGGATTTATTCAGCAAACTCGTGGCGACCTGCCTGGAGCAGTTTCGCCCGAAAACCACGCCGCCGCTGGCTAATCCAGAGCGCCTGAACGCCCACTGTGAAGAGCTGTATGAGCTGATCGCCTCACTAAACAACATCCTCAATCTGTACCTGCCCGCCACGCAGGAAGCTGAACACCGCTTTGCAATGGGTGAGCTGCCTGCGGAAGTGATGGAGATTTGTCAGCGTCTGGCGAAGCTCACCGAGATGCTACGTGGTCTGGCGGAACTGTTCCTCAACGATCTCAGCGAAAAAACCGGCAGCCACGATATCGTTCGTCTGCATCGGGTTATTTTGCAGATGAACCGGGCACTGGGTATGTTTGAAGCGCAAAGTAAACTGTGGCGGCTGGCTTCGCTGGCGCAGTCATCAGGCGCGCCGGTGACCAAATGGGTGACGCGTGACGTGCGTGACGGACAGATGCATGTCTGGTTTCACTGCGTGGGGATCCGCGTCAGCGATCAGCTTGAACGCCTGCTGTGGCGCAGCGTGCCGCATATTATCGTCACCTCTGCCACCTTACGCTCGCTCAACAGTTTCTCGCGCCTGCAGGAGATGAGCGGCCTGAAAGAAAAAGCAGGGGACCGTTTTGTTGCGCTGGACTCGCCGTTTAATCATGTCGAGCAAGGCAAAATTGTCATTCCGCAGATGCGTTACGAACCGTTGATGGAGAACGAAGAGCAGCATATTGCCGAAATGGCGGCTTATTTCCGCGAACAGGTGGAAAGTAAAAAACATCAGGGCATGCTGGTGCTCTTTGCCAGCGGTCGGGCAATGCAGCGTTTTCTTGAGCACGTAACCGATCTGCGTCTGCTGTTGCTGGTGCAGGGCGATCAGCCGCGCTACCGACTGGTGGAACTGCACCGCAAGCGGGTGCAAAACGGTGAGCGTAGCGTGCTGGTTGGGCTGCAGTCTTTTGCCGAAGGCCTCGATTTGAAAGGCGACCTGTTGACCCAGGTTCATATTCACAAAATTGCGTTTCCGCCCATCGACAGCCCGGTGGTGGTGACTGAGGGCGAATGGCTGAAAAGCCTGAATCGCTATCCCTTTGAGGTGCAGAGTTTACCTGCGGCATCGTTCAATTTGATTCAGCAGGTTGGGCGACTCATTCGTAGTCACGGTTGCTGGGGCGAAGTGGTGATTTACGATAAGCGTTTATTGACCAAAAACTATGGTCAGCGTTTACTGAATGCGTTACCCATATTTCCGATAGAGCAACCTGGTGTGCCAGACGTTATAGTAAAACCAAAAGAAAAAGCGAAACCCACACGGCGCCGTCGGCGTTAACGATGTGAGCAACAGGCAAGGAGTTATCGATGGATTACCGCAAAATCATCAAAGAGATTGGGCGAGGTAAAAATCACGCGCGTGACCTGGACCAGGATACCGCTCGCGGACTGTACACCCACATGTTAAACGGCGACGTACCTGACCTTGAGATGGGCGGCGTACTGATTGCGCTGCGTATTAAAGGGGAAGGTGAGGCAGAAATGCTGGGCTTTTATGATGCGATGCAAAACCATACCCTTCGCCTGACGCCGCCCGTTGCCAAACCGATGCCTATCGTCATTCCCAGCTACAACGGTGCGCGCAAGCAGGCTAACCTGACGCCGTTGCTGGCTATTTTGCTGCATAAGCTGGGTTTCCCGGTCGTGGTGCACGGGGTGAGCGAAGATCCAATCCGCGTGCTGACGGAAACCATTTTTGACCTGATGGGGATTGCACCTACCCTGCATGCCGGACAGGCACAGGCCAAACTTGAGGGACATGAGCCGGTGTTTATCCCAGTGAGCGCGCTGTGCCCGCCGCTGGAGAAACAGCTGGCGATGCGCTGGCGGATGGGCGTACGCAACAGTGCGCATACGCTCGCGAAATTAGCCACGCCGTTTGCTGAAGATGCCGCACTGCGTCTTGCCAGCGTTTCGCACCCGGAGTACGTGTCGCGGGTAGCGAAATTCTTTGGTGATATCGGCGGGCGCGGCCTGCTGATGCACGGCACGGAAGGGGAGGTGTACGCCAACCCACAGCGTTGCCCGCAGATCAGCCTGATAGACCATTCTGGTGTACGAGTGCTGCAGGACCGCCAGAGCGAGATGCCTGACGAGCCAGTGCCGCTGCCGGTGGCAAAAGATCCGGAAACCACCGCGCGCTGGATAGAGCGTTGTCTGGCCGGAAGTGAGCCGGTACCGGCCTCGTTGAGGATTCAGATGGCCTGCTGCCTGGTGGCAACCGGCGAAGTCGCTACGCTGGCTGAAGGATTTACCCGCGTCGACCAGTGCTTCTGATGTACTCATCTCCCCGGCGGGCCTGATTTACAGGTCCGCCCGTTCCCGCCTTTTCTGCTATTCCTGCTATTTCTGCAATGTGAAATTTCTGCACGTTTATTGACCTCCTGAGCGTCGTGGCGCAGCATAGTTTGTTGAAAAATAAGAAACACAACAAACACGCAACATAACAGGAGATAACCATGAACAGTGGACACCGCTTTCATGCGCCTACGCTGCACGCCTTTATTCAGGCCGTTTTTCGTCAGATGGGCAGCGAAGAGCAGGAAGCGCGCTTAGTTGCCGATCATCTGATCGCCGCGAACCTTGCCGGGCACGATTCTCACGGCATTGGCATGATCCCAAGCTATGTTCGTTCCTTTTCGCAGGGACATTTGCAGCTAAACCGCCACGCGAAAGTGGTGAAAGACGCAGGGGCGGTGGTAACGCTTGACGGTGACAGTGCGTTTGGTCAGGTTGCGGCACATGAAGCTATCACGCTGGGAATCGAGAAAGCCCGTCAGTTCGGTATTGCCGCGGTGGCGCTACACAATTCCCATCACATCGGACGCATTGGCTATTGGGCAGAGCAATGTGCAGCCGCAGGCTTTGTCTCCGTTCACTTTGTGAATGTGGTCGGCATCCCGATGGTTGCGCCTTTTCAGGGGCGTGACAGCCGGTTTGGCACTAACCCTTTCTGCGCCGTGTTTCCGCGTAAGAATGATTTCCCCCTGCTGCTGGACTATGCGACCAGCGCCATTGCTTTTGGCAAAACGCGCGTTGCGTGGCATAAGGGTGAGCCAGTGGCGCCAGGATGTCTGATTGATGCTGACGGCGTTCCGACTACCGATCCCGCCGTGATGCAGGTGTCTCCGCTGGGCTCGCTGCTTACCTTCGCTCAGCATAAAGGCTATGCGCTGGCGGCAATGTGCGAAGTTCTGGGTGGTGCGCTTTCCGGGGGGAAAACTACGCACGAAGACAGTTTGCAGGACAGCGCTGACGCCATCATTAACTGCATGACGACGATCATTCTAAACCCGGAATTATTTGGCGCGCCGGATTGTGACCATCAGGTCGCCGCATTTGCGAAATGGGTCAAAGCGTCGCCGCATGGCGAGGACGCCCCGGTTCTGCTACCGGGTGAGTGGGAAGTGAATACGCGTGAGGCGCGACTGGCGCAGGGCATCCCGCTGGATTTAGGAAGCTGGCAGGCAATTTGTGAGGCGGCGCAGTTCGTGGAGATGCCGGAGACGGTGTTGCAAGAATTCCGTCATCGGTTGGAACAGTAAGCAAAAAAAAGCCCGTCCAGTGGACGGGCAAACAAAGGGTAACAAACAGGGTCAATGAGGGTTGGAGCATTGGGTCTTGCAGGTAATTCGTCGGTTATTTGTAGATAACCGCAGTGCCGCTCATTTTGTCTTTGCCGACAGCGGACGTAATGCTGTAGCCACTTGCACCTGCAGCGGCAGCTTTTTCAGCCAGTTTGGCTTCCAGGCCATCCAGCGTGCTGGCGCCATCAGCAGATACCACGCCCACTTTATTCATGCTCTGTGCCTGAGTGGAAGTAACAGGCTCGG
The DNA here is from genome assembly GCF_024809055.1 of Citrobacter sp. JUb117. Classification (NCBI taxonomy): domain Bacteria; kingdom Pseudomonadati; phylum Pseudomonadota; class Gammaproteobacteria; order Enterobacterales; family Enterobacteriaceae; genus Citrobacter; species Citrobacter sp. JUb117. Next base: position 285,605 of record NZ_JANUFB010000001.1, read on the forward strand.
CAGCGAAAGCGCCAAATGACAGGGTAGACAGGGCGATGGCAGCAACAGCATATTTGATATTTTTCATGATTAATCTCTCGCAGGTTATTCTGTTAGTCAGTGTTTTGTTCGGTAGACGTTGTTTTGTCGATGTGAGAAGTATCACGTTTTTTTAGGTGAGAGAAAATCGAATAGAATTGACGACATCAATCAAAAAAATTGAATGACAAATAACTTATTGAATATTAATAAATTCGGAAGGCGGATTTACAGTTCTTGTCATTGCGATTTACAGAGCCAGCGACAACGGCACATTTTGCTACACTCATTGCAAAAAACCGTGCTCGTAAAGGAAATCGTATGCGCTGAAACTTTTGGTAAAGAAGGGTCAACGTAGCTGGCTGTCTTTCGATCCTCTACGATTATATCCTGAGTATGCGGTGTTATGTGAATCTTTATCCTGCTGGCAGGCGATGCATAAACGTACCCCAGGTACCGCTTCGCGCCGGGCCTGAGGGATAGGATTGCCACATTCTTCGCATTCATACAGACTTTCACCCGTGGGTAACTCACCACGGGCGCGGGCGACAGCATCTTCAATAGTATTGTTGATCTGTTCGTTCACTGCGTCGTCATTTGCCCATCCGGATGCCATAGCCCCTCCGTATATTCAGTTTGTATAATAATTATAGTGAATGATATGGATGGAAAACGAATGCACAAGCGCACCGTCAGATTTCAGACCATTCGCGTAGCAGATTATGGTAGAGATTGAGCAGCGATGGGATCTCGGCGCTTTCACCGTGGCGTGCCTTCAGGGACTGGATGTTCTTATCCAATTCAAAGAGCATGGCGCGTTTTTTATCGTCGCGGATCATCGACTGGATCCACATAAACGACGCTATACGAACGCCGCGCGTCACCGGTGTAACGCAATGCAGACTGCTGGAAGGGTAGAGCACCAGGTCGCCAGCCGGGAGTTTGACCGCATGCTGACCGTAAGTGTCATTGACCCGCAACTCTCCCCCCTCATAGCTGTCGGGGTCACTTAAGAATAATGTGGCGGAAAGGTCGGTACGCATCCAGCCGCTTTCCGGGTGGCTACGCACCGCGCCATCAACGTGAAAGCCGTAGGTCTCTGCGTTCTGATAACGATTGAACAACGGCGCGGAGATTGTTTTTGGCAATGCTGCAGCAAAGAACAGCGCGCTGCTGTTCACGGCGGCCAGCACCTCTTTATGTAACGCAACATAGCGCTCGCTCTGCGTATCAACCTGCTGGTTATTTTTGACCTGAGCGCCCTGAGCGCCGGTGGTTGCGCGGCCATCTATCCACTCGGCTAAGTCCAGCTGTTCGCGAAACCAGGCAACGTCCTGCGGCGATAAGACGCCAGGAATGTGGTACATCATCAGTGTTTCTCCTGAAAGTGGGGCTTACGCCCCACGTGATACATCAGAAATGCATATTGGCGGTGAGCAGGAAGGTTCTCGGCTCACCTGGATGGTAACGGTATCCGCTCTTGTTGATCGAGGAGACATAATCGGTGTCAAACAGGTTATAGACGTTAAGCTGGAAATCGAGGTTGCGGTTTACGCGATATCCCAGTTTGGCATCCGCGACCCAGTAGCTTTCAGTAAAGGATGGCGTGCCCACCGCGCCGTCCGCGCCGCGATGCATACTACCCACATAGCGTGCGCCTGCGCCAACGGAGATATCATCCGTGGCCTGATACTGACTCCACAGGGTGAATGCATGTTCCGGTGTATACGGCAGGGAGGATGAACCATCCTGAGCAACGTCTTTACCGTTATGGACCGTGGCGCGCTGCTGGGTGTATCCGCCAATCACCTGCCATGCCGGGGTAATGTTGCCGGCAACCGACAGTTCGTACCCTTCAACGCGTTTCTCCCCATACTGGGACCAGGTACCGTCATCGTTCTGCTCGACCTCGTTCTCAATGTCGGTGCGGAAAATCGCGGCGGTTAACAGCAGGCGCTTATCCAGTACTTCCCATTTGGTGCCAATTTCGCTGGTCTTTGCTTTTTGCGGTTTAAAATCGGTACGGTTGGCGCTGTTGCCGGTACCGCTCTGGGCGAGTGCAAAATTGCTGCCACCCGGCGGTTGCTGAGAGACCGCATAGTTAATGTAAATGTTGCCGTTATCTGTCAGATGATAAAGCGCGCCCGCTTTCCAGTTCACCAGATTACCAGACTTAGCGGTATCGACGGTGGTGACCGGCGATCCTTTGGCTACGCCTGCCGGGCAGGCGACAGCACCGCGCCCGGATGCACCGCATGCAGTGGCGCTGTCATACTCGGTGCGGTAGTTATCGAGACGAATGCCGCCGTTCAGCTCAAACTCACGGGTAATTTGCAAGGTGTCGAATGCATAAATGCCGAAGGTGTCGGTCTGGCCGTTGGCGTTGGCACCGTTACGGTTTAATCCACCCACGCTGACGTTGCTGTTGGGATGGTAAATATTCACCGGCGGTGGCGTGATCGGCACTACGCCGTAGTTGGTCTGCGTTTCACGCGTAAACTCTACGCCGGTGCTGATGTCATGGCCAATGGCGCCGGTATAAAATTTTGAGGTCAGGTTGGTCTGGTTGGTGAGGATTTTGTTGCTGACATCTTTGGTATTGGCCAGACGCGACCAGGTCCAGGTGTCTACGCTGCTGGTTGGCTGCGTGATATTTGACGCGCCGCCCATCACCGCCGTCATCAGGTAATCTTGTTTGACTCGTGACCAGCGCGTGGTATTGCGCACGGTGGTGCTGTCGCTCAGATCATGCTCAAAGCGCATCGTCGCGGTATCGGTCGTCGAGTCGTCGTAATCCGAATCGGTGCCATAGAAATTATGCGTATCCACTTTCCCTGAATGATTCAGGGCAGAAGTCCCCGCAGAAGGTGCAGAGTACCCCGGCAGGCCGATGGTGGGAACACCGCCGTCCGGCGTGTTGTGCTGGGTGACGTGCAAGTAGTTCAGATACAGACGATTTTCAGTGCCTAAACCAAAGGCGATGGACGGGGCCACGCCGTAACGTTCATTTTTAACGCTATCGCGTCCGGCATCGTGCGTCTTTTCGCCCATCAGGTTTAATCGTGCGGCGGTGGTCTCGCCAATTACCTGATTGATGTCCAGCGTACCGCGGCGGAACCAGGCGCTGCCGACGCTGGCAGAGGCATCAATGCCGGAGTCAGTGCGCGGTTGCTTGCTGATCATGTTGATAGAGCCGGTCGGCGCGCTGCGGCCATAATCGGTACCGGAAGGACCTTTAATTACTTCAACTTGTTCTGTATTGAAGGTATCGCGCGTCACGCTGCCAATATCGCGAACGCCGTCGATGTAAATGCTGTTCGAGGTATCGGCCCCACGCATATAAATCGCGTCACCGGTGGTGGAGTTGCCGTTTTCACCGGCGAAAAATGCGCCTACGCCCGGCACGTTCTTTAGCGCATCGGTCAGATTTGTTGCCCCTTGATCCTTAATGACCTGCTCAGAAATCACCGTCATGGTGCGCGTCGTATCAGCAACAGGACGGGAGAATTTCGGATCGGCAGAGTGGGTGGGGGCGTACAGCGACGGTTTGGCGGCTTCTACGACCAGCGTATCTTCTTGTTTCTTATCCTGATCGCCTGCGGCGACTGCCTGAGCGACCGGAGACAGGCCGATGCACAGACCGGCAAAAAAGGTGAGTGAATGGAAACTACTGGACGGCAGGTTGCGATTTTTATCCATGTTAATGAGTAGCTTATTATTTTTTGAGTAGAAGGTTTCACTCGTGCGAAGGGACATCTCTTTGGATGTTACGCCTGCAGGTCTCGCCGTAATGAAATACGTAATTGATAATGATTTTGATAAGCATTATTAATCAGTGCGACTTTTTAGCATTCATTAATTCAAAAATAAATACATTTATTTACATTGGATTCAAAATTCCAACATGATGGTTACAAATTGTGCAGGGAGTACGGAGAGCAAAAAAGAAAACTGCATTCAGGACGAATGCAGTTAGGCTGAGGGAGATTACTTGTAGATAGTTGCGGTACCGTACATCTGATTTTTACCGCCAGCAGCATTAACCACAAAGCCTTTTGCGCCTTGCTCTTTCGCTTTTTCCGCCAGCTTGTCTTCAAGATCGGTCAGGCTTGATGCGCCGGTAGCCGACACAGTTCCGGAGGCCTGTAGCGGACCGGTGGCAGGACTGGTGTTAGGCGGTGCAGCAAAAGACGCAAATGTCATGCCGGTGAGTACGGTAGCGGCAAGGAGTGTGAGGCATTTCTTCATAATGATATCCTCTGAGAAACAACGGGTAGTGCCTGATAAGTTTAGGACGTCATTGCCGGACGTTTACCGCAAAAAATTGATGGACAGCTGAGTGTTTTTTGAACGATTTGTTTTGTGGAAATCCGGCACAAATTATCGATTTTCCGTGCCGTGCGTGTTTACCGCGTGGCGTTATGCGGGTATCTTACGCCGCTGTTAATAGGAGAATGTTATGCCCCCCCAGAAACCGGGATTACACCCACGCAACCGCCACAATGGCCGTTACGATCTTGCCACGTTATGCCAGGTTACGCCCGAATTGACGCAATTCCTCACTATTACGCCAGGCGGCGAGCAGAGCGTTGATTTTGCTAACCCATTGGCTGTGAAGACGCTGAATAAAGCCCTGCTGGCGCATTACTATGCGGTGGCTAATTGGGATATTCCGCAAGGTTACCTGTGCCCACCGGTACCGGGTCGGGCGGATTACATTCATCATCTGGCCGATCTGTTGGGCGAAACGACGGGAACTATCCCGGCGAATGTGAGCGTGCTGGACGTCGGCGTTGGGGCAAACTGTATTTATCCGCTGATTGGCGTGCACGAATATGGCTGGCGGTTTACCGGCAGTGAGACCAGCCAGGAAGCATTGAGTAGCGCACTGGCGATCGTTAACGGCAATCCGGGGTTAACCCGTGCTATTCGCCTGCGCCGTCAGAAAGATTTGTCGTCTATCTTCAACGGAATTATTCATAAGAATGAACAGTTCGAAGCGACACTGTGCAATCCGCCGTTCCATGATTCAGCGGCTTCTGCCCGCGCCGGAAGTGAGCGTAAACGTCGTAACCTGGGACAGGACAAAGACGATGCGCTGAACTTTGGTGGGAAACAGGAGGAGCTCTGGTGTGAAGGTGGCGAAGTGGCGTTTATCAAAAAAATGATCGCCGAAAGCCAGGCCTTTGGTCGCCAGGTGATGTGGTTCACCACGCTGGTTTCACGCGGTGAAAATCTGCCACCGCTGTACCACGCCCTGACGGATGTGGGTGCGGTGAAAGTGGTCAAAAAAGAAATGGCCCAGGGGCAAAAGCACAGCCGCTTTATTGCCTGGACCTTTATGGATAACGATCAGCGTCGCCGTTTTATGGCGCGTCAGCGCTAAATCGTCGGTTCTGTCGGCGGCAGCGGATCGGCTGCTGCCGTGGGGCCATTCACCGGTGCGGGCAAAACCTGGTAGGTCTGTACCGGCGCGCGCACGTTGGCCAAATCAAAGTATTTTTTCACCTGACTGTCGAGCGCAAAGCGTACCGCCCACTGCTTCAGCGGTAAGGTGGTGAACGACACCCGCAGCGTAAACGCCGTATTGGTTAACCCGACAATGCCCGCGAATGACGGCTCGCCAATAATGAATCCGCGAATATCTTCTCGTTCCATCACCGCCGTAACGGCATCCTTCAACGCCTGATTGGCTTTATCGGCATCCTCATGGCGGTCCACGTCGTAATTGGCGACGACCGATCCAATACCCCGTACAAAGTTGGCGAAGGTGGTTATCGATGACCACGGGATAATATGGTACGCCCCGGTGTCCTGGCGCACACCGACTGAGCGAATCGACATGCGTTCAACCGTGCCGGTTAGCGGACCGATGGTGACCAAATCACCGGTGTTCATGCCATTTTCAAACTGGATAAAGATCCCGGTAATAATATCTTTTACCAGCGTCTGCGAGCCGAAGGAGATAGCCAGCCCCAGCGCGCCCGCGCCTGCCAGTAACGGGGCAATATTGACCCCAATTTCCGACAACACGATCATGATAGTGATGGTGCTGATAATCACCGCCAGCGCGTTGCGAAACAGTGTCAACAGTGTACGGGTACGTGCGCTGGGCAGGGGCCGGCCGTGGATATCCGAGGTCAGGCGGTTTTCAATCAGGCTGGCGAGCAGGGTCCAGCCGATAGCGGAGAAGAATAAAATCAGCGCGATACGGATCAGAATATCCACCGTTTTTTCTCCCGCGCCGTAATGCAGCCAGTTCCAGAAGTCGAACAGCCCCCAGGCGTTGAGCAGCAACATGATGGCGACACAGACCGTCAGGATCCGCGCGATGCTTAACGCCGTCGACAGCCAACCATTCAGGCGTTTTTGCAATTCCGGATAACTGCGCTGGGTGTGTGGTGAAAGCGTAATGGTTTTGGCGATCCAGCGGGAAAACATGCCAGAAATAAAGGCGGCGATGCCGATAATCACCAGGCTGCGCAGCGTTGCTCCCATCATAAACTTCAGGCTGTTGCCCGGATCAAACAGCGAGAAGAAAAACAGCACGATGAAATAGGCGCTGGCCAGCCAGTGCCAAACCAGCGCAAAGGCGCGGATAAACAGGCTGAAAAAAGCCAGCGACCTTTCTGCCAGACTCTGCAAATGCTCGGTGATCTCTTTCTTGTTCCTGAAGATCAGATACAGCGCCCACAGCGTAATGCATAGCATGATGATGACGTTAGCCATGGCGCCAACCTGTACATTGACCTGATTCGAGACGATGGGCACCACCACGATCAGCCCGTAGCCAATCAGGCTGCTGAGTGAGCTCAGGCGACGATTCCAGTAGCGTGCGCTTGCAGTCTGAATGTTGAACGGACGCAACTCGGCCACTGTCGGGCAAAATATCAGGCGTAAAATGGCCTTAAAGAACTCAATCAACGCGAAGGCATTAAGAAACAAACTTTGCTGGAAAGCGATGGTGCGGCTGCCGGCGTTCATGCGATCGCTTAAGATCTGCCCAACAAACAGCGTCAGGGCCAGCAGCAATAAATCGATGATGAATGCGCCAATAATCATGGCGGGAAGCTGTAACCAGTTGCTGCGGTCACGATTTTTTTGCCGCGCCCATTGCCCCATTTTGCGATACAGCGGCAACGCACATAAGCGTACCAACCAGTAAAATCCGAACACGGATACCGCCAGCATAAAAAAGTGAGTCAGGGCATTGGTGAACGATTGCGGATTAAAAGTTTTGTGCGGAGCGTCGGTGATATTGCGATAAAGCTGGGCGAATCGGCTGGAGAGAGCTTCCCCGTAGTGGCGACTGACATCGGTCACGTTCTCGAGTACCGTTTTTTCTTCCGTCAGCGTGGGAGGGACGATAGTGGGGACCGGTTCAGGAGGCGGCGTTGCCGCTACTTTACGCAGTTGACCTATCAACTCCTGGCGTGAGGCATTATTCTCCAGCACGTCTGCCAGGGCACCGTAGGCGGCTTTTTTTTGCTCAACGTCAGGTTCAGCAGCGGGCTCCGCTGGCGGGCTGGCGGAGGCGGTGGACGTTACGCCGGGTATCGTGACCGCCTGAACGGGGACGCTCAGTAGAAAAAAACAGATGAATAAGATCCACCGCATGACTCCTCCCATGAGAAACAAACACAAAAGGATAAGTATAGATGCCCGGACGGGAGGGTCATGAAATCAGAACATTCTGGGGGAGAACCTCCCTTCGGGGAGAAGGGAGGTGTCAGCATCAGGAAACGTGCTGTAAAAATTCCTGCAGACGCTGGCTGGGCGGATTTTCAATCAAGGTTTGCGGATTACCGTCTTCGGCAATACGGCCCTTATCAATGAAGATCAGGCGTGAGGCCACTTTTTCGGCAAAGCCGATTTCGTGGGTCACAATCACCATCGTCATACCTTCTTCCGCCAGATCCTGCATGACTTTCAGCACTTCGTGACGCAGTTCCGGGTCAAGGGCTGAGGTCGGCTCATCAAACAGCATCATTTTTGGCTTCACCGCCAGCGCACGGGCGATCGCCACACGCTGTTGCTGGCCGCCTGAAAGCTCAGAAGGGTAGTGATGCGCACGCTCGGCGAGGCCCACTTTAGCCAGTAACTCTTTGGCCTGTTTCTCAGCCTGATCTTTCTTCGCCCCGCGCACGCGCAGCGGCCCAAACATGACATTCTCCAGCGCGGTCAGGTGTGGGAACAGATAGAACTGCTGGAATACCATCCCGGCTTCCTGGCGTATTAACCGCTCGTCGACCTTCGGATCGTTGACCTTCAGACCATCGACAATCAGTTCGCCGGAGGTTATCTCTTCCAGCTTGTTAATGCAGCGCAGCAGGGTCGACTTACCGGAGCCGGAAGGCCCGATAATCACCACGACTTCGCCCTGACCAATATTCAGATCGATGTTATGCAGCACCTGGGTAGGACCAAAATGCTTAGAGACGTTTTTAAATTCAATCACAGGATTTTCATCCTTCTTTCCAGACGACGCAGAACGAAGCTCAGCACCAGCGTAATAATCAGATAGAACACCGCAACGGCGCTCCAGATTTCCAGTGCGCGGAAGTTACCGGCAATGATTTCCTGACCCTGACGGGTCAGTTCAGCGACGCCAATGACAATAAACAGTGAGGTATCTTTAATGCTGATGATCCACTGGTTACCCAGCGGTGGCAGCATACGACGCAGCGCGAGCGGTAAAATGACGTGACGAATAGTCTCTGTGCGTGAGAGACCCAGCGCCAGCCCGGCTTCGCTGAAACCTTTATGAATTGAGAGCACTGCGCCACGGGTGATTTCCGCGATGTAGGCACCGGAGTTAATCATGATGGTGACGACGGCGGCGCTGAAAGGATCAATGCGTAAGTCGTTAAACGCCATCGGCAGGGCGAAGTAAATAAACATCACCTGCACAACAATGGGGGTGCCGCGGATGACTTCGATAAATACCAGCGCAACGTGGTTGGCTATCCAACCGCCGAAGGTACGTGCAAAACCTGCTGCCAGCCCGATTACCAGGCCGCCAGCCAGACCGAGGACCGAAATCCACAGGGTCATTTTGGCGCCTTCAATCAAGAGCGGAATGGCGGGCCAAATGGCACTCCAGTCAAACTGCATATGTCGTTCCTGTTACCGTGGTGTAAATATTCAAATGCCTGTTTTGCCGGATGCGCCAGGCTTATCCGGCCTACAGGTCTCAAATCTGCTGGTGTAGGCCCGGTAAGCTTCGCGCTACCGGGCAACATCGCGAGTTATTATTTAGGTTCAGTACCGAACCATTTTTTGTAGATTTCGTTGTATGTGCCGTTCTCTTTCAGCGTTTTCAGCGCGCCGTTCACTTTCTCACGCAGTTCGTCGCTGCCTTTCGGGAAGGCAATACCGTACTGTTGGGCTTCCAGAGAATCGCCTACGGCTTTGAACTGGCCGTTGCCCGCAGTTTTGATGAAGTAAAGAATGTTTGGTGTGTCGTGCAGGACGGCATCTGCGCGGTTAGTGCCCAGTTCCATATACGCGTTATCGATGTTCGGGAACTGACGCAGATCTTTGGTTTTGATGTTTGCTTTCGCGTAATCGACAGAACCGGTTCCGCCTTTAACCGCAACCACTTTGCCATCCAGATCTTTCACGCTTTTCACGTCGTTATTGTTAGCTTTAACCATCACTAACAGGCCGCTTTTGTAGTAGCCGTCAGAGAAGTCGATCGCTTTTTTACGTTCTTCGGTGATGGTGATACCTGCCAGCGCCAAATCGATATTTTTGGTTTGCAGCGCAGGGATGATGCCGCTGAAATCCATCGGTTTCAGTTCATAATCCAGCTTCAGCTCTTTGGCCACGGCAGCCCACAGATCCACATCAAAACCGACGTATTTGTCACCCTGCTTGAATTCAAACGGAACAAAAGCGGTGTCAGTTGCGACAACGAGTTTCTTATCCGCGGCATGAGAAGACACCGCAAAAGCCAGGGTAAGTGCAGCCAGTGAAACTTTTAATACAGACTTCATAGGATTTCCTTTTATATCCACGGGGCGATCCCCTGCGAGAACATATGTCTTAATGAAATAATCGTGCCAATTTTGCAACTTATTGTTTTAACAAGAAGGTGTTACGTTTTGCTGCACAATAAGTAGGGCAAAGTGGGCAGCCTGCACCGTTTCGGGGCACTCATTTGGTGCGTGAAGGGGGCGGCACAAACGATATGACTATTTAGCGTAAAAATTGTTGATAAAACAATCTTTCGTTAACGATTGTGTGAGGTGATTATTACAAATATTTTACTTTACAGTGATAATCGATCAATGTTATGCACTAAAAAAGTGCAAAACCCCCGCCGGAGCGAGGGTTATATAGGAATTTCTTATCATGACCGTTATTCGATGTTGGCTTCGATAAACCACAAGAATTTGTCGAGATCGCGTGACGCAGCGGTGAAAATATCGGCGGTATCTTCATCTTTGGCTTCACTAATAGCTTTACGCACGCTGTTAGCGACCACGGCATAGCGTTCAGCCAGCTCTTTTAAGTGATCCTGCACGCTGTGAATATCCAGCGGGTAACTTTTCAGCGACGTTTTGCTGTTAATAACCTGCGTTGTCCCCAGCGCTACGCCACCTAACTGCACGGCGCGCTCGGCCATGGTGTCGAGGTGGTCGGTTAACGCGGTACGAAAGCCATCCAGCATTTCATGTACGGCAATAAAATTAGCGCCGCGCATGTTCCAGTGCGCTTGTTTGGTGATGAGTGACAGGTCGATGAACTGGATCACCTGCTCATTCAACAGCTCCACGGTCGCTTTCTTATCACTGTCGGATACATCGTTACGGGTATAAAGAAGGGGGGATGCTTTTGTTTTTACCAGTTTTGCGGTACTCATAATCTCATATCCTCTTGATATCTATGTTCCAGGTCATTCAACGAGAGTAAGTATAGACCTAAAATTAGTTTTAATTTTCTGGCCTTACCTATCACTTTAATAGTGAACAGGATGGGGAAATATAAATATTCAATTGGATCATATGCATAAGTGCAATTGTAATCTGTTGTCAGCTATTTTTTCTGGATGTTTATATTCGTAGGAAATAGGAGTTGAGAAACAATGGCGGTATAAGAATAATAATCACTGAGATAAACAAAAGGTTATTCTGCATGATTATGCAAACCATGCAGAATAACGGCAGGTTAATTCACGTCAAGTTGCTTAATTTGTGGCTCTTTACGGATGGTGAGCGTAGAGCCCATTGACGCGGCAATAATGGCTCCCAGCGCCAGCATTTGTACCATCGTCAGCGTTTCTCCGAGGAAGATCATGCCGGAAACAGCCGCCAGCGCAGGCTCCATGCTCATCAGCGTGCCAAAAGTGCGCGTAGGCAGGCGCGTTAAGGCGATCATTTCCAGCGAATAGGGCAGCGCCGTAGAGAGGACGGCGACCGCTAAGCCCAATGGCAGAATCGACCAGTGCCACAGCGCATCTCCGGCCTGAATCGCGCCCAGCGGCACGAAAATGATCGCTGCAATCAGCGACCCTACCGCCACGGTTGCCGGGCCATGCTCTTCACCAGCACGCTGGCCAGTAAGAATATAGACTGCCCAGCAGGCACCTGCGCCCAGCGCCAACGCGGCTCCGGTTAAGTCGACGTGCGACACGTCCTGACCCAACGGCAGCAGGAACCAGAGCCCGAGTACGGCCAGTGCGACCCAAATGAAATCCACTGGGCGTCGGGAAGAGAACAGCGCGACTGCCAGCGGTCCGGTGAACTCCAGCGCCACGGCAATACCGAGCGGGACGGTCTGAATCGACAGGTAGAAGAGATAGTTCATCCCACCCAGCGACAGACCATAAAACAGCAGAGGAAGACGCTGCTCTTTGGCAAAGCGTAACCGCCAGGGTTTAAAGAATGCGATGAGGATTAGCGTTCCCAGTGCCAGACGTAGCGCGGTAACGCCTGGTGCGCCGACAACAGGGAATAGCGACTTCGCCAGTGATGCCCCGCTTTGTATAGAGGACATTGCAATCAGCAGAACCAAAATAGGTAACCAGACTGGCGTTTTACGTGACGACCCCAGCATCCTTTCTCCTGTCAATTTAAGTAAAAGAGCGAGTGTACTGGAAATACACGCAGGTGGTTGAGTATTCGTTGAAAAAAAAACTGCACAGATCCGTACAATGGCCTGAAAGTGATGGATTAATAATCTGCGTGATTAGGAATTTTCCGGATGAATGTGCCGTATTGTGCGCGCAATAATGGCATTATTCGTTATAAAAGTGATGTTAATTGAAAGAGATAGTGGGTGTTTGAAATGTTCTGTTACATGAAAACCCCCGTTAGACATCGCTAATCGCAAAGAGTTTCCCATCAATTTTTGGTATATTTAAAACTTAAGATTTACTTGAAGCACATTTGAGGTGGTTATGAAAAAAATTGCATGTCTTTCAGCACTGGCCGCTGTTCTGGCTTTCTCCGCAGGTTCCGCTGTTGCGTCTACTTCTACCGTGACCGGTGGTTATGCTCAGAGCGATGCTCAGGGCGCTGCGAACAAAATGAACGGTTTTAACCTGAAGTATCGCTACGAGCAGGACAACAACCCGCTGGGCGTAATCGGTTCTTTCACTTACACTGAAAAAGATCGTACCGATGCTTCTGGCGACTACAACAAAACCCAATACTACGGCATCACTGCAGGTCCTGCTTACCGTCTGAACGACTGGGCAAGCATCTACGGCGTTGTTGGTGTTGGCTACGGTAAATTCCAGAACGCAGCATCTCCTGCTGACAACCACAGCACCAGCGACTACGGTTTCTCTTACGGTGCGGGCCTGCAGTTCAACCCGATCGAAAACGTTGCTCTGGACTTCTCTTACGAGCAGAGCCGTATTCGTAGCGTTGACGTTGGCACCTGGATAGCTGGCGTGGGTTACCGCTTCTAATCACTTCGGTGATATGAAAAATCCGCCTCGAGGGGCGGATTTTTTTTGTCTGTGATTTGCACGGTTAGCGTGATTTGGTCTCGAAGATATCGGTACCAAGATGGTTGTAGTCCACCTTCTGTAATTTAAAGTTGGTGATATACACCGGTCCGGCTTTTTTCTCCGAGATAAAGCGGTAGCGGTTGGTAATTTCTTTCGCGCTGATCCCGGTCCACTGCGAGAAAAAGCTCAGGAAGTCATTCGCGGAACGACGGGCTTTAATCACTCGGTGTGCTTTATCGTCGCTGGATATCACCATAAACGGCACCTGGAAATTCTGCTGGAACTGATCGTCGTGTGCCAAATACTGCACTTCTTTACCGCGTTCTTTAAAGGCGAGCCCATGATCGGAGAAGTAAACCATCGAGAAGCTGTCGCCGCTGTTACGCAGCTGATCGTAGAGCTGGCGCAGCAGGTCGTCGGTCTGCTTCATGGTGTACAGATAACACGATGTCTCTCTCGACTGAACGAAGGTCTCGTATTTTCCCTGGGTACGATCGCAGGCCTGCGGATGCGAACCCATCAAGTGCAGCACGATGAGCTGGGGTTGAGTTCGTTCCGTTTCTAACACCTGAGCAGTCATCTTCAACAGCGCTTCATCGCGGGTGTTCTTATCGGCTTCGAAGTCACCGTTTTTCAGGAAATGAACTTCGTCAGCGCGTTTGGCGATACTGGCGATTGCCGTATCGTATTCACCGATCTGTCCCTGGTTAGAGAACCACCATGTCTGGAATCCGGCGCGGTTGGCGAGGGTGACAAAGTTATCCTGGAACTGCGGCTTATCATCGACCACCCGATTCAGCGTTAAGCCAAGTGATTTCTGCGTTGATCCGCTGGCCGCGATGTAATCTGCAAAAATATAGCCGTTAACGCTGCTGGCAAACGGTGTGTTGTCCCAGTGGCCGCCAAACGCGCCTAGCGCATCACGACGGGCGCTTTCACCAATCACCACGACATAGGTGTGGTACTTAGGTTTCACCGCCGTCACAGTCCAGGTGTCTTTAACGCTCGCCAGCTTCGCCATGCGGTCTTGTTCATCAAGAACCTCGTAATTATTGACGATAACGTCCTTGGCAAAGCGAAACACCGGATAGCCGGTATCTTTTAATTTGAAGACGCCGCCCCAGGCGAGGTTTTGCACCGGCGTCACAAAAAACGCCACGATGCTGACCAGCAAACACAGACTGTCGAATTTGTTCCAGCGGCGTTTCGTCGCGACTTTTTTACGCCGTACGGCGAGCACGCCGAGGGCAAAGATAAACACGCCAACCAGGTAGTTGTACCAGGGGAAGATGGTCAGGATTTCGGTGGACTCTTCCATGTTGGTCGAGTGCAGCGCCAGCAGGGTATTGAAGTTGGGCGAGCCGTAAGCCTGACCAAATGGAAAATACATTGCTGCAATCAGTGAACAAATGCCGATCAGCGTTTTTTGCGTGCGCGGTGCATATTGCCACAACAGCAGCAGTATGCAGGTAAAGGCGACGCTATAAAGCAGGCTAAGCGGGTAGCCCAGTGCGAGGTTGATCAGCAGAGACTGTAAGAAATAAAAGCCAGTCCACGGGCTTAGCACCCGGCTACGAGCAATAAGCGAATCTTTGAGGGTTAAATTCATATGCCACTGTTGCAAAAACGCCATGTGCTTACCCTGGCGCAAAGGGTCATTGCCTGCCTGAGAGAGCGAGAAGAGGGATGAGGTCCGCATCTGCGAGCCGCAATATACGCAGGGCTGCGAAAAGATAGAGTGTGTACGGGAGAAGGTCAACTACTACAAAGAAAATGTTTTGCGAAGGGGATGGCAAAACGGACAAAAAGAAGGGTTATTGGGAGACAAACTGACCACCGTATCGAGGAGACGGCAGGAAAAAGAAGCGGCGTACCGCGACGCCGCATTATTTTCCGGAAGGTTTATCCTGCTCCGGTTTGCCGTTGATCATGTCGCACAGCATCGCGATCAGCATTAACCGTACTTTAAAGGGAGAGTGACTAAACACGCGCATACACCTCTTGAATTCATTCATATGAACCTCCTGACTTCACATTCCCATCAGTCCTTGAGGGATGTCTTTATTATATACAGATATAGCACAGGCTATATTATATAGCTATTGCTAAAACGTTAAATTTTTGTGCCCAAGCAACTCTGGTTTACAATGGCCGTTCTCTAATCAGATGCTGTTAACGCGTCACAGGAACGAGGAAGCAGAATGAGTCGTCGCGCAGGTATGCCAACAACAAAAAAAGTGACGCAATTGGTGAATGTTGAGGAACATGTTGAAGGGTTTCGTCAGGTCAGGGAGGCACACCGACGTGAACTGATCGATGATTACGTGGAGCTGATTTCCGATCTCATTATTGAGGTGGGAGAAGCGCGTCAGGTGGATATGGCCGCCCGGCTTGGCGTTTCCCAGCCCACCGTTGCTAAGATGCTCAAGCGTCTTGCTTCTGTGGGGTTGATTGAAATGATCCCATGGCGCGGGGTGTTCTTAACCGCAGAAGGCGAGAAGTTGGCGCAGGAGAGTCGCGAACGTCATCAGATCGTCGAAAATTTCTTGCTAATGTTAGGCATCAGCCCGGAAATTGCCCGCCGCGATGCGGAAGGGATGGAACACCACGTGAGCAAGGAAACGCTGGAGGCGTTTAGCCGGTTTACCCAACAGCAAGGCACCGACTCTGAATGAGTTTTCCTTTATTACGCGCATTGCAGCGCGATCGTTTTTTCCAGCTACTCATTATTACCGGGTGTGTACTGAGTCTGTTCGCGCCGTTTGCGCCCCGGAACTGGCCGGGGGCCATTGACTGGCACACGATTATTACGCTCGCAGGGCTGATGCTTCTGACCAAAGGTGTGGAGCTAAGCGGTTATTTTGATGTGCTAGGCCGCAAGATGACCCGCCGCTTTAAAACAGAACGTCAGCTGGCGATATTTATGGTGCTGGCGGCGGCGTTACTGTCGACGTTTCTTACCAACGATGTTGCCCTGTTTATTGTGGTTCCGCTCACCATCACCCTGAAAAAACTGTGCGCGATCCCGGTGAATCGTCTGATTATTTTTGAGGCACTGGCGGTCAACGCTGGATCGCTGCTGACGCCGATCGGTAATCCGCAGAACATCCTGATGTGGGGGCGATCCGGGCTGTCATTTACCGCGTTTACCTGGCAAATGGCGCCGCTAGCCGGTGCGATGATGCTAACGCTGGTGGCGCTGTGCTGGTTTAGTTTTCCGCGTAAAGCGTTGCACTATCATACCGGCACGTCTGCACCTGACTGGCAACCCCGACTGGTTTGGAGTTGCCTGGCATTGTATCTGGTCTTTTTAACGGCGCTGGAACTCAAGCTTGAGCTTTGGGGGCTAGGGATTGTCGCTGCGGGCTTTATGGTGCTGGCTCGCCGTGTGATCTTAAGTGTGGACTGGACGCTGCTGCTGGTGTTTATGGCGATGTTTATCGATGTGCATCTGTTGACACAGTTACCTGTACTCGGGGGCATTTCGGGCCACGTTGGTACGCTTTCGCAACCCGGTCTATGGTTGACGGCAATCGGCCTGTCGCAATTTATCAGTAATGTGCCCAGCACTATTTTGCTGCTGAACTACGTCCCGCCAACGGTATTGCTGGCTTGGGCGGTCAATATTGGTGGTTTTGGACTGTTACCGGGATCGCTGGCGAACCTTATTGCCTTACGCATGGCAAACGATCGACGGATCTGGTGGCGTTTTCATTGGTATTCGGTACCGATGCTGATCTGGGCGGCGCTGGTGGGATATGGTTTGCTGCAGATGATGTGAGGATTATGCCCGATGGCGCTAGCGCTTATCGGGCCTACTTAATCTGTAGGCCGGATAAGGCGACAGCCGCCATCCGGCATTTTTTGATGCTTAGTTCAGACGAACCGGCATACCAGAACGGTTCTGGACTGCCTGCTCAACGACGGCCTGGTCGACATCCGGCTGAGCGGTGATGCTCTTAATGCTCTTGGTCAGCGTAATCGGTACGATTTCCCCGCCTTCGAACTGTTCTTCGGTAGTAGACAGTGGGTTATGCACCTCAATATAGCGACTGCCGTCTGGCTCGGTCGTCGCTTTTACCGGTTCATCGATAAACTGGACGCGCGTGCCGACTGGAACGTTTTCAAACAGGAACTTGATATCTTCATTACGCAGACGCACGCAGCCGTGGCTGACGCGTAAGCCAACACCGAAGTTCGCGTTGGTCCCGTGGATGGCATACAGGCGACCGATATACAGTGCGTACAGACCCATCGGGTTATCCGGACCGGCCGGAACAACGGCTGGCAGCGGTTCGCCCGCAGCGCGGTATTCTGCGTGCATCTTGGCGGTTGGCGTCCAGGTCGGACCGGCTTTCTTACGTTCAACTTTGGTGGTCCAGTTAACCGGCGTGTCTTTACCTAACTGGCCGATACCAATCGGTAAAACGATCACGGTGTTGGTGCCTTTCGGGTAGTAGTACAGACGCATTTCAGCGCTGTTGATAACAATACCTTCATGCACGGTATCCGGCAGGATCAGCTGCTGAGGAATGTTCAGCACGGTGCCGCCCTTCGGCAGGAAGGTATCCACGCCCGGGTTGGCTTCCAGCATGTTGGACAGACCCATCTGGTATTCAGCCGCATAGTACTCCAGCGGTTGGGTGTTGCCTTCAGGAATGGTGATGACCTGGTTCTGGCCAATCAAACGGCTACCATCGGTAGGCAGCGGGTACGTGACGGCTGAGGCAGTGTTACAAAAACCAACTACTGCGAGCGCCGCCGCGAAAAGCGTTGTCAATTTCATATTCATTTTTGCGAGATTCTGAAGCCAAGCAGGCTAGTGGGTTGAGATTTATGTAGTGTTGGGCACGCATTATATGTGCATTCGGAGCAACAAGGAATTCGGATGTGTACTAAATCACATTTTTTTCCCTTTGCTTTCACTTTAACCCTCACGCACGAGAGGCGCGATCTTATTCCAGACTTATGGCATAATAAGCGGTTCGTCACATATTTCTTCTTTCAGGATACGCCAGTGTTAGTTTCCAGCAACGTCACCATGCAGTTCGGCAGTAAGCCGCTGTTTGAAAATATTTCCGTCAAATTTGGCGGCGGCAACCGTTACGGCCTGATTGGCGCCAACGGTAGCGGTAAATCCACTTTTATGAAAATTCTCGGCGGCGACCTCGAACCGACGCTGGGTAACGTTTCCCTCGATCCGAACGAACGCATTGGTAAGCTGCGTCAGGATCAGTTCGCTTTTGAAGAGTTCACCGTTCTGGACACCGTTATTATGGGTCACGCTGAACTGTGGGAAGTGAAACAGGAACGTGACCGTATCTATGCGCTGCCGGAAATGAGCGAAGAAGACGGCTACAAAGTTGCCGATCTTGAAGTTAAATACGGCGAGATGGACGGCTATTCGGCGGAGTCCCGCGCCGGTGAACTGCTGCTGGGCGTCGGTATTCCGGTAGAACAACATTACGGTCCGATGAGCGAAGTGGCACCAGGCTGGAAGCTGCGTGTGCTGCTGGCGCAGGCGCTGTTCTCTAACCCGGACATCCTGCTGCTCGATGAACCGACCAACAACCTGGACATTGATACCATTCGTTGGCTGGAGCAGACGCTGAACGAGCGTGACAGCACCATGATCATCATTTCGCACGACCGTCACTTCCTGAACATGGTCTGTACGCATATGGCGGATCTGGACTACGGTGAGCTGCGTGTTTATCCGGGTAACTATGATGAATACATGACGGCAGCAACCCAGGCACGTGAGCGTCTGTTGGCCGATAACGCCAAGAAAAAAGCGCAAATTGCCGATCTGCAATCCTTCGTCAGCCGCTTTAGCGCCAACGCCTCGAAATCTCGTCAGGCGACTTCTCGTGCGCGTCAGATTGATAAAATCAAGCTCGACGAAGTGAAAGCATCCAGCCGTCAGAACCCGTTTATCCGTTTCGAACAGGATAAGAAACTGTTCCGTAACGCGCTGGAAGTCGAAGCACTGACCAAAGGTTTTGATAACGGCCCGCTGTTTAAAAACTTCAATCTGCTGTTGGAAGTGGGCGAAAAGGTTGCCATCATCGGGGCTAACGGCGTGGGTAAATCGACCATGCTGAAAGTGCTGGTCGGCGACATGGAGCCGGATAATGGCACCGTTAAGTGGTCTGAGAATGCGCAAATCGGCTACTACGCGCAGGATCACGAATATGAGTTCGAAAACGATATGACCGTTTTCGAATGGATGAGCCAGTGGAAACAAGAAGGCGATGACGAGCAGGTTGTTCGCAGCTTCCTTGGTCGTCTGCTGTTCAGCCAGGACGATATCAAAAAGCCTGCTAAAGTGCTGTCCGGTGGTGAAAAAGGGCGCATGCTGTTCGGTAAGCTGATGATGCAGAAACCGAATATTCTGGTGATGGATGAACCTACCAACCACCTGGATATGGAATCTATCGAATCGCTGAACATGGCGCTGGAAATGTATCAGGGCACGCTGATCTTTGTTTCTCACGACCGCGAATTCGTCAGCTCGCTGGCCACCCGCGTGATTGAGATTACGCCGGAACGCGTGATCGACTTCACCGGTAACTACGAAGACTATCTGCGTAGCAAAGGCGTCGAATAATTATTCCGTCGTCTTTCGTGTTACAGGTGTGTTGGCTGCACCTGTTCACCCCGGTCACTTACTTATAATTCCACCCCCGCACTTTTCTGAAAAAAAGTTCTGCTGATTAATCTTAGCCACAATTGTGGCTAAGATACTTTCCATAACTACCTACACAAGGAAAGGAAATGAGTCAGATGGAACCGCTTTCTTTAGCCAATCTTAAATTAAAATTACTGAGTTTAAACAACAACAACGAGCATCCTTTCATTTTATGTGAAGATGGCGATGATATCGTTGCATCCTGGAATATCGTAGATGCTGAGTGGAAAGATTATTTCAGTCAATACGGATTGCAAAAACAATATGAGCTAAGACTGTTTTTCAATGAAAGTAAAAATCAGATTAGCTATCGGGAAAAAACTACCGATGTTGAGTGGGATGCAGATTTGGGTGGGTTCAGATTGAGCAAATCTGTCCAAATCGGGAAACGTCTTGAGTTTTCTGCTGGGGGATCCTGGGGTAAAAAAGAAGACGGTAGCTTCGGTAAAATTGACAGCTATAAATTTGCATCAACGGAAATTACGGACCCTATTTTTGATATGGCTCGTGATGCGGGATGGCAGGTTCGTGGTCTGTTAGCAGACAAGAAAAAAAGAAAATTTGTTATTGCGGGAGCGGTGATTGCCGCACTGATTATTTTTATTGGCTTGGGTACTTTCCTCTTTTCTTCGATGGGTGAATTGAAGGATGCTGCGCGATCAGAGATAGACTTGCTCCGTGATGGACAATATGTTCAGGCTTATCAGGCAAGCTCTTCTTCTCTGCAAAGACAAATGGGCAGTGAGGATTTTAAGCTTGTAACCGAGTCTATTCATTTTGATGATATTAGTGAATACAGTTTTGATAGTTTCAACGTAGAAAATGATGTTGGTTCTTTGTCTGGAAGCGTTGTTTTTAAAAATGGAGAATCCGGCGAGATTAACGTTACTATGCTCAAAGAAAATGATAAATGGAAACTGGTTGCAGTATCAGTAGAATAAAAAAATATCCGGTTTTTATCACGTAATGAAGAAAACCGGACTGTTTTAAAGGCGTTGAAAGGGGAAGGATTATTCCATCCCCAGCGCGCGCTTACCGTGGATATTCAAATCCCCCAGGGTAAAGCGTCCTTCCCAGTTTGTTTCATAGTCTTCACGCGGGAAATCCCCCGGCGAGGCACCTTTCTCCAGCGCGGCCTTCACCTTGTGGGCATAGGCGAGATTTTTTTCGCACATTGGTGCGGCGGGAATATACATCACGTTGCCCCAGCCTTGTTGGTTCTCCACCGGCGCAACGGCGTGGATCACATCACAATGCCACCATACGGAATCGCCGGCTTCCAGTTGCGGAATGCTGGTTAACGCCTCGATGAGTAAGGGATGCCATTGCGCTGAAACCGGCAGCACTCTTCCTGGCGCGACGCCGCACAGTTCATCTTCCGGAACATCATCCAGCAGTGGGCGTAACAGCACATAAGCCATCGCTTCAGGAATGGGAACCACATGTAGCAACCCCTGGCCCGGTAACATATCGGAAAGCGCTGTCCAGCCCTGGAAGGTGCGAAACACCGAACATTTGGTGGTGTTATCGACCGTATACTCTTCGACGTCAGTGCGATGCGCCGCCTGCCACGGATCGTAATCGGCCAGATTGCCGTTAAAAACAGAAGCAAAAACGCGCTGATATGCCGGAAGCAACCAGCGCTCCAGTGCGCCGGAATCTGTATGTGCGCCGAGCCCTTTGGAGGTGGTTCCCGGCGGGCGGCGACGAATACGGTCAGGATAGATCACGCTGACGTCCGGGTTAAACCACTGCTTACCTTCGCTTTCAAAAGTCCACAGGCGATTAAGAAACGACTGTGCGTTAGCCATCTCTTCACTCTGGCGGGCCTGCATTTGTGCCTGTGACCAGTAGATCGGAAAGATTTCAGGACGCGATGCACTCAGGGTGCCGAAAAAATTGTCCCCCGGTCCTTTGTAGACCTCGTCAAAGCGGTTGCGGTCGAGATAATCGAGCATTGAGCGATCCCAACCCAGCGCCTGCTCGCGGGGGAAATGACCCTTAATGACCGCACATCCACGACGTTTAATCAGTTCTCGCTGCACAGCGGTGACGGTGCCCGCCTGAATATCGGCGTATGGCAGTACCGGCCAGACCGCGTCACTCTGTGCTTTAAGCGCGTTGATCTCCGCCACGCGGGTGGCGATGGTCTCGCTAATCTGGCTGAAGATCTGCTGGACGTCGCCAAGCTGCGCCCGCTGTTCCCGCTTCATCTGACGGATTGCCGCTTTGTGATCGGCAGGCAACGTGTCGCTGGTAAAAGTAAGAGCCATAACCACCTCGCATGAACTTTCATTCGAAACTAATTTAACTTGCAAATGATAATATAAGTTAAAAGTAAGTTAATGCAAGTTTAAAAATCAGTAAGGCGCGCGGATGGGTAAGTGAGCGTTGGGCTGACCTATCGATAAAATGGGGGCTGTTGGATAAAAACGTTAACCAGCAACAAGTGGGACTATCTATACTTCTTTGCTCTGGGAGATTTTGCCCGCTAAAGGCCAGCACTAAGAGGGCGGTGCAGGTTGATAAAAGGATATTTTTCAATGGAAAGAAAAGGCACGCTTCATCTCTTCACCGTTCCAGTCTGCATTCTTAGTTATGCGCTATGGCAGTACTGGCGGGTAGCCGATGTTCTCGAAGGCGATGCTGAGGGGCTGCTCCGACAGGCGCTAGCGATGTTGGCGATAGCGCTTGGCGGTGCGGCTTTGCTTGTTGTGGGGGCGGCAGTGGGGCTATGTACAACCAGCGCCCGCGCTTCGCGCCATTCCCAAAGCATCTTGATTCGCACATTTACGCGTTGCCGTCGCCTGTTGCCTTTTATGATGGCCGCTGAAATTGTGACCTGCGGACTGGCGGCGATTTGTCTGGCGTTATCGGAAGTTACCTGGCTGATGTCGCATTTTGGCGGGGCGGGTGGGTTCAAACTGGCGGCGGTAATCCTGGTCGCCGTCGGCGCGATCCTCTGGATGCTATTAAAAAGTCTGACTTCCATCAGACGCTGTTTCGCTCTCTTTCAACCTGACGATACGGAGATTTACGGGGTGAATGTCACCGTCTCGAATAACCCGGCGCTCTGGCAATGGATACGTGACGTCACCCGGCGTGCAGAGTTGACGCTGCCTGACAATATCGTGGTCGGATTTTTTGACGGCTTCTTTGTCACCGCCAATACCGTACAAATTGAAGAGGGCAAACGACTCACGGGTAATACGCTCTACTTGCCGCTAACCTATATGGCATTGCTGGATGACGCGGAAGCGGCAGCGGTGATTGGCCATGAGCTGGGACATTTTACCGGCGAGGATACGCAGTACAGCCTGCGCTTCGTTCCTCTGTATGCCGGGATGCAAAACAGTCTTGAACAGATGGCGAGCAGCTCGCAGGGGATTTCCTGGCTTGACCGCATTGTGCTGCGCCCGTCGCTGGATATGGGCCTATGGTTTTTGCAGACCTTCCATGAAGCGGTCAGTGACTGGGCCAGGATCCGTGAATATGCGGCGGATAATATGGGTGCAAAAGTCTCATCTCCAGCGGCGTTCGCGTCGGCGTTACTACGGATATCGGTGCTGGATGTGCCGGTTTCCCGATTTCTGGAGGAGCTTTTGCATGGGCGTGTGACCAGCACCAACTGGCTTGTCGATCTGCTTGTCGCGTTACAGAAAATCG
Source organism: Citrobacter sp. JUb117 (assembly GCF_024809055.1). Taxonomy (NCBI): domain Bacteria; kingdom Pseudomonadati; phylum Pseudomonadota; class Gammaproteobacteria; order Enterobacterales; family Enterobacteriaceae; genus Citrobacter; species Citrobacter sp. JUb117. Next base: position 308,941 of record NZ_JANUFB010000001.1, read on the forward strand.
GACCGTTTGCGCTGCAGAACAGTCTCGATAATGAAATAGCGCATCCAATGGATAGCCATCCGACGACGCGTGAACGTATTGCGGCACTGACAGTACCGCTCGATAGTGAACTTCTGGCGCGGGCTTTACGCCCGGTTGCCGCAGGTGATAACGCTTTTTTCGGTGGTCTATTCGCCGATGCGGATGTGTTGAGCCTATCGCTTTCACGCACCCTGTCGACAAAAATCACCGCGCAACGTAAGGTCTATCGCCAGACACTTGAAGCCGAAGCCGGGCTGGCAACAGGCTCGGTGGCGCTGTGGATGAGTGCGAAAGTGGCATGGTATATGATAATTGCGGGCCTGGTGATGCTGTTGGGCGGTGGGGCTTTGCTGCTGTTCAAAACGGTCAGCCCTTGGTGCGTGTTGATTCCTTTCGGCGGAATTACCTTTGGGCTGTTGGGCATTATCACCTTACGACGAACGCGACAGCCGCTACTGGTGCTGACGCAGGACGCGATCGCCAGCCCGTGGTTGCCTCAGCCGCTACCGCTAAAAAATATTGCCGACTATAACCTGACGATTATTTCCAGTTCGATGACGATTGAATTCTTCATGGACGATGATTATCAACCGAATCTCACCACCAAACGGTTTATGCAGGTTATTCGCTTTAACCCGCGAAAACATGCGGTTGCAATCGTGGTGGCCGGCGATGTGTTACGCCAGCAGGAAAATGGAAAGGTTAAGCTGGATGCGCAAGCGCTGCTGACGCTTATCGGGCAATACATTGTTTCTGCCCACGCTCGCGCTGAGCTGGAGGATTTCTGATGGGGATGTAAAACCCGGAGTACGGACTCCGGGTTTATGTCAGCCGTTAAACGGTGAGGTGTTGTCGAGTACGGCCTGAATCACGTTCAGTGCGCCCTGATGATTGTTGTCATCGGTCTGGTAGCGGGCAATTGCTTTAATGCTGTCGGCGGCATTAGCCATGGCAAAGGAATAGTGTGCCATTTTCAGCATTTCCGCATCGTTGCCGCTATCACCAATGGCAACTACATTCTGCGGTGACAGGTTCCAGCGTTTAAGCAGGCGGCTGATACCGTTGGCTTTATGTAAACCTGGGATTATCAGATCGATAAAGCCAAACCCGCTGGTCACCGGCTTCATGATACCGTCGAGGGCTGTATGCAAATGGTCAATAACCAACGGGATTTGCCCATCAGGTAAATTCAGTGAGAACTTGAACAGCACATCATCGATGTCCTGAAAGTCCTTAACCGGTTTCAGGCGATGGTAGTGTTTTGACATCAGCGCCACAAACGCCTCCGGGGCATTTTCGCTGATGTAGGCGCTTTGCAGTCCGCAGGCGACAAAATTCAGCTGCTTATCCTTCAATAACTCGCCGATGACAATACGGGATTCGTGGCGGGTAAGCTCACCATGAAAAAGTTGTTTGCCGTGTTCATACACCAGCGCGCCGTTCTCTGCGACAAAAGAGATTTCGTCTTTGAGTTCAGGGAAAAAGGAGATCAACTGGTAATACTGGTTGCCGCTGGCCACGACAAATTCAATATCTCGTTTTTTCAATTGCTGATACTGCGCCATAAATCGCTGGCGATCGTACTGCTTGGCATCGTCGAGAAAAGTGCCGTCCATGTCGGTGACGATAACGTTGATGGTCATATATGCTCCTGGCTTTCACTGCAACCAGAAACATTCTAATAACAATGTGACCTGTAGCACAAATTTAATTTCGAATGAAAGTTTCCCCGTCGTCTATTACAGCACAGTTGTAGGCCGGATAAGCGTCAGCGCCATCCGGCATTGAAGCGGTATCGCTGCCGGATAGCGACGCGAAAACGTCTTATCCGGCCTACGGGAAATTACAGCATATGCTCTGTTCGGGCGATGATATCGTCCTGTGCATCCGGAGACAGGGCAGTGAAGAAGGCGGAGTAGCCAGCTACACGCACCACCAGGTCACGGTACTGATCTGGGTGTTTTTTCGCTTCCAGCAGCGTTTCACGAGAGACGATGTTGTACTGAATATGCCAGCCTTTGTGCTCTTCAAAGAAGGTACGCAGCAGGATCATTAACTTCTGCTTATCGGACTCATTTTCCAGTGTAGCCGGATTCAGCTTCTGGTTTAACAGCACCCCGCCGAGGATCGCGCCGGTCGGCAACTTGCCCACTGAGCCAATCACCGCCGTTGGGCCGAGATGGTCGGTACCGGAGGCCGGGCTGGCGCCTTCTGCCAGTGGGGTATGCGCTTTACGGCCATCCGGCGTTGCCATTGTTGCCGCGCCAAACGGTACGTTTGCCGAGATGGAGGAGGTTCCGGCGTAATAGTTACCACCGATCGGACCGCGACCGTAACGCGGATTATGATATTGCTTCAGTTCGTCGATATAGGTCTGGTAAGCGCGGGCCAGCAGGGTGTCGACGCTGTCATCATCGTTACCGTACTTCGGTGCGCCGTTGATCAGACGCTGGCGTAATTGTTCATGCGTGAGGCCTGCAAAGTCATCTGCCAGGGCTGCCGCCAGCTGCTGCTGACCGATAACACCCTGATCGAAGACCAGCTTTTTCACGGCAGCCAGACTGTTGCCAAGGTTAGCAATCCCGACCTGCAAACCGGATACCCAGTCATATTTTGCGCCGCCCTGTTTAATGCTCTTCGCCCGCTCAATGCAATCATCCACCAGCGCAGAGCACAGGATGTCGTGGACGTTTTCTTCCAGCATGGTATCAACCACATACTCAATCTCGATGGATTTACGCGTGTAGTAGCGGATCTGAGTATCCCAGGCGGTCATCACCTCGTCGAAGTTGTGGAAGTTACCCGCCGAGAGCGCCTTTTCCTGCGGCAGGAACACCTTACCGCTGGTGGCATCGCGACCACCTTCCAGCGCGGCCAGCATCACACGGGCAAAGTTAATAAAGCTCATGCCGGTGCAGCGGTAACCCCATTTCCCGCCCACGGCGGTTTCGATGCAGCCAATGGCTGCGTAGTCGTAGGCATCTTGCGGCTCAATACCCAGCTTAATGAATTCCGGGATAACAATTTCATCGTTGTTAAACGCCGGCATGCCAAAGCCGCAGCGAATGACCTGCACGCAGGCATCAAGGAAATCGTTACTCATCCCGGCGTGATAACGCACGCTGAGGTTCGGCTGGGTTGAACGCAGACGACCGCAGGACTCCAGAATGGCATAGGAGAGCGGATTGACCGCGTCCATTGGCTGGCCGTTAACCAGATTCTGACCACCGATAGTGACGTTTTGATACAGCGGGCTGCCCGCGGATGCCTTCGAGTGGGAGCCGGAGCGGATTTTGTTCACTTCCAGCAGCTTCAACCAGCAGCTGTGCAGCAGCTCAATGGCGTGCTCGCGGTCCAGCGTCTGGTTCAGCTCCACGTCGCGACGATAGAACGGGTAGAGATACTGGTCCATGCGGCCAAACGACACCGAGTGACCGTTCGATTCGATTTGCAGGATAAGCTGGATGAAATAGCACAGTTGCAGTGCCTGCCAGAAGGTTTTTGGCGGTTCGTGGGCGATGACATCGCAGTTTTCTGCCATTGCCAGCAGCTCATCGCGACGGCTTTCACGGGTTTCAGTTGCTGCCATTTTACGTGCCAGGCTGGCGAAACGTTCGATATGCAGGCTAACGGCATCCAGTACGATATCAATGGCTTTCAGGAACTGATCGCCATGGAGATCGTCCAGGCAGGTCAGGTTAATGCGCGAGCGACGCTCGTCGACTTTATGACGCAGACCATCAAGGCCTTTTTCCAGCAGCAGCGGAAAGTTCACCGCCAGGTGCGCATCGCCGGAAGTCATGTTGCCTTCGGCTTTGATGATGCCGGTTTCCAGCAGGCCTTTTTGTTCGTCGGTAAACATGCCGTAGCAGCGATCCTGTACGGTCTGACCGCGCCACCACGGGCAGATTTCATGCAGTACGCGCTTGTTCTCTTCGCTGACCGCAAAGCCGGCTCCTGGTCGGTCGGCCAAATCGTCGATCTCTTTTTCAATCCACGATACGGTGTATTCCGGGAATATTGGTGCGGCGCGGACTTCGCTTGCCTGATTACCGATAATCAACTCGTCATGTTTGATCCAGATAGTCCGTTCCGCCAGATGATGCGCCAGCGCCAGCGCGCGGCGTACCGGGATCGGTTTGTCCAGATGCTGTTGATACATCTCGGTATAGTGCTGGGCGCGCTCGGTACACACCGGCGGCTTCACAATGTGGATCAGGGCTGTTTTGTGTGCGTTGATGCGGTCGCTGAGTGTATCCAGTTTCAGTGTGGTCATGGCGGTTATCCTCGTAGGGTCGCGGTTAAACCTTTATGGCTGGCATACTGCTGGGCAAATTCGAGCAGTGCAGGCGCATCCAGCGGTTTGTCCGGGGCGTTGTAGGGTTGGCTGAGTAAGTGGTATTTGTTGATGCCCAAGGTGTGATAGGGCAAAAAATGAATCTCACCGACGTGAAGTTCATCGGCGGCAAAATCGGTAATGGCTTTAATGGCTTCTTCGTTGGCATTGAAGCCCTGAATCAGCGGCACGCGAATAATCATTTTTTTTCCGGCAGCGGCCAGTTTTTTCAGATTCTCCAGCACGCGAGCGGCGTTGCCGTCAGTCCACTGCTTAAACGGCACATCGGCGATGTGTTTTAAATCGGCAAGAAACAGATCGATGTACGCTAATGAAGGTTCAATGTACTTCCACGGTACGTGCAGGCAGGTTTCGACCGCAGTATGAATACCCGCCTCATGGCTGGCTTTGAACAACGCCGCAGCCAGCTCCGGCTGCATAAATGGCTCACCGCCGGAGAGCGTTACCCCACCACCGCTGCGATCGTAGAAGGGTTTATCGCGCAGCACGGTGGACATTATCTCCTCTACGCTTTTTACTTCACCACAGACGGTAAGCGCCTGGGTCGGGCAGCAGTGGGTCAGTGCGGTGAGCGACTTATCGGTCAATTTTTCACGATGAATAAGCAGGCCGTTGAGGGCGCGCTGAATGACGTCAGGCGCAGCCTGAACACACAGGTCACAGCCCTCCAGACACAGACGCGCGTCATACAGCAGATCCTGCGTACGGGCACGACTCTCCGGGTTCTGGCACCAGCGACAACCCAGAGAGCATCCCTTAAGGAAGACTACCGTGCGGATACCGGGACCATCGTGGGTGGAATAGCGCTGGATATTGAAAATCATAAGCGGCCTCTCTTCTTTCGTATAAAGATTAAATTACTTTCGAATGAAAGTTATATTGACGTGAGTCAACTAACCGCGCGGTTTCGTCGTGCTACCGTTGATTCATGCTAACGATCAGTTTTGAGGAACGGTTATGGAACTCTATTTAGATACGTCTGATGTGGATGCGGTGAAAACCCTGGCGCGTATTTTTCCGCTGGCAGGTGTCACCACAAACCCGAGTATTGTGGCGGCAGGTAGAAAGGCGCTGGAGGTGTTACTCCCGGAATTGCATGACGCGACTGGCGGGCAGGGGCGTTTGTTTGCTCAGGTGATGGCAACGACCGCTGAGGGCATGGTCAGCGACGCGCATAAACTGCGGGCAATGATTCCCGATATCGTGGTGAAGGTACCGGTGACCGCAGAAGGGCTGGCGGCGATTAAGCTGCTGAAGAAAGAGGGGATCCCAACGCTGGGCACCGCGGTTTACAGTGCAGCACAGGGGCTGTTAGCTGCGCTGGCAGGGGCCGAATACATTGCGCCGTATGTTAACCGCGTGGATGCGCAGGGCGGGGATGGTATTCAGACGGTGGTTGATTTACAGAACTTACTGAAAATGCACGCGCCGCACGCCAAAGTACTGGCTGCCAGTTTTAAAACCCCGCGTCAGGCGCTGGACTGCCTGTTAGCTGGCTGTGAAGCCATTACGCTGCCGCTGGATGTGGCGCAGCAGCTAATTAGCTCCCCGGCCGTGGATGCCGCCATGGCGAAATTTGCGCACGACTGGCAGAGCGCATTTGGACGTACGTCGATCTGATGCTGTTGCCGGGTGGCGCTAACGCTTACCCGGCCTACGTTCGAGCCGTTGTAGGTCGGGTAAGGCGAAGCTGCCACCCGACTTTTTTACCGACTACAAACCTCACACCCCGGGTTGCGCATCAGCTTCATCTCCCGGAACTGGCAGGTCATCGCATCGTACATCACGATTTTACCGCTTGCCGGTTTACCGAAGTTTGCCAGTAACTTGATGGCTTCCATCGCTTGCAGCGACCCGATTACGCCAATCAGCGGTGACATCACACCGGCCTCCACGCAGGTTAAGGCGTTTTCACCGAACAGGCGGCTCAAACAGCGGTAGCAGGCTTCACCTTCCTGATACGTAAAGACGGTGATTTGTCCTTCCATACGAATGGCCGCGCCGGACACCAGTGGCACTTTTGCCGTAAAGCAGGCAGCGTTCAGCTGATTGCGCACGGCGACGTTATCGGTGCAATCCAGCACCAGGTCATGCTCTACAACCAACGCATGCATCGCAGCATCGTCAAGCAGCGCATTCACCGGTGTGAGGGTGATATGTGGATTAATACGCGCCAGCGCATCGCGTGCCGATTCCACTTTTGGCTGCCCGACGGTCGCGTCGCTATGCAACGTCTGGCGCTGAAGATTGGAAACCGACACGGTATCAAAGTCGAGCAGGGTTAAATGCCCGATGCCTGCGCCCGCCAGATACTGAGTTGCGGCGCAGCCAAGTCCTCCGAGTCCTACGACCAGCACCCGCGCTTCTTTTAACGCTTCCTGACCGTCAAAGTCGAAGCCGCGCAGGATGATTTGCCGGTTATAACGCAGCATCTCCTGGTCGCTGAGTTCTGCCATTACAGGCCTCCAAACAGCGCGTTAAATGGCTCGACGTCTACCCATTCTCCGGCTTCAACGTTGCCGCGATCGCGTTCCAGAACGATAAAGCAGTTGCCAAGGCTAAAGGAGCTAAAAATATGCGAGCCCTGATGACCGGTGGTAGTGACCTCCAGTTCGCCATCAGCTGTACGCTGCAATACGCCGCGCTGGAAATCCAGACGGCCAGGCGTTTTCTTCAGGCGTGATGCGGTCCGTACGCGCTGGCGTGGGGGTAATCCGCTGGCGGTGTTGCCGCTCAGTTTTGCCAGCAGCGGTTGCACCAGCTGATAGAAGGTGAGGGCCGCAGAGACCGGGTTGCCCGGCAGGCCACAAAACCAGCTGTTGCTCAATTTACCGAACGCGAACGGTTTACCCGGCTTAATCGCCAGTTTCCAGAAGGCAATTTCGCCGAGTTCTTCGAGAATGGTTTTGGTGTAGTCCGCTTCCCCGACCGATACACCGCCGGAGCTTATCACCACATCGGCCTGACTGTCGGCTTCGATAAACGCCGCGCGCAGGGCGTGAGGATCGTCGCGGATAATACCTAAGTTGATGACCTCACAGCCCAGCTGTTGCAGCATCAGGTGTACGGCCAGGCGGTTGGTGTCATAAATCTGACCGTCACCCAGCGGTTGGCCTGGCAGCTGTAGCTCATCACCGGTAGAAAATAGCGCCACGCGCACTTTACGCACAACCTGCACATCGGCAATGCCGAGCGAGGCTAGCACAGGGAGCTCAGCGGTTGTCAGACGCGTCCCTGCGGCAAACACCACCGCGCCGTGAGCAATATCTTCTCCGCGTAGACGAATATTTTGTCCGGCGCGAACTTCTGCGGTGAAACGAATACCATCATCAGTTTGTTCTGTTTGTTCCTGCATCACCACGGCTTCGCAGCCGGCGGGCACCGGTGCGCCGGTCATAATGCGGATGCAGGTTCCCGCAGGCCATTCCCCATGAAAAGGCTGACCGGCAAAGGCTTTACCTGCGACAGCAAGCGGCAGACCGGATTGCAAATCCGCTAAACGCACCGCGTAACCGTCCATTGCCGAGTTATCGAATCCCGGCACATCAATCGGTGAGACGACGTCGGTTGCCAGCACGCGACCAAAGCATTCCACCAGCGGCAGTGTTTCAACGGCGGTGAGTGGGGTAATCGACGACAGCATTTGTGAAAGTGCCGTTTCGAGCGGCATCAGTCCGGCGGTAAATTCCATGAGAAGACTCCTGCGAGGCAAAATCGAATCCGATCATTATGTCAGAAAACAGACGCAGACAGTATGCCACCTCAGTCTTAGGTGCAGGCCTTTATCTTTACATGACGTCTGCATCTTTCTATATTCGAAAATCGAATCAATAACTCACCGAAATTCTGCTATTTATAACCACGTTTCCTGCCACCTAAATGGACGATAAAAATGGGCAAAGCAGTCATTGCAATTCACGGCGGCGCTGGCGCAATCACCCGCGCGCAGCTGAGTCAGGAACAGGAATTGCGTTATATACAGGCATTGTCAGATATCGTTGAAGTAGGGCAACGAATGCTGGAGGCGGGCCAAACCGCGCTGGATGTGGTGACTGAAGCCGTACGCTTACTGGAAGAGTGTCCTCTGTTTAATGCCGGAATCGGCGCTGTATTTACCCGTGATGAAACCCATGAGCTGGATGCCTGCGTGATGGACGGAAATACGCTGCAGGCAGGCGCCGTCGCTGGCGTCAGCCACCTGCGTAACCCGATCCTCGCGGCCCGTCTGGTGCTGGAAAAAAGCCCGCACGTTATGATGATAGGCGAAGGGGCGGAGAATTTTGCCCATGCGCAGGGCATGGATCGCGTGAGTGCGGATATTTTCTCGACGCCAGAGCGGTATGCTCAGCTACTGGACGCACGTACAGCGGGAGAAACGGTGCTCGATCACGGCGGTACGCCGCTGGATGAGGGCAGCAAAATGGGCACCGTTGGCGCGGTGGCGCTGGATAAGTACGGTAATTTGGCGGCGGCGACCTCGACCGGTGGCATGACCAACAAACTGCCGGGGCGCGTCGGGGATAGCCCGTTAGTAGGTGCCGGTTGTTATGCCAATAATGCCAGCGTGGCGGTCTCGTGTACCGGAACCGGGGAAGTGTTTATACGCGCGCTGGCAGCATATGACATTGCCGCGCTGATGGATTATGGCGGGCTGAGCTTGTCAGAGGCCTGCGAACGCGTAGTTATGGAAAAATTACCGGCGCTCGGCGGTAGCGGCGGGCTTATTGCCGTCGATCATGAAGGTAACGTGGCCTTACCGTTTAACAGTGAAGGCATGTACCGTGCCTGGGGATACGCTGGCGATACGCCAACCACCGGTATTTACCGGGAAAAAGGAGATACCGTTGCCACACAGTGATGAGCTTGACGCCAACGATGTACTGGCGGTTAGCAATCTGAACATTGCGTTTGCGCAGGAGCAGAAGCGGGTCAGTGCGGTACGCAATTTGTCATTTCGCCTCAAGCGTGGGGAAACGCTGGCGATTGTTGGCGAGTCCGGTTCAGGAAAGTCGGTCACCGCGCTGTCACTGATGCGCCTGATTGAACAGGCGGGCGGAGAGGTGAGCTGCGATGAGATGTTGCTTCGGCGACGCAACCGGCAGGTGATTGAACTGGGCGAACAGAGCGCGTCGCAGATGCGCCATGTGCGCGGGGCGGATATCGCGATGATCTTCCAGGAGCCGATGACGTCGCTCAATCCGGTGTTCACCGTCGGCGAGCAAATAGCCGAGTCGATTCGTTTGCATCAGGGGGCTAGCCGTGAGGCGGCGATGGAAGAGGCCAAACGGATGCTCGACCAGGTGCGGATACCGGAGTCGAGGGCCATTTTATCGCGCTTTCCGCATCAGCTTTCTGGCGGTATGCGCCAGCGGGTTATGATTGCGATGGCGCTGTCGTGCCGTCCGGCGGTATTGATTGCCGATGAGCCGACCACCGCGCTGGATGTCACCATTCAGGCGCAGATCCTGCAGTTAATTAAAGTATTACAGCAGGACATGGCCATGGGGGTGATTTTTATCACCCACGATATGGGCGTGGTTGCCGATATTGCCGACCGTGTCCTGGTGATGTATCAGGGTGAAGCTGTAGAAACGGGCAGCGTGGAACAGATTTTTCACGCCCCGCAACATCCCTATACCAAAGCGCTGCTGGCTGCCGTGCCGCAGCTCGGGGCCATGAGCGGACATGAACTGCCGCGCCGTTTCCCGTTGATTTCGCTGCAGGACCCCGACCACCGTGAACCGCAGACTGAACAGGACACGGTGGTGGCGGGCGAGCCGATCCTGCAGGTGCGTAATCTGGTGACGCGTTTCCCGCTGCGCAGCGGCATTCTCAATCGCGTGACCCGCGAGGTGCATGCGGTGGAAAACGTCAGTTTTGATCTGTGGCCAGGCGAAACGCTCTCGCTGGTCGGGGAGTCCGGCTGTGGTAAATCTACTACCGGACGGGCGTTGTTGCGACTCGTGGAGTCTCAGCACGGGGAGATCACCTTTAACGGTCAGCGGATAGACACGCTGGCCAGCAGCAAGCTTCAGTCGCTCCGTCGGGATATTCAGTTTATTTTCCAGGATCCCTATGCGTCGCTCGACCCGCGTCAGACGGTAGGTTATTCCATTCTCGAGCCGCTGCGGGTGCACGGGCTACTGCAAGGGGACGCCGCGGCAAAACGGGTCGCCTGGCTGCTGGAGCGGGTGGGGCTACTCCCTGAACACGCCTGGCGCTATCCGCACGAGTTTTCCGGTGGCCAACGTCAGCGTATCTGTATTGCCCGGGCGCTGGCGCTCAATCCAAAAGTGATCATTGCCGATGAATCAGTTTCGGCGCTGGATGTCTCGATTCGTGGGCAGATTATTAATTTGTTGCTCGATCTCCAGCGAGAAATGGGCATCGCCTACCTGTTTATTTCTCACGATATGGCGGTGGTCGAACGTATCAGCCACCGTGTGGCGGTGATGTACCTGGGGCAGATTGTCGAGATTGGTCCCCGTCGGGCGGTGTTTGAAAATCCGCAGCATCCGTATACCCGCAAATTAATGGCGGCGGTTCCGGTTGCCGATCCCTCTCATCAGCGGCCGCAGCGGGTGCTGCTGTCGGATGATATCCCCAGCAATATCCGCAAGCGCGGAGAAGAGATTTCCCCGGTGTCACTCCAGTTAGTGGGGCCAGGGCATTATGTTGCGCGTCCGCAGGTGGAAAATGCGCTTTCGCGTCTATAACAGGCAGGGTTCAGGAGAATAACATGAGACAAATTGTTGCTCGTAAATGGCTGGTTGCGCTGGGGGTTGCCTCTGCACTGGCTGCGTCCCCTGCCTGGTCGGCTAAAGACGTGGTGGTGGCGGTAGGATCTAATTTTACTACGCTCGACCCCTATGACGCGAATGACACGCTGTCGCAGGCGGTGGCGAAGTCGTTTTATCAGGGGCTTTTCGGTCTTGATAAAGAGATGAAGCTGAAAAATGTGCTGGCAGAAAGCTATACCGTTTCCGATGACGGCTTAACCTATACCGTCAAACTGCGGCAGGGGGTGAAGTTTCAGGATGGCACCGATTTCAATGCAGAGGCGGTGAAAGCTAACCTTGAGCGAGCCAGCAATCCGGAAAATCATCTTAAACGCTATAACCTGTATAAAAATATCGCTAACACCGAGGCCGTTGATGCGACGACGGTGAAGATCACGCTGAAACAGCCGTTCTCGGCGTTTATTAATATCCTGGCGCACCCGGCAACGGCAATGATATCGCCGGCGGCGCTGAAGAAATACGGTAAAGATATCGGCTTCCATCCGGTGGGTACCGGGCCTTATCAGCTTGAAACCTGGAATCAGACCGATTTTGTGAAGGTGAAAAAGTTCGCTGGTTACTGGCAGCAGGGCCTGCCGAAGCTTGATACGATTACCTGGCGTCCGGTGACCGACAATAACACCCGTGCGGCGATGTTGCAGACCGGCGAGGCACAATTTGCCTTCCCGATCCCTTACGAGCAGGCCGCATTACTGGCGAAGAACAAAAACCTGGAACTGGTTGCCAGTCCGTCGATCATGCAGCGTTATATCAGCATGAACGTGACGCAAAAACCGTTTGATAATCCGAAGGTGCGTGAGGCGCTGAACTATGCCATTAACCGCCAGGCGTTGGTAAAAGTGGCATTTGCCGGTTACGCCACACCGGCGACCGGCGTGCTGCCGCCCGCGATAGCCTACGCGCAAAGCTATACGCCGTGGCCTTACGATCCGGCGAAAGCCCGTGAGTTGCTGAAAGAGGCGGGTTATCCCAACGGCTTTACCACCACGCTGTGGTCATCGCATAATCACAGCACCGCGCAGAAAGTGCTGCAATTTACCCAGCAGCAGTTAGCGCAGGTCGGCGTGAAGGCGCAGGTGACGGCGATGGATGCCGGACAGCGGGCGGCAGAAGTTGAAGGTAAGGCGCAGAAAGAGAGCGGGGTACGGATGTTCTACACCGGCTGGTCGGCGTCGACGGGCGAAGCTGACTGGGCATTATCACCGCTGTTTGCTTCGCAAAACTGGCCGCCAACGTTGTTTAATACGGCGTTTTACAGTAACAAGCAGGTGGACAGCGATTTAGCCGCGGCGCTGCAAACGAACGATCCGAGCGAAAAAGCGCGATTGTACAAAGATGCACAGGATATCATCTGGAAAGAGTCGCCGTGGATCCCGCTGGTGGTGGAGAAACTGATCTCTGCGCACAGTACCAAGTTGACCGGATTCTGGATTATGCCGGACACCGGATTTAGTTTTGATGATGCGGATTTGCAATAAGCTATTCATTCGGCCCCTGAACAGCGGGGGCCGCCGAAGGGAGTCTGATGCTTAATTATGTTTTCAAGCGCCTGCTGGGGTTGATTCCAACGCTACTTATCGTCGCGGTGCTGGTGTTTTTATTTGTTCATTTGCTGCCTGGCGATCCGGCCCGGTTGATTGCCGGACCGGAGGCCGACGCTGAGGTGATTGAGCTGGTGCGCCAGCAGTTGGGTCTGGACCAGCCTCTGCATGTTCAGTTCTGGCATTACATGACGAACGTGTTGCAAGGTGACTTTGGCACCTCGATGGTGTCGCGTCGTCCGGTTGCTGAAGAGATTGCCAGCCGCTTTATGCCTTCATTCTGGTTGACGATTGCCAGCATGACGTGGGCGGTCTTGTTTGGCATGACGGCAGGGATCATCGCCGCCGTATGGCGAAATCGCTGGCCGGACAGGTTGAGTATGACCCTTGCGGTCACCGGGATCTCCTTCCCGGCGTTTGCCCTCGGCATGCTGTTAATGCAGATTTTTTCCGTGGAGCTCGGCTGGTTACCCACCGTGGGCGCGGATTCCTGGCAGCATTATATCCTGCCCTCTATCACGCTGGGCGCTGCGGTGGCAGCGGTATTGGCGCGTTTTACCCGCGCCTCGTTTGTCGATGTGCTCAGCGAAGATTACATGCGCACCGCGCGGGCAAAAGGGGTGAGTGAAACCTGGGTGGTGTTAAAACACGGTTTGCGTAACGCGATGATCCCGGTCGTCACGATGATGGGGCTGCAGTTTGGCTTTTTGCTTGGTGGCTCCATTGTGGTTGAGAAAGTCTTTAACTGGCCAGGGCTCGGACGATTGTTGGTGGACTCGGTTGAAATGCGAGACTACCCGGTGATTCAGGCCGAGGTGCTGTTATTTTCTCTGGAGTTTATTCTTATTAACTTAGTGGTGGATGTGCTCTATGCCGCCATTAATCCGGCTATCAGGTACAAGTAAGGATGCGATTTTTTAACTGGCGCCGACAGGCGATTTTAAATGCAATGCCGCTCGTTAAGCCTGAACAGATCCGCACGCCGTGGCACGAGTTCTGGCGGCGTTTTCGTCGCCAGCGTGTGGCGATGATCGCCGGGTTATTCGTGCTGGCCTTGATCCTGGTGGCGATATTTGCCCGTTGGTTGACGCCGTTTGATGCCGAGAATTACTTCGACTATGACCGCCTCAATGATGGGCCGTCGATGTTGCACTGGTTTGGCGTCGATTCGCTGGGGCGGGATATTTTTAGCCGCGTGCTGGTTGGCGCGCAAATTTCGCTGGCGGCAGGGGTGTTTGCCGTATTTATTGGCGCGGCCATAGGTACGGTGTTGGGTCTGCTGGCAGGTTATTACGAAGGCTGGTGGGATCGGCTGATTATGCGTATCTGCGATGTGCTATTCGCTTTTCCGGGTATTCTGCTGGCGATAGCGGTGGTGGCGGTGCTCGGCAGCGGCATTGCTAACGTGATAATTGCCGTCGCTATCTTCTCCATTCCAGCCTTTGCGCGACTGGTGCGTGGGAATACGTTGGTGCTCAAACAGCAGACGTTTATTGAGTCGGCGCGCAGCATTGGCGCCAGCGATACGACCATTATCTTCAACCATATTTTGCCGGGGACGGTCTCGTCGATCGTGGTCTTTTTTACCATGCGCATCGGGACGTCGATCATCTCCGCCGCGAGTTTGTCGTTCCTGGGATTGGGTGCTCAGCCACCGACGCCGGAGTGGGGCGCGATGCTCAACGAAGCGCGGGCGGATATGGTGATTGCTCCACACGTGGCGATATTCCCGGCGGTGGCAATATTCCTGACGGTGCTGGCGTTTAACTTATTGGGTGATGGCCTGCGCGACGCGCTGGACCCGAAGATTAAAGGATAAACAGTAGGCCGGATGACGGCGTAAATGCCTTATCCGGCCTACTGTTGGGTGACGATGAGTTAAACGCGGCTGCCCCACAGATCGTATTCGTCTGCGTTTTCGACTTTCACGCGGATGATATCGCCAGGCTTCACGTTGGTTTCGCCATTCATATACACAGCGCCGTCGATTTCCGGGGCGTCTGCCATGCTGCGACCAATCGCGCCTTCTTCGTCAACTTCATCGACGATGACCAGAATTTCGCGGCCGACTTTCTCCTGCAAGCGTTCAGCAGAGATCTGCTGCTGCAATTGCATAAAGCGGTTCCAGCGTTCTTCTTTCACCTCTTCCGGGATTTGATCCGGCAGCGCATTGGCCCCCGCACCTTCTACCGGGCTGTATTTAAAGCAGCCGACGCGATCCAGACGCGCTTCTTTCAGGAAATCGAGCAGCATCTGGAAGTCTTCTTCGGTTTCACCCGGGAAGCCGACGATAAACGTTGAACGCAGGGTCAGTTCAGGGCAGATTTCACGCCACTGCTTAATACGCGCTAACTGGCGGTCTACCGAACCTGGGCGCTTCATCAGCTTAAGAATACGCGGGCTGGCATGCTGCAGAGGGATGTCCAGATACGGCAGGATTTTGCCTTCCGCCATCAGCGGGATGACATCATCGACGTGCGGGTACGGATAGACGTAATGCAGACGAGTCCAGATACCCAGTTTCGACAGCTGCTCGCACAGATCAACCATGCTGGTTTTCACTGGCTCACCGTTATGGAAGCCGGTGCGGTGCTTCACATCCACGCCGTAAGCGGAGGTATCCTGGGAGATAACCAGAATCTCTTTGACGCCCGCATCAACCAGGCGCTTGGCTTCGCTGAGTACCTCGCCGATGGGACGGCTGACCAAATCGCCGCGCATGGACGGAATGATGCAGAACGTGCAGCGGTGATTGCACCCTTCAGAGATCTTCAGATAGGCGTAATGACGCGGCGTCAGCTTGACGCCCTGCTCAGGAACCAGGCTCTGGAACGGGTTATGTTTTGGTTTTGGCACGTAATGGTGAACGTGTTCCAGAACCTGCTCGTAACTGTGCGGTCCGGTGATTTCCAGCACCTTCGGGTGAACTTCACGGATCTGATCGACTTTCGCGCCCAGACAGCCGGTGACAATCACCTTGCCGTTCTCGTTCAGCGCTTCGCCAATCACTTCCAGTGATTCTTGTACCGCGCTGTCGATAAAGCCGCAGGTGTTAACGATAACCATATCCGCGTCGTCGTAATTCGGCACCACGTCATAACCTTCGGTACGAAGTTCAGTCAGGATGCGCTCAGAATCAACGAGGTTTTTCGGACAACCTAGTGAAATAAAACCAATTTTTGCCATTTTCTTATACTGTACATTGCTCGTAATCGGGGGATTATACAGATGCCATCGCGTGACATCTATCTCTGATGTTCATAAGTCGGACGCTCTAAATGGGGAGTACCGGTAATTGGCTTATCGGCAGGAGCAAGGTATTTAGAGAGTCTAATTCCGGCTTTAAGTGTCACTTCTTGGCTATAGAGAAGAAGTCTTCTAAATTTAATATGTCGAGCGTTATTCATGAGGTTAAATTTGAAAGATATTGCTTTGCAGTCAAAACTTAAAATGGCGAGAACCCTTTATGCTAATGGTGTGAGCTTATATTATATTTCGCTCGCCACCGGTTTAAGCTGGCGCTTATTAATGAATGAACTTCATTCTATTACTCGTCATGAAGTGAGCCCGCAAAAGAATCAACGCTCATAAATTTATTTGTGCTTTATTTTTATTTTATTTTTCTGCCCCTGTCCGATTCTACGAGGTCACGCTGACATGTATATTTCCCCACTTCCTACAGCCGCCGAAATTGATGTTGATAAACTCAGGGATGATATTGCCAATAAACTCTTATTTACCATTGGTAAAGATCCGGCCATTGCCACTAAACGTGAATGGTTAAACGCTACGCTATATGCCGTGCGCGATCGCATGGTTGAACGCTGGCATCGTTCAAACCGGGCGCAATTCTCTCAGGATGCCCGCCAGGTTTATTACCTGTCGATGGAGTTTCTGATTGGGCGTACATTGTCGAATGCGCTGCTGTCTCTGGGGATTTATGACGAAGTGAACAGCGCGCTCGAGGCCATGGGGCTGGATCTGGAAGAGCTGATTGACGAAGAAAACGATCCAGGGCTTGGCAATGGTGGTCTCGGACGTCTGGCGGCCTGTTTCCTTGACTCGCTGGCCACGTTGGGTTTACCGGGATGCGGTTACGGTATCCGTTACAACTACGGTATGTTCAAACAAAATATCGTTAATGGGGTGCAGAAGGAGTCGCTGGACTATTGGCTAGAATACGGAAATCCGTGGGAATTTAAGCGTCATAATACCCACTATAAAGTGCGCTTTGGCGGTCGTGTTCAGCAAGAAGGCAGCAAAGTCCGCTGGATTGAGACCGAGGATATTCTGGCCGTAGCGCATGACCAGATTGTCCCAGGTTATAACACCGACAGCACCAATACATTGCGCTTGTGGAATGTGCAGGTTAATAGTGAAGTTAATTCAGGCAAAGTAAATCTGAATGATGATTTTACCGTTGAAGTGGAAAATAAATACCATTTTGAAAAGATCTCGCGGGTGCTGTACCCGGATGACTCCACCGACGCCGGGCGCGAGCTGCGCCTACGCCAGGCTTATTTTTTGGCCTCAGCGACCATTCAGGACATATTGAGCCGGCATTATCAACTGCACAAAACTTATCATAATCTGGCTGATAAAATCGCGATTCACCTTAATGATACCCACCCGGTTCTGGCGATCCCGGAATTGATGCGTCTGTTAATCGATAATCATCAATTTGCATGGGATGATGCGTTTGACGTGACTTGTCAGATTTTCTCCTATACCAACCACACCTTGATGAGTGAAGCGCTGGAAACATGGCCGGTAGAGATGCTGAGCCGGATCCTGCCGCGCCATTTGCAAATTATTTTTGAAATTAACGATCGCTTCCTGAAATCCGTGGCGGATAAATATCATGATGACAGTGAGCTGCTTAAACGGGTCTCGTTAATTGATGAATCGCATGGCCGGGTGGTGCGGATGGCCTGGCTGGCCGTCGTGGTCAGTCATAAAGTGAACGGCGTGTCGGCATTACATTCAAAATTGATGACGGAATCACTGTTTGCTGATTTTGCGCGTATCTTCCCGATGCGGTTTACTAATGTCACGAATGGCGTGACGGCCCGTCGCTGGCTGGCATTGGCGAACCCGCCGCTGGCAAACGTACTGGATGAGAATATCGGTCAGAACTGGCGCACTAACCTGATGCAGCTTGCTGATCTGAAACAGTATATTGATTATCCAAGCGTGAACGATGCGGTGCATCGCGCGAAACACAAAAATAAACAGCGGCTGGCGCACCATATTGCCACCCAGTACGGGGTGGTGGTGGATCCTGCGGCCCTGTTTGATGTACAGGTGAAGCGTATTCACGAGTACAAGCGTCAATTATTGAACGTGCTCCACGTGATTACACGCTACAACCGTATTAAAGCTGCACCGGAGGAAAACTGGGTTCCTCGTGTGAATATCTTTGCCGGTAAGGCTGCTTCGTCGTACCACATGGCGAAACAGATTATTCGCTTAATAAATGACGTGGCACAGCGGGTGAATAACGATCCACAAATCGGCGGCAAGCTGAAGGTGGTGTTTATCCCGGATTACAGCGTCAGCCTGGCGCAGCTAATTATTCCGGCGGCGGACCTTTCCGAGCAAATTTCACTGGCAGGGACCGAGGCTTCCGGTACCAGCAATATGAAGTTTGGCTTAAATGGTGCGTTGACCATTGGCACGCTGGACGGGGCGAATATTGAAATGCAGGAATATGTCGGCGAAGATAACATCTTTATCTTTGGTAATAAGGCGCCGGAAGTCGACGCCTTACGACGTGACGGCTATAACCCAAGAACGATTTTTGAGAATGATGCCGAACTGCATCAGGCACTGACGCAAATTGGCACCGGCCTGTTTAGTCCACAGGATCCTGGGCGGTATCGTAACATCCTCGATTCATTGATCAACTTTGGTGACCATTATCAGGTGTTAGCGGATTATCGCCGCTATGTTGATTGCCAGGACTCTGTGGATGAGTTGTATCGTACTCCCCGTGAGTGGACGACGAAATCGCTGCATAATATTGCCAATATGGGGTACTTCTCGTCGGACAGAACGGTACAGGAATACGCCAATAATATTTGGCGTATTACCCGGATCCATGTCTAACCCTTAATCACAACGGGTGTTCTCCCTGGTTTTCAGAACAGGGAGGATGCTTGTAAATCGGCGAGAATTGGCGCCAGGAGCTTATGGGTATTGGTTTCTTTGCGCGATGAGGCAAAAATACTGAATTGCGGTAACGGGAACGGCGTATTGATTTTTTTCAGGCCATAAAGTGGCGCATGCGTGGCGAAGACTTTTTCCGGGATCACCCCTAAACATTGGGTATTCGCGACAATCGTGAGTATCGCGGTAAAAGAAGAGGTTAGCAGGCAGCGATCCCCGGTTCTGAATTTTTTATCCACGATGCTGCGGTGATAAATTATTTTCTCGTTTTTAGTGTTGTAACCCACCAGATTGGCACTTCTGAACATTTCCTCACTGATCGAATGACCATACAACGTATTATTTTGTGACGCTGCCAGTACCAGCCGCATATCACATATTTTGTGACAGGAAATACTGCCTGATTCCACGGAAAAGGTAGAAAAAACAACATCAGCCTGCCGCATCGTGAGCAGTTCGATAATACTCTGCTCATTTAAATCAGCGGTAAGATGCAGGAGACTGATATCCGCGTTATTGCTGATTATTTTTTCCGTAACGTCGGGAATAACGATCGGTGAAATAAACGATTCCGTATACAGCGTGAGCCTTTTTCTGGATGCCGGGGAAGTATGTGGCATTAGCAGCGACAGTTTATCAATAATCGGGATTGCATTGTCGTAAAGCTCGTCGGAATAGACGGTTGGTAATAACGCATTGCCGCTGCGGACAAAAAGATTATCTCCCATCAGTTCGCGCAGTTTTTTTAACGACTGACTGACAGCCGAGGGAGAAATATTCAGCATATCGGCGACGCGGGTAATGCTCCCTACGCTATAAATTAAACAGAAAATGGTGAGCAGATTCAGGTCTATCTTTGATAGCGTGCGTATCTTCTCGGCATCATTTGCTTTTGACATAGACCCCTCATCATCCGTGTCGCGACAGTAACCCCATCAGGTATAGCAAAAAATTATCGCTACGTCAGAAACAGACGGTTTCTCTGTGCGTTGTAACATTGTAAATAATGTTAATCAATTAGGGTTTATTGACGTGGAGCATCAATTTGTTCAAAAAACGACCATACTATTAAGTTGCACCATGGTTGGAAAGAGGAGGAACAAAGTATGGTCGTTGACAGACTGAGAACCGATCTTCTCAACAAGTTGATAAACGCCCGTATCGATCTCGCCGCTTATCTGTTGTTGAGGAAAGCGAAAGGCTATATGTCAGTGAGTGAGAGCGATCGTCTGCGTGATAATTTTTTTGCACTGAATCGCGAACTGCATGATGACCAATCACAGCTCCACGGTATGCATCTTGACCAGGAAGAGTGGAATGCCCTGCGCCGTGCTGAAGGCGCGTTAGCCGCCGCGGCTGTTTGTCTGATGAGCGGACATCACGATTGTCCGACCTTTATCGCCGTTAACGCAGAGAAACTGGAAAACTGCCTGACAACGCTGACGCTGAGTATCCAGTGTTTGCAAATGTACTCAACGCTGGAACATGTCTGAATCCGGGGGAGGGCGCTCCCCCTTTTCGTTAAGATTGTGTAAAAGTTGCGGGAAATTGCCCCTTGCTGGCTACGCTTTATGCAGAGCCATTAAGGAGGTGTTATGCGGCGACTCTTTCTCTGTGCGGCCCCACTGTTACTGTTTGCCCCTCACGCCAGTGCCGAACCGTCTGCGCTGAAGGTTGAGGTGCTGCAAACCAAACTTGATCACCCCTGGTCCTTGGCCTTTTTACCTGACAACCGCGGCATATTACTCACGCTGCGGGGTGGACAGTTGCGACTATGGCAGGCGGGGGAAGGACTTTCCGATCCGCTAACCGGGGTACCAAAGGTTTGGGCGCACGGTCAGGGGGGGTTACTCGATGTGGTGCTCGCCCCGGATTTTGAACGTTCCCGGCGGGTTTGGCTCAGCTTTGCTGAAGCCGACCATGAGGGTAAGGCCGGTACGGCAGTCGGTTATGGACGACTGAGCGACGATCTCAAACATCTGCAGGCGTTCCAGACGGTTTTTCGCCAGATGCCAAAACTTTCAACCGGCAACCATTTTGGTGGCCGCATGGTGTTTGACGGTAAAGGCCACCTGTTTATTGGTCTGGGTGAAAATAACCAGCGCGCTACCGCTCAGGATCTGGACAAGCTGCAGGGTAAGGTGGTGCGACTGACCGATGAGGGCAGCATTCCGCCGGATAATCCATTTGTGAACCAGGCCGGTGCTCGACCTGAGATTTGGTCCTATGGCATCCGTAATCCACAGGGGATGGCGATGAATCCCTGGAGTGACACGCTGTGGCTCAACGAACATGGCCCGCGCGGTGGCGACGAAATTAATATCCCCGAGAAAGGCAAAAACTACGGCTGGCCGTTAGCGACCTGGGGGATGAACTACAGCGGTTTAAAAATACCTGAGGCTAAAGGTGGAATTGTTGAGGGTACGGAACAGCCTGTTTTCTACTGGGAAAAGTCGCCGGCGGTCAGCGGGATGGCTTTTTACAATAGCGATACCTTTGCGCAGTGGCGGCAGAAGGTGTTTATTGGCGCGTTAAAAGACCAGGATGTGATCGTTTTAAGCGTTAACGGGAATCAGGTTACTGAGGACGGGCGTATTTTACGCGAAAGAGGACAGCGGATCCGCGATGTGCGTGTCGGACCAGACGGTTATTTGTATGTGTTAACCGACGAGTCCGACGGGCAACTACTGAAGGTGAGCCCCCGGTAGCCGCAGCGCTGCAGCATCAGCTGACCGGGATCATCACCGCTTTTTGGAACGCTGGACGTTCGGTAAGCTGCTGGTACCAACGCTCAAGGTGAGGACGTTCGGTCCAGCTCAGGCCAACGTTAAACAGGTTGTAGATAAACGGGGCGATGGCGATATCGCCGGTACCAAACTCGTCCCCGGAGAACCACTGTTGGTCGGCCAGCGCGTTGTCGAGCATGGCAAACAGGTTGTCGCAAACCTTCGCGCCTGCGTCAATGGCCGCCTGGTCGCGTTGTTCTGCCGGTGTTCTGACCAGACCAAATAAGATGACCCGATGAGCAGGGCTTAGCGTCTGGTTAGCCCAGTCCATCCATTTTTCGCCTTCTGCACGTTTTGCCGGGGCATCGATCCACAGCCGTTTTTGCCCGTATTGGGCGGCCAGATAGCGGACGATGGTATTGGATTCCCACAGTAAAACGTCGGTTTCATCATCGCGTAGCAGGGGGACCAGACCGTTTGGATTCATCGCCAGGTAGTCAGCATCTCGGTTGATACCGTGCTGCCCGCCCGCCAGTATTTGGTTATACGGCAGTTCCAGTTCTTCGAGCGTCCACAACACTTTTTTCACGTTGGTCGAGTTATTGCGACCCCACAGTGTAATCATAGTAACCCCGCGTAATCATTGAGCAGCTTGATGGCTGCATTCGGTATTAAACCCGTTACATGGTGGGGTAAACCTAATATTTACGCAACAACACGTAAAAAAATCGTGATGAAAGCGGCGCAGCGCAGTGTTATTGCATAAACTTTAAAAACTTTACCAACTTACGGTTTCTTTAAGCTCGTTAGTGCGTTATTACTCACCGCACTTATTTTACACGTCATCCATCAGGCCGCTTCTGCGCGGGTTTGGCCGATGCAGTTTGTGTAAACATGGTGTGTTATGACGTGGTTTTTTGGAATGGATACTCGGGTGGCATTTATGACGCAATACTTCTCTTCCCTTCGCAGTTTCGCCGCAGGTTCAGCGCTGTTATTCCTTTTGGCACCGACCGCACAGGCGGTAGAGCAACCCACCGCGCCGCCGAGCGTGGATGCGCGCGCGTGGATCTTAATGGATTACGCCAGCGGCAAGGTGCTGGCGGAGGGCAATGCTGATGAGAAATTGGATCCAGCCAGTCTGACCAAGATCATGACCAGCTATGTGGTTGGCCAGGCGCTGAAGGCCGGGAAAATTAACCTGAACGACATGGTTACCGTAGGAAAAGATGCCTGGGCGACGGGCAACCCGGCTCTGCGTGGGTCTTCAGTGATGTTCCTGAAACCCGGCGATCAGGTAGCGGTCTCCGATCTGAACAAAGGCATTATTATTCAGTCGGGTAATGATGCATGTATCGCGCTGGCAGATTACGTGGCTGGCAGCCAGGAATCCTTTATTGGTTTGATGAACGGCTATGCGCAAAAGCTGGGACTGACGAATACCACCTTCCAGACGGTGCATGGTTTGGATGCGCCGGGGCAGTTCAGTACCGCGCGCGACATGGCCTTGCTCGGTAAAGCACTCATCCACGATGTGCCGGAAGAGTACGCCATTCATAAAGAAAAAGAGTTTACCTTTAATAAAATTCGCCAACCGAACCGCAACCGCCTGCTGTGGAGCACCAACCTGAACGTGGACGGGATGAAAACGGGCACCACGACGGGCGCGGGTTATAACCTGGTGGCTTCCGCCACCCAGGGCGATATGCGCCTGATCTCGGTAGTGCTGGGAGCGAAAACCGACCGTATTCGATTCAATGAGTCAGAGAAGCTGCTGACGTGGGGCTTCCGCTTCTTTGAAACGGTCACGCCGATTAAACCGGATGCCACCTTTGTGACCCAGCGCGTCTGGTTCGGCGATAAGAGTGAAGTTAACCTGGGCGCAGGCGAAGCCGGTTCGGTGACTATTCCGCGCGGTCAGCTTAAAAATCTGAAAGCCAGCTTTACACTGACCGAACCGCAATTAACCGCGCCACTGAAGAAAGGCCAGGTTGTCGGGACGATCGACTTCCAGCTGAACGGGAAATCCATTGAACAGCGTCCGCTGATGGTGATGGAGGCCGTTGAAGAGGGCGGTTTCTTTAGCCGGATGTGGGACTTTGTGATGATGAAATTCCACCAGTGGTTTGGTGGCTGGTTCTCTTAATCACCGTTATTGCCGGACAGCGTTTGTGCGTCCGGCAATGTCATTTCAGTACACCAGTTTAATGTGCTGCGCTTTTGCGTAATCAACAAACTCATCGTCAGGACGGGTATCGCTAATGATGCTATCAAAGCGTTTCAGATTACCCATCCGAGCGGGACGCACCTTACCAAACTTGCTGTGATCCACCACCAGTACATGATACTGCGCCATCGACATCGCCCAATGCTTCACCGGTAGTTCTTCCAGGTTAAAACAGGTTGCACCTTTGTCAATGTGTACGCCAGCCGCAGAATAAAACGCGATATCCGGGCACAGGTTGTTCAGCGTTTCCTGGAAATCGAGTGGTTTGAAAATAGCGTTGCTGGCGTGGAATTCACCGCCACATAGGATGACGCGACACAGCGGTTTTTCCTGGAGTACCAGAAAGGTATTCAGCGAGTAGCAAATCGCGGTGAAAGGCAGATCGTTATCAATAGCTTCAATGATCCACGGCGTGGTGGTGCCGCAGTCAAAAAAGATCGTCTGATGCGCTTGAACGAGGCTCGCAGCTTGTTGGGCCGCGCGACGTTTCTCATCCACCAGCCGGGACTTTTGGTCGCTGATTAAGTAATGGCTGGCGCTACGGGGTTCCAGAACAATATATCCCCCCAGCAACACGACCGGGGCATCGTTATTATTCAGGTCGCGACGGATGGTCATCTCAGATACGCCAAGTAGCGTCGCGGCTTCTTTAAGGTGTAATTTATCGCTGCGTTTCAGCGCCTGCAGCAATTGACCAATACGCTCGTCGCGTCGTGTTTCCATAGTTCCCCTGGTGAGTAGAATAAGCGTTTCATATCGCGCGCTTAATACTACTCTTTTTACCGTGGATTAGTCACGCACCCAGCCTTTACGGATCGGCAGGGCGAAGCAGGTGCGATAGCAGGCCTGCAACGCGGAATACAGCGAGGTGCCGAACCGTTGCCAGATCATCTGGGCGCTCAGGCAGCCGATTAACGCTGCCAGGAACCCACCCAGCATATCCAGCGGCCAGTGTACGCCGAGGTACACCCGTGACCAGGCGATCGCCACGGCAATCGCCATAAACAGGGCGCCAGACCACAGGCGATGCCAGAATATAAAGGCCAGTGCAAAGGTGAAAATAACGGTGCCGTGATCGCTTGGGAAAGAGTCATCAGGTGCATGGTGCAGGAAGTTGTAGCCGATGTGGTTAACAAACGGGCGATCGTGTGGGAACAGATGTCCTATCAGCCATGAAATGACCAGGCTGACAATTATTGCCAGCGCCATTTTGATCACCAGTTTGCGCTGAGTCGTCACGTGGTCGCGCGGGCCCCAAAGCCACAGGATTACAGCTAACAACGGCACGATGCTGATCAGATCTTTAGCAATAAAGATGGCAAACGCGATCGCCCATTGCGCAGAGTCCGGCGTGGCGTTGATCAGGTAAAATAGCGAGTTGTTCAGATTTTCCAGCATAACATCCAGATTCACGACAGTAGTTAAAAGAGTCCCATCAGGCAGAGCATAAGTTCGCTTTAGCGGGATAAAAAGCGGTGTTGTCTTATTTGTCAGCTAAATGACTATTTTTAAGATAATTAATGACGTCTATAGAGCATGATAACGGGTTCAACTTAAATTAACCTTAAAGCAAAAGAGCATTGTGAAACTGAGTGTAAAAATGTGCGCATTTTGCGGCCAAATCACATAATTCACTATCACCAGTCCGGCGCATTTATTACACTTTGCGCGTTTTTTCATTGGTTAAGAGACTGCATGCACAACCGTTTATCTTCAGGCGCCCGACTGGGGCGTCAGGCATTACTTTTCCCTCTCTGTCTGGTGCTTTACGAATTCTCTACGTATATCGGCAACGATATGATCCAGCCCGGTATGCTGGCGGTGGTGGAGCAATATCAGGCCGGATTAGACTGGGTTCCCACCTCCATGACCGCTTACCTGGCAGGCGGCATGTTTTTGCAGTGGTTATTAGGACCGCTGTCGGATCGTATTGGTCGTCGGCCGGTGATGTTAACCGGTGTGGTGTGGTTCATTGTTACCTGCCTTGCGACGCTGTTTGCGCAGAACATTGAACAATTCACTTTCCTGCGCTTTTTGCAGGGCATTAGCCTGTGCTTTATTGGCGCGGTGGGCTATGCCGCGATTCAGGAATCCTTTGAAGAGGCGGTATGCATTAAAATTACCGCCCTGATGGCGAACGTGGCGCTGATTGCCCCGTTGCTGGGCCCGCTGGTCGGCGCTGCCTGGGTGCACGTGCTGCCGTGGGAAGGGATGTTTGTACTGTTTGCGGTACTGGCCGCCATCGCCTTTGTTGGCCTGCAGCGCGCGATGCCTGAAACCGCGACCCGACTCGGTGAAACGCTGTCGATTAAAGAGCTGGGCAAAGACTACAAGCTGGTGCTGAAGAACGTGCGTTTTGTCGCCGGTGCCCTGGCGTTGGGCTTTGTCAGTCTGCCGTTGCTGGCGTGGATCGCTCAATCCCCGATTATCATTATTAGCGGTGAACAGCTGAGCAGCTATGAATATGGTCTGCTACAGGTGCCGATTTTTGGTGCGCTGATCGCCGGTAACCTCGTGCTGGCGCGCCTGACCGCACGACGCACGGTACGGTCGCTGATTATTATGGGCGGCTGGCCAATCGCCGTGGGGCTGATTATTGCCGCGGCGGCCACGGTGGTTTCTTCCCATGCCTATTTGTGGATGACGGCAGGGTTGAGTGTTTATGCGTTTGGGATTGGCGTGGCGAATGCCGGGCTGGTACGCCTGACGCTGTTTGCCAGCGACATGAGCAAAGGGACGGTTTCCGCTGCGATGGGCATGCTGCAGATGCTGATTTTTACCGTTGGTATTGAGCTGAGCAAACATGCTTATTTACTCGGCGGTAACGGCCTGTTTAGCCTGTTTAATCTGGCCAGCGGGATACTGTGGCTGGCGCTGATGTTTATTTTCCTGAAAGATAAGCGGGTAGGGGATTCACGGGAAGGATAAAGCCCGGCTATCCGTAATACCGTTCAGTTAACGTCTCGGTATCAGAAAGCATCAACATGTGTTGGCGGCGGGGGGGATGAATATGCTCTCTCAGAGAAAGGGTTCCGTTCACCTCATGTTCATCGTTTCTCCGAGGCACTGATTCCTGTGAACGTGTAAAGGGCGTTCTTCGCCACGCCCTTTACAATCCCGGCAGGAAAATTGTTGCTTCGCAATTCCCTCCGCTTATTCCTCCAGGCTATCGGGCCGGGCGCGAGGTAGCGTCCTTGCAAAACGCGCCCTGAGCCAGCATCCATGCTGGTTCTCCCGGCCTTACGGAAACACGTCGGCAATTTTCAGCCGGACCAGCCCACACCTGACTACCTGCGCTTTTACTTGAATATCTCTGAACAGCAAAACGGATATAGCTGAAAGCCAGAGAGCTGAAGCGACACCCTGGTCCGGCTGAAAATCGATGAGGCGTTGACGGCTGCCCGGGCTTTACGCGAACTTAGTGGTGATCGTCAATCTGATGCTCAATAACCATCCCTTCGCCTACGCTGGCGACATGCCGTGCATAAGGATGTACACGATAAACGGGTGCCGGCGCAGGAGCCGGAGCAACATAAACCGTTTGTGGCGCGGTGGTCATGCTGACCGCCTGCGGCACGCTCACGGAAGAAGGAACCACGACAACTTTATAACCGCTTGGTACATCAACGGTGACGCTTTGTGCCAGCGCAGTTCCCGCAAACCCCAGCAATAATGCCGCCATAAGTACATTCTTCTTCATCATCAGATCACCTGAAAATAGTTACTGGAGATATTTATCCAGCGGGTTAATGTGACGCGGATTATGAAGAGATCATGCCATTCTTTTGTTGCCGTCTGTGCTGAGGTGTTATTGCGTAAACGGTGCGTCGTTTTTTAGCACCCGGTCGATAATATCCAGTACGCCTTCTTCGTTATTCGACCCCGCACGATATTTTGCCGCACGGGCCACGGTATCGTTGGCATTGGCCATCGCAAAACTGAACCCCGCCTGACGCAGCATCTCAATATCATTACCGCCATCACCAAACGCCACGACTTCCTCATCGCGAATATTCCAGCGCTGTTGCAGCAGACGCAGACCATTTGCTTTATGTACGCCAGGGATAATTAAATCGATGCTGCCGTAGCCGGTATGCACTGGAACCATAATGTCGCCAATCGCGTCATGCAGTGCAGACTGAACCTGCGGGATCTGTTTTTCAGAGATATTCAGCCCGAATTTGAAAAATACATCGTTGATGTTGTTGAAATTATCAACAAATTCGAGGCGGTGGTAGTACATGGCGGCGACGGATTTTAGCTCGTCGCTGTAGTGCTTCAGGGTGTAGGCGCTGTTTTTTCCGCAGGCAATAATGTCAATGTCGGTGCGCGTTAGCAGATGATCCACGATAGTCTGAAAATCGTCTTTAGCCAGCTCGCCGTTAAACACATCTTCCCCTTCGCTAACGACCCAGCCGCCGTTTTCCGCCACAAAAGAGATTTCATCGGCCAGCTCGGGGAAAAAAGAGATCAGTTGGTAGTACTGGTTACCGCTGGCGACCACAAAGCGAATCCCCTGAGCTTGCATCTGGCGGTACTGCGCCATAAACCGTTCACGGTTGTAGGTCTTTTGGTCACTTAAAAAGGTGCCGTCCATGTCGACTGCAATTAACTTAATAGCCATTAGCTGTTCTCCGTCACAGGGGTATTTTTAACGTCTGGTTTGGCGACAGCCTTCGCGACGATGGCCGCAACCAGCACCAGCGCCAGCACCACCAACATGGCGCTGCGCAGGCCATAGTGTTCACCCAGATAGCCCAGCAGCGGCGGCCCGACCAGGAAGGCCAGATAGCCGGTGGTTGCCACAACGCTCACGCGGGTTGGTGCATCGGGGCCGGTATCGCTGGCGGCTGAAATAGTCAACGGGAAGCCCAGCGACGCACCGAGTCCCCACAGGATAACGGACACACCTGCGACCCACGAACTGTCGACAAAGATAATCAGGCTAATACCCAGCGCGCCCATTAACGCACTGGCGCGTACGACCGCGACGCGACTGTAGCGATCGATAAACCAGCCGCCGGTAAACCGTCCGACGGTCATGCCCAGCGTAAACCCGGCATAAATCAGGGAGCCTGAGGTCGGGCTAAATCCGTGTCCGTCTACCATCAGGAGCGGAAGCCAGTCATTGGCGGAACCCTCGGCAAATGCCATCGCCAGTACCACGACGCCGATGAGCAGCAGCTGGATATCACGGTAAAAGGGCAGCCCTTTTTCGGCTGAGTGAGAACCGTCAGCGGCATTTTTACCGGTGCCGTCAGGAATCGCTTTGATGGCGATAAATATTGGCGCAATAGCCACCAGTGCCGCCAGCAGAATATGCGCATTGGCGGGAACGCTAAAGGCGGTGAGCACCATCCCGACGCCTGCGCCTGCCAGGGTGCCGAGGCTATAAAAACCATGCATCATCGGCAGCACGGTTTTGTTCATCTCACGCTCAACCGCTGCACCTTCGACGTTAATGGCAACCTCTGCGGCACCAAAGCTGGCACCAAAAACCCCCAGCCCAAACGCAAATAGCCAGGCGGAATGCAGCCATAGCGCCACGCTAAGGATCGCCATACCAACAACCGCACATGACATGGTGGTGCGGATCACTTTCCGCGTGCCAAATCGTTTCACTAGCCAGGCCGAACAAAGAATGCCACTCATCGAACCAATAGAGAGTCCAAATAATACTGCCCCCATTTCAGCGGTAGAAACGGAGAGGATATCTCTGATGGCTGGGGTACGCGTTGCCCAGGAAGCCATTAATAATCCTGGTAAAAAGAAAAACATAAACAGCGCCCAGGTTCGGCGTCTTAAGGCTTTGCGTGATGAGATGCCAGTCATGAATTCGAGCCAAAGAAATGAGGAAAGGAGACAACATTAGCAAGGTTGTGTACATTTGTACACAAATGCAAGAAGAGGAAATGCGGTGCGACGCGCGAACGATCCACAACGGCGGGAAAAAATAGTTCAGGCTACGCTGGACGCAGTAATAACTTATGGTATTCATGCAGTTACGCATCGTAAGATTGCAACGATTGCGCAGGTGCCGTTGGGTTCAATGACCTATTATTTTTCGGGAATCGATGAGCTTCTGATGGAGGCATTCGGTCATTTTACCGAAACTATGTCGCGGCAATATCAGGCATTTTTTATGGACGTGATGGATGCGCCACAGGCCTGTCATGCCATTACTGAGATGATTTACAGTTCGCAGGTCACCACGCCGGATAACATGGAGATTATGTACCAGTTGTACGCGTTCGCCAGCCGTAAACCGGCTTTGAAAACGGTGATGCAAAACTGGATGCAACGCAGTCAACAAACCTTAGAGCAGTGGTTTGACCCCGCTATGGCCCGTGCGCTGGATGCCTTTATTGAAGGCATGACGCTGCATTTTGTGACCGATAAAAAACCGCTGCAGCGAGACGATATCCTGGTGATGGTTGAGCGCATCGCCGGGCTGTCGTAGTACTGACACAGCTTATCAACTGACGGTTGCGCCCCCGGTGACATTTACTACCGTCGCGGTCATCGCACTGGCGTGGTTTGATGCCAGAAACGTTGTGACCTCGGCGATTTGTGCCAGCGTTGGCAGACGCTTAAGCATCGTACTTTGTGCGGCTCCAACAAGCCATTGCTCGACGGTTAACCCCATTGACTGCGCTTTTGCGGCGAATATTTCCCCGGTATAAGACCCTGCTTGCACTGCATCAACAATGGCATGCGATCGCACGCCAAGGACGCGAATATTCTGTGGGCCAAGCTCACTGGCGAGCGCTTTAATAAATGCCTCGATTCCCGCGCAGCCAACGATGTGGCCCAGATGCCCCTGCATCGCCATGGACGCCGCTGGGGCAACAACGGTGATAATCGTTCCTGCTCGCTCACCGCCCATATGTGGCGAGACAGCTTTAGAGATCGTGACTTGTGCGGTGAGAAAAGGGATGATGCCGCGCATAAACTCCGCAAGGGATAATGCGTCAATATGTTTACCCTGATCGTGCATAAAGCCGGTGGCGTTGACCACCACGTCAATCCCCCCGGTGTTCTGAACAAGGTGCATAACCTGCTCAGCTGTCGACTGCTCGTCGAGCACATCGATGATAAAGGTGTCGGCCGAGCCACCCGACGCGCGAATGTGGCTCGCTGCCTGATCGAGATTTTGCTGGCTACGTGCACCCAGGAACACATGTGCCCCTTCGCGTGCCATCACCTGCGCAACCGCACACCCTATTGCACCGCTGCCCCCGAAAATCACCGCGACTTTGCCTGCAAGTAACATTGCGCACCCCATCACCAAAAGCACCGTGTAAAAGTATGTGCCATAACCGGCATGATGCAAATTGGTCGAAGGGATAGGAAGGGAGACAAATTTCAGGCAACAAAAAACCCATCAACCTTGAACCAAAACGGCGGGGTTGATGGGCTCCACAAATTGGGGACATCAAAGAAAAGCAGTGGCAATAGTTATGACTGACACCTTGAAGAAAAGTTCTGCTTATCTGCAAAAAAATTTCATAAAAGGGTAAATTTTAACCGAGGCCAGGCCAGACGATGACGATCAGTGTCCCCGCCAACGTCAGTAAGACGTTGGCAATAGCATAGGTGCCTGCATAACCTAAAGCAGGGATGTTGCTGCGCGCGGTGTCGCTGATGATTTCCATCGCCGGTGCACAGGTTCGTGCGCCCATCATGGCGCCAAACAGCAGGGCGCGGTTCATGCGCAATACGTAAGCGCCGAACAGGAAACAGATAACCACCGGCACCAGGCTGACAATCAGGCCCGCTACCAGCATTTGTCCGCCGACTGCACCGAGGCCGTTGCCAATACCGCTGCCTGCGCTTAAGCCGACGCCCGCCATAAAGACCATCAGGCCAAACTCTTTCACCATGTTCAGCGCACCCTGTGGGATGTAGCCAAACGTCGGGTGGTTGGCGCGCAGGAAGCCAAGCATAATACCGGCAAACAGCAGGCCAGCTGCGTTTCCGATGCCAAAGCTGAAATTACTGAACTGGAAGGTGATCATCCCAATCATCAGGCCGATGATAAAGAAGGCGCAGAAGGCCAGCAAGTCGGTGACCTGGCTGTGAATTGAAATAAAGCCGATACGGTCTGCAATGGTTTTTACGCGGCGGGCATCGCCGCTGACCTGCAACACATCACCTTTATTGAGCACGACGTTGTCATCAATCGGCATTTCAATCTGGCTACGGATCACGCGGTTAAGGAAGCAGCCGTGATCGGTCAGTTTTAACTGCGCCAGACGACGACCGACGGCATTGTGGTTTTTCACCACAATCTCTTCGGTGACGATGCGCATATCGAGCAGGTCGCGATCGAACACTTCTTTGCCGTTACGGAAGCTAGGGTCGAGGCGGGCATGTGCATCCGGGTAGCCCACTAAGGCAATTTCATCGCCCATCTGCAATACAGCGTCGCCGTCCGGGTTAGCCAGAATGCCGTTGCGACGGATACGCTCGATATAACAACCGGTCTGGCGATAGATACCCAGCTCACGCAGATTTTTACCATCAGCCCAGGCAACCAGTTCCGGACCGACACGATAGGCGCGGATCACGGGCAGATAGACCTTACGGTTGGCGTCGGTGTCGAGGCCACGTTCACGGGCGATTTGTTGGGCGCTGGTTTGCAAATCCTGATGCTGCAGTTTTGGCAGGTAGCGTGCGCCGACAATCAGGCTGACCAGTCCGATCAGATAAGTCAGTGCGTAACCGAGGCTCAGGTTATCAAGAGCCGTTGACAGCTGTGTTCCTGTCATCCCTGAATGGCGCAATGTGTCACCCGCGCCGACCAGCACCGGCGTGGAGGTCATTGAACCTGCCAGCATGCCAGCTGTCAGGCCGATGTCCCAGCCAAATAGCCTACCCAGTCCCAGGGCGATCAGCATTGCGCTGCCGACCATGACCAGAGCAAGCATTAGGTAATTTTTCCCATCGCGAAAAAAAATCGAAAAAAAGTTGGGACCAGCTTCGACGCCGACGCAAAAAATAAACAGCATAAAGCCGAGATTTAAAGCATCAGTGTTAATACTAAAGTGCTGCTGGCCTAATAATAGGGAGACTACTAAAACGCCAATGGAATTACCGAGTTGGACTGTACCCAGGCGTAATTTCCCCAGACACAGCCCCAGCGCCAGGACCACAAATAATAACAGGATGTAATTCCCATTTAACAAATCTGCGACGTTTATATTCACGGAGACTAACTTCTTGTTTACTAGTAAGCTATTGAAAGAAATGGCAATTTACGCTAATGTTTTTGCCAGAAATTAAGGGGCGACAGCATCGTACACAGCCCCAAATAAAGCAGCATGACGATATATGCGGCTAGTTTAATCTCATTACGTTTCAACGGCTATAAGAATCGTGTGAGTGCGTTTTTGGCATGGAATGCCGAACGACTTTATCTGACTGGACGCCTTTGGGCGAAAAGAGTGTTCGATAGAGAGTGTCAGGAGGAACGATTGAAACATAGGCAAGGTTGGGCGGGTGCGATCTGCTGCTTTGTGCTTTTTATTGTGGTGTGTCTTTCATTGACGCTGAACGTGAAAGGAGCATTTAAGGCGGCTGGGCATCCTGAGGTTGGGTTGTTGTTTTTTATATTGCCAGGAGCAGCGGCCAGCTTTTTTTCCCATCGTCGTGAGGTGCTTAGACCTCTTCTCGGTGCAATGCTGGCGGCACCGTGTTGTTTGTTATTGATGCGATTTGTGTTTATGCCTACACGTTCGCTGTGGCAAGAGCTTGCATGGTTGTTTAGTGCGGTGTTTTGGTGCGCGCTTGGCGCATTGTGTTTTCTGTTTATCAGTAGCCTATTTAATCAGCATCAGCAGCGGAAAAAACACTGATTACGCCCTCCAGTGGAGGGCGTAGAGACGGCAATCAGGCGAACAGATTCACATTCTCTTTTGCCCATGCTTCGAAATCCGTGCAGCCGCCGATGTGTTTCTGATCGACAAAAATCTGCGGTACGGTCTCTACCGGCTTACCAACCGTCTTTTCAAGATCGGCTTTTGAGATCCCTTCAGCATGAATATCAATGTAGCGGAAGTTAAAATCTTCATGCTCATTGCTTAATTTTTCTGCCAATTCTTTTGCGCGCACGCAATACGGGCACCCTGGGCGACCAAAAATAACAGCAAACATCTCACTCTCCTCGAACTTATCAGGCCAGATGGCGAATGACTGTATGATGCCGCGATTTATGTCGGATGGAAAGTAGGTTCGGCCTGTTGCTTTGATACATCTACTCTATATCTGTTAAACATGAGAACTCGGAACGTTTTATACTACGAGCCACTTCGCCGGGAGGCCACGTATGCGCACTGTGGGTGTGTTACCTAAAAGCATATTGATTCTGGAAACGATCGGTATGGTGTCGTTAGCGCTGGCGCTATTGTCGCTTAACGATTATCTCACCTTACCCGCGCCGCTTAACAGTCCATTGGCCTGTGTGGTGATGATTTTTCTGGGGGTTTTGTTGATGCTTCCCGCCGCTGTGTTTTTAATGTGGCGCATTGCGCAACTGTTGGCGCCGCAGCTGATGTCGCGAACATCCAGCGTATCTTCCCGTTCAGCCAGAGAAAAAAGAGATGACTCCAACCATTGATTTACTTCGCAGCCACCGTTCTATTCGCCATTTTACCGAGGCGTCGATTTCGGATGCGCAGCGCGAGGCGATTATAGCTGCCGCGCAAGGCACCTCGAGCTCCAGTTTTTTACAGTGCAGCACGATTATTCGGGTGACGGATAAGGCCCTGCGAGAGTCGCTGGTGACGCTGTCAGGTGGGCAGCCGCACGTGGCGAAGGCTGCCGAATTCTGGGTGTTCTGCGCCGATTTTAACCGTCATTTACAGATTTGCCCTGACGCACAGCTGGGACTGGCAGAACAACTGCTGCTGGGCGTGGTTGATACGGCGATGATGGCGCAAAATGCGCTGACGGCTGCAGAGTCGCTGGGGCTTGGCGGTGTATATATTGGCGGACTGCGCAACAATATTGCGTCTGTAACTGAGTTACTGAAACTGCCGCAGCATGTTCTGCCGCTGTTTGGTCTGTGTCTCGGTTGGCCTGCAGATAATCCCGATATCAAGCCACGGCTGCCTGCGGCCATTGTGGTGCATGAAAATCAATACCAGCCGCTCGATAAGGACGCCCTGGCTCACTATGATGAACAGCTTGCGCAGTATTATCTGACCCGTGGCAGCAACACGCGTCGTGATACCTGGAGCGATCATATTCGCCGCACCATCATCAAAGAAAATCGCCCCTTTATTCTGGAATATTTGCACAAACAGGGATGGGCTACGCGCTAAAGATTTTAACCCGGTGTATGATACGCCGGCTTTCAGCAGGTCTTTCAGAGAGGTGCAGGGTGAAAATTGCCATTTTGTCCCGGGACGGAACGCTCTATTCTTGTAAGCGCCTGCGTGAAGCGGCGATGCAGCGCGGTCACCTGGTTGAGATTATCGATCCCCTTTCCTGTTATATGAACATTAGTCCGGCGGCGTCTTCGATTCATTACAAGGGCCGCCAGCTCCCTCATTTTGATGCGGTCATCCCACGAATCGGCTCGGCGATTACCTTTTACGGTACGGCGGCGTTGCGCCAGTTCGAGATGTTAGGGAGTTATCCGTTGAATGAGTCGGTGGCGATCACCCGTGCGCGCGATAAGCTGCGCTCATTGCAACTGCTGGCACGTCAGGGAATCGATCTCCCGATTACCGGAATCGCGCACTCACCGGACGATACCAGCGACATGATTGATATGGTCGGCGGCGCACCGTTGGTGGTGAAGCTGGTAGAAGGCACGCAGGGTATCGGTGTGGTGCTGGCCGAAACGCGTCAGGCCGCGGAGAGCGTCGTGGATGCATTTCGAGGACTGAACGCACATATTCTGGTGCAGGAATATATTAAAGAGGCCAAAGGGCGGGATATTCGCTGTTTTGTCGTAGGGGACGAGGTGGTGGCCGCTATTGAGCGTCGGGCTAAAGAGGGCGATTTTCGTTCTAATCTCCATCGCGGTGGCGTGGCCAGTATTGCCAATATTACGACGCGTGAAAGGGACATCGCGATAAAAGCCGCCCGAACCATGGGCCTGGATGTGGCTGGCGTTGATATTTTGCGCGCAGACCGCGGGCCGCTGGTCATGGAAGTTAACGCTTCTCCGGGGCTTGAAGGCGTGGAGAAAACCACGGGGGTTGATATTGCCGGACGGATGATCAAGTGGATCGAACGTCATGCAACTCCGGAATTTTGTCTTAAAATCGGCGGCTGAACGCAATATCGATGGCGATCGTGGTATGACGCGGTCTTTTTGCGTAAGCTGTGCCGGTAATTTTTTCATCGAAAGAGGTCGCACATTATTATGACATCACTGGTCGTTCCCACTCTGGATACGTTGCGTCAATGGCTCGACGACCTGGGCATGAGTTTTTTTGAATGCGATACCTGTCAGGCGCTGCATTTACCTCATATGCAAAACTTTGACGGCATCTTTGATGCGAAAATTGATTTGGTGGATAACGTCATTCTGTTCTCTGCGATGGCGGAAGTCAGGCCATCGGCGTTGCTGCCGTTGGCCGCCGATCTGTCATCCATTAATGCCAGTTCGCTGACGGTGAAAGCCTTTCTGGACATGCAGGATGATAATCTGCCAAAGCTGGTGGTTTGCCAGTCTTTATACGTTGTGCCGGGCGTCACGTTTGAGCAGTTCGAATGTTTTGTTCGCCAGAGCGAAGAGCAGATATCCATGGTGATCCTTGAAGCCGGGGCGCATCAACTGTTATTTAACGCTGAAGAAGATGTGCAAAACAGCGGTACTGAGACCCATTTCCTCCATTAATATTTCCTGAGCAATGATGCCAAAAGCGCAGCCGCTGCCAGAGCGGTTGCGTATTACCCTATTTTTATTCTGCATTTAACCTTTTATTAAAGAATTATTCACCTAGCTTCCACGCCTTCTGCCTTATGTCATAGATAAATCCTGCATAAAAAATTGATAAAAGACGTTTTTTTAACTGGGCTATATCCTCGAATCCTGGCTAAAGTTATTCTGGCGAGGCTTATAAACGTCATCCTTCAATGAACCCTTTATGGGCTGCATGCGACCGCAATGCATGTTGAATGATTCCGCGATTATCAGCGAGCCATAGCGGCACAGGGGAAGCCTCTTTTCTTATTTGTGCTGAATGAAAGAATATGCACGTTTCTTGCATATCATAGAGTGTGAATTTTTTGTTCGTTTGTTAACGAACTTTCAGAAGGAAAGAGATTATGACCGCCTTAAATAAAAAATGGTTATCAGGCCTGGTTGCGGGTGCTCTGATATCCCTCTCTGCCGGC
The DNA here is from genome assembly GCF_024809055.1 of Citrobacter sp. JUb117. Lineage (NCBI taxonomy): Bacteria > Pseudomonadati > Pseudomonadota > Gammaproteobacteria > Enterobacterales > Enterobacteriaceae > Citrobacter > Citrobacter sp. JUb117. Next base: position 346,134 of record NZ_JANUFB010000001.1, read on the forward strand.
ACGCTCGCTGCTGAACAAAAAACGCTGCATATTTATAACTGGTCTGATTATATCGCCCCCGACACGGTGGCTAATTTTGAAAAAGAGACCGGCATTAAAGTGGTTTATGATGTGTTCGACTCCAATGAAGTACTGGAAGGTAAGCTCATGGCGGGTAGCACTGGCTTTGACCTTGTCGTTCCTTCCGCCAGCTTCCTTGAGCGTCAGCTTACTGCGGGTGTTTTCCAACCGCTGGACAAAAGTAAACTGCCAGACTGGAAAAACCTCGATCCCGAATTGCTGAAGCTGGTGGCGAAACACGATCCAGACAACAAGTTTGCGATGCCGTATATGTGGGCAACCACCGGTATTGGCTACAACGTGGATAAAGTGAAGGCGGTGCTGGGCGCGGATGCGCCGGTCGACAGTTGGGATCTGATCCTGAAGCCGGAAAATTTGGAAAAACTCAAAAGCTGCGGCGTCTCGTTCCTTGATGCCCCCGAAGAAGTGTTTGCCACCGTGCTGAATTACTTGGGTAAAGACCCCAACAGTACCAAAGCGGATGATTACACCGGACCGGCAACCGATCTGCTGTTGAAGCTGCGTCCGAATATTCGTTATTTCCACTCTTCTCAATACATTAACGATCTGGCAAACGGTGATAGCTGCGTGGCAATTGGTTGGGCAGGGGACGTATGGCAGGCCGCTAATCGCGCGAAAGAAGCGAAAAATGGCGTCAATATTTCCTTCTCAATTCCAAAAGAAGGGGCGATGGCGTTCTTCGATGTTTTCGCCATGCCTGCGGATGCTAAAAATAAAGACGAAGCGTATCAGTTCCTCAACTATCTGCTGCGTCCGGATGTGATTGCCCATATTTCCGACCACGTGTTCTACGCCAACGCGAACAAAGAGGCGACGGCGTTGGTCAGCCCTGAAGTTCGTGACAATCCGGGGATTTACCCGCCGGCCGATGTGCGAGCTAAGTTGTTCACTCTGAAAGTACAGGATCCGAAGATCGATCGTGTCCGTACTCGTGCCTGGACCAAGGTGAAAAGCGGGAAATAACCCGCGTCAGGGAGATGACCCGGCGGCGCGTAAGTCCGCCGGGACACCCGAACCCTGAACACTCATAACCCGGCAATACGCACCATGCTGGTGCGTTATTTGCACTGTTTCTTTGTTTTATGCCGGAGAGCACTCACGTGAATGATGCGACCCCCCGCCCACAGGCGAAAACCCGTAAAGCGCTAACCCCGCTGCTTGAAATTCGTAATCTGACCAAGTCTTTCGATGGCCAGCACGCCGTCGATGACGTCAACCTGACTATCTACAAAGGCGAAATATTTGCCCTGCTAGGGGCCTCCGGCTGCGGCAAATCAACCCTGCTGCGCATGCTGGCGGGCTTTGAACTGCCGACCACCGGGCAAATTATGCTCGATGGTGTCGATTTAGCACACGTCCCGCCGTATCTGCGCCCGATTAATATGATGTTTCAGTCCTACGCGCTGTTCCCACATATGACGGTGGAGCAGAACATTGCCTTTGGCCTGAAGCAGGACAAGTTGCCGAAAGCTGAAATTACCAGCCGGGTCAACGAGATGCTGGGCCTGGTGCATATGCAGGAATTTGCCAAACGCAAACCGCATCAGCTTTCCGGCGGTCAGCGACAGCGTGTGGCGCTGGCGCGCAGCCTGGCAAAACGTCCTAAACTGCTGCTGCTGGACGAACCGATGGGGGCGCTGGATAAAAAGCTACGTGACCGCATGCAACTGGAAGTGGTCGATATCCTCGAACGTGTGGGTGCGACCTGTGTGATGGTTACGCACGATCAGGAAGAAGCCATGACGATGGCGGGGCGTATTGCGATCATGAATCGCGGCAAGTTCGTGCAAATCGGCGAGCCTGAAGAGATTTACGAGCACCCGACCACCCGCTATAGCGCGGAATTTATTGGCTCGGTAAACGTGTTCGAGGGGCTACTGAAAGCGCGTCAGGAAGACGGCCTGATCATTGACTCTCCGGGGCTGGTTCATCCGCTGAAAGTCGATGCTGATGCCTCCATCGTTGATAACGTCCCGGTGTACGTCGCGCTGCGTCCGGAAAAAATTATGCTCTGTGAGACTCCACCGGCGGATGGCTATAACTTTGCGGTGGGGGAAGTGGTTCACATTGCCTATCTCGGTGATTTGTCGGTGTACCACGTACGTTTAAAAAGCGGCCAGATGTTGAGTGCTCAGCTACAAAACGAACATCGCTACCGTAAGGGGCTACCGACCTGGGGCGATGAGGTGCGTTTGTGTTGGGATGCGGACAGTTGCGTAGTGTTGACGGTTTAAGGAGTGAAAATGCGTACACTTGAACCTCCGGCGCGCGCGGACAACGCGAGCCGTTTCACGCTGTTTATGTCGCGGATGCAGATGAAGCATGGGCGCAAGGTGGTGATTGCGCTGCCGTATATCTGGCTGATTCTGCTGTTTTTGCTGCCATTTTTAATCGTTTTTAAGATCTCTTTTTCTGAGATGGCGCGGGCGATACCCCCGTATTCTGACCTCATCTCATGGGCAGACGACCAGCTCTCCATCACGCTTAATGTTGGCAACTTCCTGCAACTGACGGCTGACCCGTTGTATGTTGATGCTTACCTGCAGTCGTTGCAGGTGGCGGGGATTTCGACGATCTGCTGTTTGCTACTGGGATATCCACTGGCATGGGCTGTGGCACACAGCAAACCGTCAACGCGGAATATTCTGCTGTTGCTGGTGATCCTGCCTTCCTGGACCTCGTTTTTGATTCGCGTGTATGCCTGGATGGGGATCCTGAAAAATAACGGGATCCTGAATAATTTTCTGATGTGGCTGGGAGTTATCGATCAGCCGCTGACGATCCTGCACACCAATCTGGCGGTCTATATCGGGATTGTTTATGCATATTTGCCGTTTATGGTACTGCCGATCTACACCGCGTTGACACGTATCGACTATTCGCTGGTGGAAGCGGCGCTGGATCTTGGGGCCCGACCGCTGAAAACGTTCTTTAGCGTGATCGTGCCGTTGACCAAAGGCGGGATCATCGCAGGCTCAATGCTGGTGTTTATCCCGGCGGTCGGGGAGTTTGTGATCCCTGAACTGCTGGGCGGGCCGGACAGCATTATGATTGGCCGTGTGTTGTGGCAGGAGTTTTTCAATAACCGTGACTGGCCGGTGGCGTCGGCTGTGGCCATTATTATGCTGCTGTTATTGATTGTGCCGATCATGTGGTTCCATAAATATCAGCAAAAAAGTGTAGGGGAACACGGATGAATAATTTACCCGTCGTTCGCTCACCGTGGCGTATTTTTATCCTGGTCGTCGGGTTCACTTTCCTGTACGCGCCGATGCTGATGCTGGTTATCTATTCGTTTAACAGCTCCAAACTGGTGACGGTCTGGGCAGGGTGGTCGACGCGCTGGTACGGTGAATTGCTTCACGATACCGCAATGATAAGCGCTGTCGGGATGAGTTTGACCATCGCTGCCTGTGCGGCGACGATGGCATCGATCCTCGGCACGATTGCTGCGGTGGTGCTGGTGCGCTTTGGTCGTTTCCGGGGTTCGAATGGCTTTGCCTTTATGATAACAGCGCCGCTGGTTATGCCGGATGTCATCACCGGCCTGTCGCTGTTGTTGCTGTTTGTTGCCATGGCGCATGCTATTGGCTGGCCGGCAGATCGCGGGATGTTAACCATCTGGCTGGCGCACGTCACTTTCTGTACGGCGTATGTGGCGGTCGTTATCTCCTCGCGTTTGCGCGAACTGGATCACTCCATCGAAGAAGCGGCGATGGATCTTGGTGCCACGCCGCTGAAGGTCTTCTTTGTCATCACGCTGCCGATGATTATGCCGGCGGTGATTTCCGGCTGGCTGTTGGCTTTCACCCTGTCGCTTGACGATCTGGTGATCGCCAGCTTTGTTTCCGGTCCTGGGGCGACGACGTTGCCGATGCTGGTGTTCTCCAGCGTACGTATGGGGGTTAATCCAGAAATTAACGCGCTGGCGACGCTGATTCTTGGCGTGGTAGGAATTATCGGATTTATCGCGTGGTACCTGATGGCCCGGACAGAAAAGCAGCGGTTGCGCGATATCCAGCGTGCAAGACGCGGCTGAAAAAACTAAAATCTGCCAACCTCTACTCGGTGCAGCATGTGGCGCTGCACCGTTTTCACGGAAGACGACGCGTTGGGATTTTTTAAGAAATCATCCACATCACATGCTCGCTTAAACGTTCCTGCTTTAGTGCAGGTGGCGGCGCTCGCTATTATTATGATCCGCGGCCTCGATCTGTTGATGATTTTCAATACGTTGGGTGTGAGCGGGACAATGGCATTTATCCAGCGTAGCGTGCAGACCTGGAATTTAACGCTGGTGTTTTTAAGCAGTCTGATACTGGTGTTTATCGAAATTTACTGTGCCTTTTCATTGGTCAAAGGACGTAACTGGGCGCGCTGGATTTATCTGTTTACCCAGGTGGTGGCCTCCGGTTATTTGTGGGCGGCATCGTTAGGTTATGGTTATCCCGAGCTGTTCAGTATTGCGGGTGAATCGAAGCGTGAAATTTTTCGCACGCTGGTGATGCAGAAATTACCGGATATGCTGGTGCTGTTGTTGCTGTTTGTTCCGGCATCCAGTCGACGGTTCTTCCGTCTGCAATAATGTGTATAATCTTCGCCCCGGTTAATTTGAAGGTTTTCTTATGCAGTGCGCTCTTTATGACGCCGATCGCTGTCGTTCCTGTCAGTGGATAACACAGCCTGTTGGCGATCAACTCCGTGCAAAAATGGCCGATCTCCAGACTCTTCTTGCCGACTATTCGGTCGGGGAGTGGTGCGCGCCCGTCGTTGGCCCGGAGAGCGCTTTTCGTAATAAAGCCAAAATGGTGGTGAGCGGTAGCGTGGAAAAACCGCTGTTGGGCATGCTGCATCGTGACGGTACACCTGAAGATTTGTGCTACTGTCCGCTTTATCCTGCCTCATTTGCGCCGGTATTTGCCGCACTAAAACCCTTTATCGCCCGTGCCGGGTTGACGCCTTACAACGTAGCGCGTAAGCGGGGCGAACTGAAATATGTGCTGTTAACGGAAAGCCAGTTTGATGGCGGTATGATGCTGCGTTTTGTCTTACGCTCAGAGGCCAAGCTGAGCCAACTGCGCGCGGCGTTGCCGTGGCTGCAGGCGCAGTTACCGCAGTTAAAGGTGATAACGGTCAATATCCAGCCGGTGCATATGGCGATTATGGAAGGGGAGACAGAAATCTTCCTGACGGAGCAGCAGGCGCTGGCTGAACGTTTTAATGATGTACCGCTGTGGATCCGCCCGCAGAGTTTCTTTCAAACCAACCCGGTAGTGGCTGAGCGTTTGTATGCCACGGCTCGCGATTGGGTGCGTCAGCTTTCGGTCAACCATATGTGGGATCTGTTTTGTGGTGTTGGCGGTTTTGGCCTGCATTGCGCTACGCCGCAGATGAAACTGACGGGTATCGAGATCGCACCAGAGGCGATCGCCTGTGCGAAACAATCTGCGCAGACGTTGGGGTTACAGAATCTGCACTTTCAAGCGCTCGATTCGACCCAATTCGCGACGGCACAGGAAGACGTTCCGGATCTGGTGCTGGTGAATCCGCCGCGTCGGGGCATTGGTAAACCCCTGTGTGATTATCTTTCCAACATGGCACCGCCGTTTATCATCTACTCCAGCTGTAATGCGCAAAGCATGGCGAAGGATATTGGCGAGCTGCCAGGCTATCGCATAGAACGGGTTCAACTTTTCGATATGTTCCCGCACACCGCGCACTATGAAGTATTGACGCTGCTCAGCCGACAATAGTTTCTTTTCTTCGCAGGGAACACCTGATGACGCTTCGCTTGTCAGGTCTAAGGATGGATGCGGGTTGTTGGCCGCATTCGGTAAATGCAATAGACGAAAAAAAAGCCCGTACTTGCGTACGAGCTCTTTCTCAAATGTGGCGGTGAGAGAGGGGTTCGAACCCTCGATACGTTGCCGTATACACACTTTCCAGGCGTGCTCCTTCAGCCACTCGGACACCTCACCGTATTGTATTGCTGCCTGACCGCTTGGGGGGCAACGGGGCGCTACTATAGGGAGTTGCGCTAAAACGGTCAAGCAGAATTTACGTCTTCACTCTCGTTTGGTTACACAATAGACATATTCTGCGCCCGGACAGGCGCAGAGAACATGATTAGCGCTGAGAGTCCAGTTTTTCACCGTTGGTGACGACTTCCTGAGCCTTGCTGTAGCTTTCGATCAGCAGCTGATAGGCTGGGAAGATTTTGGTATACACTTCCGCCCATTCAGCGGCATCTTCCCGGTTCCAGGTCCGCTGTATTTCAGACGCAACGGCTGCGGTATCCATTGGCACCACGCCTGCCTGTACCACTCGCGCCAACGTGATTTCCTGCGCCATCTTGCTGTAAGTGCCGGAAGCGTCAATGACGGCAAACACTTTATACCCTTCCTCTACCGCGCTGATGGCCGGGAAAGCCATGCAAACGCTGGTAATGGTACCGGCGATAATCAGCGTTTTACGACCTGTTGCTTTGACGGCTTTAACAAAGTCTTCGTTATCCCAGGCGTTGATCTCGCCTTTGCGCGCCACGTACTGAGCATGGGGCGCATTGGCGTGGATTTCCGGAATCAACGGGCCGTTGGGTCCCTGTGGAACGGAGGCGGTGGTGATCACCGGCATCTTCGCCAGGGTGGCTATTTTTGCCAGCGCAGCGGCACGGGCACGCAGTTCGGGCATTGGCATATCACCGACGGTCTGAAAAAGACCGCTCTGGTGATCGATAAGCAGCATCACGGCATCATCTACGTCGATAACCGGGCGTGAACCATTAAAATTTGCAGGACTGGACATCGTATTCTCCTTCGCTTTAGATTTGGCCAAAACGGCCGGAGTTGAAATCGCGTACGGCTTCGGCGATCTCTTGTTTTGTGTTCATCACAAACGGACCGTAACCGACAATGGGTTCATTTAACGGTTCGCCTGACAGCAGCAGCACGCTGGCGTCGCTACTGGCCTCGATATGTAGGGTTTTACCCTGCTGGCTTAATACCACCAGCTGCGCCTCACCCGCGGAGGTGGCACCGTTGATGGTGATCGTGCCTTTCAGCACCACCAGCGCAGTGCTCCATCCTTCCGGTTGGGACAGCGTGACCGGGCGATTACTTTGCAGGCGCATGTCCCACACATTTAACGGTGAGAAGGTATGCGCGGGGCCCTTCGTGCCCTGATAGCTGCCCGCAATCACGCGCACGGTACCTGCGTCATCTGGCAGGTCGACGGTGGGAATAACGTCGCTGCTGATGCCCTGATAACCCGGCACGGTCATTTTGTCTTTGGCTGGCAGGTTGACCCACAGCTGGACCATTTCCAGCTCGCCGCCCTTACGGGTAAATTCCGGCGAATGAAATTCTTCGTGTAAAATCCCGGCCCCTGCTGTCATCCACTGCACATCGCCTGGACCGATAATGCCGCCGCGCCCGGTTGAGTCGCGATGCTCAACTTCACCGCTGTAAACAATGGTCACCGTTTCAAAACCACGGTGCGGGTGCTCACCGACGCCGCGCTTTTCATTACCCGGTGTAAAGGTATGCGGACCCGCGTAATCCAGCAGCAGGAACGGACTGAGCTGCTCAGCATGAGACTGGTAAGAGAACATCGAGCGAACTGGAAATCCATCGCCAACCCAGTGTGGGCGAGGTGCGGTATAGACGCCTGTTACGTGTTTCATATGTATCTCCTCAGTGGCGTTATCTTGATGTGAATAAGCTTATATCCATGACAGCGAGCTGAGTAGTGGCTAAAATAGTCCTCACCGTCTCATTAATAGGACAATAAGATGACGAAGCTGGATCTCAATGATTTCGCATGGTTTGTGCATGTTGTCGAAGAGGGAGGATTCGCAGCGGCAGGCCGTGCGCTTGATGAGCCCAAATCCAAACTCAGTCGGCGTATTGCGCAACTGGAGGAGAGACTGGGGGTGCGTTTGATTCAGCGAACAACCCGGCAGTTTAATGTCACGGAGGTCGGGCAGACCTTTTACGAACACTGTAAGGCGATGTTGGTGGAGGCACAGGCGGCACAGGATGCCATTGCGGCGTTGCAGGTTGAGCCACGTGGCATTGTTAAACTGACGTGCCCGGTGACGCTGTTGCATGTCCATATCGGCCCCATGCTGGCCCGGTTCATGGCGCGTTATCCGGATGTCGCAGTACAGCTTGAAGCCACGAATCGCCGCGTTGACGTCGTCGGAGAAGGTCTGGATGTGGCGATTCGCGTCCGACCTCGTCCTTTTGAAGACAGTGATTTGGTCATGCGGGTGCTTGCTGACAGGGGGCACCGGCTGTATGCCAGTCCGCGATTGGTTGAGCAGATGGGGACATTACACGCCCCAGCAGAGCTGACCCGTTGGCCCGGGCTGAGTCTGGCAGCGGGGAAACATGTTCATCGTTGGGAGTTGTTTGGCCCACAGGGGGCCCGCGCGGAAGTGCATTTTACGCCGCGTATGATCACCACAGATATGCTGGCGCTGCGCGAGGCCGCGGTTGCCGGGGTAGGCGTGGTGCAACTCCCGCAGTTAATGGTCAAGGATCAATTAGCCGCAGGGGAGCTGGTGGCATTGCTGGATGGCTGGGAACCGAGGCGGGAGATTATTCACGCGGTCTTTCCATCGCGTAGGGGGTTATTGCCCTCGGTGCGCGCATTAGTGGATTTCCTGACGGAAGAATATGCACGCATGATTGAGGACTAAAGCCTCAAATTTGGCCCACAAAAAAGGCCGGATATACCGACCTTTTATTATCTGGACGCCAGTCTGGCGTGAAAAAAATCAGCGACTACGGAAGACAATGCGGCCTTTGCTCAGGTCGTACGGGGTCAGTTCAACAGTCACTTTGTCTCCCGTCAGGATGCGGATATAGTTTTTACGCATTTTACCGGAGATGTGTGCAGTAACCACGTGACCGTTTTCTAACTCTACGCGGAACATGGTATTAGGTAACGTATCGAGAACGGTACCCTGCATTTCAATATTGTCTTCTTTGGCCATCTAATCCTCTGGGGTATCACTACCGTAATTTGAACCGGCAAGATAATGCCGAAGTTCTTTTAATAAGTAAAGATTTGCGCGATTAAAATACAGCAAATCAAGTTTGGCGCATTACTCTATCCACACACGGCAAAGCCGCACTTAAAGCGCAACGTGTAAGGGAACGATGAGATAAACGATAGGCGTTGCCTGACGCGAACTGTTCCTTAACGGCGGCGGGGTAATGGGCTAAACCAACTCTGCGACGCAATTATAACACCCCGACAAAAAATGTGCCGAAAACATTCACTCCTGAGGTAAAAATAACGTCCGGGGTACCCAAAAATGGCTGGGTAACCGCTGCTGGCGCAGTCTGCTCAAGTGTTCAAGGTACTCCCGACGCGGCGTTTCGACGGCGCCCAGCGACGCTGTATGTCCATTTAACACCTGACAGTCAATTAACTTCCCACCCTGCTGGCTAAATTCAGCGCAAAAAACAAGCAACGCGGTTTTTGAGGCATTTTCCTGACGACTGAACATTGATTCACCGCAGAAGAGCGTGCCTTGCGAAACGCCGTACATACCACCGACTAATTCATTGTGCCGCCACACTTCAATGGAATGCGCGTGCCCCAATTCATGCAGGCGGTGGTAAGCGTCAACAATATCACGCGTTATCCAGGTCCCTTCTTCGCGGTCATTGGCACAACCTTCAATCACCTGACCAAAGGCGTAATTTAACGTGACACGATAAGGTGAGTGTTTATGAAAACGCTTCATGCTACGGCTAAGATGAAATGTCTCAGGCCACAAAATGGCGCGCGGATCGGGCGACCACCAAAGGATTGGGTCGCCAGGAGAAAACCACGGAAAAATACCGCGCTGGTACGCCATAAGCAGACGGGCAGGGCTGAGATCGCCACCCAGCGCTAACAAACCGTTAGGTTCGCGTAACGCGCCTTCCGGTGACGGGAAGGCGATAGAATTGCGGGACAGTTGCACCAGGCGCATGACAGCGAAACTCCACTACGCGAGTCGATCGTTCAATAATAGCTTACAGACGTTGCTTAAACTGGTAATAACGCCCCTGCCTGGCTAACAGATCTGCGTGATTACCTTGCTCAATAATGTGTCCGTTGTCCATCACTATTATTTGATTAAAACGCGATAGCCCGCGCAGGCGATGCGTCACCATCAATACCGTTTTATCTCGCATGACATCACTAATCAATTCAAGCATTTGGCTTTCGGTGGTAGCGTCCAGTCCTTCGGTAGGTTCATCCAGCAGCATCAGCGGGGCATCGTGGAGTACCGCGCGAGCGATTGCCAGACGGCGGAGTTCGCCGCCGGAAAGCTGACGACCCCCTTCACCTAACCAGGCGTTGAGACCATCATCTTCCAGCAGTTTTTCCAGACCAACGCGGCACAGTATTTCGGATAATGCGTCATCACTGGCCTGCGGCGCGGCCAGCAGCAGGTTGTCGCGTAATGTGGCGCTAAAAAGGTGCACACGTTGCGGCACGACGCTGATGCTTTGACGCAGCGTTGACTCACTCAGAGTTGAAATCGGGCGGTCGTTAAACAAAATTTCACCGTGTTGCGGGTTCCAGGCGCGGGTCAGCAGTTGTAGCAGGGTGGACTTTCCACAGCCGGTGCGGCCGAGAATCGCAACATGCTCGCCGGGTTTTGCTTGCAGGGAGAGGGTATCCAGCGCATTTTGCGCCTGGCCCGGGTAGCTGAAACAAACGTCGCGCAGCGTGAGGGTAATCGGCTCAGAAACTGTCGATCCTGCGTCGGGGAAAGTGACTTCCGGTTTTTGTTCCGTCAGTTCTGTAATGCGCAGGGCAGAGGCGATCACCTGACCGAGGTGCTGAAATGCACCCGTTACCGGGGCCAGGGCTTCAAATGCGGCCAGTGCGCAGAACACAAACAGCGCAATCAGCGCACCTGGCTGGGTATTGCCTCCCACGCCGCCCGAGGCCATCCAGAGCATCACGATGACGGCCAGTGCGCCAATCAGCAGCATTAGGGCCTGAGACAGCGCCGTTAATTCGGACTGGCGACGCTGAGCTTCGTGCCACTGTAACTCTGTGGCTTCCATTTGTGCTCGATAGCGAACACTTGCGCCAAAAATGGTCAGCTCGGCCTGGCCCTGCAGCCAGGATGTCAGCTGTTGGCGATATTGCCCGCGCAGGTGCGTCAGGTTTTGCCCGGTGCGTTTTCCGGCCTGATAAAACAGCGGAGGCAAAATAAACAAGGTCAGCAGCATGATGCCACCGAGGGTGATGGCCAGCGTGAGATCGAGAACGCTCAGACCCAGCGTCACCACCATAATCACGACAAATGCCCCAACCAGCGGAGAGATGACGCGCAGATAAAGGTGATCAAGCGTATCGACATCCGCAACGATGCGGTTAAGCAGTTCACCCTGGCCATAACGGGCCAGACCCGCCGGAGAGAGTGGCAGCAGCTTACTAAATGTATAAATACGCAGGTGCTGCAACACGCGGAATGTCGCGTCGTGACTGACCAGTCGCTCGAAATAACGACCTGCGGTACGGGTGATCGCCGCACCGCGCACGCCGGCAGCGGGGAGCATATAGTTAAAACTGTAAATCCCGGTGACGCCAACCACCGCGGAAGCGGAGAGGAACCAACCGGAAAGTGTCAGCAAGCCGATACTGGCTAATAGCGTGATGATCGCCAGAATAATTCCCAGCGTTAACATCCATTTATGACGTTTATACAGCGTCAGATAAGGTAGCAAAGCGCGCATTTAGATGTCCTCCTGACGGTGAGCCAGCAGTGTTGCAAAAGCCCCGTTGGCTGCGCTCAGTTGAGCATAAGTGCCTTGCTCGACGATCTGTCCGTCCTGCATGACCCAAATGGCATCCCACTCGGTAAGGTCTTCAAGCTGGTGCGTGACCATCAGCGTGGTCTGGCGGCGTGATGCTGCATTCAGCGCCTGCATGACGCGCTGCTCGCTGTGCGCATCGAGGCTAGCGGCGGGTTCGTCCAGTAGCATTAGCTGACACGGATTGAGCAAGGCGCGGGCGACGGCAACGCGCTGCGCTTGCCCGACGGAAAGTCGGGCGGCCTGATCGCCGACCGGGGTATCCACGCCCTGAGGCAGCAGGGGTAAAAACTCACTTACCCAGGCGCTGTCGAGCGCGGCCTGAAGCTGTTGCTCACTGGCATCTGGACGTGCCAGCAGCACATTATCGCGCAACGTTGGGGCAGGAAGCTGTGGGTTCTGTCCTACCCACGACAGCTGTTTTCGCCAGGAGTCAGGAGCCAGGGAGCGAAGCTCAAAACCATTAATTCGCAGCGAACCCTGGTACGAGAGAAAACCAGAAAGGGCATTCAGCAGCGAGCTCTTACCGGAGCCGCTACGTCCCACCAGTACCGCGCGCTGACCGGCTGGCAGCGAGAAGTTAAGTGGACCAGCAAGCACTTTACCTTCCGGGGAGGTGATAACCAGATCTTCTGCGGTAATCGAAACCGGCTCTTTTACGGCCAGCTCAATGTCGCCACGTTCAGGATGCGCCAGCGGCGTTTCCATGAACGTTTTCAGGCTGTCTGCGGCACCGACGGCCTGGGCTTTGGCATGATAAAACGTGCCCAGATCGCGTAAGGGCTGGAAAAACTCAGGCGCAAGAATCAGTGCCAGGAATCCAGAGGCTAAGGTAACACCAACGCCATAGTGGCCGAAGTTGAGTTCGCCGAGGTACGAGAAGCCAAAGTAAACCGCCACCAGCGCGATGGACAGCGAGGTGAAAAATTCCAGTACGCCGGAGGAGAGGAACGCGAGGCGCAGAACTTCCATGGTGCGCTGGCGAAAATCTTGTGATGCCGCACGAATGCTTTCTGTTTCCGCTTCGCCGCGACCAAATATTCTTAACGTTTCCATACCACGCAAGCGGTCGAGGAAATGACCGCTGAGTCGGGCTAGCGCCTGAAAGTTACGTCGGTTAGCATCAGCAGCGCCCATACCGACCATTGCCATAAACATGGGGATTAGCGGTGCAGTGCCAAGCAGGATAAGGGCAGCTATCCAGTTAGACGGGAAAATGGCCGCGACAATCAAAATGGGGACGCAGACGGCAAGCGCCATTTGCGGCAGATAACGCGCGTAGTAATCATGCATATCGTCAATCTGCTCGAGCACCAACGTGGCCCAACTTCCGGCTGGTTTACCCTGGATCCACGCGGGGCCTGCCTGTTGCAGACGGTCCAGAACCTGACGGCGAATTTCAAAACGAATGTGCTGTCCCGCGTGAAAACCGACCCGCTCACGTAGCCAGACCACCCATGCACGCAGGATGAAAATCAGCACTAATACGATGAAAGGGAGCAGAAGGGCTTCGCGGGGAATATTATCCATGATCATGTGATCAAGAATGCGTGCCAGGAGCCAGGCCTGAGCGACAATTAACAGGCCGCTGACGAAGCCTAACAGGCGTGAAATATTCAGCCAACGCTGGGAAATGACACTTTGCTGTTTTAACCAGCGTGTTAGCTCTTTTTGACGGGTTTTATTCATTGCTCGCTTAGCAGGTGAGTTATAGGAATTTTTAGGCAGGACAATGTTACAACGGGGCAAAAATAAAGGCGACTGATAGTCGCCTTTTTTACTTTTGTTACTGATTTGTAAAACTTATTTGCAGGCGTCAGCCAGACCGTCGAGATAACGCTCTGCATCAAGGGCTGCCATACAACCCGTACCTGCAGAGGTAATCGCCTGGCGATAAATATGGTCCATCACGTCACCGGCCGCGAACACGCCTGGAATGCTGGTTTGCGTCGCATTACCGTGAATGCCGGACTGAACCTTGATGTAGCCGTTTTCCAGCTCAAGCTGGCCTTCAAAAATCGCGGTGTTCGGGCTGTGACCAATGGCGACAAACAGTCCTGCAACGTCCAGAGACTCGACGTTATCGGTGTTTTGGGTATCACGCAGACGCAGTCCAGTGACGCCCATCTGATCGCCGGTCACTTCTTCCAGCGTACGGTGCGTGTGCAGCACGATGTTGCCGTTTTCGACTTTATCCATCAGGCGCTTGATAAGGATTTTTTCTGCACGGAAGCTGTCGCGACGGTGAATCAAATGCACTTCAGAGGCGATATTCGCCAGATACAACGCTTCTTCTACAGCCGTGTTGCCACCGCCGATAACCGCTACCTTCTGGTTGCGATAGAAGAAACCGTCACAGGTCGCACAGGCAGAAACACCGCGACCTTTAAACGCTTCTTCAGACGGTAAGCCAAGGTAGCGAGCGGAAGCGCCGGTGGCGATAATCAACGCATCGCAGGTGTACTCGCCGCTGTCGCCGGTCAGACGGAACGGACGGTTCTGCAGATCAACCTTGCTGATGTGATCAAAAATGATTTCCGTCTCAAATTTTGTCGCATGCTCATGCATACGTTCCATCAGCAGTGGGCCCGTAAGATCGTGCGGGTCGCCAGGCCAGTTTTCGACTTCCGTCGTCGTGGTCAACTGACCCCCTTTTTCCATACCGGTAATCAGTACCGGTTGCAGGTTTGCGCGTGCAGCATAGACCGCAGCGGTATACCCGGCAGGGCCTGAACCCAGAATAAGAAGTTTACTGTGTTTGGTCGTGCCCATGAGATCCCCATAGTTGTTGGCAGGCAATGACTGGATTGTAGGGAATTTGCAGGCGTAAAAAAAGAGTATGGCAATTTTGTTAACAATTTGTGCAATAGCGGGAGCCGATGATCGGCCAGACAGGCGGCAAGGACGTCAACCAACGCACAGGTAACATGAAGTATGACGGGACATAACGATTTCTACTTAAAATCGGCCAGTTATAAGGCGATAAAATGACGATTTTCCATCACTCCCAATGAATAACTGGCATGTTGTACTAAAAATCGATGTTTTGCTTTGACAATCCCCTGCTGTTTTGCGAAAACATTCAAGGAAGAAAAAAACTGTGTCGTGTGTGTGCTGCATAATCATGCATCCAGATACCATGTTTACCGAGTTAGCGAAATCTACGCATGGTGTGGACAGATGCCATTCGTGATGTCGATAGCCGCCGACAGGCAACGGTCTTCTCACCATAAACCCAGACATTTCACACCGTAAATCCCTCTGGGTTTCGGGTATTGTGATGGGTAGCGACTCTGAACAGTGATGTTAGAAGGGTCAGGCAGGAGTAGGGAAGGAATACAGAGAGACAATAATAATGGTAGATAGTAAGAAGCGCCCTGGCAAAGATCTCGACCGTATCGATCGTAACATTCTTAATGAGCTGCAAAAGGATGGGCGTATTTCTAACGTCGAGCTTTCTAAACGAGTGGGACTTTCACCAACGCCCTGCCTTGAGCGTGTGCGTCGGTTAGAAAGACAGGGATTTATTCAGGGCTATACGGCGCTGTTAAACCCGCATTATCTGGATGCATCACTTCTGGTTTTTGTTGAGATTACTCTGAATCGTGGCGCACCGGATGTCTTTGAGCAGTTCAACACTGCAGTGCAAAAACTTGAAGAAATTCAAGAGTGTCATTTGGTTTCCGGTGATTTCGACTACCTGCTGAAAACACGCGTACCGGATATGTCAGCATACCGCAAGCTATTGGGGGAAACCCTGCTGCGTCTGCCTGGCGTGAATGACACACGTACTTACGTGGTAATGGAAGAAGTTAAACAGAGCAATCGTCTGGTAATTAAGACGCGCTAACACGGAACAGGTGCAAAATCGACGTAGTTTGATTACACTCCTGTTAATCCATACAGCAACAGTGCCGGGGCAACCCGGTGCTGTTGTCCGTTTTAGCATCGGGCAGGAAAAGCCCGAAACCTGGAGAGCCGTTTTTGAGCCAGGAATACACTGAAGACAAAGACGTCACATTGACGAAGTTAAGCAGCGGGCGCCGACTTCTGGAAGCGCTACTGATCCTTATTGCCCTTTTTGCCGTCTGGTTGATGGCTGCCTTACTCAGCTTTAACCCTTCGGATCCCAGCTGGTCGCAAACCGCGTGGCACGAGCCTATCCACAATCTTGGGGGAATACCCGGAGCATGGTTGGCGGACACGCTGTTCTTTATTTTTGGCATCATGGCCTACACCCTACCTGTGATCATTGTTGGGGGCTGTTGGTTTACCTGGCGACATCAGGCCAGTGACGAGTACGTTGACTATTTCGCCGTATCGCTGCGCATCATTGGCGTTCTGGCGCTCATTCTCACCTCTTGCGGACTGGCGGCAATCAATGCCGATGATATCTGGTATTTCGCGTCTGGCGGCGTGATTGGCAGTCTGCTCAGTACCACGCTACAACCTCTGCTGCATAGCAGCGGGGGAACACTCACACTATTGTGCATCTGGGCGGCAGGTCTGACGTTGTTTACCGGTTGGTCATGGGTGAGCATTGCGGAAAAACTGGGCGGCTGGTTACTCAATATCCTGACCTTTGCCAGTAACCGCACTCGTCGTGACGATACCTGGGTCGATGACGAAGAATATGAAGACGATGAAGAGTCCGTCGACATCGCCGAAGGAAAACCGCATGAATCACGCCGGGCGCGTATTCTTCGTGGGGCATTAGCACGTCGTAAGCGGCTGGCCGAGAAGTTTACCAATCCGCTTGGTCGTCATACCGATGCTGCGCTGTTCTCCGGTAAACGGATGGACGACGAAGATGAAATTGAATACAGCGCCCGTGGTGTTGCCGCCGATCCGAATGATGTTCTGTTCTCGGGTAATCGCGCGACGCTGCCTGAATATGATGAGTTCGACCCGCTGCTTAGTGGTCACTCGGTGACTGAGCCTGTGACAGCCGCCGCAGCAGCCACGGCGACCGCGCAGGTCTGGAGTGCGCCAGCCGATCCTTTAATGCAAGCGCCGCTGGTTTCCGGTGGCGTTCCTGTTCAGCCTGCACCGACTGCTGCATGGCAACCTGCGCCAGCGCCACAGGTGGCTGAGCCGGTTGTGACTCCTGCCTACGAAGGTTATCCGCAGCCTGCACAATATACTCAACCGACGGCACAGCCTTATGAGCCGTGGCAGCAGCCCGCACCGGTTGAGCCTCAGCCGCAATATGCTGTGCCGCCCGTTGTCGAACCTCAATACCAACAGCCAGTAGCTCCGCAGCCGCAAATGCAGCCGCAGTGGCAGCCGCCTGTTCCAGAACAAAGCTGGCAGCAACAGCCGGTACAGCAGCCGGTTCCTTCACCGGATCCTGTTTATCACCCGCAGCCGGCTTACCAGCAGGAATCCACATTCCAGCAGCCTGCGTCTCAGCAGCCGCCTGCTTTCGTGCAGGAGCCTGTTGTTGAGCAACCGCCGGTTGTCGAGCCTGAACCGGTTGTGGAAGAGACGAAACCGGCGCGTCCGCCACTCTATTACTTTGAAGAGGTGGAAGAAAAGCGCGCGCGTGAGCGTGAACAGCTCGCGGCCTGGTATCAGCCCATTCCTGAACCACTGCAGGAACCTGAGCGAATTAAACCGTCAATGCCATCAATGCCAACTGCCGCATCTATACCGCCGGTTGAATCCGTCGCGGCCGTCGCGCCGCTGGCTGCCGGAGTGAAAAACGCCGCAATGGGCGCTGGGGCCGCTGCTGTTGCTGCACCTGTGTTTAGTCTGGCGGGTAGCGGTGCGCCGCGTCCACAGGTGAAAGAAGGCATTGGTCCGCAGTTGCCGCGTCCAAATCGCGTCCGTGTGCCAACGCGTCGTGAGCTGGCTTCATATGGTATCAAACTACCGTCGCAACGAATGGCCGAAGAGAAAGCGCGAGAAGAGCAGCTTGATACGGATTATACCGACGATGAAATTGAAGCGATGCAACAGGATGAGCTGGCGCGTCAGTTCGCCCAGTCGCAGCAGCATCGTTATGGTGAAGAGTATCAGGACAATACGCATCAGATTGAGGACGAAGAGTCCGCAGCAGAAGCGGAGTTGGCCCGTCAGTTTGCCTCTTCCCAGCAGCAGCGCTATTCCGGCGAACAGCCTGCGGGCGCTAATCCGTTCTCGTTAGATGACTTTGCTTTCTCGCCGATGAAAGCACTGGTGGATGATGGCCCGCATGAGCCGCTGTTTACCCCAAGCGTTATGCCTGAACCGGAGCCTGTGCCGCAGCAGCATTATCAGCAGCCGCCACAGCCTGTTGCACCGCAGCAGCATTATCAGCAACCGTCACAGCCTGTTACACCGCAGCCGCAGGATAGCCTGATCCATCCATTATTGATGCGCAATGGCGACAGCCGTCCTGTTCAGCGTCCAACCACGCTGCTGCCATCGCTGGATCTGCTCACCCCGCCACCGAGTGAAGTTGAGCCGGTGGACACCTTCGCGCTGGAGCAAATGGCGCGACTGGTGGAAGCGCGCTTAGCAGATTTCCGTATTAAGGCTGATGTGGTGAACTATTCACCGGGCCCGGTGATAACCCGTTTTGAACTGAATTTGGCTCCGGGTGTTAAGGCTGCACGGATTTCTAACCTCTCCCGAGACCTGGCGCGTTCACTGTCGACCGCTGCGGTTCGTGTGGTGGAGGTTATTCCAGGTAAACCGTATGTTGGGTTGGAATTACCGAACAAAAAACGTCAGACCGTCTACCTGCGCGAAGTGCTGGATAACGCGAAATTCCGTGATAATCCTTCTCCGCTGACCGTAGTGCTCGGTAAAGATATTGCCGGCGAACCGGTTACGGCTGATTTGGCGAAGATGCCGCATCTGCTGGTGGCGGGTACCACGGGTTCCGGTAAGTCTGTTGGGGTCAATGCTATGATCCTCAGCATGCTGTATAAGGCACAGCCGGAAGATGTGCGATTCATTATGATCGACCCAAAAATGCTCGAGTTGTCGGTTTATGAGGGCATTCCGCATCTGTTGACGGAAGTGGTTACAGATATGAAGGATGCTGCCAACGCGTTGCGCTGGAGCGTCAATGAAATGGAACGCCGCTACAAACTGATGTCAGCGCTGGGCGTGCGTAATCTGGCGGGTTACAACGAGAAGATCGCAGAAGCGGATCGTATGGGGCGTCCGATCCCGGACCCGTACTGGAAACCGGGCGATAGCATGGATGTTACCCATCCGGTGCTGAAAAAAGAGCCTTATATCGTTGTCCTGGTCGATGAATTTGCTGACCTGATGATGACCGTCGGTAAAAAAGTGGAAGAACTGATCGCTCGTTTGGCGCAAAAAGCGCGTGCGGCGGGAATCCACCTGGTGCTGGCGACCCAGCGTCCGTCGGTTGATGTGATTACCGGGCTTATCAAAGCCAACATCCCGACCCGTATTGCCTTTACCGTGTCGAGTAAAATTGATTCGCGTACCATCCTTGATCAGTCAGGTGCTGAATCACTGTTAGGGATGGGGGATATGCTTTATTCCGCACCAAACTCGACAATTCCGGTGCGTGTACACGGTGCCTTTGTGCGTGATGAAGAAGTTCATGCCGTTGTTCAAGACTGGAAAGCGCGCGGCCGTCCGCAATACGTTGAGGGCATCACTTCTGATAGCGAAAGCGAAGGCGGCGGCGGTGGTTTTGACAATGGGGAAGAACTGGATCCGCTGTTTGATCAGGCGGTGAATTTTGTTACCCAAAAACGCAAAGCCTCCATCTCCGGCGTCCAGCGTCAGTTCCGCATCGGTTACAACCGCGCGGCACGTATCATCGAGCAGATGGAAGCGCAGGGGATTGTCAGTGAGCAAGGGCATAATGGTAATCGTGAAGTGCTGGCCCCGCCGCCCTTCGATTGATTGCAAAGTTAAGTAATTCAGTATTTTCTACTTTCCTCATGCTGATTTTTGGCCTGGAATGGATAGCAGAGGGATCTCCCCGTCGGGAGTGACGAATTTTGAGGAATAACGATGAAAAAGATCGCAATCACCTGTGCATTACTGTCGAGCTTTGTGGTGAGCAGCGTCTGGGCTGACGCCGCCAGTGACCTGAAAAGCCGTCTGGATAAAGTCAGTAGCTTCCATGCCAGCTTTACTCAGAAGGTGACTGATGGTAGCGGCGCAGCGGTACAGGAAGGTCAGGGTGACCTGTGGGTTAAACGTCCGAACCTGTTTAACTGGCATATGACACAGCCTGATGAAAGCATTCTGGTCTCCGACGGTAAAACGCTGTGGTTCTTTAATCCGTTTGTCGAACAGGCCACGGCAACCTGGCTGAAAGATGCCACGGGTAATACGCCGTTTATGCTGATTGCGCGCAACCAGTCCAGCGACTGGCAGCAG
The DNA here is from genome assembly GCF_024809055.1 of Citrobacter sp. JUb117. Classification (NCBI taxonomy): domain Bacteria; kingdom Pseudomonadati; phylum Pseudomonadota; class Gammaproteobacteria; order Enterobacterales; family Enterobacteriaceae; genus Citrobacter; species Citrobacter sp. JUb117. Next base: position 366,404 of record NZ_JANUFB010000001.1, read on the forward strand.
TACAACATCAAGCAAAACGGTGATGACTTCGTGTTGACTCCGAAAACCAGCAGCGGCAATCTGAAGCAGTTCACCATCAATGTGGGACGCGACGGCACTATCCATCAGTTTAGCGCCGTCGAGCAGGACGATCAGCGCAGTAGCTATCAGCTGAAATCTCAGCAGAATGGCGCAATCGAACCATCCAAATTCACCTTTACCCCTCCGCAGGGTGTCACGGTAGACGATCAACGTAAGTAGAGGCGTGTGAGTGGGTAATCTGTCGCTCGATTTTTCTGATAATACCTTTCAGCCGCTGGCCGCGCGTATGCGGCCAGAAAATTTAGCGCAGTATATCGGCCAGCAGCATTTGCTGGCTGCAGGTAAGCCCTTGCCACGCGCCATCGAGGCCGGGCACCTGCACTCCATGATCTTATGGGGCCCTCCAGGCACGGGTAAAACGACTCTTGCTGAAGTGATCGCCCGCTACGCGAACGCAGACGTTGAACGCATTTCGGCCGTCACCTCGGGTGTGAAAGAAATTCGTGAAGCGATTGAACGTGCGCGTCAGAATCGTAACGCCGGTCGGCGCACTATATTGTTTGTGGATGAAGTCCACCGCTTTAATAAAAGTCAGCAGGACGCCTTTCTCCCGCATATTGAAGATGGCACCATTACGTTTATAGGCGCCACGACTGAAAACCCCTCGTTTGAACTGAACTCGGCATTACTGTCGCGTGCGCGCGTCTATCTGCTTAAATCGCTCACTACCGACGATATCGAGCAGGTACTGGATCAGGCGATGGCGGACAAAGCGCGAGGCTACGGCGGCCAGGATATTGTTCTGCCGAATGAAACCCGTCGGGCCATTGCCGAGCTGGTGAATGGCGATGCGCGTCGGGCACTAAATACGCTGGAAATGATGGCCGATATGGCGGAAGTCGACGCCAGCGGAAAACGCGTTTTACAACCCACATTGCTGACAGAGATTGCCGGAGAGCGTAGCGCACGCTTTGATAATAAAGGCGATCGTTTTTACGATCTTATCTCGGCATTACATAAATCAGTACGCGGAAGCGCGCCGGATGCGGCCCTCTACTGGTACGCACGCATCATTACTGCAGGGGGCGATCCGCTGTATGTTGCACGCCGCTGTCTGGCGATCGCTTCTGAAGACGTGGGTAATGCCGATCCCCGAGCCATGCAGGTGGCGATTTCGGCATGGGATTGTTTCACTCGCGTTGGACCTGCGGAAGGTGAGCGGGCGATTGCCCAGGCGATTGTTTATTTGGCCTGCGCGCCGAAGAGTAACGCGGTGTATACCGCCTATAAAGCGGCGTTGGCAGATGCACGCGATCGTCCGGATTACGACGTACCCGTGCATCTGCGTAATGCGCCGACGAAGTTAATGAAAGAAATGGGCTACGGCCAGGAATATCGCTACGCGCACGACGAGCCGAATGCGTATGCTGCCGGCGAAGAGTACTTCCCGCAGGAACTGGCACAAACACGCTATTATCGCCCGACAAACAGAGGTCTTGAGGGTAAGATTGGCGAAAAGCTCGCCTGGCTTGCCGGACAGGATCAAAATAGCCCTATAAAACGCTACCGTTAGCGCGATCGTTGCGGTAATGTTGGCAATGTATCCCTGTGACTGCAGGCTGTGGTCACTTTCTCCCATTTTAATTCGATAAGCACAGGATAAGCATGCTCGATCCCAATCTGCTGCGTAATGAGCCAGACGCAGTCGCTGAAAAACTGGCAAGCCGGGGCTTTAAGCTGGACGTAGATAAGCTGCGCGCTCTTGAAGAGCGTCGTAAAGTTCTGCAGGTACAAACTGAAAATCTGCAGGCAGAGCGTAACTCTCGATCGAAATCCATTGGCCAGGCAAAAGCGCGCGGGGAAGATATCGAGTCTTTACGTCTGGAAGTGAACAAACTGGGCGAAGAGCTGGATGCCGCGAAAGCTGAACTTGATACCTTGCAGGCTGAGATTCGCGATATTGCGCTGACCATTCCTAACCTGCCAGCGGACGAAGTCCCGGTCGGTAAAGATGAAAATGACAACATCGAAGTCAGCCGCTGGGGCACGCCGCGTGAGTTTGATTTTGACGTTCGCGATCACGTTACGCTGGGCGAAATGCACGCGGGGCTCGATTTTGCCGCCGCTGTTAAGCTGACCGGCTCGCGTTTCGTGGTCATGAAAGGGCAGATTGCGCGTATGCACCGTGCGCTGTCCCAGTTCATGCTGGATCTGCATACTGAACAGCATGGCTACAGTGAAAACTACGTTCCGTATCTGGTTAACCATGACACGCTGTACGGTACGGGTCAGTTGCCGAAATTTGCCGGCGATCTGTTCCATACCCGTCCGCTGGACGAAGAAGCCGACAGCAGCAACTATGCGCTGATCCCAACGGCAGAAGTTCCGCTGACCAACCTGGTGCGCGATGAGATCATTGACGAAGATGCGCTGCCAATCAAAATGACTGCGCATACCCCATGCTTCCGTTCAGAAGCGGGCTCTTATGGTCGTGACACCCGTGGTCTGATCCGTATGCACCAGTTCGATAAAGTTGAGATGGTGCAGATCGTTCGTCCTGAAGATTCGATGGACGCGCTGGAAGAAATGACCGGTCATGCCGAGAAAGTCCTTCAGTTGCTGGGTCTGCCGTACCGTAAGATCATTCTGTGTACTGGTGACATGGGCTTCGGCGCATGCAAGACCTACGATCTGGAAGTGTGGATCCCGGCGCAAAATACCTACCGTGAAATCTCTTCCTGCTCCAACGTGTGGGATTTCCAGGCGCGTCGCATGCAGGCACGTTGCCGCAGCAAGTCCGACAAGAAGACCCGTTTGGTGCATACGCTGAACGGCTCTGGTCTGGCGGTTGGTCGTACGCTGGTTGCCGTAATGGAAAATTACCAGCAGGCCGATGGCCGCATTCAGGTTCCGGAAGTACTCCGTCCGTATATGAATGGCCTGGAATACATCGGATAAGTTAGCTTTCCCTGCTAAAAAAGCGCCTGCGGGCGCTTTTTTTATGCCTGCTTGACGTCGAACAATAACCCTTACCCCATTAGTGGTAATACTACCTTCGAATGAAAGTCAGTATTTATCTCTGTCTTTACGCAAATTCACTATTTATCAGTCTGTATAACGATAATATCGATATATAAGTATCTATACAGCGTTTGTTTGTTTATTTATTGTGAGCAGCAGAGTGAGCCACTATGAAAACTAAGATCCCCGATGCCGTGCTGGCAGCTGAGGTGAGTCGTCGCGGTTTGGTCAAAACGACGGCGATAGGCGGGCTGGCGATGGCCAGCAGCGCGTTTACCCTGCCATTTACCCGTATTGCCAATGCTGCAGAAGCCATTAATCCGGCGCAGATCAATGAGAAAGTGATCTGGAGCGCCTGTACGGTGAACTGCGGTAGCCGCTGTCCGCTGCGTATGCACGTGGTGGACGGTGAAATCAAATATGTTGAAACCGACAACACCGGCGATGACAATTATGATGGCCTGCACCAGGTTAGAGCCTGCCTGCGCGGCCGCTCTATGCGCCGTCGTGTCTATAATCCGGATCGGCTGAAATACCCAATGAAGCGCGTGGGTAAGCGCGGTGAAGGTAAGTTTGAGCGCATCAGTTGGGATGAGGCCTATGACATCATCGCCACCAACATGCAGCGCCTGATCAAAGACTACGGCAACGAGTCTATCTACCTGAACTACGGCACCGGTACGCTGGGCGGAACCATGACACGCTCATGGCCACCGGGTAAAACGCTGGTCGCTCGTCTGATGAACTGCTGTGGTGGTTATCTGAACCACTACGGGGATTACTCTTCTGCACAAATCGCGGCTGGTTTGAACTATACCTACGGCGGCTGGGCGGACGGTAACAGTCCGTCTGATATCGAAAACAGTAAACTGGTTGTTCTGTTTGGTAATAACCCTGGTGAAACCCGCATGAGCGGTGGCGGGGTGACGTATTACCTTGAACAGGCACGGCAGAAATCCAATGCGCGAATGATTATTATCGATCCGCGCTACACGGACACCGGTGCGGGTCGTGAAGATGAATGGATCCCGATTCGTCCGGGCACCGATGCGGCACTGGTCAATGGCCTGGCGTACGTGTTGATTACCGAAAATATGGTTGATCAACCGTTCCTCGATAAATACTGCGTGGGGTATGACGAGAAAACTCTCCCGGCGAGCGCACCAAAGAATGGCCACTATAAGGCTTACATTTTAGGTCAGGGTAAAGACGGTATCGCGAAGACCCCGGAATGGGCCGCGCAGATAACCGGTATTCCTGCGGAACGCATCGTTAAGCTGGCACGTGAAATTGGCAGCGCCAAACCTGCCTACATCAGTCAGGGTTGGGGACCACAGCGTCACGCCAACGGTGAAATTGCCACCCGTGCTATTTCTATGCTGGCTATCCTGACCGGTAACGTCGGTATTAATGGTGGCAACAGCGGTGCGCGTGAAGGCTCTTACGATCTGCCGTTTGAACGTATGCCGACGCTGGAAAACCCGGTTGAAACCAGTATCTCAATGTTTATGTGGACGGACGCCATTGAGCGCGGCCCGGAAATGACGGCACTGCGTGACGGTGTTCGCGGTAAAGATAAGCTTGATGTGCCCATTAAGATGATCTGGAACTATGCTGGTAACTGTCTGATTAACCAGCACTCTGATATCAACCGCACGCATGAAATCCTGCAGGATGATAAGAAGTGCGAGATGATTGTCGTCATTGATTGCCACATGACGTCCTCGGCGAAATACGCGGATATTTTGCTGCCGGACTGCACAGCGTCTGAACAAATGGACTTCGCGCTGGATGCCTCCTGCGGGAATATGTCGTATGTGATTTTCACCGATCAGGCCATCAAACCGCGCTTTGAATGCAAGACCATCTATCAAATGACCAGCGAACTGGCGAAGCGCCTTGGCGTTGAGCAGCAGTTTACGGAAGGCCGTACTCAGGAAGAGTGGATGCGTCATTTGTATGAACAGTCGCGCAAAGCGATACCTGAACTGCCTACGTTTGAAGAGTTCCGCAAGCAGGGAATCTTTAAACAGCGCGATCCAGAAGGACATCATGTGGCGTACAAAGCGTTCCGTGAGGATCCTCAAGCCAACCCGCTCACAACGCCATCGGGCAAAATTGAAATTTATTCTCAGGCGCTGGCAGACATTGCGGCCACCTGGGAATTGCCTGAAGACGATGTGATCGATCCATTGCCAGTTTACGCCCCGGGCTTTGAAAGTTTAAGCGATCCGCTGGCGGATAAATTCCCGCTGCAGTTGACAGGCTTCCACTACAAATCTCGCGTTCACTCGACCTATGGCAACGTGGATGTACTGAAAGCGTCCTGCCGCCAGGAAATGTGGATCAACCCGTTGGACGCGCAACGACGCGGTATTAGCAACGGCGACAAGGTACGCATCTTTAACGAGCGTGGCGAGGTGCATATCGAGGCGAAAGTGACGCCGCGTATGATGCCGGGCGTTGTAGCGCTTGGTGAGGGAGCCTGGTATGACCCGGATATGAAACGTGTGGATCAGGGCGGCTGCATCAACGTGCTGACGACCCAGCGTCCTTCTCCGCTCGCGAAGGGGAACCCGTCACATACGAACCTTGTTCAGGTTGAAAAGGTGTAAGGAGTAACCGATGACAACCCAGTATGGATTTTTTATTGATTCCAGCCGTTGCACCGGTTGCAAAACCTGCGAACTGGCCTGCAAAGACTACAAAGATTTAACCCCGGATGTCAGCTTCCGCCGTATTTACGAATATGCCGGTGGCGACTGGCAAGAAGACAACGGCGTTTGGCACCAGAACGTCTTTGCCTATTACCTGTCTATTGCGTGTAACCATTGTGAAGACCCGGCGTGTACCAAGGTATGTCCGAGTGGCGCGATGCACAAGCGTGAAGACGGTTTTGTGGTCGTCGATGAGGATGTGTGCATTGGCTGTCGTTATTGCCATATGGCCTGTCCTTACGGCGCGCCACAGTACAATGCGGCCAAAGGGCATATGACCAAGTGTGATGGCTGCCACGACCGTGTGGCCGAGGGCAAAAAGCCGATTTGCGTCGAATCTTGTCCATTGCGCGCGCTGGATTTTGGTCCGATTGATGAACTGCGCAAAAAACACGGTGAGCTGGCGGCGGTTGCGCCACTACCGGGCGCACATTTCACCAAACCTAGCATTGTAATCAAACCTAATGCCAATAGCCGCCCGACCGGGGATACCACGGGTTATCTGGCTAATCCGAAGGAGGTGTAAGATGGGAAGTGGATGGCATGAGTGGCCGCTGATGATCTTCACGGTCTTCGGGCAGTGCGTGGTTGGCGGTTTTATTGTTCTGGCGCTGGCATTGATGAAAGGGGGCTTACGTCCCGACGCACAGCAGCGCGTCGTTGCCTGTATGTTGGGCCTGTGGGTGTTAATGGGCATCGGCTTTATTGCCTCCACGCTGCACCTGGGATCGCCGATGCGTGCTTTTAACTCCCTTAACCGCATTGGTGCCTCTGCACTGAGTAACGAAATTGCCAGCGGTTCGCTGTTCTTCGCGGTGGGCGGTATCGGCTGGCTGATGGCGACGTTGAAAAAAATGCCGTCTGCGTTACGTACTCTGTGGCTAATCGTCACTATGGTACTGGGCGTGGTTTTCGTCTGGATGATGGTGCGCGTGTATAACACCATTGATACGATCCCAACCTGGTACAGCTTCTGGACGCCGCTGGGCTTCTTCCTGACGCTGTTTTTGGGTGGGCCGCTGTTAGGTTATCTGCTGCTGCGCGTGGCTGGAGTAGACGGCTGGGCAATGCGCCTGCTGCCGGCGATTTCCATATTTGCGCTGGTGGTGAGTGCTATCATGGCGGTAATGCAGGGTACTGAACTGGCGACTACTCACAGTTCTGTTCAGCAGGCATCTGCATTGGTACCGGACTACGGCTCGCTGATGGCGTGGCGTATTGCGGCACTGGCTTTGGCGCTGTGCTGCTGGGTTGTGCCGCAGGTTAAAGGCTACCAACCGGCCGTACCGTTACTGTCAGTGGCGTTTATTTTGCTGCTTGTCGGTGAGCTGATCGGGCGCGGTGTGTTCTACGGTCTGCATATGACCGTGGGCATGGCGGTTGCCAGCTGACCTAAAGAATGCCGAATGGCGCAACTAACGGCGCCATTCGGCAAATAAAAAATGCGATACATCCATGAAATATTTCGACTGAACGAAACGCGATAATTTTGTTTTAGATCAATTAAAACAAACAGATGTGTTTTCCTCTTTTTTATCCATTCATATTAAGAATCAGTAATACGAATCGATCGTCATGAAAGCGCCTCAGACCCCTGATTGCGCCGATTGACAATGTTTTTGGCAGTGGCATGATGCGCATGAAATTTGAACTTCCTCACGGTTTTTATTCATGTCTACCTATACCCGACCCGTTATGCTATTGCTGTGCGGGCTACTGCTGCTGACCCTGGCGATCGCCGTGTTAAACACGCTCGTCCCGCTTTGGCTCGCCCATGAAAATCTCCCGACCTGGCAGGTGGGTGTGGTCAGTTCGTCTTATTTCACCGGTAATCTGGTGGGGACGTTGCTGACCGGGTATTTAATCAGACATCTTGGCTTCAACCGCAGCTATTACATTGCCTCGTTTATCTTCGCCGTGGGGTGTATTGGGCTGGGTGTGATGGTGGGATTCTGGAGCTGGATGACCTGGCGTTTTATCGCCGGTGTCGGCTGTGCCATGATTTGGGTGGTGGTGGAAAGCGCGCTGATGTGCAGCGGGACCTCTCGTAACCGCGGACGCTTACTGGCTGCCTATATGATGGTCTATTACGTGGGAACGTTTTTAGGGCAGCTGTTAGTCAGTAAAGTCTCGACAGATCTCATGAGCGTTTTGCCGTGGGTTACTGGCACGATTCTGGCAGGCGTATTACCACTGCTCTTTACCCGCATTATGAATCAGCAAAGCGAGGAACAACATTCGACGCCGATAGCATCGATGTTGAGACTTCGTCAGGCGCGACTGGGCGTGAATGGCTGCATTATCTCCGGTATTGTGCTGGGCTCGTTGTATGGCTTGATGCCGCTGTACCTTAATCATCAGGGGGCCAGTAACGCCAGCATTGGTTTCTGGATGGCGGTGATGGTCAGCGCTGGTATTCTGGGACAATGGCCGATTGGTCGTCTGGCGGATAAATTAGGTCGCCTGCTGGTTTTACGCGTTCAGGTCTTTGTGGTGATCCTCGGTAGCATTGCGATGCTGAATCAGGCGGCAATGGCCCCTGCGTTGTTCATGTTAGGTGCGGCCGGTTTTACGCTCTATCCAGTGGCAATGGCCTGGGCCTGCGAAAAAGTGGAACATCATCAACTGGTTGCCATGAACCAGGCATTGTTATTAAGCTATACCGTGGGGAGCCTGCTGGGGCCGTCATTTACCGCGATGCTGATGCAGAACTTCTCAGATAGCCTGTTGTTTATCATGATCGCCAGCGTGTCGTTTATTTATTTACTGATGCTGCTGCGTAAAACAGGACACAAGCCCAATTCCGTGGCACATATCTGAAGCTATTTAACGATTACGGTGGGTTTCCATTCATACAAATTATGTATGTTTGGTGAGAATCCACCGTATTTAATTCCCCCTCATCTTTGCTGAAAAATAAACTGTGCAGAAGGTTATAGTTTTACATTCTGCCATTTCCGCCCGTTCATTTTACCGCGCATAATCCATCGCCTCATTTATTGATATTTAAAATAACCCCACGAAGGATCGCGTATGGCCGGTGCACAGGAAAAACAGTTGCGATGGTACAACATCGCCTTGATGTCGTTTATTACCGTTTGGGGGTTTGGCAACGTTGTAAACAACTATGCTAATCAGGGATTAGTCGTTGTCTCCTCCTGGATTTTTATTTTTGCGCTCTATTTTATCCCTTACGCACTGATCGTCGGGCAGCTTGGCTCCACGTTTAAAGAGGGGAAAGGTGGTGTCAGTACCTGGATTAAACACACCATGGGTCCGGGGCTGGCTTACCTTGCCGCATGGACTTACTGGGTCGTGCATATTCCTTACCTGGCGCAGAAACCGCAAGCTATCCTGATTGCCCTGGGCTGGGCGCTGAAGGGGGATGGGTCACTCATTAAAGAATACACCGTCGTGGCGTTACAGGGGCTGACGCTGGCACTGTTTGTCTTCTTCATGTGGGTTGCATCCCGTGGGATGAAGTCACTGAAAATTGTGGGTTCCGTGGCGGGAATTGCGATGTTTGTGATGTCGATTCTGTATGTCGTGATGGCGGTAACCGCACCGGCAATTACGGATGTTGAGATCGCTACCACCAACATCACCTGGGAATCGTTCATTCCGCATATTGATTTTACCTATATCACGACGATTTCGATGCTGGTCTTCGCGGTGGGTGGCGCGGAAAAAATTTCACCTTACGTTAACCAGACTCGCAATCCAGGCAAAGAATTCCCGAAAGGGATGTTGATTCTGGCGATTATGGTGGCGGTATGTGCAATTCTCGGCTCGCTGGCAATGGGGATGATGTTTGACTCCCGGCATATTCCCGATGATTTAATGACCAATGGTCAATATTATGCTTTCCAGAAACTGGGCGAGTATTACGGGATGGGTAACACGCTGATGGTCATTTATGCGGTTGCCAACACGCTGGGGCAGATTGCTGCGTTGGTGTTTTCTATCGATGCGCCGCTTAAAGTCCTGCTGGGTGATGCGGACAGTCGATATATTCCTGCGCGTTTGTGCCGTACGAATGCGTCCGGTACACCGGTGAACGGTTATATATTGACGTTAGTATTAGTCGCGATTCTGATTATGTTGCCGACGCTGGGTATTGGCGACATGAATAATTTGTATAAATGGTTGCTGAATCTCAACTCAGTTGTTATGCCATTGCGTTATTTATGGGTGTTCGTGGCATTTATTGCCGTTATACGGCTGGCGCAGAAATATAAGTCAGAATATGTCTTTATTCGCAACAAAACGCTGGCATTAACCGTCGGAGGATGGTGTTTTGCCTTCACTGCATTTGCTTGCGTCACCGGGATTTTTCCAAAAATGGAAGCCTTTACCCCGGAGTGGACTTTCCAGCTGACGCTGAACATTGTGACACCGTTTGTACTGGTCGGATTGGGCTTAATTTTCCCGCTGCTGGCGAGAAGAAAGAGTTAAACGAGCGATAATAAGAAGGAGATAGCCAGGCTATCTCCTTCTGGCGGCTCAGGACAGCGGGGCAAGTTCGTCGGGAATGGTATATTGGTGACCGTCATAGCGCAGTAACCAGTTGGCTTTACCCGGTTTATCTTTCGCTGCGCATTGCTCATTGGCATCAACATAGCTCGTGGATGCCACGCTTTTCTCGGTTACTCGAATATCAACATACCCATTCTGCGAACCGGTATCCAGCGCCAGGCTGCGTTTACTGTCGCTGAAGGTTCCCTCGCAGTTGCCATCCCATTCTCCGCTGCTATTTTCCAGCACGATACCGTTTAGTATTGGCCGGAGCTGACTATTGTCGATGACATACAGCGAAAGTGCCGTTTCACTAAATGGATTGACCCGAGAACTGCCGGTGCGGGAGATACGCAAGCCGAATGCGGTCTGTTCAGGCGTAACCTTCCAGCGAGCGGTATCAAGTGCCAGGCCGGTGATGCGAATGGCATCGTCGCTCATTCTCTCTGGCAGGCGTAATCGTTGTTTTACGTCGAGTGTGGTGGAATCGAGCACCAGAAGCTCCATATCGCCGACGTTATCGTAATCGCTATACTGCTGTGTCATTAATGGTACAGCGGCCAGCGTCAGCTCAGGGTGCGCTGGCCAGATGCGGCAAATCGCGCTTTTGGGTGAATCACTGTGGGTGGTAATGACCAGGTTATCTTGAGTGATGGTGCCTTGCGACGTTGTCCTGGCATCCGGCCAGGCGTGCTGGATGATGGCATTAATATCGCAGTTGCTGGCGGCATTCGCGGCCTGGGCAGACAACAGTAACACTCCTGAGATGAATAACCGCATGACGTCCTTTCCTGTGTTGTGACCCGTTTGCCGAAGAGGTAAGTGCAGATAACAAAACGGCCACCATGTTAGGCAGCCGTTTTACAAGGATGTAAACTCAATACATCACTTTATGACCATACTGTTCCAGGATACCTTTCACGCGATCCATGGTTTCTTTCTTCGGTGGCTTAACGCCATCCAGCTTATATTCTTCGCCCATCGCCACCCATTTGTGTTTACCCAACTCATGGTAAGGCAGTAATTCGATTTTTTCGACGTTGCCCATATCACGGGTAAACTCGCCCAGACGGTGTGCTGAGTCGTCATCGTCAGACCAGCCTGGTACGACGACGTAGCGGATCCACACCTTGATGTCTTTGTTAGACAGATAGCGTGCGAACTCCAGTGTACGATGGTTAGACACACCGACCAGGTTCTGGTGAATTTCGTCGTTCATCTGTTTGAGGTCGAGCATCACCAGATCGGTGACTTCCAGCAGTTCATCAATCACCGGATCGTAGCGGCGGACAAAACCGTTGGTGTCGAGACAGGTATGAATACCTTCTTTTCTACAGGCGCGGAACCAGTCACGAACGAATTCGGCCTGCAGAATAGCCTCACCACCGGATGCCGTTACGCCGCCACCGGAGGCGTTCATAAAGTGGCGATAGGTCACCACTTCTTTCATCAATTCTTCGACGGTGACTTCTTTACCACCGTGCGTGTCCCACGTATCACGGTTATGGCAATACAGGCAGCGCATCAGGCAGCCCTGGAAGAAGGTAATAAAGCGGATGCCCGGGCCGTCTACGGTGCCACAGGATTCAAAGGAGTGAATGCGACCAATAACTGACATTGCGGTGTATCTCCAGATGTGGCCCATCCGGGGCCAGAGTGAGTGCACAGTTATTAACTGTGTCGAGTCTGTTTTGGCAGTCATCCATAAGTATAGATAGCTGACGAAAGAGACTTAGTTGCTAAAAAGGCCCCACTTACGTGGAGCCTTTATTGTACGACATTTAACGCGTGATTTCAGTCAAAACCAATTACATGGTCTGAGTGAAAGTACGGGTAATAACATCCTGCTGCTGTTCTTTAGTCAGGGAGTTAAAACGTACTGCATAACCTGATACACGGATGGTCAGCTGAGGATATTTCTCAGGATGTTCCATCGCGTCCAGCAGCATTTCACGGTTCATGACGTTCACGTTCAGGTGCTGACCACCTTCGATGGACGCTTCGTGATGGAAGTAACCGTCCATCAGGCCTGCCAGGTTGGTCTTACGAACTTCGTCGTCTTTACCCAGAGCGTTCGGAACGATAGAGAAGGTGTAAGAGATACCATCTTTAGCGTAAGCAAACGGCAGTTTAGCAACGGAGGTCAGAGAGGCAACAGCACCTTTCTGGTCACGGCCGTGCATTGGGTTAGCACCCGGTCCGAACGGTGCGCCAGCACGACGACCATCTGGGGTGTTACCCGTTTTCTTACCATACACAACGTTAGAGGTGATGGTCAGAACAGACTGAGTCGGGATAGCGTTACGGTAAGTAGTCAGTTTCTGAATTTTCTTCATGAAACGTTCTACCAGGTCAACCGCCATGTCATCAACGCGAGAGTCGTTGTTACCAAACTGCGGGTATTCGCCTTCGATTTCGAAGTCGATAGCCAGACCGTCTTCGTCACGAATCGGTTTAACTTTTGCATATTTGATTGCAGACAGGGAGTCAGCAGCAACGGACAGACCTGCGATACCACATGCCATAGTGCGAACAACGTCACGGTCGTGCAGCGCCATCAGAGAGGCTTCGTAGCTGTACTTGTCGTGCATGTAGTGGATGACGTTCAGTGCGGTGACGTACTGCTTAGCCAGCCAATCCATAAAGTGATCCATACGTTCCATCACTTCGTCGAAGTTCAGCAGATCGCCTTTGATTGGTTCAGATTTCGGACCAACCTGGATTTTCAGTTTTTCATCAACGCCGCCGTTGATTGCGTACAGCATGGTTTTCGCCAGGTTTGCACGCGCACCGAAGAACTGCATTTGTTTACCAACAACCATCGGGCTTACGCAACAAGCGATAGCGTAATCGTCGTTGTTGAAGTCCGGACGCATCAGGTCATCGTTCTCATACTGCAGAGAAGAGGTATCGATAGACACTTTAGCGGCGAATTTCTTGAAGTTCAGAGGCAGTTTTTCAGACCACAGAACGGTGATGTTCGGCTCCGGAGAAGGACCCATGGTGTACAGGGTGTTCAGGAAGCGGAAGCTGTTTTTGGTTACCAGAGTACGGCCGTCAACGCCCATACCGCCGATTGATTCAGTTGCCCAAATCGGGTCACCGGAGAACAGTTCATCATATTCAGGGGTACGCAGGAAACGAACCATACGCAGTTTCATGACCAGGTGGTCAATCATTTCCTGAGCGTCTTGCTCGGTGATTTTGCCTGCTTTGATATCACGTTCGATGTATGCATCCAGGAAGGTGGATACACGACCGAAGGACATTGCTGCACCGTTCTGAGACTTAACAGCGGCCAGGTAGCCGAAGTAGGTCCACTGGATGGCTTCCTGAGCGTTGGTAGCCGGACCAGAGATATCGCAGCCATATTTAGCCGCCATTTCTTTGATCTGACCCAGTGCGCGGTGCTGTTCAGCAATTTCTTCACGCAGACGGATAGTTGCTTCCAGGTTTACGCCATTTTCCAGATCGGACTGCAGAGAGACGAACTGAGCGTACTTGTCTTTCATCAGGTAGTCGATACCGTACAGCGCAACGCGACGGTAGTCACCGATGATACGGCCACGGCCATACGCATCTGGCAGACCAGTCAGAACACCGGATTTACGGCAGTTCAGAATGTCTTTGGTATAAACATCGAATACACCCTGGTTGTGGGTTTTGCGGTATTCGGTGAAGATTTTTTTCAGCATCGGGTCCAGTTCGCGATTGTACGCTTTGCAGGAACCTTCAACCATTTTGATGCCGCCAAACGGAATGATCGCACGTTTCAGTGGAGCTTCAGTCTGCAGACCAACGATTTTCTCAAGCTGCTTGTTGATGTAGCCAGCATCGTGAGAAGTGATGGTAGAAGCAACGGAGGTGTCAAAGTCAACAGGCGCGTGAGTACGGTTTTCCTGTTTAACGCCTTCCATCACGCTGTCCCACAGCTTGGTGGTCGCGTCAGTTGCGCCAGCCAGGAAGGACTCGTCACCCTCATACGGAGTGTAGTTTTTCTGAATGAAGTCACGGACGTTTACTTCATTCTGCCAATCACCTTTGGTAAAACCTTCCCAGGCTGTGGCTAACTTTTCATTAAGCTCGGACATGTAACACCTACCTTCTTAAGTGGATTTTTTATTTACTACGTGTAATGGGCATCAACAAATTAGTGATGATCGTTACCACGTAGGTAAATGACCCAGTATGTCAACCCGACTAACAAACCGCCGCCGATAATGTTACCGATCGTAACCGGAATCAGGTTATCGGTGATGAAATTCATCACGGTCAGGTGTGAAAAATTCTCCGGAGAAGAACCGACAGCGGTCCAGAATTCCGGTGTGGCGAAATCGCGTATTACGATACCCATAGGGATCATAAACATGTTTGCGATACTGTGCTCAAAACCGCTGGCAACAAACATTGCGACCGGTAATACCATGATAAACGCTTTGTCCATCAGGCTACGGCCTGAGTAGCTCATCCATACGGCCAGGCACACCATCAGGTTTGCCAGAATACCGAGGCTGACGGCTTCAACAAAGGTGTGATGCACTTTGTGATCGGCGGTTTGCAGGACATTTAGCCCCCATGCGCCGTTAGCGGTCATATATTCGCCGGAAAGCCACATCAGTAGCACAAAGAGCAAGCAACCCACCAGGTTGCCAACATAAACGTTGAGCCAGTTTTTTGCCAGTTGGCCCCAGGTAATACGTCCACTGGCCTTAGCGACGACAATCAGTACGGTTGAAGTAAAGAGGTCAGCGCCGCAGACAACACAAAGAATCAGTCCCAGGGAAAAGCAGATACCACCGATCAACTTGGCCATACCGAAAGGCATTGTTCCAGTACCGGTCGTGGCGGTGATATAGAAAACAAAGGCAATTGAAATGAACACACCGGCAGTAATTGCCAGATAGAACGTCTTAAGCGGATGTTTCGTTGCTTTATAGACGCCTGCTTCTTCGGCAACTTTGGCCATAGCAGCAGGAAGTATAAGATCAAAAGGGTTGTCAGCTTTCACACTAACTCTCTCTTTATTAAGTCGGCGACGAGATACTAACAAAGCATTATAGATGAGAATTTGATATAGATCATATCTCGCCTGGCTTATAGGCCCGCAAGACGCATGGTTTTTATGCGATTACGGAGTAACTTTTTGATTATTATAGTAAAAATAAATTTTAAAAATTATAAAGTGAGTTGAATTTTTTCCTTTCGCCTCCCGTTGAGCGGTTAATTAAAATGGAGTAATTGAGATAAAACGCAACACTATCAAGCTATTTTTTTTAATATCAACTACTAATTTTTAACCTTGTTTTTACATTTATTTTTGATTAAGCAAAAATAAAAAAAACGGGGCACAAAATGCGCCCCGTAATATAGCGTAGTCAATTGTTGAAGCCTACTCAGAGCAGGCTAATTGCCATTATTTTGACCAGTATGCTGCTTTTGCGCGCTGCAGTTTTTCATAGGCTTTCAGCAGAGACTGATGCGCCGGGAAAGCCTGCAGATCGCTGTCGACGGACTGGAGGCCATAAAAAGGCGCTTCTCCGCTTAATGCCGCACTCGCCGCTTCAACCGCATCGGCACCGTACATACGGACAAAAGCGTTCAGATACTGCAGCGGCTGGCGATCGTCTTCCTGCGACAACAGCAGCAGCGTTTGCAGGCAACGGTAGTAGTTGGCGCGTTCGGCGCTAAAGACCGATGCGTTAAACTCCATTGTCCATTCGGTCCAAATCAGTGCCTGCTCCAGGTCACCGCCGGCCAGTGCCAGCATCACTTTCAGCTCACCAATACGCAGCGTAGACCAGCCGTTGTCTGAACCTGTTGCCAGACCCAGCAGCTCACGTACGCGGGTAAAGTCGTCAAAACCTTCTTCATCCAGTTGTTCGAGCAGGCTGAGATAGTCTTCTTTATCCCACTCGCTGCCCGGCAGAGAAAGAATGGTTTCACGCAGATGTGTGCCCATACCGTTGTTCGCTAACCACAGATCTTCAGCCGGATAGATATCAGACATCCCCGGAACGATGATGCGGCAGGCGTACACGCCCAGATGCTCGTAATCAGCGATATACACTTCTTTATCTTCGGTTTTGAAGATAGCCATCAGGGTGGCGAACTCTTCTTCCGTGGTGCCGGAGAAATTCCAGTCAACGAACGGATAATCGGCATCTTGTTTGAACAAATCCCAGGAGATCAGGCCGCTGGAATCGATGAAGTGGGTTTCGAGGTTGGTATGCTCAGCCACTTCTTCATCATCAAAGGTCGGGGGCATAAAGACATCAAGATCTTTCAGACCGCGGCCCTGCAACAGTTCAGTGACGGTACGCTCCAGTGCCACGCCGAAGTCCGGGTGGGCGCCAAATGACGCAAAGCAGGTCCCGTTAGCCGGGTTAAACAGTACTACGCAGATAACCGGGTATTTGCCGCCCAGCGAGCCGTCATAGGCGAAAATTGGGAACCCTTCGGCTTCCAGTTTGGCGATGGACTCGACCACTGCCGGGTAACGCGCCAGCACGTCGGTTGGGATTTCCGGCAGACTGATGCTTTCTGCGATGATGCGGTTCTTCACATAACGTTCAAAGACTTCAGACAGCCCCTGAACACGTGCTTCATTTGGGGTGTTACCGGCAGACATTCCGTTGGAAACGTACAGGTTGCCAATGATATTCATCGGAATGTACACGGTTTGGTTATCAGACTGGCGGGTAAACGGCAGACCGCAAACGCCGCGTTCTTCATTGCCTGACTGCAGGTCGATCAGCATGCTGCCGGTCAGTTCATTTTCCGGATCGTAGAACGCGCGCAGACGGGCATCCAACAGACCTTCTGGAACGTCATCCTCTTCGGTTAACGGGAACCATTTTTCGTTCGGATAATGCACGAATGGACCGTTAGCGACAGTTTCACCCAGCCAGAAATCGGCAAAAAAGTAGTTGGTGGACAGACGCTCAAAATATTCGCCCAGCGCGGAAGCCAGCGCCGCTTTTTTCGTCGCGCCTTTACCGTTGGTGAAACACAGTGCGCACTCTTTATCGCGAATATGCACAGACCAAACGTTAGGAACGGGGTTTAACCATGAGGCTTCTTCAATCTGGAAACCAAGGTCGAGTAATTTTTGCTGGAAGCGGGCGATGGAATCTTCCAGCGCGGCATCTTTGCCGGGAATAAATGTTTGCGTCATGAAAATCACTTTTGTCGTACGGAAAGCGCGCAATGATACGGGTTTTATATGAATGGCGCTATCGCCGCCACTGCGGTGACGCAAATAAAAGCGTTGACTATGCTTTCACACGATAACCCACGTTAAGAGTACAAAATGAAAGCATTCGATTTACACCGTATGGCGCTGGATAAAGTGCCCATGGAGTTTCTGGGTGAGGTGGCGCTGCGCAGCTTGTATACCTTTATATTAGTTTTTCTGTTTTTAAAGCTCACGGGGCGGCGTGGTGTACGCCAGATGTCGCTTTTTGAAGTGTTGATTATCCTGACGCTGGGGTCGGCAGCGGGGGATGTGGCGTTTTATGACGATGTTCCGCTGCTACCGGTGCTGGTGGTATTCATTACCCTGGCGCTGCTGTATCGCTTAGTGATGTGGCTGATGGCACACAGTGAAAAGCTGGAGGATCTGCTGGAGGGTAAACCGCTGGTGATCATCGAAGACGGCGAACTGTCATGGTCGAAGCTCAATAACGCCAATATGACGGAATTCGAGTTTTTTATGGAATTGCGGTTGAACGGTGTGGAGCAATTAGGGCAGGTGAAGCTCGCTATTCTGGAGACAAACGGGCAAATCAGCGTCTATTTCTTTGCCGATGAAGACGTCAAACCCGGTCTCAGCATTCTGCCTAAACACTGTACGCAACGCTTTAAGGTGGTACCGGCGGCAGGGGATTATGCCTGCGTACGCTGTAGTGAAGTTATTCACATGCGCGCTGGGGATCATCAATTATGTCCGCGCTGTGCAAATCCAGAATGGACGAAGGCCAGTCGGGCAAAACGGGTCACCTGACAGCGAAAATATCGGTTTTGAGCCGTCAATCCGATAGATTCTTTTGTGTGACGAATGACACATTTTTCCCCTGACCCGTATTACCCATTGCGGCGCGTGTCGCTGAATGATAAAACCGATATCCACAGGAAAAACATATACCCAATGTCTGTCACAGGAATTATTGCCAACGACAGGATGTTGACCGGATAACAACACAACGTGGTGAGGGGAAATGACTCAGGTCTTCAATTTTAGTTCAGGTCCGGCAATGCTACCGGCGGACGTACTTAAACTGGCTCAACAGGATCTCCGCGACTGGAATGGTCTTGGCACGTCGGTGATGGAAATTAGCCACCGTGGTAAAGAGTTTATCCAGGTCGCAGAGGAAGCAGAGCAGGATTTTCGCGATCTCCTCAGCATTCCCTCCAACTACAAAGTGTTGTTCTGCCATGGCGGTGGTCGCGGTCAGTTCGCCGGGATCCCGCTCAATATTTTAGGCGATAAGACCACGGCAGATTACGTCGATGCCGGTTATTGGGCAGCCAGCGCCATTAAAGAAGCGAAGAAATACTGCACACCAAACGTGATTGATGCCAAAGTTACCGTTGACGGCCTGCGGGCGGTCACGCCAATGAGTGAATGGCAGCTTTCTGACAATGCGGCTTATCTGCACTATTGCCCGAACGAAACCATTGATGGTATTGCAATCGATGAGACGCCGAATTTTGCCAGTAACGTTGTGGTGACCGCTGACCTGTCTTCCACCATCTTGTCTGGGCCGCTTGATGTTAGCCGCTATGGCGTAATCTACGCCGGCGCGCAGAAAAACATCGGCCCAGCGGGTCTGACGATCGTCATCGTACGTGAAGATTTACTCGGCAAAGCGCACGTGTCCTGCCCGTCGATCCTCGATTACACCGTCCTGAACGACAATGACTCGATGTTTAACACGCCGCCGACATTTGCCTGGTACCTCTCTGGTCTGGTCTTTAAGTGGCTGAAAGCGCAAGGCGGCGTCAGCGCAATGGACAAAATTAACCAGCAAAAAGCGGAACTGTTGTACGGCGTCATTGATAACAGTGACTTCTATCGTAACGACGTTGCGAAGTCTAACCGCTCGCGCATGAACGTTCCTTTCCAGTTGGCTGACAGCTCACTGGATAAACTGTTCCTGGAAGAGTCTTTTGCTGCTGGTCTGCATGCGCTGAAAGGGCATCGTGTGGTCGGTGGGATGCGCGCGTCTATCTACAATGCAATGCCGCTTGAAGGCGTGAAAGCGTTGACCGATTTCATGATCGATTTCGAGCGTCGCCGCGGCTAATCTGCTGTTATTTTTCATCCCCACAGCCAGCCTGTGGGGTTTTTATATCTGTTTTTGAGAGTTAAGTTTCATGGAATCCCTGACGTTACAACCCATTGCGCGGGTAGATGGCACCATCAATCTGCCTGGTTCTAAAAGTGTTTCTAACCGCGCTTTGCTGCTGGCTGCATTAGCAAATGGCACCACTGTCCTGACCAACCTGCTGGACAGTGATGATGTCCGCCATATGCTTAACGCGCTGAATGCGTTAGGGATTAGCTATACCCTTTCCGCCGATCGTACCCGCTGCGAAATTATCGGTAACGGCGGCGCGTTACAGGCCGAAGGTGCAGTCGAACTGTTTCTTGGCAACGCCGGCACCGCGATGCGTCCGCTGGCGGCTGCGCTGTGTCTGGGGCACAACAATATTGTGCTGACGGGTGAACCGCGTATGAAAGAGCGACCGATTGGCCATCTGGTCGATGCGCTACGCCAGGGGGGCGCAAACATAGATTACCTGGAGCAGGAAAACTATCCGCCTTTACGACTACGCGGTGGTTTTATCGGTGGCCAGGTTGACGTGGACGGCAGCGTGTCCAGCCAGTTCCTCACCGCGTTGCTGATGACCGCGCCGCTGGCGCCGCAGGATACGACGATCGCAATTAAAGGCGAGCTGGTATCAAAACCTTACATCGATATTACGCTAAACCTGATGAAAACCTTTGGCGTTGAGATTGAGAACCAGGACTACCAACATTTTGTTGTCAAAGGTGGACAGCAGTACCAGTCCCCTGGCGCATACCTGGTGGAAGGGGATGCGTCATCGGCCTCGTATTTCCTTGCCGCCGGAGCGATTAAAGGCGGTACGGTGAAAGTCACCGGGATTGGCCGCAACAGCATGCAGGGCGATATTCGCTTTGCCGATGTGCTGGAAAAAATGGGCGCGACCGTGACGTGGGGAGATGATTTCATTGCCTGTACGCACGGGGAATTACACGCCATTGATATGGATATGAACCACATTCCGGATGCGGCGATGACGATTGCTACCGCGGCGCTGTTTGCGAAAGGCACCACGACTCTTCGCAACATCTACAACTGGCGAGTCAAGGAGACAGACCGTTTATTTGCGATGGCAACGGAGCTGCGTAAAGTGGGCGCTGAAGTGGAAGAGGGGCATGATTTTATCCGTATCACGCCACCTGCTACGTTAACATTTGCTGATATTGCGACCTATAACGATCACCGCATGGCGATGTGTTTCTCGCTGGTGGCGCTGTCTGACACGCCAGTCACTATTCTTGACCCTAAATGCACGGCCAAAACCTTCCCGGATTATTTCGAACAGTTGGCACGTATTAGTACACCTGCCTGATTTGATGGCCGCACTACCACGTGCGGCACATTCTGACATCCTCTATTGCCCATTTATTCTACACTCAGCTTCAATGATTCTGTATTTTTCACACAAAGATAACGATCGTTGACGTTGGCGCGTATAATGCGCGGCATTTACGTTAACGTATGCCTGTTTAAGGAGAAAAAGATGACGGCAATTGCCCCGGTTATTACCATTGATGGCCCAAGCGGTGCAGGTAAAGGCACCTTGTGCAAAGCAATGGCGGAAGCATTGCAGTGGCATCTGTTAGATTCTGGCGCGATTTATCGTGTACTGGCGCTTGCGGCGTTACATCACCATGTTGATGTCGCCTCTGAAGATGCGCTGGTCCCGCTGGCGTCACATCTGGATGTGCGTTTTATCTCAACAGACGGCAATCTGGAAGTTATCCTTGAAGGTGAAGATGTTAGCGGTGAAATCCGCACTCAGGAAGTGGCAAACGCCGCCTCTCAGGTTGCCGCGTTTCCCCGTGTGCGTGAAGCGCTGTTGCGTCGTCAACGCGCCTTCCGTGAAGCGCCGGGATTAATCGCTGACGGACGAGACATGGGGACCGTGGTATTCCCTGACGCGCCGGTGAAAATTTTTCTGGACGCTTCCTCGCAAGAACGTGCGCATCGACGTATGCTACAGTTGCAGGAGAAGGGCTTTAGTGTTAACTTTGAACGCCTTTTGGCCGAGATCGAAGAACGCGACGACCGCGATCGAAACCGTGCGGTAGCGCCGTTAGTTCCTGCTGCTGATGCCTTAGTTTTGGATTCAACCCGATTAAGCATTGAGCAAGTGATTGAAAAAGCGTTACAATACGCGCGCCAAAAACTGGCACTCGCTTAAGAGCGACCGAATTTGCAGTACCCCCGTTGCAATGGAATGACAGCGGGTATGTTAAACAACCCCATCCGGCATGGAGCCAGGTGGACGTTAAATATGAAACCTGAAGATTAAACATGACTGAATCTTTTGCTCAACTGTTTGAAGAATCCTTAAAAGAAATCGAAACCCGTCCGGGTTCCATCGTTCGTGGTGTTGTTGTTGCTATCGACAAAGATATCGTACTGGTTGACGCCGGTCTGAAATCTGAGTCTGCCATTCCGGCAGAGCAGTTCAAAAACGCCCAGGGCGAGCTGGAAATCCAGGTTGGTGACGAAGTTGACGTTGCTCTGGATGCAGTAGAAGACGGCTTCGGTGAAACTCTGCTGTCCCGTGAAAAAGCTAAACGTCACGAAGCTTGGATCACGCTGGAAAAAGCTTACGAAGAAGCTGCGACCGTTACTGGTGTTATCAATGGCAAAGTCAAGGGTGGCTTCACTGTTGAGCTGAATGGTATTCGCGCGTTCCTGCCGGGTTCCCTGGTAGACGTTCGTCCGGTCCGCGACACGCTGCACCTGGAAGGCAAAGAGCTTGAATTCAAAGTAATCAAGCTGGATCAGAAACGTAACAACGTCGTTGTTTCCCGTCGTGCCGTTATCGAATCCGAAAACAGCGCAGAACGCGATCAGCTGCTGGAAAACCTGCAGGAAGGCATGGAAGTTAAAGGTATCGTTAAGAACCTCACTGACTACGGTGCATTCGTTGATCTGGGTGGCGTTGACGGCCTGCTGCACATCACCGACATGGCATGGAAACGCGTTAAGCATCCGAGCGAAATCGTAAACGTTGGCGACGAAATCACTGTTAAAGTGCTGAAGTTCGACCGCGAGCGTACTCGTGTATCTCTGGGCCTGAAACAGCTGGGCGAAGATCCATGGGTAGCTATCGCTAAGCGTTATCCGGAAGGTACCAAACTGACTGGTCGCGTGACCAACCTGACCGACTACGGCTGCTTCGTTGAAATCGAAGAAGGCGTTGAAGGCCTGGTTCACGTTTCCGAAATGGATTGGACCAACAAAAACATCCACCCGTCCAAAGTTGTTAACGTTGGCGACGTAGTGGAAGTTATGGTTCTGGATATCGACGAAGAACGTCGTCGTATCTCCCTGGGTCTGAAGCAGTGCAAAAACAACCCATGGCAGCAGTTCGCGGAAACCCACAACAAGGGTGACCGTGTTGAAGGTAAAATCAAGTCTATCACTGACTTCGGTATCTTCATCGGCCTGGACGGCGGCATCGACGGCCTGGTTCACCTGTCTGACATCTCCTGGAACGTTGCAGGCGAAGAAGCAGTTCGTGAATACAAAAAAGGCGACGAAATCGCAGCAGTTGTTCTGCAGGTTGACGCAGAACGTGAGCGTATCTCTCTGGGCGTTAAACAGCTCGCAGAAGATCCGTTCAACAACTGGGTTGCACTGAACAAGAAAGGCGCAATCGTAAACGGTAAAGTGACTGCAGTTGACGCTAAAGGCGCAACCGTAGAACTGGCTGACGGCGTTGAAGGTTACCTGCGCGCTTCTGAAGCTTCACGTGACCGCGTTGAAGATGCAACTCTGGTTCTGAGCGTAGGCGACGACGTTGAAGCTAAATTCACCGGCGTTGATCGTAAGAACCGTGCAATCAGCCTGTCTGTTCGTGCTAAAGACGAAGCTGATGAGAAAGATGCAATCGCAACTGTTAACAAACAGGAAGATGCAAACTTCTCTAACAACGCAATGGCTGAAGCTTTCAAAGCAGCTAAAGGCGAGTAATATCGAGTGCTTCAAATCCTTTGTGCTATTAACAGCACAAAGGGTGACGAGTAGCTTGACAGATTACAGGATTCGTCCTGTAATCAATGACAAAGGGCGGCTACGGCCGCCCTTAATCAATGCAGCAGCTAATTTTGCCTTTAAGGAACCGGAGGAATCATGACCAAGTCAGAATTGATCGAAAGACTTGCAACCCAGCAGCCTCACATTCCCGCGAAAGCGGTTGAAGACGCGGTAAAAGAGATGCTGGAACATATGGCCTCGACTCTGGCGCAGGGCGAGCGTATTGAAATCCGCGGTTTCGGTAGTTTTTCTCTGCATTACCGCGCACCACGTACCGGACGTAATCCGAAGACTGGCGATAAAGTGGATCTGGAAGGAAAATATGTTCCGCACTTTAAACCGGGTAAAGAGCTGCGCGATCGCGCCAATATTTACGGCTAAGTTTTTCACAAAACTTAACGTCGAGAAAAGCACCTGTAGGGGTGCTTTTTTCATTTCTGCTTGCCCATATTGGAACCCGCCTCTCAGTTAAATTGCACATTACATCCTTCGCGTAATAACAGCAGAACACACGCCGGAAAACGAAAAATTGCTGCCAGACAACCGCTGCGTTGTCCTGCACACTTCCTGTAACAGGGAGGTGTTTTGTGAAAATAACAACGGTCAGCTCGTGTGCATTGTGCGGTATTCTCCCGCTTACGGTATTACCCTCACTGCCCGAAATGCTGTACGTCAGCGGCCTGTTTTGCCTGGCGTGTGTGCTCTGTCTTATTCCGCACAAGTATCTGCATTATGCCGGGTTAACGCTGTTGTTCTTTCTCTGGGGAATACTGGCGGCGAAAGACGCTACCTGGGCGGGCAATACGCTCCCTGCTAACACTCAACAGGCCATAGTACAAATAACCGGCACTGACCATATGACCACGCACTATGGACAGATTACCCACCTGCAGGGGAGACGAATATTTCCGGCGCAGGGGATCGTACTGTATGGACAATACTTGCCTGGTGAGGTTTGTGCGGGTCAGAAATGGGCAATGACGCTTAAGGTTCGCGCGGTACACGGCCAATTAAATGAAGGGGGATTTGATAGCCAGCGCTATGCGTTAGCACAGCATCAACCGCTGACGGGACGCTTCCTGCAGGCAAGTGTCATTTCGCCACAGTGTAGCCTGCGTGCCCGTTATCTCTCTTCGTTGAATACAACGTTATCCGCTTATCCCTGGCAGCAGGTGATACTGGGCCTGGGAATGGGGGAGCGACTCTCTGTTTCGCAAGAGGTGAAAACCATTATGCGCGACACCGGAACGGCGCATTTGATGGCTATTTCCGGGCTACATATTGCCTTTGCCGCGCTTTTAGCCGCCGGGCTAATTCGCGGTGGGCAATTTTTTATGCCAACCCGCTGGATCGCCTGGCAGGTTCCGCTGGTGGGCGGAATCGCCTGTGCGACGTTTTATGCATGGTTAACAGGGCTACAGCCTCCCGCATTACGCACCGTGGTTGCACTGATTGTCTGGGGTGCGCTTAAACTGAGCGGGCGGCAGTGGAGTGGGTGGGCTGTCTGGACATGCTGTCTGGCTGCAATTGTGATGGTTGATCCCGTAGCTGTTCTCTCACAAAGCCTGTGGTTGTCCGCGTTTGCCGTTGCGGCACTGATATTCTGGTATCAATGGTTTCCACTGCCCGAATGGTCACTCTCCCGTGTGGGACGCGTATTTCTCGAGCTGGCGCATCTCCAGTTAGGTATCACGCTCCTGCTTCTGCCAGTGCAAATCGCCCTGTTTCACGGTATCAGCCTGACCTCATTTCTGGCCAATTTGTTTGCCGTACCGTTGGTCACGTTTGTTTCTGTCCCGCTGATTCTCGCGGGTATGATTGTGCACTTAACCGGGCCGCTGGTTGTCGAGACCGGGTGCTGGTATCTGGCCGATCGATCGCTGGCACTCTTATTCTGGGCGCTCAATAGTCTGCCAGAAGGTTGGATCAACATTGACCAACGCTGGCAATGGCTTTCGTTATCGCCCTGGGCGATGCTCGTTGCATGGCGACTGAATGTATGGCGTACCTTACCGGTGGTCTGCATTTCGGCAGTGCTTTTGTTGAGCTTGCCATTCTGGCGACCTGCGCGAACGCAAGTGTGGCAGGTGTATATGCTGGATGTTGGGCAAGGACTGGCAATGGTCATCGCCCGTAATGGTAAAGCGATTCTCTACGATACCGGGCTGGCATGGCCTGGGGGTGATAGCGCACAGCAGTTGATCATCCCCTGGTTACGCTGGCACAACCTGACACCTGAAGGGATCGTGTTGAGCCATGAACATCTGGACCATCGGGGGGGAATGGACTCGTTACTGAAAACCTGGCCAGCAATGTGGGTGAGAAGCCCGCTAGGATGGAAAGGCCATTTACCCTGTTTTCGCGGCGAGAGCTGGCAATGGCAGGGATTAACGTTCAGCGCTCACTGGCCGCTCCGTGGGACTAACGATCGGGGGAATAACCATTCCTGTGTGGTGAGAGTTGACGACGGCGAGCGCAGTTTTCTGCTGACCGGTGATATTGAATCTCCTGCAGAACAAAATATGCTAAGTCATTACTGGCAGCATCTGCAGTCCACTTTTATTCAGGTACCGCATCATGGCAGCAATACTTCATCGTCATTAGCGTTTGTTCAGCGGGTTGGTGGGCAGGTGGCATTAGCCTCAGCTTCACGCTATAACGCCTGGCGTCTGCCTTCCTGGAAAGTGAAGCAACGCTATCAGCAGCAGAGTTACCAATGGTTGGACACGCCTCATCAGGGGCAGGTTACGCTGGACTTTTTCCCGGAAAATTGGCGGATACGCAGTTTGCGGGATCAGATTTTACCTCGTTGGTATCATCAGTGGTTTGGCGTGCCGGAGGATAACGGGTAGAATATACGGCTATTCTAACAAATGCTGGTTTTTTGAATGCATAACGATAAAGATCTCTCTACGTGGCAGACGTTTCGCCGACTATGGCCGACCATAGCGCCTTTTAAATCGGGTCTGATCGTGGCGGGTATAGCGTTAGTCCTGAACGCGGCCAGCGATACCTTCATGCTATCGCTCCTTAAACCATTACTGGATGATGGTTTTGGTAAAGCCGATCGCTCGGTGCTGATGTGGATGCCACTGGTGGTCATTGGACTGATGGTAGTACGTGGCTTAACCAGCTACGTCTCCAGCTACTGTATTTCCTGGGTGTCAGGCAAAGTGGTAATGACCATACGCCGCCGCCTGTTTGGTCATATGATGGGCATGCCCGTCGCTTTTTTTGATAAACAATCAACCGGTACGTTACTGTCTCGTATTACCTATGATTCAGAGCAAGTTGCGTCATCGTCTTCTGGCGCACTGATCACCGTAGTGCGTGAAGGGGCCTCGATTATTGGCCTGTTTATCATGATGTTTTATTACAGCTGGCAGCTGTCATTAATTCTGATTGTGCTGGCACCCATTGTGTCGATTGCGATCCGCGTGGTTTCCAAGCGTTTCCGTAGCATCAGTAAGAATATGCAAAACACTATGGGGCAAGTGACGACCAGTGCGGAGCAGATGCTGAAAGGCCACAAAGAAGTCTTGATTTTTGGTGGTCAGGAAGTCGAAACCAAACGTTTTGATAAAGTCAGTAACAAGATGCGTTTACAGGGCATGAAGATGGTTTCCGCGTCTTCTATCTCCGATCCAATCATTCAGTTGATTGCGTCGTTGGCGCTGGCTTTCGTATTGTATGCAGCCAGTTTCCCCAGCGTCATGGAAAACCTGACGGCAGGGACCATCACGGTGGTCTTCTCCTCAATGATCGCTCTGATGCGTCCACTGAAGTCTCTGACTAACGTCAACGCCCAGTTCCAACGTGGTATGGCGGCGTGCCAGACCTTGTTCACTATTCTGGATAGCGAACAGGAAAAAGACGAAGGTAAACGCGTTATCGAACGTGCGACCGGCGATTTAGAGTTCCGTAACGTCACCTTTACCTATCCGGGTCGTGAAGTGCCTGCACTGCGTAACATCAACCTGCATATTCCGGCAGGAAAAACCGTTGCGCTGGTTGGGCGTTCAGGTTCAGGTAAATCCACCATCGCCAGTCTGATTACGCGCTTCTATGACATTGATGAAGGGCAAATTCTGATGGACGGACACGATCTGCGTGAATATACCCTGGCGTCCTTGCGCGATCAGGTTGCGCTGGTCTCGCAGAACGTGCACCTGTTTAACGACACGGTTGCCAATAACATCGCTTACGCACGTACGGATATCTACAGCCGCGAACAGATTGAAGAAGCGGCGCGTATGGCCTACGCCATGGACTTCATCAACAAGATGGATGATGGTCTGGATACGGTCATCGGCGAGAACGGCGTGCTGCTTTCCGGCGGTCAGCGCCAGCGTATTGCTATCGCCCGTGCCTTGCTACGCGACAGCCCGATCCTGATCCTGGATGAAGCGACGTCGGCGCTGGATACCGAATCCGAACGCGCTATCCAGGCGGCTCTTGATGAACTGCAGAAAAACCGCACCTCGCTGGTCATTGCGCACCGTCTTTCGACCATCGAACAGGCGGATGAGATTGTCGTTGTGGAAGACGGGCTGATTGTTGAACGCGGCACCCATAGCGAACTGCTTGAACAGCGCGGTGTGTATGCGCAATTACACAAAATGCAATTTGGTCAATGATCGCGCGTATCTGGTCCGGTGAATCGCCGCTGTGGCGGTTGTTACTTCCGCTCTCCTGGCTATATGGTCTGGTGAGCGGGGTGATCCGCTTATGCTATACGCTTGGGCTTAAACGTGCATGGCGCGCACCGGTGCCGGTTGTAGTAGTTGGAAACCTTACAGCTGGCGGCAATGGTAAAACGCCAGTCGTTATTTGGTTGGTTGAACACCTGCAGCAACGCGGCATTCGTGTGGGCGTAGTTTCTCGCGGCTATGGCGGAAAAGCGCAGGCGTACCCGCTGTTGCTGACGGCGGACACCACGACGGCAGAAGCGGGCGATGAACCGGTACTGATCTTTCAGCGTACCGGCGTGCCGGTTGCTGTTTCTCCGGTAAGAGCCGATGCGGTAAAAGCCATTCTTGCTCATCATGACGTGCAGATTATCGTCACGGACGATGGTCTGCAGCATTATGCCCTGGCGCGCGATGTTGAAATCGTGGTGATTGACGGCGAACGTCGGTTTGGCAACGGCTGGTGGCTTCCCGCGGGGCCTATGCGGGAGCGAGCGGATCGGCTTAAATCTGTGGATGCGGCTATCGTCAACGGCGGTATCCCGCAGGCGGGAGAAATTCCGATGCACCTTGAGCCGGGGCTGGCCGTTAATTTACGCACCGGCGAACGCTGCGACGTTGCGCTGTTACCCAATATTGTTGCTATGGCAGGGATTGGCCATCCCCCGCGTTTCTTTGCCACCCTGGCGGCATGCGGGGCTAACCCACAGAAATGTGTCCCATTGGCAGACCATCAGTCTCTGACCTACAGTGACGTCAGTGCATTATTAGTTGCCGGACAAACGCTGGTGATGACGGAAAAAGACGCGGTGAAATGTCGCGCCTTTGCCGAGGATAACTGGTGGTACCTCCCTGTTGATGCGCATCTGTCGGGTGACCAGCCTGACGTATTACTTGATAGATTAACCTCGCTGGCTCGTTAACGATTTCACGCTGCGGCAGCGACTGATTGATGAGGTTATCCATGTCGTTGCCGCACCTTTCTCTGACGGATGCCCGTCATCTTCACCTGGCAGCACAGGGCCTGCTGAAAAAAACACGTCGTCAGGCGACCCCGGCAGATATTCTCGCGACCATTACGCGCATGTCTTTACTGCAAATAGACACCATTAATATTGTCGCGCGTAGCCCTTATCTGGTGCTGTTCAGTCGCCTGGGCGACTATTCCCCGCAGTGGCTGGATGACTCGCTACTACGTGGCGAGTTGATGGAATATTGGGCGCATGAGGCGTGCTTCTTACCGCGCAGCGACTTTATGCTGATTCGCCATCGTATGCTTGCCCCAGAGAATATGGGCTGGAAGTACAAAGCCGCCTGGATGCAAGAGCATGTCCATGAGATTGAACAATTGCTTCATCACATTCAGCAAAATGGACCGGTGCGTTCAGCCGATTTTGAGCATCCGCGCAAGGGAACCAGCGGGTGGTGGGAATGGAAGCCGCAGAAACGTCATCTTGAAGGACTGTTCACCGCCGGTAGGGTGATGGTGGTGGAGCGGCGTAATTTCCAGCGGGTCTATGATGTAACGCATCGGGTTATGCCGCACTGGGATGATGAACGAGACTTGCTTTCGCAGACGCAAGCGGAAACGGCCATGCTGGACAACAGTGCGCGCAGCCTCGGTATTTTCCGCGAACCGTGGCTGGCGGACTACTATCGATTGAAGCGTCCAGAACTCAAAAACTGGCGTGATGTGCGCGCAGAGCAACGGAAAATCATCCCTGTCGATGTCGAAAGGTTGGGGCCTATGTGGCTCCATAGCGATCTTCTACCATTGCTTGAACAGGCAAAGGCGGGCAAATTAACCGCCACCCACAGTGCTGTGTTATCTCCCTTTGACCCGGTGGTCTGGGATCGTAAACGCGCGGAGCAGTTGTTTGATTTTAACTATCGGCTGGAGTGCTATACGCCAGCGCCGAAACGGCAGTACGGCTATTTTGTTTTGCCTTTGCTGCATCGTGGGCAACTGGTGGGGCGTATGGATGCTAAAATGCACCGTAAAACGGGCGTGCTGGAGATTATCTCACTATGGTTGCAGGATGGCGTCAAACCGGGAATTACCCTGCAAAGGGGCGTGTTCCAGGCCATCGATGATTTTGCGCGCTGGCAACAGGCGACACGCGTTACGCTGGGACGCTATCCTGACAGTTTATTTGTCGACTGCCGTGATGGCTGGGAAATAGCCCCAGCCCGCTAAACGAATATGTTAATATTTACGGATTCACAATCCGGTCCATCTGGAGGAACTATGGATCATCGTCTGCTTGAAATTATTGCCTGCCCGGTATGCAATGGAAAACTCTGGTACAACCAGGAAAAACAGGAACTTATTTGTAAGCCGGATAACCTGGCGTTCCCACTGCGAGACGGTATTCCCGTGTTGCTGGAAACGGAAGCTCGCGCCCTGACGGCGGATGAGAGTAAATCATGAGTTTTGTGGTCATTATTCCCGCGCGCTATGCGTCTACGCGCCTGCCCGGTAAGCCACTGCTGGATATCAACGGCAAACCGATGATCGTGCATGTTCTGGAGCGTGCGCGCGAGTCCGGTGCCGATCGCATTATTGTTGCTACCGATCATGAAGATGTTGCTCGCGCAGTCGAAGCGGTGGGTGGAGAAGTGTGCATGACGCGCGCCGATCACCAGTCCGGAACGGAGCGCCTGGCGGAAGTCGTCGAGAAATGTGGTTTTAGCGACGATACCGTTATTGTGAACGTGCAGGGTGATGAGCCGATGATCCCGGCGGTCATTATTCGGCAGGTAGCAGAGAACCTGGCGCAGCGGCAGGTCGGTATGGCAACGCTTGCCGCGCCGATCCACACCACGGAAGAAGCCTTTAATCCTAATGCGGTAAAAGTGGTACTGGATTCGGAAGGTTATGCGCTCTATTTCTCACGGGCAACTATTCCCTGGGATCGCGATCGTTTTGCCAAAAGTCTTGAAACCGTCGGTGATACTTTCCTGCGTCACCTGGGGATTTATGGCTATCGCGCCGGTTTTATCCGTCGCTATGTTAATTGGCAGCCGAGTCCGCTTGAGCATATTGAAATGCTGGAGCAGCTCCGCGTACTGTGGTACGGCGAAAAAATTCACGTTGCTGTGGCAAAAGAAGTACCCGGCACAGGTGTTGATACCGCCGAAGATCTCGAGCGCGTTCGCGCCGAAATGCGTTAGTTTTTCTAATCACACTCCCCTCACTACAGATTGATATCTGACGAGTATTAGTGGGAGGAGTGTCGTATCTTGATTCTTTTCTTCCACTTTTCTGTTCATCAATTGATCTCATCCGGGTGACATCCGTCTGCACGACGCTCATTATGAAAGCAGTCGCATTTATGAGGGCCATCTGAAATGGAACAGTTGCGTGCCGAACTCAGTCATTTACTGGGTGAAAAACTCAGTCGTATAGAATGCGTGAATGAAAAAGCGGATACAGCGCTGTGGGCATTGTATGACAGCCAGGGAAACCCGATGCCGCTGATGGCGAGAAGTTTCACTACGCCGGGTATGGCACAGCAGCTGGCATGGAAAACGTCCATGCTGGCGCGCAGTGGTACGGTACGTATGCCGGTCATTTATGGTGTCCTGACGCACGAGGAACATCCTGGCCCGGACGTGCTGCTACTTGAGCGCTTACGCGGCGTGCCGGTGGAAGCACCTGCCAGAACGCCCGAGCGTTGGGAACATTTAAAAGATCAGATTGTAGAAGGTATGCTGTCATGGCATCGCCAGGACAGTCGCGGATGTGTTGGTGAGGTGGATAATACCCAGGAAAATTTCTGGCCATCCTGGTATCGTCAACGTGTGGAGGTGTTGTGGAGCACCCTCAACCAGTTCAGCAATACCGGGTTAACGATGCAGGACAAACGGATTTTGTTTCGTACCCGAGAGTGCCTGCCCAGCCTGTTCGAAGGTTTTAACGATAACTGCGTTCTGATCCACGGCAATTTCAGTTTGCGCAGTATGCTCAAAGATGCTCGTAGCGATCAGCTCCTGGCAATGGTCGGGCCGGGATTAATGCTCTGGGCGCCAAGAGAGTTTGAGCTGTTCCGGCTGATGGATAATGCGCTGGCGGAAAGCCTGTTGTGGCAATATCTGCAACGCGCGCCCGTGGCGGAGTCGTTCATCTGGCGACGCTGGCTGTATGTGTTGTGGGATGAAGTCGCCCAGTTGGTCAATACCGGGCGTTTCAGTCGGTCTAACTTTGATCTGGCAACCAAATCACTGTTGCCCTGGCTCGCCTGATGAGCCCTTCAACCACTGCCAGATCCTTCCCAGCGTTTCGTAGCCGACGCGATCGCTGTGCATCAGCCAGACGGGGGACGGAATGGCGCGCTCCCACGGGTTCAGCGGAGAGTCTATCGCCAGTTGATTAGCGGGTGCTGGTAGCGGATGCAGTCCGGCCTGCTGGAAGAAGATCATCGCGCGCGGTAAATGTGATGCGGAGGTCACCAGCAGGAATGGCGCGTCACCGATTGTTTTTTTCACTGCGGCGGCTTCTTCTTCGGTATCTTTAGGTTCATCCAGGGTAATTATCTCACTGCGGGGAACCCCCAGTGATTGCGCCACTCGGGCACCAACTTCAGCAGTGCTGACGGGATTGGTCTTAGCTGCAGCACCAGTAAAGATAAGTTTCGATCCCGGATTGGCTCGCCACAGGCGCAGACCTTCATTGAGGCGCGGAAGGCTATTATTGATAAGATTTGAACTCGGCGCCCATTGCGGGTTCCAGGTATAACCTCCGCCCAGTACCACAACAAACTCGACTTTCTGCGTATCCTCCCAGGTGGGATAGGTATCCTCAATCGGTTTTAGCAGACTATCGGCGACGGGCTGCAAGCTGAGCAACAAAAGTGCCAGCCAGCTAAGGCTAATACACACTTTCCCTGTTTTCTGAAAGCGACTAAACCACACTAGCGCCAGCCCTATCCCCATCACCAGCAGCATCAACGGAAGCGGCAGCATCATACCGCCAATCACTTTCTTCAGCGTAAAAAGCATCCTTTTTGGTTCCTTTTTTAACCATACAGCAGAAGATCAGCAGGGATATTACACCAGAAAGGTTCATTCTCGGCGTGGGTGTGACAAAATAGCGGTTTTACTTAGTCACCCTTAAGCCAGCATGTGGAGTGCGCGATGCGGGATCGCAATTTTGATGATATTGCCGAGAAGTTTTCCCGTAACATTTACGGTACCACCAAAGGTCAGCTTCGTCAGACGATCCTCTGGCAGGATCTGGACACGCTGCTTGCCGACTACGCGGGCCAAACGTTGCGTGTGCTTGATGCGGGTGGCGGAGAAGGGCAGACAGCCATTCTGATGGCGCAGCGGGGCCATCACGTCACCTTGTGCGATCTTTCTGCTGAAATGGTGGCGCGAGCGCAACGAGCGGCAGAAGAGCAAGGTGTGAGCGACAACATGCATTTTATACATTGTGCCGCTCAGGACATTCCGCAGCATTTGGATTCTCAGGTTGATCTGATATTGTTTCATGCTGTGCTGGAATGGGTGGCTGACCCGCAAGCGGTCTTAAAAACACTGTGGTCGATGTTACGCCCGGGCGGTGCTTTATCGCTGATGTTCTACAATGCAAACGGTCTGTTGATGCGTAATGTGTTGGTCGGTAATTTCGGCTATGTACAGCAGGGAATGTATAAAAAGAAACGGCGCACGTTGTCTCCCGATTTCCCGCGCGACCCTCAGCAAGTCTATGGCTGGCTGGAGGAGATCGGCTGGGAGATAACCGGTAAAACGGGCGTGAGGGTGTTTCATGATTATCTGCGTGATAAACAAAAACAGCATGACTGTTTTGACGCTTTAACAGAAATAGAAACGCGCTATTGTCGCCAGGAGCCGTTTATCAGCCTTGGGCGTTATATTCATGTCACCGCGCGCAAACCGCAGATGCAAGGATAACCTATGAGTGAATTTTCCCAGACAGTCCCCGAACTGGTTGCCTGGGCCAGAAAAAATGACTTTTCCATCTCTCTGCCGGTAGACAGACTTTCTTTTCTGCTGGCTGTGGCTACGCTGAACGGTGAGCGGCTTGACGGTGAGATGAGTGAAGGCGAACTGGTGGATGCATTCCGCCATGTCAGTGATGCGTTTGAGCAAACCAGCGAAACCATCGGCGTGCGCGCCAACAACGCGATCAACGATATGGTGCGTCAACGTCTGCTGAACCGCTTTACCAGCGAGCAGGCGGAAGGAAACGCCATTTATCGTCTGACGCCATTGGGGATTGGCATCACCGATTATTACATCCGCCAGCGTGAGTTCTCGACGCTGCGCCTTTCCATGCAGCTCTCAATTGTGGCTGGGGAACTGAAGCGCGCGGCAGATGCGGCCGAAGAAGGCGGCGATGAGTTCCACTGGCACCGCAATGTGTACGCACCGCTGAAATATTCGGTGGCGGAAATCTTCGACAGCATCGACCTGACGCAGCGCATTATGGATGAGCAGCAGCAGCAGGTGAAAGACGACATTGCCCAATTGCTGAATAAAGACTGGCGGGCGGCGATTTCCAGCTGCGAAATGCTGCTGTCTGAAACCTCCGGCACGCTGCGTGAACTGCAGGACACGCTGGAAGCAGCGGGGGATAAGCTACAGGCTAACCTGCTGCGTATTCAGGACTCCACCATGACCCATGACGATCTGCATTTCGTTGACCGTCTGGTGTTCGACTTACAGAGCAAGCTTGACCGTATTATAAGCTGGGGTCAGCAATCCATCGATCTGTGGATCGGCTACGATCGCCACGTGCATAAATTCATCCGTACCGCGATTGATATGGATAAAAACCGCGTCTTTGCTCAGCGTTTGCGCCAGTCTGTCCAGACTTACTTTGACGATCCGTGGGCGTTGACCTATGCCAATGCCGATCGTCTGCTGGACATGCGTGACGAAGAGATGGTGTTGCGTGATGAAGAGGTCACTGGGGAACTGCCGCCGGACCTTGAGTATGAAGAATTTAACGAGATCCGTGAACAGCTGGCAGCGATCATCGAAGAACAGTTGGCTATCTATAAATCCAGACAAACGCCACTGGATCTCGGTTTGGTAGTGCGCGAGTATCTGGCGCAATATCCGCGCGCGCGTCACTTCGACGTTGCGCGTATTGTTATCGATCAGGCGGTACGCCTTGGCGTAGCGCAAGCAGATTTCACCGGACTGCCAGCCAAATGGCAGCCGATTAATGATTACGGAGCCAAGGTACAGGCGCATGTCATTGACAAATATTGAAAAAGTGATGCCGGTTAAGCTGGCGCAGGCGCTGGCGAATCCGTTATTTCCGGCGCTGGACAGCGCATTACGTTCGGGTCGACATATCGGGCTGGATGAGCTGGACAATCATGCCTTCCTGATGGACTTTCAGGAATATTTTGAAGAATTTTACAGCCGCTATAACGTGGAGCTCATTCGCGCCCCGGAGGGTTTTTTCTACCTTCGTCCGCGCTCGACCACGCTTATTCCGCGCTCAGTATTGTCTGAACTGGACATGATGGTTGGTAAAATTCTTTGCTATCTCTATCTCAGCCCGGAACGTCTGGCCAATGAAGGGATTTTTACCCAGCAAGAACTGTACGACGAACTGCTGACGTTGGCGGACGAAGCTAAATTGCTCAGGCTGGTGAATAACCGCTCCACCGGCTCGGACGTTGACCGTCAGAAGCTGCAGGAAAAAGTACGTTCTTCATTAAACCGCCTGCGCCGCTTAGGCATGGTGTGGTTTATGGGCCATGACAGTAGCAAATTCCGCATTACGGAATCGGTGTTCCGCTTTGGCGCGGATGTGCGCAGCGGTGACGATCCGCGCGAAGCGCAGCGTCGTTTAATTCGTGATGGTGAGGCGATGTCGGTCGAGAATAATCTGCAACTCAACGATGAGCCAGAAGAGAATCAGCCGGACAGTGGAGAGGAAGAATAATGATTGAACGCGGTAAATTTCGCTCACTAACGCTGATCAACTGGAATGGTTTTTTTGCCCGCACGTTTGACCTGGATGAACTGGTTACCACGTTGTCCGGCGGAAACGGTGCCGGTAAATCCACCACTATGGCGGCATTTGTTACGGCACTGATTCCGGACTTAACCTTACTGCATTTCCGTAATACCACCGAAGCCGGTGCGACTAGCGGATCGCGTGATAAAGGCCTGCACGGTAAGCTCAAAGCGGGTGTCTGTTACTCGATGCTCGACGTCCTGAATTCGCGTCATCAACGCGTAGTGGTTGGCGTGCGCTTGCAACAGGTCGCCGGGCGCGATCGTAAAGTGGATATCAAACCGTTCGCCATTCAGGGGCTGCCGATGTCGGTACAGCCAACCGAACTGGTCACAGAAACGTTGAACGAGCGTCAAGCGCGCGTCCTGTCTCTTGCAGAGCTGAAAGATAAGCTTGAGGAGATGGAAGGCGTCCAGTTTAAGCAATTCAACTCGATAACGGATTATCACTCGCTGATGTTCGATTTGGGCATCATCGCTCGTCGTCTGCGTTCCGCTTCCGATCGAAGCAAATTCTATCGTCTGATTGAAGCCTCGCTTTATGGCGGGATTTCCAGCGCCATCACCCGTTCGCTTCGTGACTACCTGCTGCCGGAAAACGGCGGGGTGCGTAAAGCGTTCCAGGATATGGAAGCCGCGCTGCGTGAAAACCGCATGACGCTGGAAGCCATACGCGTGACCCAGTCTGACCGCGACCTGTTTAAGCACCTGATCAGCGAAGCGACCAACTACGTGGCGGCGGATTATATGCGCCATGCCAACGAACGTCGTATTCACCTGGATAAAGCGCTGGAATATCGTCGTGAGCTGCACACGTCACGTAAACAACTGGCGGCAGAGCAGTATAAGCACGTGGATATGGCGCGTGAGCTGGGCGAACATAATGGCGCCGAAGGCGACCTTGAAGCCGATTATCAGGCGGCCAGCGATCACCTGAATCTGGTGCAAACCGCGCTGCGTCAGCAGGAAAAAATTGAACGTTATGAAGCGGATCTCGAAGAGTTACAGATCCGTCTCGAAGAACAAAATGAAGTGGTGGCGGAAGCCGCCGATCGCCAGGAAGATAACGAAGCGCGGGCGGAAGCCGCCGAGCTGGAAGTGGATGAGCTGAAAAACCAGCTTGCCGATTATCAGCAGGCGCTGGACGTCCAGCAAACGCGTGCGATTCAGTATACTCAGGCGATTCAGGCACTGAGCCGGGCCAAAGAGATCTGTCATTTACCGGATCTGACGCCAGACTCCGCAGCGGAGTGGCTGGAAACCTTCCAGGCGAAAGAGCAGGAAGCCACGGAAAAACTACTGACGCTCGAACAAAAAATGAGCGTGGCGCAAACCGCGCACAGCCAGTTCGAACAAGCCTATCAGCTGGTGGTGGCGATTAACGGCCCGCTGGCGCGCGGCGAAGCCTGGAGCGTGGCGCGTGAGCTGCTGCGTGAAGGCGTTGAGCAACGGCATCTGGCGGAGCAGGCTCAGCCGCTGCGCATGCGGCTGAGCGAGCTGGAACAGCGTCTGCGCGAACAGCAGGAGGCCGAGCGTTTGCTGGCTGAATTCTGTAAGCGTCAGGGTAAACACTTCGACATCGACGAGCTCGAAGCCCTGCACCAGGAGCTGGAAGCCCGCATCGCGTCCTTGTCTGATAGCGTGTCGTCTGCCAGCGAACAGCGTATGACCCTGCGTCAGGAGCAGGAACAACTGCAATCCCGTATTCAGCATTTAATGCAACGAGCCCCTGTCTGGCTGGCGGCGCAAAATAGCCTCAACCAGCTCAGCGAGCAGTGCGGTGAAGAGTTTACCTCCAGCCAAGAGGTCACCGAATATCTGCAACAACTGCTGGAGCGCGAACGCGAAGCCATTGTTGAGCGTGATGAAGTCGGCGCACGTAAAAACGCGGTAGATGAAGAGATAGAACGCTTAAGTCAGCCGGGGGGCGCAGAAGATCAGCGCCTCAACGCACTGGCCGAACGTTTTGGTGGCGTGCTGCTGTCAGAAATCTACGATGACGTCAGCCTTGAAGATGCCCCGTACTTCTCCGCGCTGTATGGCCCGTCGCGCCATGCCATCGTGGTCCCGGATCTGTCACTGGTCACCGAACAGCTGTCTGGACTGACGGATTGCCCGGAAGATCTCTATTTCATCGAAGGGGACCCGCAGTCGTTTGATGACAGCGTCTTCAGCGTGGATGAACTGGAAGGCGCGGTGGTGGTGAAAACCGCCGAGCGTCAGTGGCGTTATTCTCGCTTCCCGACGGTACCGATTTTTGGTCGCGCCGCGCGGGAAAGCCGCATAGAAACCCTGCATGTCGAACGTGAAGGGCTGTCCGAACGCTTCGCCACGCTCTCGTTTGACGTCCAGAAAACGCAACGTCTGCACCAGGCGTTTAGCCGCTTTATCGGCAGCCATCTGTCGGTGGCGTTTGAGTCCGATCCCGAGGCGGAAATTCGCCAACTGAACAGCCGCCGTGTTGAGCTGGAGCGTGCGCTGACCAATCATGAAAATGATAACCAGCAGCAACGCATGCAGTTTGAACAGGCGAAAGAGGGCGTCTCAGCCCTTAACCGCCTGTTGCCGCGTTTGAATCTACTGGCCGACGACACCTTAGCTGATCGCGTGGACGAAATCCGCGAACGTCTGGATGAAGCCCAGGAGGCCGCGCGTTTCGTTCAGCAGCATGGTAATCAGCTTGCCAAACTGGAGCCGATGGTTTCGGTTCTGCAAAATGACCCCGAGCAGTTTGAACAGTTAAAAGAAGATTACGCGTACTCGCAGCAGATGCAGCGTGACGCGCGTCAGCAGGCGTTTGCGCTGACTGAAGTCGTCCAGCGCCGCGCGCACTTTAGCTATTCTGACTCGGCAGAAATGCTCAACGGTAACAGCGATCTGAACGAGAAGCTGCGTGAACGTCTGGAGCACGCAGAAGCTGAACGTACTCGTGCTCGTGAGGCCTTGCGCAGTCATGCTGCACAGCTAAGTCAGTACAGCCAGGTAATGGCGTCGCTGAAAAGCTCGTATGACACCAAAAAAGAGCTGCTCAACGATTTACAGCGCGAGCTGCAGGATATTGGCGTTCGCGCCGACAGCGGAGCGGAAGAACGAGCGCGTATCCGTCGTGATGAGCTGCACGCGCAGCTCAGCAACAACCGTGCGCGCCGTAACCAGCTGGAAAAAGCACTGACCTTCTGCGAAGCGGAAATGGATAACCTGACCCGCAGGCTGCGTAAGCTGGAACGTGATTATTTTGAAATGCGTGAGCAGGTGGTCATGGCGAAAGCCGGATGGTGCGCCGTGATGCGCATGGTGAAAGACAATGGCGTTGAACGTCGTCTGCACCGTCGCGAGCTGGCTTATCTTTCCGGGGATGAATTACGTTCAATGTCGGATAAGGCGTTGGGTGCGCTACGTCTGGCGGTGGCGGATAACGAACATCTGCGTGACGTACTGCGCATGTCCGAAGATCCGAAGCGTCCGGAACGCAAAATCCAGTTCTTCGTGGCGGTCTACCAGCATCTGCGCGAACGTATTCGTCAGGATATTATCCGCACCGACGATCCGGTGGAAGCCATCGAGCAAATGGAAATTGAGCTTAGCCGCCTGACGGAAGAGTTAACCTCGCGTGAACAGAAGCTGGCGATCAGCTCCCGCAGCGTGGCGAACATCATCCGTAAGACTATCCAGCGCGAGCAAAACCGTATTCGTATGCTGAACCAGGGTCTGCAAAACGTCTCCTTTGGTCAGGTTAACAGCGTTCGTCTGAACGTTAACGTGCGTGAAACCCACGCCACGTTGCTGGATGTCCTGTCCGAGCAGCACGAGCAGCACCAGGATCTGTTTAACAGCAACCGCCTGACCTTCTCGGAAGCGCTGGCGAAGCTGTATCAGCGTCTGAATCCGCAGATTGACATGGGGCAGCGCACGCCGCAAACCATTGGTGAAGAGCTACTGGACTACCGCAACTATCTGGAAATGGAAGTTGAAGTTAACCGTGGTTCAGACGGCTGGCTGCGTGCTGAGTCCGGTGCGCTGTCAACGGGTGAAGCGATCGGTACCGGGATGTCGATTCTGGTGATGGTGGTACAAAGCTGGGAAGATGAAGGACGTAGACTGCGTGGGAAAGATATTTCCCCGTGTCGTCTGCTGTTCCTTGATGAGGCCGCACGACTGGATGCACGCTCAATCGCGACCCTGTTTGAACTGTGCGAGCGTTTGCAGATGCAGCTTATTATCGCCGCGCCGGAGAACATCAGCCCGGAGAAAGGCA
Organism: Citrobacter sp. JUb117; assembly: GCF_024809055.1. Classification (NCBI taxonomy): domain Bacteria; kingdom Pseudomonadati; phylum Pseudomonadota; class Gammaproteobacteria; order Enterobacterales; family Enterobacteriaceae; genus Citrobacter; species Citrobacter sp. JUb117. Next base: position 406,986 of record NZ_JANUFB010000001.1, read on the forward strand.
CCACCTATAAACTGGTGCGTAAGGTCTTCCAGAATACTGAGCACGTTCATGTAGTGGGTCTGCGCGGGTTTGCACCGCAGCTTCCTGAACCGCTGCCCGGAACGGAAGATGCCTCATCACAGGCAAGTTAAGTCAGGAAGGCGGCTAAAGGGCCGCCTTCTTCTTTTCTGAAAAGGACTCAATGCCTGGTGTAATTTCTTTATATTTCTTTACATTAGGTTAGGCAAAAACGATTTGATGTTTATATACTGAAGATAAGCCCGACGCGTCACCGGGCTTGCTCGTCATACTTCAGAGCGTATTGGCGTTTTACAGGCCCGCCCCGAGATAATCGGGAGAATACAGACGGCCTGGCTATTTAAGTATGATAAAGAAAACAGGGGGCAAGGGATGTTGCTTAATAAAATGTGTGGTCGTCGGCTGTCGGCAATCAGTTTGTGCCTGGCCGTAACATTCGCTCCGCTGTTCAATGCGCAGGCCGATGAGCCTGAAATGATCCCTGGCGACAGCTCAGCGACCGTCAGCGAGCAGCCAACCGCGTTATCGCAGCCGCAGGGACAATCTTTCGCCACAGCCGTGATGGCGGGTATTCAGGCGCTGCCGGATGGCGCGTCTGTGGATAATGCCCGCGCAGAATTACGTTCTCAACTTCCAGTAGGTTATACGCCGGTTTACATGAGCCAACTGGAGTTGCTGTACGCCGCCCGCGATATGAAACCGATGTGGGAAAATCGCGATGCGGTCAAAGCCTTTCAGCAACAGCTCGCCGAGGTAGCGATTGCCGGTTTTCAGCCGCAGTTCACCAATTGGGTGGCTTTATTGACCGACCCAGGCGTAACGGGCCTGGCGCGGGATGCCGTTCTTTCTGACGCGATGATGGGCTACCTTCACTTTATTGCCAATATCCCGGTCAAAGGCAATCGCTGGCTCTACAGCGACAAGCCTTACGCGCTGACTACGCCGCCCATTTCAGTGATTAATCAATGGCAGGTGGCATTGGATAACGGCCAGTTAACCCCCTTTATAGCCAGTCTGACGCCGCAGCACCCGCAGTACGCGGCGATGCATGAATCGCTGCTGAAGCTGGTGGGCGATTCACGTCCGTGGCCACAGTTAACCAGCACAGCCACGCTGCGCCCAGGTGAATGGAGTAATGATATTCCGGCCCTGCGCGAAATTTTGCAGCGCACCGGCATGCTGGATGCGACAGTCAGTACATCTGCCCGAGAAGGGCGTAGTGCTTACGACAGTGAACTGGTTGCGGCGGTAAAGCGTTTTCAGATATGGCAGGGATTGGGGGCCGATGGTGCAATTGGTCCGGCAACGCGTGACTGGCTGAACGTGACGCCCGCGCAGCGCGCGGGTGTGCTGGCACTGAATATCCAGCGTTTACGCCTGCTGCCGGGTGAGATGTCTACCGGGATTATGGTTAATATTCCGGCTTACTCGCTGGTCTATTATCAAAACGGTAATCAGGTGCTGGATTCACGGGTTATTGTGGGACGTCCTGACCGTAAAACGCCGATGATGAGCAGCGCGCTGAATAACGTCGTCGTAAACCCACCGTGGAACGTTCCGCCGACGCTGGCGCGCAAAGACATTTTGCCTAAGGTATGGAACGATCCGGGCTATCTCGAACGTCACGGGTATACCGTGATGCGTGGCTGGAACAGTAAAGAAACTATCGATCCGTGGCAGGTGGACTGGGCGACGATTACGCCGTCAAATCTGCCGTTCCGCTTCCAGCAAGCGCCGGGTGCGCGCAACTCGTTGGGACGTTATAAATTCAATATGCCGAGTTCAGACGCTATTTATCTGCACGATACGCCGAATCATAATTTGTTCCAGAAAGATACGCGGGCGCTTAGCTCTGGTTGTGTGCGCGTGAATAAGGCCTCGGAACTGGCGAATATGCTGCTACAGGATGCGGGCTGGAATGATTCGCGGATCTCGGATGCCCTGAAACAAGGGGATACGCGCTACGTGAATATTCGCCAAAATATTCCGGTTAATCTTTACTATCTGACCGCATTTGTTGGACCCGATGGGCGTACGCAATATCGTACAGATATTTACAATTACGATCTTACAGCGCGATCCAGTGCACAAATTGTGTCAAAAGTGGAACAATTAATCAGATAAATGAAGCAGTTCGAGGAAAATGATTGTCGTAAGTTATGTTGGAAACGGGGTGAAATGGCTGCAGGCCCCGTATTTCCTGGGGTTGGGAGCCTTGACGCAGACTAGTTAGCCCGGTAAGGTTTCCCGCGTGCGCTAGAGCATACATACGATAACATTGACCTTGTAGACCTTAATACCATGGACAAATTTGACGCTAATCGCCGCAAACTGCTGGCGCTTGGTGGCGTTGCCCTCGGCGCCGCCATCCTGCCCACGCCTGCGTTTGCTACACTCTCCACCCCACGTCCGCGTATATTGACTCTGAATAACCTGCATACCGGTGAGTCAATTAAAGCTGAGTTTTTTGATGGCAGGGGCTATATTCAGGACGAATTAGCAAAACTTAACCACTTTTTCCGTGATTTTCGCGCGAATAAAGTCAAGTCCATCGATCCGGGATTGTTCGATCAACTCTTCCGTCTGCAAGGCCTCCTCGGCACGCGTAAACCCGTACAGCTGATCTCCGGCTATCGTTCTGTCGATACCAACAACGAATTACGCGCGCGCAGCCGTGGTGTGGCAAAGAAAAGTTACCACACCAAAGGGCAGGCCATGGATTTCCACATTGAAGGCGTTGCATTAAGTAATATTCGCAAAGCTGCGTTATCTATGCGCGCAGGTGGTGTAGGATACTACCCACGCAGTAACTTTGTGCATATTGACACCGGGCCTGCACGGCACTGGTGAGCCGTCGCTTAATGAAACAGGAGCTGTATGAACTATCGTATTATTCCGGTCACTGCATTCGCTCAGAACTGCTCGCTGATCTGGTGTGAACAAACGCGTCTTGCCGCGTTGGTCGATCCCGGCGGCGATGCCGAGAAAATCAAACAGGAAGTGGATGCCAGCGGTCTGACGCTTATGCAGATCCTGCTCACACATGGTCATCTTGACCACGTGGGCGCGGCGTCTGAACTGGCGCAACATTATGGTGTACCGGTTATCGGTCCGGAAAAAGAAGATGAGTTCTGGCTACAGGGACTGCCTTCGCAGAGCCGCATGTTTGGCTTGGGTGACTGCGAGCCGTTAACGCCCGATCGCTGGCTAAACGAAGGCGATCGCATCAGCGTTGGCAACGTGACGTTACAGGTGTTGCATTGTCCGGGCCACACGCCGGGGCACGTGGTCTTCTTTGATGAACAGTCAAAGCTGCTGATTTCAGGCGATGTGATTTTCAAAGGTGGAGTCGGACGCAGCGACTTCCCGCGCGGGGATCACAGCCAGCTGATCGACTCGATTAAACGCAAGTTATTACCCTTGGGCGATGACGTGACGTTTATTCCTGGTCACGGTCCGCTTTCAACGCTGGGGAATGAACGCCAGCACAATCCGTTCCTGCAGGATGAAATGCCGGTCTGGTAAATCCAGTCCGTCCGCCGGATAAGGCGCTAGCCGCTATCCGGCAAAAAAAAGCCCGCACGAATATGCGGGCTTTCTCTTTTCAGGTGAGCTTACAGCACGGCGACAATCGCTTCGCACAGCGGCGCCATGTTGTCAGGCGTCATACCCGCGACGTTCACGCGCCCGGAAGCGACAGCGTAAACGCCAAATTCCTCACGCAGACGCAGAACCTGTTCTTTCGTCAGACCGCTGAAGGAGAACATGCCGTTCTGTTTGATGATAAAGCTGAAGTCACGGTTCGCCCCTTTCTCCTGCAATGTATTCACAAACAGCAGACGCATACGCTGAATGCGCTGACGCATGTCGGTCAGTTCCTGCTCCCAGATTGCACGCAGGGCATCATTGCTCAGAATGGTGGCGACAACCGATGCACCGTGGGCCGGTGGGTTGGAATAGTTGGCACGAATGACGGACTTCATCTGGCTGAACGCACGGTCAACGGTGTCGGCATCAGCAGCAATCAGCGTACAGGCACCCACGCGCTCATTGTACAGGCCAAAGTTCTTGGAGTAAGAGCTGGCGACAATAAGCTCTTTGTGCAGCGCGGCGAATGCACGCAGGCCTTCTGCATCTTCTTCCAGACCACGAGCAAAGCCCTGATAAGCGAAGTCGAACAGTGGTAACCAGCCTTTTTCTACCGACAGCTGTGCCAGCGTTTGCCACTGCTCCAGCGTAGGGTCAATACCGGTAGGGTTATGGCAGCAACCGTGGAACAGTACCACGTCACCTGCCTGTGCTTCACTGAGGCTTGCCAGTAGCGCATCAAAGTCTAATGAATGGCTGGCCGCGTCGTAATAATTGTACTCACGAACTTCCAGACCGGCGGAGTTAAAGACGCTTTTATGGTTCGGCCAGCTTGGGTTACTTACCCATACGCGCTGCGTTGAGGTATTTTTTGCCAGGAAATCAGCCGCCACACGCAATGCACCGGTACCACCAGGGGTTTGCGCGGTACGTGCGCGTTTGTCGTTAATCAGTGCGTGACCTTTACCAAACAGTAATTCCTGAGTGCAGCGACCAAATTCCGGAATACCGTCAATGCCAAGGTAGTTTTTGGTGGTTTCATTTTCCAGTATATATTGCTCGGCTTTTTTCACGCTGGTCAGCACCGGCGTTTTGCCTGTCTCATCTTTATATACACCGATCCCGAGGTTGATTTTCCCTGGGCGGTCATCGACACGAAACAAATCAGCCAGGCCCAAAATTGGGTCGGCGGGAGCGGCGGTAATGTTCTCAAACATGACGAGGTTCCATTGTGGTTACAGAAGGGAAGTCCGCTATCAGGTTAACGGTAGATTTACAAAATGCCAACCGTTAGTGACGAAAAGATAGAGTGTTTTTTGAAGACGCAAGAATCCGCTGATGGACATAAAAAAACAGGACCGAAGTCCTGTTTTTTAGGCATTTAGCAAAGAGGTCTGCTATTAGAACTGGTAAACGATACCGAGTGCCACGATGTCGTCAGAGTTCACGCCCAGTTTGTTGTCAGAATCGATCTGGTTGATCTTGTAGTCAACATAGGTGGACATGTTTTTGTTGAAGTAGTAGGTTGCGCCTACTTCGATGTAGTCCACCAGATCTTCGTTGCCGATACCTTCTACGTCTTTCGCTTTAGATTTGTTGTAGGAGATGGACGGACGCAGGCCGAAATCGAACTGGTACTGAGCGACAACAAAGAAGTCTTGAGTTTTGTTAGCAAAACCGCTCACGTTGTTGATGCCGTTGGTGAAACGGGTAGCGTTACGGGTTTCACCGTAGTTTGCTGCCAGATAGATGTTGTTGGCGTCATATTTCAGACCGGTCGCCCACTGCTCAGCTTTTTTACCGCCGTTAGCGTAGGCAGAGTTTTCCTGCGCGTTGGTGCGGTCAGCTGCGCCGTAAGCACCGACGATACCGAAGCCATCCATTTCGTAGCTTACAGAACCGCCCACACCGTCGCCGTTAGAGCGGCTGGTGTTACCGTCACGCTCGTTTTTGCCCAGATACTGAACACCAAAGTTCAGGCCGTCAACCAGACCGAAGAAGTTGGAGTTACGGTAGGTTGCAACGCCACCAACACGACCTACGAAGAAGTTGTCGCTGTATGCAGTATCACCACCAAATTCTGGCAGCATATCGGTGTAGCCCAGTGCATCGTAAACGATACCGTAGTTACGACCGTAATCGAAAGAACCTGCGTCGCCATATTTCAGACCCGCAAAGGCCAGACGGGTTTTGTTGCCGTTCTGAGCGTCACTACCGCCTTCAGAATTGTTACCGGCAAAGTTGTATTCCCACTGACCGTAACCAGTCAGATCGGCATTAATCTGAGTTTCCCCTTTGAAACCAAGACGAGCATAAGTCTGATCGCCATCGTCACCAGCGTTGTCAGTAAAATAGTGCAGACCCACGGTTTTACCGTACAGATCCAGCTTGTTGCCATCTTTGTTATAAACTTCTGCAGCGTTAGCTGCCCCGGCTACCAGCAGAGCAGGGATAACCACTGCCAGAATATTGCGCTTCATCATTATTTATTACCCTCATCGGTTTTTATATGACACCTGCCACTGCCGCCAATAAATTCCGTCAATCAAAATTTACGGAACTATTGATGAGAGTTTGGTGTCTTTATGTGTCTGACAGGCATCTTTCCATTCAAACAACCGTTTCGCTACCGTCAAAGTGCTACAAAGATAAAGATTTGGTTTCAAAAAGAAAAAATGTGTAACTAAATGTTATTTTCATACAACTTTGTGAACAACTTCAAACTTCAGTTGTCTCCGTGCTAAAAAACAGCACTTTCATTTCTATTTATATGATTTTCTTATATTTAATTATCATAACGGCGTTTTTCTGTGCGAATAATGGAAAGTTCGATTTTTACAGTTGACTATTTTTGGCCATCCAGAATGCCATGCGAGTGATTAAAAAATGGTCTATTTAATCAGAAAATGCTAATCCACAATAAAAGAGCTGATTATTTTTTGTTCATATGTATTGCAGAGAAACATTACGTAACAGGACAAATGGAGTAAGAGGTTGTATTCAGGGAGAATGGCGAGTCTGTCTTAAGTGAAAAAACGGTGTATGGGCGATGGATATAAAAAAGGCCAGCAATGCTGGCCTTTGGCAGAATCATTCAGGATCAGAAGCTGGCGTTACGCGGTGTACGCGGGAACGGAATAACATCACGCACGTTTTGTACGCCAGTAACGTAGGCTATCAGACGTTCAAAGCCAAGACCGAAACCAGAATGTGGAACGGTGCCGTAGCGGCGCAGATCGCGATACCACCAGTAATCTTCTTTGTTCAGCCCCATCTCCAGCATACGGGCATCCAGCACGTCCAGACGTTCTTCACGCTGGGAACCACCGATGATCTCACCGATTCCTGGAGCAAGTACGTCCATTGCCGCGACGGTTTTACCGTCTTCGTTAAGGCGCATATAAAACGCTTTAATGTCTTTCGGGTAGTTTTTAACCACCACCGGCGCTTTAAAGTGCTCTTCCGCGAGGTAACGTTCATGCTCGGAAGACAGGTCCACGCCCCAGTAAACCGGGTTCTCGAACTTTTTACCGCAGTTTTCCAGAATGCTTACCGCGTCGGTGTAATCCACCTGCGCGAAGTCAGCCTCAATGAAACGCTCCAGGCGTGAAATCGCGTCTTTGTCGACACGTTCAGCGAAGAATTTCATGTCATCTGCACGCTCATTCAGTACGGCTTTGAACGCGTACTTCAGCATGGCTTCAGCCAGACCCGCAACATCGTTCAGATCGGCAAACGCAACTTCCGGCTCCAGCATCCAGAACTCAGCCAGGTGGCGGCTGGTATTGGAGTTTTCTGCACGGAAGGTCGGTCCAAAGGTATAGATTTTGGACAGGGCACAGGCGTAGGTTTCGCCGTTCAGCTGACCTGAAACGGTCAGGAACGCTTCTTTACCAAAGAAGTCTTTATCGAAATCGACTTTACCCTGATCGTTACGCGGCAGGTTTTCCAGATCCAGCGTTGAAACGCGGAACATTTCACCGGCGCCTTCGGTATCGGAAGCGGTGATCAGCGGAGTGGATACCCAGAAGAAACCCTGCTCGTGGAAGAAGCGATGCAGCGCTTGCGCCAGCGTATGACGTACGCGCGCAACTGCACCAATCATGTTGGTACGCGGACGCATATGCGCCACTTCACGCAGGTACTCAATGCTGTGACGTTTTGCCGCCATCGGGTAGGTATCAGGATCGTCAACCCAGCCGGTTACTTCAACGTCGGTTGCCTGAATTTCAAAGCTCTGTCCCTGTCCAGGAGACGCAACGACCTTACCCGTTACGATAACCGAGCAGCCCGTCGTCAGACGTAATACGTCTTGATTGTAATTGGGCAGAGAATTATTGATGACGGCCTGTACAGGATCAAAGCAGGAACCGTCATAAACGGCGAGGAAGGAGATGCCAGCTTTTGAATCTCGGCGGGTACGCACCCATCCGCGCACGGTGACTTCGCTGTCAACGGCTACGCGGCCCTGGAGTACGTCGGCTACAGGCACTACGCTCATAATAGTCTCTCTGTTAATAGTCGGATATATAAATACATGTCCACCCGAAAATGGGGGGGATACCTATGTTACCTGGCATCTGTAATCAGACAAGCAGAATTCGTAGCTGGAGTGAAAGATTTCGGAAATAAACGCGAAAAGGGAGCCGAAATGACTCCCTGGAGAGATTAACTGGCTTTTTTGATATGCGGTAGATCGAAGGCTTTGCGCAGCGCACGGACAAACGCTTTATCATGACAAATGGTTTTACCCGGGCTGTCGGATAACTTCGCCACCGGTTTGCCGTTGCATTCGACCAGCTTGATAACGATATTCAGCGGCTTGACCTGAGGAATATTGCAGGTCAGGCGTGTGCCAATCCCAAAACTCAGCTGCACGCGAGAAGAGAAGTGGCAATACAGTTCGATTGCTTTCTTCAAATCGAGATTATCGGAGAACACCAGCGTTTTGCTCAGTGGATCGATACCCAATTTCTCGTAATGCGCGATGGCTTTTTCACCCCATTCCAGCGGATCGCCAGAGTCATGGCGCAGACCCTGATAGCGGGTCGCAAACTCAACGCCGAAATCGCGTAAAAAGGCGTCCATGGTGATGCAATCGGTCAGCGCAATGCCGAGTTGATTAGGGTACTCGTGCAACCATGCGGCAAGTGCGACGCGCTGACTGGTGGCAAGTTCAGGGCTAATTTGTTGATGAGCCTGGAACCATTCGTGTGCCTGAGTCCCCATTGGAGTTAATGACAGGCAGCGGGCGAGATCGTAGTTACTGGTGCCCACAAACCATGGCTCTTGCTGGAGACGTTTAACAATCGCCTGCTGCACGTCACGCGAAAAACGACGGCGCGTACCAAAATCCATCAGATGGAAGCGGGACATATCGACATCTTTCGTTAAAGCAGAGAATTCGACTAGTTTGCCTTCCAGTTCATCCAGCGCTTGCGGCACACCGACTTCTGGCGAACGGTAGCGGTGCACCAGCTCGCTAATCACTGCCAGCAGCGGGACTTCCCACATGATGACTTCACGCCACGGACCGGTTAAACGAATATTCAGCTTACCGTTATCGTTGGTGATGCATACCTGCTGCGGGTTATAGCGGAAATCGCGAAGCCAGCTGAGGTAATCAGCTTTAAAGAAAGGCAGGCCGGAGAGCCACTGGTACTCGTCCTCCTGCAGTTGCAGGTGCTGCATAGCATTCACCTGCTCGCGAATAGAATCGGCATAAATACCGAGCAGGTCATCGCCACGGCAACGAAATTCAGCCGCTACTTGTACATCATAGTAGTGGTGAAAAACGGCTTGCTGCATATGCAACTTATAAGCATCTGTATCCAGCAGCGAGTGCAGAACAGGAGAAGCGAATTGTGTCATAGGTGCGCAGTAGCATCCTCTCACGGGAGCGTTTAGTACAATAAACAACTAAGAAAACCGCTGGAGTATACCCTGTTTAGCGATTTATTGAACCCCGATCACACCATAAGCTGACTTTCTGGTCGAGGGCAATTCGTGCCTCGTGTTATATAAATGTAGCAAAAAGGGTGTTTGTGCCTGAAAAGATGAACATTCTGCGTAGCGCGATTTACGCAACAGGAATAGACTGAACCCGAGACTCTACCATAGATGCTAAAGGTTTTTTATGACACAACAGCCACAAGCCAAATACCGCCACGACTACCGTGCGCCGGATTACCAGATTACTGATATTGATTTGACCTTTGACCTGGATGCTGAAAAAACCGTGGTCACTGCCGTGAGCCAGGCTGTCCGTCATGGTGCGTCTGATGCCCCTCTGCGCCTGAATGGCGAGGATCTGACCCTGGTGTCAATCCACGTGAACGACGAACCGTGGACAGAGTATAAAGAAGAAGGGGCGCTGGTCATCAGCCACCTGCCGGAACGTTTTACGCTGCGTATCGTGAATGAAATCAGTCCGGCGACGAATACAGCACTGGAAGGCCTGTATCAGTCCGGCGAAGCGCTGTGCACGCAGTGCGAAGCGGAGGGTTTCCGCCATATTACCTGGTATCTCGACCGTCCTGACGTGCTGGCACGGTTTACCACTAAAATTATCGCCGATAAAACCCGCTATCCGTTCCTGCTGTCTAACGGTAACCGCATTGCTCAGGGCGAGCTGGACAACGGTCGTCACTGGGTACAGTGGCAGGATCCGTTCCCGAAACCATGCTATCTGTTTGCCCTGGTAGCCGGTGATTTCGATGTTCTGAGTGACACCTTTACCACCCGTTCCGGGCGAGAAGTGGCGTTAGAGCTGTACGTCGACCGCGGCAATCTGGATCGCGCACCGTGGGCGATGACCTCGCTGAAAAATTCTATGAAGTGGGATGAAGAGCGTTTTGGCCTTGAGTATGACCTCGATATCTACATGATTGTCGCGGTGGACTTCTTTAATATGGGCGCGATGGAGAATAAAGGTCTGAACATCTTTAACTCCAAATACGTGCTGGCGCGTACCGATACCGCCACCGACAAAGATTACCTCGATATTGAGCGCGTGATCGGCCACGAATACTTCCACAACTGGACCGGCAACCGTGTGACCTGCCGCGACTGGTTCCAGTTGAGCCTGAAAGAAGGCTTAACCGTATTCCGCGACCAGGAGTTTAGCTCCGACCTTGGCTCTCGTGCCGTTAATCGGATCAGCAACGTGCGTACCATGCGCGGTCTGCAGTTTGCCGAAGATGCCAGCCCGATGGCGCATCCTATCCGCCCGGATAGTGTCATTGAGATGAACAACTTCTATACCCTGACCGTGTACGAAAAGGGCGCAGAAGTGATCCGGATGATCCACACCCTGCTGGGTGAAGCGAATTTCCAGAAGGGAATGCAGCTCTATTTTGAGCGCCATGATGGTAGCGCAGCGACCTGTGATGATTTCGTGCAGGCGATGGAAGATGCGTCTAACGTCGATCTCTCGCATTTCCGCCGTTGGTACAGTCAGTCCGGTACGCCGATTGTGACCGTACGTGATGACTATAACCCGGCCACCGAACAGTACACGCTGACGATAAGCCAACGTACGCCGGCTACACCGGATCAGGCAGAAAAACTGCCACTGCATATTCCTTTTGCCATTGAGTTGTACGACAACGAAGGCAAAGTGATCCCGTTGCAAAAAGGCGGGCATCCTGTGAATTCTGTGCTCAACGTCACCCAGGCGGAACAAACCTTTGTCTTTGATAACGTCTACTTCCAGCCGGTTCCGGCGCTGCTGTGCGAATTCTCTGCACCGGTAAAACTGGAATATAAATGGAGCGATCAGCAGTTAACCTTCCTGATGCGTCACGCGCGTAACGATTTCTCTCGTTGGGATGCGGCGCAAAGCCTGTTGGCCACCTATATCAAGCTGAACGTTGCTCGCCATCAGCAAGGGCAACCGCTATCGCTGCCGGTGCACGTGGCTGATGCGTTCCGTGCCATTTTGTTGGATGAGAAAATCGATCCGGCGCTGGCGGCAGAAATCCTGACGCTGCCTTCGGCGAATGAAATTGCCGAGCTGTTTGAGATTATCGATCCAGTAGCGATTACCGACGTGCGCGAGGCGTTAACCCGTACGCTGGCTGCCGAACTGGCAGATGAGTTCCTGGCCGTGTATAACGCCAACCATCTTGCAGAATACCGCGTTGAACATGGCGATATTGGCAAACGCACGCTGCGTAATGCTTGTCTGCGTTTCCTGGCTTTCGGCGAAACGCATCTGGCAGATACCCTGGTGAGCAAGCAGTACCGTGAAGCCAATAACATGACTGATGCGCTGGCGGCCCTGTCTGCGGCGGTAGCGGCGCAGTTGCCGTGTCGCGATGCGCTGATGCAGGCGTATGACGACAAGTGGCATCATGACGGTCTGGTGATGGATAAATGGTTTATCCTGCAATCCACCAGCCCGGCGGACAACGTGCTGGAAACGGTACGCGGCCTGTTGCAGCATCGTTCCTTTAGCATGAGCAACCCGAACCGTATTCGTTCTTTGATTGGCGCTTTCGCGGGCAGCAACCCGGCGGCGTTCCATGCGGAAGACGGTAGCGGTTATCAGTTCCTGGTCGACATGCTGACCGAGCTGAACAGCCGTAACCCGCAGGTGGCCTCACGTCTGATTGAGCCGCTGATCCGCTTGAAACGTTATGATGCCAAACGCCAGGCGAAGATGCGTGCGGCGCTCGAGCAACTGAAAGGTCTGGAGAATCTGTCCGGCGATCTGTTCGAGAAGATAACCAAAGCGTTAGCCTGAGACGTTGACCTGTCGTTTTGTAGGCCGGAGAAGGCGGTAAAGCCGCCATCCGGCAAAATGCCCGGTGGCTCAAACGCTTACCGGGCCTACAATGTCCTGAATGTTTATCCATGTAGTCGGATTGACTGTTGAGCCTCGCCACGCTGCATCACCCGATTCAACACTTCTGCTTCCAGTTCTGCCAGGCGCACTGAACCTGGTCGGCGTGGACGTGGAATATCTACCGTCAAATCCAGACCAATTTTTCCATCTTCAATCAGCAACACGCGATCGGCCATCGCCACCGCTTCGCTGACATCATGGGTGACCAGCAGTACGGTAAATCCCTGCTTTTGCCACAGCGAGACAATCAAATCTTGCATTTCCAGACGGGTTAACGCATCCAGCGCGCCCAGTGGTTCATCCAGCAACAGTAATCCGGGACGATGAATCAGTGCCCGTGCCAGCGCCACGCGCTGTTTTTGCCCACCGGAAAGGGCGGCAGGCCATTCCTGCGCCCGATTTTCCAGCCCAACAGACGTCAGCGCATCCCGGGCTGCATCTTGCCAGTGGCCATTAAGGCCCAGTCCTACGTTATCAATGACTGATTTCCACGGCAGCAGGCGTGCGTCCTGAAACATCATTCGCGTATCATGCTGAATATCTGCCAGCGGCGCGGTGCCGGCGAACAATTCCCCTGAGGTGGGTGACTCCAGACCGGCCAGCAGACGCAGCAGGGTACTTTTTCCGCCACCGCTGCGGCCCACCACGGCAACAAATTGCCCCGCCGGAACAGGCAAATCTAGCTGATTGAGCACCGTATTGGCGCCGTAGCGTTTTGTTACGCCGCTTAGCAGTAGCGGAATTCCCTGATTTAAACGCGTGGTATTCATACGGTGACCTCCTTCGCATGGTAAGCCGGGTTCCAGCGTAGCCAGCTACGTTCCAGTAGTTGCGCGCTGATGTCGGCCAACTTGCCGAGCAGGGCGTAGAGAATGATGGCCACCACGACCACATCCGTTTGCAGAAATTCGCGGGCATTCATTGCCAGGTAGCCGATGCCAGCGTTCGCTGAAATGGTTTCCGCCACGATAAGCGTCAGCCACATGAGCCCAAGGGAAAAACGTACGCCGACCATGATCGAGGGCAGAGCGCCGGGCAGGATCACATGGATAAACAGTGAAATACCGGATAACCCATAGCTGCGAGCCATTTCCACCAGCCCGCGATCGATATTGCGGATCCCGTGCCAGGTATTGATGTAAATCGGGAACAAGGTACCCAGGGCAACGAGAAAGATCTTGGCGGATTCATCAATACCGAACCACAAAATGACCAGAGGGATCAGCGCCAGATGCGGTATGTTACGCAGCATCTGCACCGAGGTGTCCAGCAACCGTTCCCCCCAGCGTGACAGGCCGCTTATCAGCCCCAACGTCAGGCCAATCGATCCGCCAATAGAAAAGCCGATCGCTGCCCGCCAGGTGCTGATCGCCAGATGCTGCCAAAGCTCGCCGCTGACGGAAAGCGTCCAGAAAGCTTCTACTACACCTTCTGGAGAGGGCAGGATGCGGGTGGACAGCCAGCCCATGGATGATGCCAGCTGCCAGAGCGCCACCAGACCAATCGGTAAAAACCACGGAGCAAAGCGAAGTAACCACTTATTTTGCGGCGTTGCCATCATCGGGCTCCTTAGCGTTGCGCGACGCTACGCGGAATAAATTCGTTCGCCACGGCTTCACCTTGTTGATGCAGGCGTTGCGGCTGCGGTATTTCTGGGATCGAGACATCCAGATGCGGGAACAGTAGCTCGCCGACCTTGTACGCCTCTTCCAGATGTGGATACCCGGACAACACAAAGCTGTCGATACCCAGCGCGGCATACTCATTAATCCGTGCCGCCACTGTTGGACCATCCCCCACCAGTGCGGTCCCGGCCCCGCCACGTACCAGTCCAACGCCCGCCCACAAGTTCGGGCTAATTTCCAGTTGGTCGCGCTTGCCGTTGTGCAGCGCTGCCATTCGGTGCTGGCCCACAGAGTCGGTTCTGGCGAAAGCGGCCTGGGCTTTGGCAATGGTGTCATCATCCAGATGGGCAATCAGGCGATCCGCTGCCTGCCATGCCTCAGCGGTGGTTTCGCGCACAATCACGTGCAGGCGAATACCAAAGCGGATCTTACGCCCAAGCGCCGCTGCTTTTGCCCGTACTTGCTCTATCTTCTCTTTCACCAAGTCGGGCGGCTCACCCCAGGTCAGGTAGAGATCAACCTGCTCAGCGGCCAGTTCCTGCGCTATGTCGGAAGACCCGCCGAAATACAGTGGCGGATGGGGTTGTTGCACGGGCGGGAAAAAGAGTTTTGCCCCACGGACGTGAACGTGTTTACCGTTAAAATCCACGGTGTCGCCCTGTAGCAAGCGTCGCCATACCTGGGTAAATTCAGCGGAGGCTTCATAACGCTCAGTGTGATCGAGAAAAACACCATCACCTGCTAACTCTTGTGGATCGCTCCCGGTTACCAAATTAAACAGCGCCCGACCGTTGGACAGTCTGTCGAGCGTCGCCGCCTGGCGTGCCGCCACCGTGGGGGACGTCACGCTGGGGCGCAGCGCGACCAGAAATTTTAACCGCTGGGTGACCGGGATCATTGAGGCGGCAACCAGCCAGGCATCTTCACAGGAGCGGCCTGTCGGGATCAGTACCCCGGTAAATCCCAGGCGGTCGGCAGTTTGCGCGATTTGTTGCAGATAACCATGATCGACCGGGCGTGCACCTTCTTCTGTTCCCAGATAATGGCCGTCACCGTGCGTGGGTAAAAACCAGAATATGTTCAGACTCATAATTTTGCTCCTGTCTGCTGAGTGGGTTGCCAGATACGCTGGCGAATGTCGATTTTTTTCGGCACCAGCCGATTGTCATAAAACAGATCGGCAGTTTGTTGCTGCAATGCGGCAACAGAAGCACTGACGGGCGTAATGGAGGTTGGCGGGCGATGGTCCAGATAGGACGCTATGACCGGCTCAGGTAGCCCCATCGTTTTCGCCAACAGGGTGATGCTCTGCTGGCGTTGGCTGAGTGTTAAGGAATCGGCCTGGCTGAAGGTGTCCAGCACGCCAGGAATAAATGCGCTGTTTTTCTCGGCATAAGGACGTGCAGCGAGATAAAACGATCCGGTCTGTTTAAGGTCGGTACCGTCTTTGAGTACGCGTACATCACCCTGCAGCAAGGCGGCGGAGTAGTAAGGGTCCCAAATTGCCCATGCATCCACATTCCCCTGTTGGAAAGCGGCACGCGCATCGGCGGGCGTCAGATAGGTGGCCTGGATATCGGTAAACTTCAACCCGGCCTGCTGCAGGGCCCTCAACAGCAGATTGTGCGCGCTGGAGCCTTTCTGGAAGGCGACCTTATGCCCTTTAAGCTCTGCGACGGTGTGGATGGGGCTGTCTTTCGGTACCAAAATCACTTCTGCATGCGGTTTTGGCGGTTCGACGCCGACATAGACCAGATCGGCCCCGGCGGCCTGAGCAAAAATCGGCGGGATATCACCAGTGCTGCCCAGATCGATGCTGCCGATATTGAGCGCCTCCAGCATTTGCGGGCCGGCTGGGAACTCTACCCAGGAGATTTTTGTTTGCGGGTAGCGTTTTTCCAGCAACTGATGGCTTTTAGCCAGCACCATGCTGACGCTGCCTTTCTGATAGCCAATGCGCAGGGCGTCTGGCGCGGTCTCTGCGGCGTGAACCAGCGTGGATAAAGACAGCAGTCCGGTCAGCGCCAGCCACGGCGTATGGCGTTTGAGTAAATTAAGCATGGGCGGTACCCCGCAGCGTGTTCACGTGCACAAATTGGACATCACGACGCTGCAACGCCTGCCAAAAGGTCTCGAGTGCACTGTCCAGGCGTAATTGCAGGTTCGGCGTAAACTGCGGCTTATGTTGATAATCAATAACCTGCGAATCATCGGCGAAAACGCCGTGCAGGATCTCCTGGGCCTTCAGTGCGCTGAGTACCGGTTTCAGGGCGTAATCGACGGCCAGTAAATGTGCTACGGTGCCGCCGGTGGCCAGTGGCAACACGACTTTGCCTTCCAGTGCTCGTTCGGGGAGCAGGTCGAGCAAGGTTTTCAATGCGCCGGAATAGGCCGCTTTGTAGACCGGCGTGGCGACAATCAGTCCGTCTGCATCCTGCAACTGTTCGATAAACGTCTTCAGTGCCGGACTGTCGAAGCGCGCATAGATCAGATCCTCGGGCTCAAAATTGTGCAGATTCCAGTGATAGACCTCGACATCCTGTCCATGCAGTTTTTCTCGCGCATATTCCAGTAGGGCGCTGGAGCGAGAGGGGAAGCGTGGGCTACCCGCCAGAGTGATAACGCGCATATTTATATTCTCTCCTTATAACCAAATATTCGTTTTTATTTAACATTGATAACAATTTGTGCAGTCTGGCAGAGAGATTTTGTTTATCGAAATGATTTATGCGGGATAGAAAAGCTGAAAACTGCATAAAAGGAGGAGAAGAAAGAAAACGTTTGCGTTTTATTGCCGCAGGTCAATTCCCTTTTTGTTCACGATCGCACATAATACGCCCCCGGTTTGCACACCGGGAATCCAGGAGAGTTCATGTACTACCCCTTCGTTCGTAAAGCCCTTTTTCAGCTCGATCCAGAGCGCGCTCATGAATTGACATTCCAGCAATTACGTCGCATTACGGGCACGCCGCTCGAAGCGCTTGTCCGCCAGAAAGTACCGGCAAAACCGGTGACCTGCATGGGGCTGACGTTTAAGAATCCGCTCGGTCTTGCCGCCGGGCTGGATAAAGACGGGGAGTGCATTGATGCACTCGGTGCAATGGGGTTCGGCTCAATTGAGATAGGCACCGTGACGCCACGTCCTCAATCGGGTAATGATAAGCCACGTCTTTTCCGTCTGGTTGACGCAGAAGGTTTGATCAACCGCATGGGCTTCAATAACCTGGGCGTTGATAACCTGGTAGAGAACGTTAAGAAATCGCATTTTGACGGCATTCTGGGGATCAATATTGGTAAGAACAAAGATACCCCGGTAGAGAATGGCAAAGATGACTATCTGATTTGTATGGAAAAAGTCTATGCTTATGCTGGCTATATTGCGATTAATATTTCCTCACCTAATACGCCAGGGTTACGCACGCTGCAATACGGCGAAGCGCTGGATGATTTGCTGACGGCAATTAAAAATAAGCAAAACGATCTCCAGGCGATCCACCATAAATATGTTCCGGTGGCGGTAAAGATCGCCCCGGATCTTTCTGAAGAAGAACTGATCCAGGTAGCCGACAGTTTAGTTCGCCATAATATTGATGGCGTCATTGCCACCAACACCACGCTCGATCGCTCCCTGGTACAGGGAATGAAAAATTGCGATCAAATGGGTGGCCTGAGTGGTCGACCGTTACAATTAAAAAGCACCGAAATTATTCGTATGTTGTCCCGGGAATTAAAAGGGCAACTGCCGATTATCGGGGTTGGCGGTATCGACTCAGTCATCGCTGCGCGTGAGAAAATAGCCGCAGGGGCTTCCCTGGTTCAGATTTATTCAGGCTTTATTTTTAAAGGCCCGCCGTTGATTAAAGAAATCATCACCAATATCTGAATACTACCTTAATCACAAACCAGGGCTTTATTTCTGGCCCTGGTTGTTTTATATTCCTTTACTGTTGCTTATTTAAACATTCTGAGCTTTTATTATTAGGGCAATAAACGAAGCGGCAAAAGGATACTGTCGTAACGACGATGATTAAGGAATGGAGAGATACTGATGCGAATTAAACCCGACGATAACTGGCGCTGGTATTATGATGAAGAGCACGATCGTATGATGCTCGATTTAGCCAATGGCATGTTATTTCGTTCGCGTTTTGCGCGCAAAATGCTCACACCCGATGCATTCTCTCCGTCCGGTTTTTGTGTTGATGATGCCGCGCTTTATTTTTCTTTTGAAGAAAAATGCCGTGATCTGGATTTAGCCAAAGAGCAAAAAGCGGAGCTGGTACTCAATGCGCTGGTGGCTATTCGTTATCTAAAACCGCAAATGCCAAAAAGCTGGCACTTTGTGGCGCACACTGTTAGTTGGTCACCGAGGATAGGTGACGCTGCCTGCGTGTATTTAAGCGATACCGAGGAACAGGTCAATCTGTTAGTGGTTGAGCCGGGGGAAAATGCGGCCCTGTGTCTGTTGGCACAGCCGGGCGTGGTTATTGCCGGGCGCACCATGCAGCTTGGCGACGCCATTAAAATCATGAATGACAGACTGAAACCGCAACTCCCTGTCGACAGTTTCAGCCTTGAGCAGGCCGTTTAACTCTCCAGCCTGACCGCTGTTTTTGGCACACAACTGCAGCAAAGAATCGTCCCGTCATCACCAATCGCTGATTTTTTCAGCGGACTGACTTCGCCCTCTACCAGCCGAATCCGGCAGCATCCGCAGATCCCCGCCCTGCACGAATAAGGAACCCGGATCCCCTGGTTTTCCAGTTGTTCCAGTAACACCTGTTGATTGTTGCCACGAAAGGTGTGCCCCTGCCAGTCGATAAGCACGCTGGCATCAGGCTGCTGCTGTTGTGCAACAGTGTCATCGGAAGCCACCGCGCCGTAAGCTCGGGCGGGCCCGGTGGACAAAATTTCAACTTCATCGCCAACGCGGATCACGCCGCTGTTGCGGGCAATGAGATTCTGACCGAAATCGACATCGCCGTTATCCACCGCGCTGCGGAAGGTTTGCAGCGTTGTCAGCGGCTCACCTGACGGATGTTTCTGGCCTTTTTCAGGGCTGATAGTGGTGAAAATACAGCGGCTACAGGGTTTTGCCACATCAAAGATGACCTCGCCAATGCGAATCACCTTCCAGGTGTCTTCCTCCCAGGCGCTAGCCCCTGAGACCACCAAGTTGGGGCGAAACTGCTCCATTCGGATACTGGCCGGGCAGCGTTGCTGCACATCGCGCAGTGAGGCTTCATTAGTCAGAAGGTAAGGAAAACCATCGGCGAACGAGAGCGGTACGCCGTCGTGGCGTTTGACCCGGCGGGTTAACTGTGGGCCAACCCAGCGCAACTGTACATCGCGCGAGAAAAAACCGCTGAGCCACTGATTGATAGCTGTTGGCGCGATACGTGCAGTAAAATGGTTTCCCCAGACTTCTGTTGGCGCATCCTGGGTGGCGAAGTCGGCAAAACGGACCAACGCACTGCTGCCGTCGGGTGCGGTTAAGTGCAACCCATCGTGTAAAGGGGAAGGGGTAAAACGGACCATCTGGGGGAACTGCCGGGCGGTGATGAACGTTCCGTCGGGTTCGGTAACCATAAAGATGCGGTCAAAGGCCAGACCGCTAACGTCTGCCAGGGCGTGCGTGAGCCCAATACCGCGCATTGATTTAACCGGATGAACAAAAAGTCGGGTTAACGTTACCACTGTACAGCCCCTCGAACGAAAATAAGCCTTCAACTTTATGACAAGGGCGCGAGATTAGCTATAATGCGCAGCAATTTTATTGGAGTAAAAGTGACATTATGAATTCTCTGTTTGCCAGTACGGCCCGTGGGCTGGAAGAGCTGTTAAAAACTGAACTGGAAAACCTCGGCGCCGCGGAGTGCCAGGTGGTTCAGGGTGGGGTCCATTTTAAGGGCGACACGCGGCTTGTTTACCAGAGCCTGATGTGGAGCCGCCTGGCCTCGCGCATTATCCTGCCGATGGGAGAGTGCAAGGTCTACAGCGATCTTGATCTGTACCTCGGTGTTCAGGCAATCGACTGGACAGAGATATTTAACCCAGGAGCGACGTTTGCCGTGCATTTTAGCGGCTTAAACGACACCATTCGTAACAGCCAGTACGGCGCATTAAAAGTAAAGGACGCGATTGTCGATTCCTTTACCCGTAAAAATATGGCCCGTCCGAATGTGGATCGCGAATCCCCGGATCTGCGTATTAACGTCTGGCTGAACAAAGATACCGCCAGCATTGCCCTCGATCTTAGCGGTGATGGTCTGCATCAGCGCGGCTATCGCGATCGTGCCGGTCAGGCGCCGATCAAAGAGACGCTGGCTGCTGCTATCGTGATGCGTTCTGGCTGGCAGCCGGGTACGCCGCTGCTCGATCCGATGTGTGGTTCCGGTACGCTGCTGATTGAAGCCGCGATGTGGGCAACCGATCGCGCACCCGGTCTGCACCGTGGCTACTGGGGCTTTAACGGTTGGGCGCAGCATGATGAAGCGGTCTGGCAAGAGGTGAAAGCGGAAGCACAGGTTCGCGCGCGTAAAGGGCTGGCGGACTATACGTCGCACTTCTATGGCTCTGATAGCGACGCCCGAGTGATTGAGAAAGCGCGCAGCAACGCCCGCCGCGCTGGGATTGCCGATCTGGTGACATTTGACGTCAAAGACGTAGCGAAACTGAGTAACCCGCTACCGCAAGGTCCGTATGGTACCGTTATCAGCAACCCGCCGTACGGTGAACGTCTGGATAGCGAACCGGCGCTGATCGCACTGCACAGCCTGCTGGGCCGCACGATGAAAAACCAGTTTGGCGGCTGGAATCTGTCGCTGTTCAGCGCCTCACCGGATTTGCTCAGCAGTCTGCAATTGCGCGCTGACAAGCAGTTTAAAGCCAAAAACGGCCCGCTGGATTGCGTACAGAAAAACTATCACGTCGCGGAAACCACCGCAGACAGTAAGCCTGCCACGGTGGCGGAAGACTACGCCAACCGTCTGCGTAAAAATATCAAAAAGCTGGAAAAATGGGCGCGTCAGGAAGGCATTGAATGCTATCGCCTGTACGATGCTGACCTGCCAGAATACAACGTCGCGGTCGACCGCTACGGTGACTGGGTTGTGGTTCAGGAATACGCGCCGCCGAAGACGGTTGATGCCCAGAAGGCTCGCCAGCGTCTGTTTGACATCATTGCCGCCACGCTGTCGGTACTGGAGATTGCGCCGAATAAACTGGTGCTGAAAACCCGTGAACGGCAGAAAGGGAAAAACCAGTATCAGAAGATGAATGAGAAGGGTGAATTCATTGAGGTGAGCGAGTACAACGCGCGCCTGTGGGTTAACCTGACCGACTATCTTGATACCGGTCTGTTCCTGGACCACCGTATAGCGCGCCGCATGCTGGGCCAGATGAGCAAGGGTAAAGATTTCCTCAATCTGTTCTCGTATACCGGCAGCGCCAGCGTACACGCCGGGCTTGGCGGTGCGCGCAGCACCACAACGGTCGATATGTCTCGTACTTATCTGGAGTGGGCGGAACGTAACCTGCGACTCAACGGGCTGAGCGGCCGCGCGCATCGTTTAATTCAGGCCGACTGCCTGGGCTGGCTGCGCGAAGCCAATGAACAGTTTGATCTGATCTTCATCGATCCACCGACCTTCTCTAACTCAAAACGTATGGAAGACTCGTTTGACGTGCAGCGCGATCATCTGGCGCTAATGAAAGATCTGAAGCGTCTGCTGCGTAAAGACGGCACGATCATGTTCTCTAACAACAAACGTGGATTCCGTATGGATCTCGACGGCCTGGCTGAACTGGGATTGAAAGCACAAGAAATTACCCAAAAAACGCTTTCTCAGGACTTTGCCCGTAACCGTCAGATCCACAATTGCTGGCTGATTACTGCAGCCTGAAAGGAAAAATAAATGTCATTAATCAGTATGCATGGTGCATGGCTGTCGTTCAGCGATGCGCCGCTTCTTGATAATGCTGAACTGCATATCGAAGATAACGAGCGCGTTTGTCTGGTTGGCCGTAACGGCGCGGGCAAATCGACGCTGATGAAGATCCTCAACCGTGAACAGGGTCTTGACGACGGACGTATTATTTATGAACAGGATCTGGTTGTGGCACGTCTGCAGCAGGATCCGCCGCGTAACGTGCAGGGTACCGTCTACGATTTCGTTGCCGAAGGGATTGCAGAGCAGGCGGTGTATCTCAAGCGTTACCATGATATTTCGCATCTGGTGATCACCGATCCGAGTGATAAAAACCTGCAGGAACTGGCGAAGGTTCAGGAACAGCTGGATCACCACAATCTGTGGCAACTGGAAAACCACATCAATGAAGTACTGGAACAGCTTGGGCTGGAGCCAGACATGGAACTGGCATCGCTTTCCGGCGGTTGGCTGCGTAAAGCCGCACTGGGCCGGGCGTTAGTCAGCAATCCACGCGTATTGTTGCTGGATGAACCGACCAACCATCTGGATATCGAAACCATCGACTGGCTGGAAGGGTTCCTGAAAACCTTCAATGGAACGATCATCTTCATTTCTCACGACCGTTCGTTTATTCGCAATATGGCAACGCGTATTGTCGATCTCGATCGCGGCAAGCTGGTGACCTATCCGGGTAATTACGATCAGTACCTGCTGGAGAAAGAAGAAGCGCTGCGTGTAGAAGAGCTTCAGAATGCGGAGTTTGACCGCAAACTGGCGCAGGAAGAGGTCTGGATCCGTCAGGGCATTAAAGCGCGCCGTACACGTAACGAAGGCCGCGTACGTGCGCTGAAGGCGATGCGTCGTGAGCGTGGCGAGCGTCGTGAAGTGATGGGTACTGCGAAGATGCAGGTCGAAGAGGCGAGCCGTTCGGGCAAAATCGTCTTTGAAATGGAGAATGTTGATTACCAGATTAACGGTAAACAACTGGTGAAAGACTTCTCGGCGCAGGTACAGCGTAGTGACAAAATTGCGTTAATTGGACCTAACGGTTGCGGTAAAACAACGCTAATCAAGCTGATGTTAGGTCAGTTACAGGCTGACAGCGGTCGTATCCATGTCGGTACCAAGCTGGAAGTGGCTTATTTTGACCAACACCGTGCGGAGCTGGATCCGGATAAAACCGTCATGGATAACCTGTCGGAAGGTAAGCAAGAGGTGATGGTCAACGGTAAACCACGTCACGTGCTGGGCTACCTGCAGGACTTCCTGTTCCACCCTAAGCGTGCGATGACACCAGTGCGTGCGCTCTCCGGTGGGGAACGAAACCGTCTGTTACTGGCGCGTCTTTTTCTGAAGCCCAGCAATCTTTTGATTCTCGATGAACCAACGAACGATCTCGACGTCGAAACGCTGGAACTTCTCGAAGAGTTGATTGACGGTTATCAGGGAACCGTGTTGCTGGTTAGCCACGATCGTCAGTTTGTCGATAACACCGTTACCGAGTGCTGGATCTTCGAAGGCGGCGGCAAAATTGGTCGTTATGTAGGCGGTTACCATGACGCACGTGAGCAGCAGTCACAGTATGTGGCGTTTAAACAGCCTGTTGCCAAAAAAACAGAGGAAGTTGCTGCCCCTAAAGCAGAAATTGTAAAACGCGGCACCAGCAAACTAAGCTATAAACACCAGCGCGAACTGGAGCAGCTCCCTGCGCAGCTTGAAGAGCTGGAAGCTAAACTGGAAACGTTGCAGGCCCAGGTTGCTGATGCTTCTTTTTTCAGTCAGCCACATGAGCAAACGCAGCAGGTATTAGCTAATCTGAGCGAAGCGGAACAAGAACTTGAGCAAGCCTTTGAGCGCTGGGAGTATCTTGAGTCTTTGAAGAATGGCGCATAATTAAAGGAGCGCATATGTGCGAACATCACCATGCCGCGAAGCATATTTTGTGCTCGCAGTGTGACATGCTGGTGGCATTACCGAGCCTGACGCATGGTCAAAAAGCGGCATGTCCAAGATGTGGCACGACATTAACCGTTGCGTGGGACGCGCCAAGACAGCGTCCCACCGCGTATGTTATCGCAGCATTGTTCATGCTGCTTTTATCGAACCTTTTTCCCTTTGTGAACATGAATGTCGCAGGGGTGAGCAGCGAAGTCACGTTGCTGGAAATCCCCGGCGTTCTGTTTTCAGAAGACTACGCCAGTCTTGGCACCTTCTTTTTATTATTCGTGCAGTTGGTTCCTGCTTTTTGCCTGTTAACCATCTTATTGCTGGTGAACCGGGTTGAGATGCCCTGGCGGCTGAAAGCGTGGCTGGCGCGGATTCTGTTTCAGTTAAAAAGCTGGGGAATGGCAGAAATTTTCCTCGCAGGCGTGTTGGTGAGCTTTGTTAAGCTGATGGCTTATGGCGATATCGGCGTGGGGAGCAGCTTTATCCCGTGGTGCCTATTTTGCGTTCTTCAGTTGCGTGCCTTTCAGTGTGTCGATCGTCGCTGGCTGTGGGATGATATCGCGCCAATGCCGGAGGTTAAGCAGGTCTTAAAACCCGGTGTACCCGGTATTCACCAAGGGTTGCGTTCCTGCTCCTGTTGTACCGCGATTCTTCCCGCTGACGAGCCGGTCTGCCCGCGCTGTCAGACAACGGGCTACGTGCGACGTAAAAACAGTCTGCAATGGACGCTGGCACTCCTGTTCACGTCGATCATGCTGTATCTGCCCGCCAATATTATGCCGATCATGATTACCGATTTGTTAGGGTCAAAACTGCCATCAACCATTATTGAAGGCGTTGTTTTAATCTGGAGCGAAGGTTCTTATCCGGTGGCAGCGGTCATCTTTATTGCCAGTATTCTGGTGCCGACGCTAAAAATGATCGCCATTGCCTGGCTGTGCTGGGATGCCAAAGGGCACGGCAAACGCGACAGTGAACGTATGCATTTCATTTATGAAGTTGTGGAATTTGTCGGTCGTTGGTCAATGATCGATGTTTTTGTTATTGCGGTACTCTCTGCGCTGGTGCGTATGGGAGGGTTGATGAACATTTATCCTGCAATGGGTGCATTGATGTTTGCTTTAGTCGTCATTATGACAATGTTTTCTGCGATGACGTTTGATCCACGTCTGTCGTGGGACCGTGAACCAGAACCAGGCCATGAGGAGTCCTGACAGCATGGAATCTAAAAGTGGGGAAGCCAAAGTGCAAAAGGTTAAAAACTGGTCGCCCGTGTGGATATTCCCAATCGTCACCGCACTCATCGGCGCGTGGGTCCTGTTTTATCACTACAGTCATCAGGGGCCGGTCGTCACGCTGATTACAACCAATGCTGAAGGTATTGAAGGTGGCAAAACCACGATCAAGAGCCGCAGCGTGGATGTCGGCGTCGTTGAGAGTGCCACGCTGACCGACGATTTGACGCATGTGGAAATTAAAGCACGCCTCAATTCTGGTATGGAAAAGCTGCTGCATAAAGACTCGGTCTTTTGGGTAGTGAAGCCGCAGGTGGGACGTGAAGGTATCAGTGGCTTAGGCACGCTGTTATCCGGGGCGTATATTGAACTGCAGCCGGGTAACAAAGGCAGCCAGCTCGCCAATTATCAGTTGCTGGACTCTCCACCGCTGGCACCGCCAGATGCGAAGGGGATCCGCGTGATTTTGGACAGCAAAAAAGCCGGTCAGCTTAGCCCGGGAGACCCGGTGTTGTTCCGCGGGTATCGCGTAGGGTCAGTTGAGACCAGCACCTTTGATGCGCAAAAACGCTCCATCAGCTATCAGCTTTTCATTAATGCGCCAAACGATCGCCTGGTCACCAGCAACGTACGTTTCTGGAAGGACAGCGGTATTGCCGTCGATCTCACCTCAGCGGGGATGCGTGTAGAAATGGGATCGCTAACCACGCTGTTTGGCGGTGGAGTCAGCTTTGATGTGCCGGAGGGGTTAGAACAAGGCCAGCCGGTTGCACAACAGGCTACGTTCAGCCTGTATGACGATCAAAAAAGTATTCAGGACTCGCTGTATACGGATCACATTGATTACCTGATGTTCTTTAAAGACTCGATTCGCGGGTTGCAGCCTGGTGCGCCGCTGGAGTTCCGTGGTATTCGCCTCGGTACGGTTAGCAAGGTGCCTTTCTTTGCCCCGAATATGCGTCAGGTGTTCAATGATGATTATCGTATTCCGGTGCTGGTGCGCATTGAACCAGAACGCCTTAAGGCGCAGTTGGGTGAAGATACTGATGTCGGTACCCATCTGGCCGAATTGCTCAAGCGTGGATTAAGAGGATCCCTGAAAACAGGGAATTTGGTCACCGGGGCGCTGTATGTCGATCTGGACTTCTATCCGAAGGATCCACCGATTACGGGCGTGCGCGAATTTAATGGTTACCAAATTATCCCGACCGTGAGCAGTGGTCTGGCGCAGATCCAGCAACGTTTGATGGAAGCATTGGATAAGATTAATAATCTGCCACTGAATCCGATGATTGTGCAGGCGACCACGACACTTTCAGAAAGCCAGCGCACGATGAAACATCTGCAAACGACGCTGGATAACATGAATAAGATCACCGGTAGCCAGTCGATGCAGCAGCTTCCTGCGGATATGCAGAATACACTGCGCGAACTGAATCGTAGCATGCAGGGCTTCCAGCCAGGTTCTGCGGCCTATAACAAGATGGTGGCAGATATGCAGCGTCTTGATCAGGTTCTGCGTGAGCTGCAGCCGGTATTGAAAACGTTGAACGATAAGAGTAACGCGCTGGTGTTTGAAGCGAAGGACAAAAAAGATCCAGAGCCGAAGAGGGCGAAACAATGAAAAAGTGGCTAGTGGTGATGATGGCGGTCTGGCTGACGTCATGCAGCTCCAACGGAGAGAATAAAAGCTATTACCAGCTCCCTATCGCCCAAGGGGGCGTACAGAGTAGCGCTAACCAGGGTAACCGCCTGTTGTGGGTTGAGCAGGTGGCGGTACCGGATTACCTGGCAGGTAATGGCGTGGTGTACCAAACCAGTGATGTGAAGTACGTTATTGCCAACAGTAATCTGTGGGCCAGCCCGTTAGATCAGCAATTGCGTAACACTCTCGTCGCCAACCTGAGCACGCAGTTGCCAGGGTGGGTGGTTGCCTCTCAACCGTTGGGCAGTACGCAGGACACGCTCAATGTGACGGTAACCGGCTTCCATGGCCGCTACGATGGTAAAGTGATCGTCAGTGGTGAATGGTTGCTGAATCACCAGGGACAACTGATTAAGCGCCCGTTCCACATCGAAGCCATGCAGACGCAAGATGGCTATGATGAGATGGTGAAGGTACTGGCCAGCGCATGGAGTCAGGAGGCGACGGCTATCGCTCAAGAACTGAAACGCATTCCTTAAGCTTAAATAATTGTAAATTACACCGCCTTCGGCTCAGCGCCCTGGGCGGTTTTTTTTATTTTTTTCGCGACTGATATAACTGTTCTGACTCATGATTTTTGTATAGATGATTTACCGGGTAGCTCACAAATATGACACTGGCGTGAATTTTGCGCATTGACGAGTCTGATGTTTCGGGGTATTCGTTTAGTGTGATTGCACACTTAGTAATCACTGTTTTCTTTTCCACCAGACCCAAAGATGAGGGAAACGAGGCATGAAGAGACAAAAACGAGATCGCCTGGAACGGGCACATCAACGTGGATATCAGGCCGGCATCGCCGGACGCTCAAAAGAAATGTGTCCCTATCAGACGCTGAATCAAAGGTCATACTGGCTGGGAGGCTGGCGAGAAGCCATGGGGGATAGGGTGTTAATGGCCTGATTCTGTCTCTTTAGATAAAAGAAACCTCCGCATTGCGGAGGTTTCGCCTTTTGTAGCATCTTATCAGGCTAACAGATGTCCGCAATTAGAACGCAGACGTATCCTGGAAAAGGCCTACTTTCAGATCGTTCGCCGTGTAGATCAGACGACCATCAACCAGCACTTCACCATCTGCCAGGCCCATGATCAGGCGGCGGTTAACGATACGTTTGAAGTGAATGCGGTAAGTGACTTTCTTCGCGGTCGGCAGAACCTGACCGGTGAATTTCACTTCACCCACGCCCAGTGCACGGCCTTTACCTTCACCACCGAGCCAGCCGAGATAGAATCCAACCAGCTGCCACATGGCATCCAGACCCAGGCAGCCTGGCATCACCGGATCGCCAATAAAATGGCAACCGAAGAACCACAGGTCCGGGTTGATATCCAGTTCAGCTTCAACATAACCTTTGTCAAAGTTGCCACCGGTTTCAGTCATCTTGATGACACGGTCCATCATCAGCATGCTTGGTGCAGGCAGTTGTGGGCCTTTTGCGCCAAACAGCTCACCGCGACCAGAGGCAAGAAGGTCTTCTTTTGTATAGGATTCGCGTTTATCTACCATGTTCTCTGTAAGCCTTATCTTATTGAAGCACGCAGGATAGCTAACACGTGTACGCTGAACAAGTCCGATCAGTTCGGAATAATCCAGTTCAGCCAACGCAGCGGCCATGGAAAACGGTGACGACCTTCCTGTTGCGTTGCCGCAGCAATACGCTCCTGGATAGTTTGCATCAACGTTGTTTGGCCTTCGCCATCCCACACCAAATTTAACAACAGTGGCAACGCATCGGTCACGTCATCCACCGCCCAAATAGTGAACTTTTCTTCTTCAACGGCCTGTAACAGGGCTGGCGGTAGGCTCAGGTGCCTGACGTTGGCTGAAGGGATAATCACGCCCTGCGTACCGGTTAATTCACGCTGCTGGCAGATAGTGAAGAAACCTTCAATTTTCTCGTTCAGGCCACCGACAGGTTGCGCCCGGCCAAACTGATCAACAGAACCGGTAATCGCGATGCTTTGATTGACAGGAACATCGGCAAGGGCGCTAATTAATGCGCACAGTTCAGCCATGGATGCGCTGTCTCCATCTACTTCGCTGTAGGATTGCTCGAAGGTTAGCGAGGCAGAGAAGGGGATTTGCTGTTCGAGCTGCAGTTCCGACATCAGGAACGCCTGCATGATCATCATACCCTTGGCATGAATATTTCCGCCCAGTTCGGCTTTACGCTCAACATCGGTAAATTCGCCATCGCCAATATGCACAACGCAGCTGATACGAGAAGGTTCACCAAACGCGCGAGGATGCCCTGGAAACTCAATCACCGACAGCGCGTTTATTTGTCCAATTTGCTCGCCTTCCGTCTCGATAAGGATCTGCTCTTGCAGGATCTCATCCTGCATGCGTTCGGCCAGGAAACCTTCCCGCCATTCGCGTTGCGCCAGCATCAGACCCAGCTGTTCTGCGCTGCAGGTTTCGCCTTCACAAAGGGGGGCCACTTCCTTGAACTGGCGGATGATCCACAGCGGATTAAGCGGTAATGTCGCCTGATCGCCGGTATAACGAACGGCCTCACGCACCAGCGTTTGCCAGGCGTCAGGGGCGGGATAGGGAAGATTGTTGCGTATGGCGGTATGCGTGACCCACTGACACCACTGGGTCATGGTTTCAGCATCCACTATCTGCAGATTATCTTCAAACTCGCTGTAAATTGCCTGTTCAGCTAATTCTGGTTCCATTTCCTGGAAATCGGCCAGCGACTCACGCTCACCGACTAACACCACTTTCAGTTTCAGCGGCATAGACGGTACGGAGACAGGAAGTGGACGAGATTCGTCGAAAGCTACCCAGTCAAAGCGCTCGTGGCTGACAATGGCTTTCAGGCGCATCCACAGCAGGGGTTGAGCCAATAGGGTGCGTAATGAGATAACCAGCACGCCCCCGTTTGCCTGATGCACCAGTCCCGGTTGCAGCGTAATTTCACCATTGAACTGACGCAAACAGCCAAACAGTTGTTCGGCTTCAACCCAGTCAGCATTGACTACCTGAGTTAAGGTCGCAAAATTGTCTTCTGCGTGCTGTGCTGCACGGTAACGGATAGTGTGCCCAGAGATGTCGTAATGACCTCCGGTTAAGCTTCCGGCATCCGTATGTAATGAGCGCGCAGCCGTGGCGATAAGATTGAGATACTCAAGCTCTTCCGGCGCTTTCACCAGCATAAAGGAGGACGTCGCCCATTGCTGAAGCAGTTGCTCAAGCGCAAATTGTAAGCGTGGTTGAGTATCACTGAGTAAGGTATCGGTTTCGTCAGTGACGTGCGGCTGTGCAAATATTTCCTGATAACTGTCAGTATCAGGAACCAGATCACGCCATGCAAGTTTCGTAATGGTCAAAGTTGATGTTTTTTAGTCTGTTGTAAAAAACGAGATTATACCGTAACCGTCAGCACTGCACACGTGGAATGCACCGCTAAACGGGGATGATGACGCGCGACAGTTCACAGGCTGGATATTCTTTTCTTCAGATGCCCAAAAAGCTGATATTCTGATAAGAGTTACACGGTAACATTGAGATCGCAATGAAATATCAACAACTTGAAAATCTTGAAAGCGGCTGGAAATGGAAGTATCTGGTGAAAAAGCATCGTGAAGGGGAGTTGATTACCCGTTACGTGGAAGCCAGCGCTGCCGAAGAAGCCGTTGATTTATTGCTAACCCTCGAAAATGAACCGGTTCGGGTGAATACCTGGATTGAAGAACACATGAATGCTGCGCTGCAAAATCGTATGAAGCAAACCATACGCGCGAGGCGTAAGCGGCACTTTAATGCAGAGCATCAGCATACGCGTAAGAAATCTATCGATCTGGAGTTCATGGTTTGGCAGCGCTTAGCAGGGCTTGCGCAGCGGCGTGGAAAAACGCTTTCTGAAACCATCGTGCAGCTGATTGAAGACGCTGAGCATAAAGAGAAGTACGCGAACAAAATGTCCACATTGAAGCAGGATTTACAAGCGCTGCTGGGAAAAGAATAGCCTGATGTCGGCTTCGGTGTGCTGAGCACCCACGTTTTTATGGTGAACCACAGGTGAAAAAAAACCCCGCATCGCGGGGTTTTTTATTAGACGAGAACTTAAGCCTGAGGCTGAGTTACAACGTCTTTGATGCCTTTAACTTCGATCTCAACACGACGATCCGGAGCCAGGCAGTCGATCAGTGCAGCGCGAGCTTTCACGTTGTCACAGGTGTTGCCAGTAACTGGGTTAGATTCGCCCATGCCACGTGCAGAGATTTTGTCAGAAGGAATACCTTTAGAGATCAGGTAATCAACAACGGACTGAGCACGTTTCTCAGACAGGCTCTGGTTGTAAGCGTCAGAACCGATACGGTCAGTGAAGCCCAGAACCACAACGGAACCATCTTTCGGATCCAGGTTGCTCAGCTGGCTGTACATCTGATCCAGAGCCTGCTGGCCTTCTGGTTTCAGAGTCGCTTTGTTGAAGTTGAACAGAACGTCAGACTTCAGAGTGAAGTGCTTGGTCTGTACTTCTGGAGCCGGAGCCGGAGCTACAACTACTGGAGCTGCTTCTTCCTGCTGGCCGAAACGGTAAGAAACACCAACGCTCAACAGGCCGTTATCCGGACGACCACCAACGGTGTTCGCGTCACCGATGTTGTTGGTCCACTGGTATTCCAGACGGGTAGCGATTTCAGGAGTAATTGCATACTCTACGCCGCCAGCGAATACTGGGGATACGCCAGTGTCGTGGTCTTTAAAGCCTTCGTTGTTTTTAGCGTCAGCACGCCAAACCATACCACCCAGACGGGTATAAACGTCCAGATCGTCAGTGATTGGGTAACCCAGTTTAGCGGTCAGTTGAACGCCCTGAGCTTTGAAAGCGCCGTTTTGATGAGTGCCGTCGGTGTAGCCTTTGTACGGCATACGACCTAACCAGTCGTAACCCATTTCAAAACCAACGTACGGGTTAACCTGATAACCACCGAACGCACCAGCACCCAGTTGGCTTTCGTGGGTAGGACCGGCGTTGTTGATCTGGTTGTTGCCTACGTCATGGAACTGAGACCAGCCCATTTTAGCACCAGCATACCAGGTGTTATCTTTCGGAGCGGCCTGCGCCACGGTAGCGAAACCAGCCAGTGCCACTGCAATTGCGATAGCTGTCTTTTTCATTTTTTGCGCCTCGTTATCATCCAAAATTCGCCATGACTATCTCCAGAGAGATAACACGGTTAAATCCTTCACCCGGGGATCAGTTCAATAGTTACTCTACCGATATCTGCGGCTTAAGCCGAGCACCCCTGGCGATGTAAAGTCTACAACGTAGTTGAAAACTTACAAGTGTGAACTCTGTCAGGCATATGAAAAAAAAAGGCTTGTATACACAATATTTAACATTTATGGCTGATTAATTGAACTCAAAACTTCTCTAAAACCGCTTCTGACAGGCGTTCACACAAAATATGCGTTATATCTCAATGGCAGATTGAGGTATGAAAAAAAATTCCAGGATTAATCCTAATTTTACTTAATGATACAAATTCGAGTGAATTTTTAGCCCGGAATGCTGTCTCCCCGCAAGTGCCTGAGCGCGAACAGGACGCATAATAAATCCCATTGCGTTCCCTTCATCTGCAGCTTTCACCAGTTCTGCATGTTCATCTTCTGTTAATTCTTCAGTCAGCCAGCCGATAACCACGCTGTAATTGCCGGTGCGCAGCGCGCGAACCATCGATTCTAACGTGTGGCAGGGAGAGAGTTGACTAATTTGCATAACTTTCGTTAATGGAAGCCCCGCTGATTGCACCCATTCACGGCTCAGCTTTTGTTGTGGCGTAAGCCAGAGCTGCCAGCGTGATTGCTGTCCTAACTGCTGAAGCAAGGGTAATAGCAGTAATTGCGTCATCATGGGCTGGTCCTCGCGATAGACCACTTCACTGATAAGCCCGGCAGTCGCATTTTCTGAAGAAACGCGCGCACTATTGCTTGATGTTGAAGAGAACGACGAAGAACGATTTGCGTAGCATGAAGTGTACATAATCAATCCAGCCCTGTGAGTTACTGTATGGATATACAGTAACCCTGCTATCACTAAAGATCAACCTTATTTTCGGAAACAGACTCGCAATTTTGAGCCGTCGTGGCGGGAAATATAAAATTCATCTTGCCCCTTGGGGCTAAGTTGCCTATCGTCGTCATTAACGGATCTGTTACTGGAAATCATTCCATTATCTTATGATTTAAAAGGACTTTTATGAAAAACCTCTCTTATGCCAGGATCTATAAATCACAAGAATATTTGGCCTCTTTAGGTACAATTAGCTACCGCTCTTTATTTGGCAGTTATAGCCTGACGGTGGGCGATACGGTCTTTGCAATGGTTGCCGACGGTGAGTTATACCTGCGGGCCTGTGAGCAAAGCGTACAGTACTGTGTCAAACATTCCCCGGTCTGGTTGACGTTTATGAAGCGGGGACGTCCCGTGATACTCAACTATTATCAAGTTAATGATGCGCTGTGGCGAAACCATCCGCAGTTGGTGTCTTTATCACGATATTCGCTGGATGCCGCAGTAAAAGAAAAGCAGACGCGTGTTTCGCAACACCGGTTACGGGAACTGCCGAACATTTCCTTTCATCTGGAGACCCTACTGAGTGAAGCCGGGATTAACGATGAGAGTACATTACGCACCCTGGGTGCTCAAATGTGTTGGCTAAAGCTTTTGCAAATTAACCCATCGCTGACAGTGAAAATTCTTTATGCGCTTGAGGGTGCAATCAGTGGGATACATGAAGCTGCACTCCCGACGGTTCGCCGCCGGGAGTTGGTTGAGTGGGTGAGTTCACTTAAGCCTGAACCGGGTTACTAATGGGTAATGCCGCGATTTGTTGCTGTAACCGACTGATTTCTGGTAACAGCGCAATCAATAATCCAACCTGTTGTACGACCAGCGGTTCTTTGGTGTCCTGGCTCGGTTCAAGATGTTGAATCCGTTGTTTAAGACTTTCCAGAGCCTGGTATACGCGCTGCTCGTCAGCGGGTTGATGATGAAGCGCATCATCAACATAGCAGACCGCGTCGTCCAGTAATGCCAGGACTTCCGGGTTAGTCAGCTGTTCCCGGTGAGCGCCGAGAGCGGAAATATAGCTGGTGAAGGTATGGTTGAGGCACAGCAAACGGAATGCCATTTCGCGCGTTTGGGCTGTAACATCTGGTTCACTCGACATGTTCGACACCACGGAAGCAAGCTCCGCATCACGGTTATGTGCATCACGGCGGGCAATTCGGTATGCCAGACGGTTATCACGGCCCTGATGATATTGCTCAAGGATAGCGTCCAGATAGCGGCAGTTAGCATCCGTTGCTCGTTCGATGACCCGCGGTAAATTACGAAAACGCCAGTCTGGCCAAATAAAACTGACGGCAGCCCAGGCAATCGCACAGCCGATCAGCGTATCGATGACTCGCGGCAGTGCGACCTCGAACCCTTCTCCCAGCAGGTTAAAGCATAATAATACCAGCAGGGTGATAAATATGGTCGCATGGGCATACTGTACGTTGCGAAAGGCGAAAAAGAGCACGCCGGTAATCACCAACAGGATGAGCTGCCCTTCCAGAGAGGGGACGAACCACAAAATGGGTAAACCAATCGCTATTCCGACTAAGGTACCAATAATTCTCAGGGCCAGGCGATGTCGGGTGGCGTTGTAGTTTGGCTGACAGACAAACAGACTGGTTAGCAGGATCCAGTATCCATGGTTCATACCGGTTATCTGGATGATGGCGTATCCGACACAGAGCACCAACGACATGCGGATAGCATGGCGAAATAGG
This sequence comes from Citrobacter sp. JUb117, assembly GCF_024809055.1. Taxonomy (NCBI): domain Bacteria; kingdom Pseudomonadati; phylum Pseudomonadota; class Gammaproteobacteria; order Enterobacterales; family Enterobacteriaceae; genus Citrobacter; species Citrobacter sp. JUb117. The sequence goes on from NZ_JANUFB010000001.1 coordinate 441,675, forward strand.
GCTGACTCGGGGGTGAAGTTACGGCTCAGACGCAACCAGATATCGCTGAACCCATGTGGGCTGTCATCGGCAAGCTGATTTTCGGACTCATTGCGCGAAATGACCTGCGCCTGCTCGGACTCAATTGTTGCCAATTGCGCGTCGATAGCACGCAGGTTAGCGAGCAAAAATCCCAATGTTTTAAGCAAGTCTGCAGGCGCACCGTTAACACGCATGCGCTCAAGTGCGGCATCGATATGGGTGAAAACGCGCTCAAAATGTGGGTCATGTTGGTAGGGTGTGCGCAATAAAATACAGCGTGACAGCTGCATACAGGCTTGCCCCTGCATAGACATCAGGCGCTGGAAGCGAAACATCACGTCGCTGTGACGGAAGTGATCGCGTAGCGTTTGGTATTGAATATGCGAAGAGCTTGCGCGTTCGTGTATATCCTGCGCCACAAAATAGTAGTGTAACGTGCGACGTGTTCCCCGTTGCCCACGGTCACCGCGCAGGCGGGTTAGCAACGACACTTTGGTTTGGTTTAGCGTCGCCATCAGTTGCCCATTGGCCAGCGCTAAATCGTAGAGCGGTGCCTGGCTTTCATCTTCAATGTCGGGATCAAACAGACGGGATTTCAGCTCCAGATAGTGCGCTAACTGCTCATAGCTGCGCGCCAAATTATCCTGCAATGGACGGATTGGGAACAGGAGATGTCCGGTCAATGTCAGCAGGTTGTACCAGATAGCCCCGGCGAGCAGTAGTATCGGCTGCTGATACCACTGATCGTACAGTGACGTGCCCAGCATGGTGTAAATAGCGATAAGCAATGCGCCGAAGGCGATCGTCGCATAGCGCTGGCCTAATCCGCCAAGCAGAATAAAGCCGCTGGTTGAAAGCGTTAATCCAATGGCAAACAGCCACGGCCATGGGAAGAGAAGCTCGACGGACGCTGAGGCAATAAAAAAACAGATCAGCGTAATGATCAAATTGCGCAAGCGACCAGCTAGACGATCGTCGAGGTCGGTTAACGCGGCGGCCACCATGCCCAGCGTCAGCGGGATAGTCAGCTTGACGTCGCCCAGCCACCAGGGCAGCGCGGTGGTGCCACAAAGTGCAATAAAAATTCGCACGTAGTACAGCCAGGTGCTGTTCCAGGTATAGCGTTTGAGCAGAGGACTTAACATAAAGGCCATCAGTCCTGGTTATTCAAAGCGGCGACGCGCATTGGCTTCACGTGCTGCGCGGGCAGTTTCTACCGAGACCACGCGCCGACCGACGGGCCAGAGTGCAATTGCGGCGATCTTAAAGTTAGCAATCCCCACCGGAATACCAATAATCGTGATGCACTGGGCAATACCGGAGACAATATGCATCAGGCACAGCCACCAGCCGAAGAAAATCAGCCAAAAAATATTCAGTAATGTTCCGCCGGTGTTCAGAAGAACATTTTTACCTGCCGGGTTGAGTTCATCAACATGAATGGCTTCGTTGCCATAGGGAAACAGAGAAAGGCGCGTTATCTCCCAGCATGAGCGGGTTAATGGCAGGGTAAAAATAAGCACGATACTGACCAGCGTTGCCAGTAACCAGGCTAAGGTGGTGGCGAACCCCCCGAGCACAAAATTTAAAATATTCAGAACTGTACGCATAAACTCTCGGTTAACTCTGGTTTTTGGTGAATTCGGCAATTGTAACGTTTTTTTGGGCTGGAGCACGTTTTCTCTGGCGGTTACACTGATAAGTAAACCTCTTCGTGTGGATCCGCTTAAGCCTTATGGAACTGAAAGCTACTTCTATTGGAAAACGTCTGGCGCAACACCCGTACGATCGGGCCGTTATTCTTAATGCCGGGATTAAAGTTTCCGGCGATCGTCACGAGTATCTTATTCCATTCAATCAATTACTGGCTATTCATTGCAAACGGGGTCTCGTATGGGGGGAACTCGAATTTGTGCTCCCGGGCGATAAGGTTGTGCGACTGCATGGGACGGAATGGGCAGAAACTCAGCGTTTTCATCGCCATCTCAACATGCTTTGGCAGCAGTGGAGCCAGGAAATGAGCGAGGTCGCCGCCACGGTTTTGCAGGAGCAGCTCGAGACGATTGCGGCCCGTACCCATGAAAATAAATGGCTGACACGCAACCAAACGGCAGGCCTGCAACAGCAAATCCGTCGCGCTTTCGCGGCGCTGCCGTTGCCGGTTGAAAGGCTGGAGGAGTTTGACAACTGTCGCGAGGCAATACGCCAGTGTCAGGCATGGTTGCAGGATATTGAAGCCTGCCGGTTGCAGCATAATCAAGCCTATACCGACGCAATGCTGACAGAGCACGCCGAGTTCTTCCAGCAGATTGAATCTTCGCCGCTGAATCCGGCTCAGGCCCGGGCGGTGGTTAACGGTGAGCAATCGTTACTCGTGCTTGCGGGCGCGGGAAGTGGCAAAACATCTGTGCTGGTGGCACGTGCAGGTTGGCTACTGGCAAAGGGAGACGCGGTGGCCGAACAAATTCTGCTTCTGGCGTTTGGTCGCAAAGCGGCCGAGGAAATGGATGAGCGGATTCGTGAGCGACTGCATACAGAAGACATCACCGCCCGGACGTTCCACTCGCTGGCGCTGCACATCATTCAGCAGGGTAGTAAAAAGGTCCCAACGGTAAGCAAGCTTGAAAACGATACCCCCGCGCGCCATAAACTTTTTATTACCGCCTGGCGTCAGCAGTGTAGTGAGAAAAAGGCGCAGGCCAAAGGCTGGCGGCAATGGTTAGAAGAAGAGATGCAGTGGTCAGTACCTGAAGGTAATTTTTGGGATGATGAAAAACAGCAGCGTCGCCTGGCCCCGAGGCTGGATCGTTGGGTTAGCCTGATGCGTATGCACGGGGGGGGGCAAGCGGAAATGATTGCCAATGCGCCGGAGGACATTCGCGATCTATTCAGTAAACGTATCAAGCTCATGGCGCCGTTGCTTAAGGCATGGAAGAGCGCCCTGAAAGAAGAAAACGCCGTTGATTTTTCCGGGCTAATTCATCAGGCCATCGTCATTCTGCAAAAGGGGCGTTTTATCAGCCCGTGGAAACATATTCTGGTTGATGAGTTTCAGGACATTTCCCCCCAGCGCGCAGCGTTGCTGGCTGCGTTGCGACAGCAAAACTCACAGACCACCTTGTTTGCTGTAGGAGACGATTGGCAGGCTATTTATCGCTTTAGTGGCGCACAGCTTTCGTTAACTACTGCCTTCCATCACACCTTTGGCGAGGGCGATCGCTGCGATTTGGATACCACTTACCGCTTCAATAGCCGTATTGGAGAGGTAGCCAACGGTTTTATTCAGCAAAACCCGAATCAGCTTGCAAAACCGCTTAACAGCCTGACGGTTGGTGACAAAAAAGCGGTGACGCTGTTGGATGAAAGCCAGCTGGATGCGCTGCTGGATAAGCTGTCTGGTTTTGCGAAAGCCGAGGAGCGAATTCTGGTACTGGCGCGCTATCATCATCTGAAACCTGCCAGCCTGGAGAAGGCGGCGACCCGTTGGCCCAAGCTACAGCTTGAGTTTATGACTATCCATGCCAGTAAAGGGCAGCAGGCGGATTACGTCATTATTGTCGGGCTTCATGACGGTAATGATGGTTTCCCGGCACCAGCCCGCGAGTCAATTATGGAGGAGGCGCTGCTGCCGGCGGTAGAAGATTTTCCTGATGCAGAAGAGAGACGCTTGCTTTACGTGGCGCTTACGCGTGCACGGCATCGGGTATGGCTGCTGTTTAATAAAGACGCGCCGTCGTGTTTTGTCGATGAGCTTAAACAGCGGGATGTGCCAGTTAGCCGTAAACCTTGAAAGCAGGCGGCGACAGCCGCCTGTCAGGCTATTATTTGAGGCGCTCAGCCAGGTAGCGAGCGTAATCGGGGATCAGGATCTCCGTCTCGTCGCTGAAATTCGGCGACTGGATAATAAAGTCGGCCGTCGACACGTTGGTCGCTACCGGAATATTCCACACCGTTGCCAGGCGCAGAAGGGCTTTGACATCAGGATCGTGAGGCACGGCATTGAGCGGATCCCAAAAGAAGATCAGCACATCAATTTTCCCTTCAGAGATCAGCGCTCCCACCTGCTGGTCGCCGCCCATCGGGCCGCTTAGCATAGCGTTAACGTCCATACCGGTCGCGCGCTGGATTAAATTACCCGTTGTGCCTGTCGCATAGAGAACGTGTTGCTCCAGCAGTGGCTGGTGGCGTTCAACCCAGTTCATCAACATCTTTTTACAGTGATCGTGTGCAACCAGCGCAATATGCTTGCGCGCTGGCAATGTGCGAGTCGTCAATTCCATAGTACCGCTCCCAAGTTAACCTTGCTACAGAGTACTGGAAGCACTTGACGCTGCAAGAGAAAGACAAAAAAAATGCGTACGTGGACATAAATGTCATGAGGGGGGCTGCTTCTCTGCCCATTGCAGGAAGTTACTTCGCGTTTGCGCGTCGGCCTGCTGAAACCAATATTTTAACCTCTGCTCGGTGAGCGCTTGCGATTGAGGCGGCACCCGATCCAGTTCAGAAACCCCGGAGAGTAACGAACTGTCATCGGCCATCATGGTGGCAAATTGTGGTAATGAAGCATGCTTAGCCGCTTTGTTGTAGCGTTCGGTCTCCAGTTCATAATCAACGGTCTTTGCGGTGGATGTGATGGTCATTACATCCAGCTTGACCGGAATCGGCATGGCGTCACCATCCAACAGTTCTACGCGCGGGGTTTCATCGAAATGTGCCGCGTCACGCTCATTGCCCAAACGCGGAAGATGAAAATTAACCTGACTGACTAATTGGGTATCGAAGCTGATGACCAACGGGGGAGAGATATACAGCCGTTCTTCATGGCTGGACAAGCGAATGGTTTTCTCGACGCGAAAAACCAGCTGATGCCGACCATTTTCCAGCTCAATGCTTTCGGCACCGCGTAACAATGAGCTGGAGACTTTTTTTCCGTCCAGTACCAGCAGGTCAATGTCGCTTGACAGACGCAGTGAGGTCGCATAAACGGATACCGGCAAACACAGGGCAATCAAGGCTGTCACAATGCCGGCTCTCATAGGGTTCTCCTGTCCAGAAAATACCTGAGTAAGATGTATCAAAAGTTTTCGACAATCATGTTTACTAACATATAGACATAATTTCCAGTTTAGCTCTCATGCGCTGGTATGGGATGAATGGTTGCAACGTCAGGTTTGTCGTACACTTTGCAAAACAGCCTGGAGGAAGATGATGAAAGAGACCGATATTGCTGGCATTTTGACATCCACCCGCACGATTGCTTTGGTAGGGGCAAGCGATAAACCCGACCGCCCCAGCTATCGCGTGATGAAATATTTGCTCGATCAGGGCTATCACGTTATTCCTGTTTCCCCCAAGGTTGCCGGGAAAACGTTACTGGGACAGCAAGGGTATGCGACGCTGGCGGATGTGCCGGAGAAGGTGGATATGGTGGATGTCTTCCGTAATTCAGAAGCGGCCTGGGGTGTTGCGCAGGAGGCGATTGCCATCGGGGCAAAGACATTATGGATGCAGTTGGGCGTGATCAATGAGCCGGCGGCGGTGCTGGCGCGTGATGCGGGTCTGGCTGTGGTGATGGATCGCTGCCCGGCTATCGAGATCCCGAGACTGGGGCTGGCGAAATAAGAATGAGCAGTTGCCGGATGAGTTTATCGTCATCCGGCAACGGCTAAAGTCAGTTGCGCAGGCGTGGAGCCTGAAGCTGTTTACGGATGGTCCGTGCCAGTTCATCCATCGATGGTTGCTCTGGATGTTCTTCCTGTAGCTCACTGCTCAACTGTGCTTCCGCCAGATACGTATGCACTGGCAGGCCATTATCGTCTTCCATCACCACGTGATACCAGGGAGCGGCGCGAAGTTCGTCGTTAACCGCCAACTCATCAGGTGACGGGTCATCAAGCGAATATTCCGGGTCGATATCCACGACCACTCCGAGGTAACCTAACAGGGAATGGCGGACCTGCTGGCCGATACCGAATTTGCTGGCAATCATAGTCACCTCCCGGGAAATAGATACCCTCTATGTAAGGGCAATATTCCACTTTTCAAGTTACATGATGCGACAGGCAAACCCTTTCAGATACAGCCCTTCCGGGTAGGTAGCGATCACCGGATGATCGGCGGCCTGACGGAACTGCTCTATAAATTGTACATCACGACCCGCATCTAATGCGGCATCAGCGATGATTTTCTGAAATAAATCGGTCGTCATCAGTCCGGAGCACGAGAACGTCAGCAGTACACCGCCAGGATTCAGTAGCTGGATAGCCAGCATATTGATGTCCTTATAGCCACGACAGGCGCCCATTAGCTGGCTTTTGTTTTCCACAAACTTCGGCGGATCCATCACGATGACATCAAACTTCTCACCGCGATCGCGATAGGCGCGCAGCAGTTTAAAGACGTCATCGCGCACAAATTCAGCTTTGCTCAGATCCAGCTTATTCAGTTCGACGTTTTGTCTGGCGATGTCGAGCGCTTCCTGCGAGGTATCAACGCTGACGACCTGGCTGCATCCGCCCATCAGCGCAGACACCGCGAAACCGCCGGTATAGGAGAAACAGTTCAGGACACGTTTGTCTTGTACATAACGACGCGTGGCCAGACGGCTGTCACGCTGATCCAGATAGTAACCTGTCTTATGACCGTGCTGAATATCGACCAACAGCTTCATGCCGTGTTCTTCAATCGGCAGCAGGGCCGGAGGCAGTTCGCCCGTGACGGGCCCCTGGGTCAGCTCCATACCTTCTTTTTTGCGCACTGCAACATCGCTGCGATCATAAATGGCGCATTCAGGGAACACCGTTTGCAGGGCGCTAATCAGCGCGGCACGCTGATATTCAGCCCCGGCGCTGAGCAGTTGCAGGACGAGGAAACGGCCAAAACGGTCAATGGTGATACCCGGCAGGCCATCGGATTCTCCGGCGATCAGACGGTAGCTGTCCAGGCCGTCTTTCTTCGCCAGCCAGTCGCGCCACGTCTTTGCTTGCTGCAAACGGCGGGTGAAGAAGTCAATATCAATGGATTCGGACTTGTCGAATGTCCAGACGCGTGCACGGATCTGCGACGCCGGTGACCAGGCTCCGCGTGCTAACCATTTACCCTGATGGTCAACAATATCGATGGTTTCACCCAGGCTGGCTTTACCTTCCATACGGGCGACGGCACCAGAAAATACCCACGGATGGCGGCGAAGTAATGATTTTTCGCGCCCTTTGGCTAACACTAAACGTACACTCATAATTTGCTATTCTGTCGATTCAAAGAAATGGGCGCCATTGTCCTGAGTTTTTCGAGGATTTGCAACGCGCAACGCGATGATAAGGAGAACAGTAATGTCTAAAGTCTGCATCATTGCCTGGGTTCACGGCCGGGTACAGGGCGTGGGTTTTCGCTACACCACTCAGCATGAAGCACAACGGTTGGGATTAACCGGATACGCAAAGAACATGGATGACGGTAGCGTAGAGATTGTCGCCTGCGGCGAAAGCGACCATGTGGAACAACTGATGAGGTGGTTAAAGGCTGGGGGCCCGCGTAGCGCCAGGGTAGACAGAATTCTCAGCGAACCCCACCGTCCTGGCGATGATTTAAAGGGATTTAGTATCCGCTATTAAATACATTTTACCGGTTTAGGCAGGCCCGCGATTTTGGTTGCCTGTTTAGCCGGACCTTTCGGAAACAGACGGTAAAGATAACGGCTGTTACCTTTGTCTTCGCCAAACTTGTTGGCCATCGCTTTTACCAGCATGCGGATTGCCGGAGACGTATTAAACTCCAGATAAAACTCGCGTACAAAGCGCACCACTTCCCAATGCTCGGGCGTCAGGGTAATACCTTCGTTTTCGGCAATGGCAGCGGCCAGCGGCTCACTCCACTCGGTCGTGTCTTTTAAATAGCCTTCGCTGTCGGTACTTATTTCTCTACCTTCAAAGATCAACATAATCCTTCACTGCGTTAGTCAAACTGGCGGCAGTTTAGCAAAAAAGAAAGCCCCGCATAAGCGGGGCTGGATAATGCGAGTTGACAACTTAGTCGCGGCTGGCGAAGCCCAGAATGCTCAGCAGGCTGACGAAGATGTTGTACAGCGACACATACAGGCTGACCGTTGCACGGATGTAGTTGGTTTCACCGCCACGGATGATATTGCTGGTTTCGAACAGGATAGCGCCTGAAGAAATCAGAATAAACACCGCGCTGATAGCCAGATGCAGAGCCGGCAGCTGGAGGAAAATATTGGCAACCATACCAATCAGCACCACCACGATACCCGCCATCAGCATACCGCCGAGGAAGGACATGTCTTTACGGGTGGTCAGCACGTAGGCAGAACAGCTGAAGAAGACCAGCGCGGTACCGCCCAGCGCCATACCGATGACATCACCCATGCCCGCAGACAAGTAGGCATTCAGCATCGGTCCCAGAATGTAGCCCAGGAAGCCGGTGAAGGCGAAAGCTGACAGAATACCGACCGGCTTATCTGCCGTTTTATAGGTCAGGAACATCAGGCCATACATACCTACCAGCGTCAGGATAAGACCCGGGGATGGCAGCATCAGCACGGTGCTAGCCGTTGCGGTGATGGCAGAAAACGCCAGCGTCAGGCTCAGCAGAAAATAGGTATTACGCAGCACTTTGTGCGTGCTGAGTAGCGATGTACGGTCGCGCGATGAACTAATAATACGATCCATGAGTCACTCTCTTATGACAGATGTAATTAATGACGGAGGATAATGAAATCGCGGGTAATGACACAGCGGTTTTACCCATCTTTACGCATTTTAACCCGCCAGACTTAAGCATTTTATTTCAGCAAAAGTGCCTGAATCAGATGTTACCACTTAATGTTTGAAAATGTCAGATCGATATCTGATAGGTAACTGAAAAATATTGCGTTATCCCCTACATCCCTTTAAGAGTGACTGCGGTGTCATCATAAAACAGAACAATAAGGTGCAGGGAATGACTCAACAAAAATCGAAGGTATTTACGTTTTCGCTGTTGACCGCCTGTTTGATATCGATAAACGGTGCGGTATGGGCTGCCAATGTTCCTGCAGGAACAACATTGGCCGAAAAACAGGAACTGGTGAGAAATAACGGGAGTGAACCTGCATCGTTGGATCCGCATAAAGTTGAAAGCAACGTTGAATTTACTTTAATCAGCGATATGTTCGACGGTCTGGTTGCCGTCAGTCAGGATGGGGCTATCGAGCCTCGACTGGCGGCATCCTGGGAGAATAAAGATAACACCATCTGGACCTTTCATTTACGACCGGGTATTACCTGGTCTGATGGCTCTGCCATTACCGCACAGGATGTTGTCTGGAGCTGGCAGCGTCTGGTTTCACCGCAAACAGCTTCACCGTATGCCTCTTACCCTGGCAACATGCATATTGCCAACGCTGTCGATATCGCACAGGGGAAAAAAGATCCCGCCACGCTGGGTGTAAAAGCACTGAATGATACCACGCTGGAAATTATCCTGACGCGACCGACGGCGGCGTTTCTGGCTATGCTGGCGCACCCGTCACTGGTACCGCTGGATAAGGTACTGATTGGCCGTTATGGCGACAAGTGGACCCGACCAGAGCATTTTGTCAGCAGTGGACCGTACGAACTGTCGCAGTGGGTGGTGAATGAGCGAATTGTCGCGGTGCGCAATACGCACTACTGGGATAACGCGCACACGGTCATTGATAAAGTCACTTATCTGCCTATTAGCTCAGAAGCGGCAGATGTTAACCGCTACAAGGCCGGTGAAATCGATATTGTTTTGAGCGTGCCGGTGAATCAGTTTGCCCAGTTGAAAAAAACAATGGGTAATGAGCTTCACGTCTCACCGTTGTTATCAACCTATTACTACCAGTTTAATACGACCCGGGCGCCGTTTAACGACTCGCGCGTGCGTCGGGCGCTGAATATGGCGCTGGATAAAGACATCATTGCCCAAAAGGTGATGGGGCAGGGGCAGCGGGAAGCCTGGGTTATCAGCCAGCCTGAAATTGGCGGGGTGACGTTATCCGCGCCAGAATACGCGTCGTGGCCGCGGGATAAACGTATTGCGGAAGCGAAAAAACTACTGGCAGAAGCCGGTTTTGGCCCTGAACATCCGCTTTCATTAAATTTGCTCTACAACACGTTCGAAACGCATCAGCGGATTGCGATTGCGGCATCGTCGATGTGGAAGAAAAATTTGGGTGTCGAGGTGACGCTGCAAAACCAGGAGTGGAAAACGATGCTGGACACCATGCACACCGGTAATTTTGACGTGGTGCGCTATGCGTGGATCGCTGATTACGATGATGCTTCAAGCTTCCTGAATATTTTCCGTACCGGCGATAGTGAGAACACGACCCAGTACAGCAACCCTGCCTATGATGAAGCGATGAGTCATGCGGCGAGAGCAGATTCAGTGGAGGAACGTGGCAAGTATTATCAGCAGGCGGAAGCGCTTTTGGCTGAGGATGTGCCAGCCATTCCGATTTATCACTATGTTCGCGCACATCTGGTGAAGCCGTGGGTAGGGGGATTTGCGCCGGATAACCGGGGCTATTACTACACCAAAGATATGTTCATCAAAAAACACTAAGTGGTAGAAGAGCATATTTGTGCTGAATAAACGTTCAATCTGTTGTTATTTCAGTCGATTAACAACATTTTGACTGTTTTTCAGGCAAACGAACACATTGGTGCTTTACAGGTCCGTTCGGGATGTTTATAGTGCGCCTCATTGGAAGCGTGGCCGAGCGGTTGAAGGCACCGGTCTTGAAAACCGGCGACCCGAAAGGGTTCTAGAGTTCGAATCTCTACGCTTCCGCCAATTTCTTAACAAAATCAATAGCTTAGTTGTTAGTTCTGATTTTGTACTGCATAAAGTATTGCATTAAAAGCCCGTGTAAACGGGCTTTTTTTGTATCTAAAATCCCTGTTTTTCATCAAAAAACTTATCCAGTCTTCATCCCTTCCTATACAACTAAATCCTTTAAAAGCAGTAATCCGAGAGCAGGAAGCCTCTGGAAATTTAGTAATCGATGGATGATTTCACACCAATCTTAAGAACCTACCAGCAATAAGCTCAGCTGAACTACGCCATTACTGGACAACCTATTGTTCTGTCAGTTAAAACAACTAAAAATGGTAAAATGGACAGCACAGCAATGAAACGAAGCGAACTCAGGAAAGTATTGGAAGAATGGTTTGACGTTGAACGATATGAAGCGATAAAGAAACTCACCCTACAGCAATTTTATGTTGAGGTTGAGCGGCGTATCTTGGCCTACAAGATGTTGCTGAGAAGGGATACGTTACCGCCTTTGAACAGATTCTTATTGGATGATTACCGCTATAAGATCCTAAGAGGAGAAATTTTGTTTAGCGGCGACACATCCACGCAGGGACATGGGCTTGCCAGAACCTATGCAGTGGTCCCCGTAACCCGGAGCAACGCACAATTATATGCGAAAAGTTTAACACTGATTGGAACACATCCTGAAACATCCCAGATAAGTCAGTCTGAATACATGTCGGAGTATCTGAAGGAATCTGGGATCAAAAGTCTGTCCTCAATTACCGTCGATATCTTCCTGCAAGAGGCTTCAACCGAAGACATCATCGAACACCTGAAGGTGCTCATACCCCAATGGAAAAAACAGCTAAAAATGAACGATCCGGGTGTTCGGAAGTATCGTTTTGGCAAAAGCACGTTGAGAAAAATCATCGACTATCGACTCATCCCGATGATGGATCTCATTTTTTGGGGAGCAGATAATAATGACACCAAAATCTCACTTTCACTGATGTCATCGCTTCTGCATGAGAACAGCGAGAAGGATAGGGATGAGGGAATGCTTAAGGTGACTGACTATCCGCTGGCAATGGCGTTGCTGACAGACGAGAACTATCTGAAATCGTTTGAAGATTACATGATGGAAAACAATGTCTTAAAAGACACAAAGATTGTAGATCACGTCAAAGACGAGAAGAAGACGAAAGAAGACAAGTAAAAAAGGGTTACGTTCGCCGTGAGCGAACGTGATCACATCCATCCTCAACCATTTTTTTTCTGTTCACATACCCCCATTTTTTTTGAAAAACTCTTTTGCCAACATCCCTAAAACGCCATAAGCGAATTCGCTATTATTGTCCTCGTTGAAACAACAGAGGAAAAAACAAATGAGAAATGAAATCGCAGGTAAAAGATTAATCCGTGTTCCAGAAGTTCTGAGAAGAGTCGGATTTAGTCGAACCACAATGTATGAGCTTATCAAGGAAGGACGATTCCCGGATAAGGTAATCATAGGGGCAAGATCTGTAGCCTTTGTGGACAGTGAGATTGATGCATGGATTGAAAATACTATTTCCGATTCACGCAGAAATAATAAATAACATAAAATAGGAAGCGAAAATGAAAGTTCAAAAAATAGAAATAAATGTTAGTAATGATGATACGAAATACTTTGTTCTGAAAAGTGGCGAAGACTATGACTACTATTTACGATGTATGCATGAGTATATGGGGGAAAGATTCTATCATAACCTTGAAGACGATGGTTATATGGAAGGTGTTTTAAAATCAATAATAGAGAACGGTAAGAAAGATTTTAATGAGTTCTTGAAAAAATATAAATATAAAGCATCGATTAAAAAAGTATATTTTGATGAAGTGCTTGTCAACCTGAGGCAGATACATCATGTGATGAGTCACTATATTTTACATACATAATCGCTGTCGTCATCTATTCGGCCCCGCAAGGGGCTAATATAAAACGAAATGAATAAAATAAGCATTTAATTATGAGGGTATAAGTATGTCTAAAGAAACTGTTATTGAAAATAAATCAACAGAACTGTTTTATGATCTTGCTTGTAGATCGTTTACAGCAAGCTGGAATCTGTTCATGGAAGTGAATGGTGATGGAGATGCCAATGACTATCTGGATGATCCGGATTTTATGAGTCCATTTATTATTTATGTGATTGACCATATTCAGAATAACTTTGAGAGATTTACCACACAAGAAGGAAACTGCGGTGATATTCATGAGGTTAACTTTGAACAAGTCGCAGCTCTGCTGGTAGGGTATTCAGAAAACTTTAGAAAGTAAGAACTAATCTTGCCCCGGAAGGGGCCAACTATAAACAAAAGGAAAAACAGATGAAGAATGATATGACAGTAATCGTAAGTATGTTATGTGAAAAAAAACCTGAAGTGATGAGTCTTATCCAAGAAAGCTTGGATATATTTATCGCATTAAGAGGTAGCTCTGTCGAAGAAATCATGAATGATAAGACCTTGTTAGATGATTTAAATCGTTATGTAAATGAGACACTGTATGATGAGATGGATCTGGAATATGGTTCTGTAATCATCAAGATAGTATCTAATAAATAGTATTAATACCTTCTCGATATTTATCTAATATTTAACTTAATAAAAGGAATCAGTATGAAAGAGATTATTTTAAATGAAAGTAATAAAATGGTAGTGAATCTTATCTCAAATGTATTACAGGGATATTGCGAAACGATTTATAGCATCTCTGAAAAACAGCCTGAAACAGCCATGAATATTTTAACAGGGGAAATGTTATCAGAGATACTTTATGATGTTTTGATTACCTGTGAAGTTGAAGATTATGTTAAAAGAGGACGAGGCAAAGATGTATCTGAGATCAATATAGATGAGTTAAAGGAAACGATTTTATACTGGCATAAAGAGCATGTCATTGAGCTTGTATTGAAAAACATAAAACCGGATGATGCAGATGAGCATATTTACTGGAAGTTAAAAATGACTGTGAATCAGTATTGAAAATGGCAATATTCCCTCGTGCAGAGGGAAATAATCCTGTAATGAAACGGAGATAACCAATATGATTGATGAATTCCATGTTATGTATATGTATAAAAAAATCCAAGCTGAAGCTGCTACTACCGACATCAAAACACTGGAACAGCTTTTGAAGAAGTTCCGCAAAGTTGTTGCGGAGCGTCGGGAAGAATACTATCAGGAGATTGGTGAGAAGAAAGCACAAAATTTGAGGGCTAAGAGATTACAACAGTTGCTTGAGAAAATGGTGCGTGACCGTGTATCGCCGGAGGATCTTTATCACTGCCACAGGTGTTATCGACGACATCCATATTTCGCCCTCCATCGAAGTGTTCAGCGCTGAAAACGGTACAATCATACCCGTGTCTAATACATAGAGGGTAGGAATGTGATCGCAGTGCTTTTTGAAGCAGATGTTATTCCCATACAACAAGAGCGTTATCTCCAGCTCGCTGCTGAATTGAAACCGCTATTAGCCGATATTGATGGTTTTATTTCTATCGAGCGTTTCCAAAGTCTGACAACAGCGGGAAACATACTGTCATTGTCTTGGTGGCGGGATGAAGAAGCAGTATTGCTATGGAAACAAAACGTTTTGCATAAGGCGGCTCAGGCTGAAGGGCGTCAATCTATCTTCTCTTTTTATCGCATCCGTATTGCCCATGTGCTCAGAGACTATTCATCAGAAACAAGAGGTCAGGCCGATGTATGACATCCATGTTGTTTTAAATAATGCGCCGGGCGAACTGGCGGCACTGGGGACAGTATTGGGTCAAAATGGTATTGGCCTTGAAGGTGGTGGCGTATTTACTGTCGGAGACAAAGCACATGCACATTTTCTTGTTGAGAAGGGGGATGAGGCTAAAGTTGTGCTTGAAAAAGCAGGATTTCAGGTTGAAAGTGTATGCAGGCCACTGATCCGCAAACTTAAGCAAGAGCGACCCGGCGAGTTAGGAGAGATAGCAGCAGCGCTGGCTGAGAAGGGAATTAACATCCTGTGCCAATATAGCGACCATGCAAACCACCTGATCCTTGTGACTGATAATGATATGGTTGCCAGCAAAGCAACCGAGAAATGGGCTGTTGTGCCTGAGTAAAATGTTAAAACACGCCAATTCAACAGACAGCAGTGATGCTCTGGAACATTCAATGGCGGCCTTAGCTGCTGCCATGTCCGATCCGTCCCGTATAAAAATGCTTTGCGCCTTGATGGATGGACGAGCATGGACAGCGACAGAGTTAGGGGCGGTCGCTGATATCGCGGCGTCAACTGCCAGTGCACATCTTTCCCGGTTGGTTGGCGAGGGGCTGATTACCTGCCTTTCGCAGGGACGTCATCGTTATTACCGTCTGGCTGGAACAGACATTGCCGGGCTGATTGAAAATCTGATGGGCGTATCATGGCGCTCAACGTCATCAGCTAAAATCAGCACACCTTCCTCATTACGTGTTTCCCGGACATGTTATGACCATTTAGCTGGTGAGATCGCAGTGCATATCTATGATTTCATGGTTGCTGAAGGTTGGGTTACGTCAGATGGCTCGTCAATGACGCCATCAGGACAAGAACAGTTCCGGGAATTAGGTATCATGTCCAAGCCAAAGACACGACGTAAAACGTGCTGTGGCTGCCTTGACTGGAGTGAACGGCGATTTCATCTTGGTGGTGAGGCCGGTGCTGTCTTTTTTGCGCATTGTGAACAAAAAGGATGGTTAACCAGAATACCGGGGTTTAGAGAAGTAACTATTACCAACAGTGGTAAGCTGGCATTTAAAAAATTATTCGGGCTGTATAAATAATTGATATAACGCGATAACTGTAAGATAGCAGGGAAAGGAGAATGTATAAATATGCGGCAATTAACGATTGTTCCTTATGATGAACTGTAGCCCTGTTTATTTGAAGCTGAAAGCGTGCTATTAAAGATAACGCTTGGTCAGGTTATTTCACGGATTCACCATGTGGGCAGTACGGCGGTACCGGGATTGGCAGCAAAACCCGTCATCGACATATTGTTAGAGGTCGTTGATTTGAATGCACTGGACGAATTAAACGCTGCAATGGAGGATACGGGGTATACTGTACGTGGTGAGAATGGTATTTTTATGGATGATTTTTGAGTTCTTCAACTGTATTAAAATATGCTAATAAATCACTGTTGTCTAATTGTACTTTTCTCATATATACCTCGTTAATAAATAGTGGATATATTTATATGTTAAGGTATATAGAGAAGGTGTCAAATTAATGAGGGGGTAAATATTTTATTTCTGCTTTCATAGTATAAAAGTATTAAGGATGTTTATTACTTATTATTGTCCTGTTTTAGGATGCAGCTTTTAAATAGTTATCAATATCAGCCACGTCTTTTCTTGCTTCCTCATTTTCTTTTGTTCTTTTATATATTTTTCTTGGTTTATCGATCTGGATACTGTTTTTAGCATTAGGAACAGCATTATTCTTTTTCTTTTTACTAAAAACAAAAGCATCTGTGTAGATCTCTTTATTTTCAGTTTCCAAAGATAAGTTTCGTCTTTCTTTCTGTGAAAGATCTGCATAATACTCTGGATATTGTTCAATATCAGCATGGAGGCTTTTAGCATTACTCAAATGCTCTTTACGTTTCTCATCAAGTTGATGACTCATACCCTTGGCAAAAATATTCGAGTTGATATACAGGTGTCCATGATGTTCAACAAGAATACCTTTTTGTTTCAGCTTTTTGAATATGTTTGACATATTACCGGATGCGATATTCAACGCTTTACAGAGTGATGACTGTGAGAGGTTGATTAGGTTTCCAAACTCCATGTGTTCTAAGATATAAGTCAACACGCGGAATTCATTCTTAGATATATCCAGATCAGAAAAAACACGAAAGTTGGAAGTAAAAGCAAAAACATAAGGCTGTGCAAATGAGATCGCTTTATCTTCTTCTGTTGCAATGACTGTCGTTGATTTTATATCTTTGTTCTGCAGCAAGTGTTTTGCGATATCAATCTTTTGCTCAGTGGTTAATGTTTCAAATAAGCGGAGTAGTTCAGTGTCATTAGTATTCATATTATTCTCTCTTATAGTTTTTATTATGCCTATTTTAATACTATGCAGAAAAATGAAAGTCAATAGTTAAACTATAAATAAAATAGAACTTTTATTATTATGATGTTGTTATATGTTAAAAAAACTATGTTTAAACATAGATTTCGCTATGTTTAAACATAGGGCGGTTCTATGTTTAAACATAGGTATCCGCTATGTTTAAACATAGGAAAAAAAGGTGTGAAGCCTTGGTTTTATTGGGCTGGGACAGTGCTTATAATTAAATAATTAGTAAGAAGTTAAGAGAGTCTAGTTTTCCTTTTATCTTATGTGCAGAGAGTTTTACGTAAAAACATGTGGTTTTCTTGGGATGTATTTTCAGCGAAGTGATTGTTTCGTACAATCACGCAGCGCTGCTGATGTTTCAGGAATACTGCAATTGTTTTACCTTTATTTTATTGGCGGCTGTCGCCGTAATTCATTATGGATAAATCCATCATTAACAGGGATGAACCCTGTTTCAGCAATGTGATTGTCTTGAACAATCACTAAGTGCTGCTTCTATGAATATAGATTTCCTATGCGTTTAAGAGCAAATGCTATATGTTTTAGTGCTAATACTGTTATGAAATATAGGATCATATATATCTTATTATGATTAAAAGAACAAAAATTGATCATTTTAGGTTTTCCCTCAAACATAGCAAATACCATTGTCAAATCGTTAAATATATTTTACAGCGTCAGGGCGTAGCCGTGCGTCAGCACATGAGCTTTAGCTCATAAGATCAATATCATTTCAAAAGAATAATAAAAAACAGGTAAATAGTTTATTAACAATAGTTAAATTTGATTTTTACCAATTTAAAATGGTATTAAATAATAAAAAAGAAGGAAAATAAAGGATGAACAACATTAAGATTATTACGCTCTTTCATACAAATAAAAAAATACCATTTATGACTTGTATTGTTAAAGATGTTGAAGAAAATGAACAAGGAATAAAACTCACTTTGCAAAATGGTGATAATATCCATGTCAAAGATTATGACTATTTCTTCTTATCCGAATCAGCAAATGAGTGTGATCAGGAACGAATGATTAATACATACAGAAGATTGATTTCTGAACTGAGCCAAGTTAGCGAAGAAACAATAGAGTCCTTAGTTCCGAAGATATCGAATAATATGAAAACCAATTTCCCGGCAAGCGGTGTGAGTGCTTTGGAAGATGATTGAAAAATCTGAATGGTAGCTTCCATTCCATATGAAACAGCATATTAAAACATGCGTTGCATACAGGTTTTTACAACACTATATCTGAAGATAGCTACGTTACCTGAGATCTAACAATCCCTGTCTGCGTAATGGTCGACAGGGTGTCACCTGTTCCGACCTATACCTTTCTATCTCCATCCATGTGCAAACAGCTACTGACATGGCTCTTCGTGCACATTACACCACTTATTTATCGGTATAAAAGATCAATAAATTATATTTGATAGATTTTAACTATCAAATAAGCGTCAATTGATCGGTGTATCAATTGCCTATATCGATCGATTATAAATATACGATAGTTTTAATCTATCAAATGATTTGAATTCGATCGATACAAACGATATGACGAACAGAAAAATAAATTGAATCCTATCAATTGATTAATGCTTCTTTACAGCCCAGAGAGACCAACCTATGGGTAGGGCTGTCTTTGACATAAAGTTTCCACACATTGGGGATAGATATGAAATTACGGATAGTGATGCCACTGGTTCTGTCTGCTGCCGCACTGACAGGATGCCAACAGCTCAACGAAGGTGTGAATAAGGTTAATGGAGCAATCAGCTCGTCGTTGTCTTCAGTAGGTAAAGCGCTGGGGGGAACTGCCACCCCTCAAAGTCTTGGCCCGGTATCATCTGTTTCTGGTCTTGGTGCTGTTTGTAAAGACTATGAAGAAAATGCAATGGCAGCAGAAAAGAAATGGACTGGCAAAAGGATCGCTATCACCAATGCCACTGTTCTGGAAGTTACGAAGGGCAGAAGTGCCAGCGATATGATGACGGGAATGCCCAAATCAGCCCCTAACTATTACCTTTTATTTAAAACCTCTGATACGAGCTACTGCGGCGGGATGGTCTGGCTGGACTACTACTCTGGTATTGATGATGCCGTTCTTACTTACAAGAAAGGCCAGAAAGTCAGCGTCACCGGAACGGTAAACAATTTCGAAGTCCGTGGGTTCGCTACCGTCAACAACGCAGATATGCCAGTTCGTCTGGTTGTTCTGAGAAGCGGAACTATCAACAAATAAATCTGGGATAACATTTATGCGTAAAATTTTACTCGCTGCAGGTATTGCTGCTCTTTTATCTGGCTGCGGTGAAAAAGGCGACTTTGAGAAAGCGATCAACGCGAAAATATCGCAATCAAAGCTGTGCTACTCCTTGCAGGACAATGACATTGTGTTCAATAAGGGCTTCCCCATCCGGGTCAATCACGGCTATCGTTCTGCCGGATACAGTTCCAGTGATGAAATCCTGAAAGGACTTGCTGAACAAGGGCTGCTTACTGTTTCGCAGCAACCTAATGGCTTTGGCAGTGTTGATGTTCTGGAAGTAACAGACAAAGGCCAAGAGGTTGAGTTTTGGGATCGTGAGAAAGGTGCTTGTGTAGGTCATCATGCTGTTGCTGAGATAAAGGAATGGACCGAAACGGGAAACGGTAATCAGAAAGTTGTTCGCGTGTCCTATACATGGAAGTTGGCAGATGTTCCTTTATGGGTGGACAAAAAAGCGTTCTCCAGCGTCAAGGGTATGAATGAACCTGAAGAGAGCATGATTAATCTTGTTAAAACCAGCAATGGCTGGAAAGCGATCTAAGGGGGCAATCATGGAAAACAATACAATCCAGTGTCCATTTTGCCTTAAAGAGAGCCAGCGCGGTGTGCATGTCTGCACCGGCTGCATGGCGACTGTTTTATATGGAGCTTATCCGCAGTGGTATGCTTTCGTGGTTATATTGCTTACCTCTGGCCTGTCTATCTTGATCGGAATTTCGACAGGCATCGAGGGAGCTACTATCAGCCTGTCGATCATTGCGGCTGTTGGGTTTGTCGCTGGTAAGTCAATTTTCTCTGATAATGTTGTGTTCAGGCGAAGGATGTAATCAGTCTTAATACAGGAAACCATACCTTTGATTTATCAAGGTATGGTTTCCTGTATGTGTAGCGGCTATAAGAGTTATGAGAATGGGAACCTGATTACAATGTAGTCACTAAAATTTTGGACTTTTTCCACGAAAAATGTCATTGATATCATTTTTAAAATACAGGGGCGGATTTTTCAAAATATATCTTCCAATATTTTCTCCAGTTGTTCCGCAAAGAAAATTGAGGACTCCTGCCATTCTCATAAAATTCTAACCATGGGAGGTCCAATATATTGTCTTTCCTAAGCTCTCTAGACATGTTAGTAGTAGAAATCTTAGGCCTGTTTATATCGATAGTAATGTATTCATTAATTATTTTTGTTAGCTCTACAGCATGACTTTTCTCAAATCCTCTGGCTTTCCTTAATACTAAGGCTACCATGATAATGGGAATATATATTGTCCCTTCTATTTTTAAAATGCCAATATCTTTGGGCATTAAATTTAATATTTTATTGTCAATAGGTTTCTCTATATTTATTTTTTTGCCAGCGTTAATGGGTAGTTGAAGATGATCAGTGGATATAACCAGATTCAATCTTAATTGAGAGTTGTCATGTTCAAAATCTAAAATTGAATTTTTAACTGACCTGTAATCTGATTTTGGTATCTCAATATATTTTAGCTTGTTATTTTCATCGGATTCGATGATTAGTCCCAACGGGGCAGAACTTGATGACATCAATTCTACATAACAACCGTAATCAAGAGTGTAGAGTGTGTACTTTTTCCCTATAGAGTTGCGAGCAGACACACCTTGTTTTAAAACGTGAATAACCCTCATGTCATAAAGATAATCAATTAGTGGGTGATTATTTTCATTACTTATTAAAAAACCACGAGACTTTCTATGTCCAATAACTTCATTGATTATTTTGTCAAGTAATATAACAGCTTCTGGTTTGCTGTTAAGAGCAGCATGTTTGTTAACTTGAAACCATTTCTGTGCTGACTTACGGATATGAATTATCGATATTTTATTTTCCAGCGCCGATTGAGCGGCAAGAGAAATAATATTTATAGCATCGCGTGGAACACCTTCAACAGCACGAACATACTCATCAAATGCTGATGGTTGAGTAAATAAATCATTTATAAATAAATTTGTTTCAGCGTCACATATGGAATTTTTATCTATTGCCTGAGCATGTCTATGAAGAAGTGTTTTGAAGAAATTTTTTGCGGCATCGCGATCATTATCAAATACCATGTATTCATCTAAATTAATAACGGATGAAGCATCGGAACCGAGTTCAATTCCTATACGAGCACCTGTTCCTTGCTCATTTATCATAAAGTTACAACGGTGTGCAATTGCAGCTATTTTTACCGTAATACCTGAAATAGGGTACAAAATCCTGCGTAGAAGCTCTGCAAGGTAAGGTTGGAGATCCAGTGGAACTTCAGACCATTCATCAATTAAAACCCATAGTTCCTTCTCAGGTAATTTGGAAATAATATTGCTGAGTAATTTTGTCATTTCTCCAAAGTGAATTCTTAATATTTTTCTTCCTGATACTTTTAAGCGATCTGTATTATTTGATGATGTTCCATCTGAAAGTGAAAAATTAGCAGATATGCTTTTGTTGGTTAACCCTGCGGTTAACGTTGAATTCATCAAGTTTTGATTTGATGAACTCTTTTCTTCTTCTGTAATCCCTTCAATACTTAATGATGTTGCTTTCTCAACAAAATCATTCAATAATAGTGCTATTTCAGTTGCATTATCTATCTCTTTCTCGAAAATATAATCCAATATAACTTCATGAATCTTACATAGCGTATCAGAAAGTAATCTGGTCGCTCTTTCACTTAATAATATATTGGAGTCAGAAAAAATCCCTCCAGAAGAACCAATCATCCTCATATCAATAGGGACACAAATAATGCCTTTTTGTTGTATATTATTACAAAGAACAGCCAAGAAATGTGTTTTCCCAGTTCCTCTGCGACCAAACATTATTTGATTATCGTTGCTAGACAACAGGGTATACGTGGGTCCAACATCAACAAAAGACTTGATAAGATGGTCTGGTTGTAATTTCTCTGCTCTCTTGGCAAGTCTCAACATGATTGAATTTATATTTCGCATAAGTATCCATTCTAGCTAAGTGTTTAGCTTCTTTACTGAGAAGAAAAACCTACCACCGATTTACTTAAAAAGTGTACCGTAAAGTACTCAAATATCATAGAGATGATTATTTATCCCTCATAATCTCGATTATGACGATACCCCGGTGGCCTCAATTTTGGGACACGGCTCTTTCCAGTACATTCTGGTGGAATTGATGGCGTAAAACTCACACTGTCATCAGCATCAGTTTTACCCTTCTCTGGACGATTTGGGAAACGTCTTATCTCCTCCCCGTTTGGCTTGTACTCATCACTGTTAAATCGGGCACGTCTTTCATACTCAGCGCGTGATACATAGATACCCTGAACCTCATCGAAGACATAGTTTTCAGCTATACGCTTATCGTGTTCAGTATCTACTGAAATAGGGGCTGGCTTCTTCTTGGCCCAGACGAATTTCTCTCTTATATAATCTACTACCAGTAAGGTGAAGCGCTTGAACACACCGCTCTGACGAGGTTCAACTTTCTTCCTCTTAACTTTAACAGGGGCGC
The DNA here is from genome assembly GCF_024809055.1 of Citrobacter sp. JUb117. NCBI lineage: Bacteria > Pseudomonadati > Pseudomonadota > Gammaproteobacteria > Enterobacterales > Enterobacteriaceae > Citrobacter > Citrobacter sp. JUb117. The sequence continues at coordinate 464,396 of NZ_JANUFB010000001.1, forward strand.
GTTTAAGTGCTCTGGCTGTTGAAGAGGATGGGGTTTTCAGTGTAGTGCGAGTATGAGGTGCAGGAGCCACCAGAACAGGTTTCTGCGAGCCTGTAGATGAAGCTCTACCTGTGTTTTCAGGGATAACAATTTCTTCTGGTTCAGCCAGTGCATGAACCCTAAAGCTGGCAACATCAACAACGATGTCCAATGGAAGATCTTTAAAGGTGAAGTAGGCTTCGTCAGCTTCTTTTTTCAGCTCATCACGTATGGTCTGCTCTGCAGCACGTTGTTCCTGAGCTGCAACAGTTCCCCAGCGATCACGAGGGATATGAAGTATTGGATCGCGGTTCGTTTCAATAGCTTTAGCCAGCCAGACAGCTTTCTCTTCATTTGTTGCGGCAGCGGTAGCCTGTTCAAGGGCTTCCTCATACTGAACTCTGATAGAACGGTGATCAACGCGTTCATCATGACCATACAGCTCAAGGAACTCATTACAGACGTTCTGCCAGCCTTTACGCCAGCTATCAAGGGTTTCAGGCTTGTCCCACTCACGCACCTTCTTACCAAAGCCGGTAGAAAGAATCTCACGGGTTGTTCCCATTATATGGATATGTGGGTTATGACCATTGATATCGTGAATAACGACATCAGCAATGATGCCTTGCTTGGTAAAGTGCTCAAGAACAAAAGCAGAAGTGAGTTCAATACTCTGTTCGGGTGTTAGCTCAGCGGGGAGGGCAATCTTAAACTCTTTGGCAAGGCGGGCATCTTTTCTCTTCTCTGAGGCTTCAACAGCATTCCAGAGTGTTTCACTGTCAACAATCAGGTCAGGAGGGGTATGTTCAGGTGCAAAAATCTGCGCAAAGGCAAGGTCCTTTTTATGTGCTGTTTTACGACCGCAAACTTCACCCGTTCTGTTATCGAAGAAAACTTTACGGTGACGATATGCAGCAGAGTTAACCGAAGACTGACCTTCGCCTCTGCTGATGTTCTCCATTTTAAAACTGTATATCGCCATTCAAATATTCCTCAATGCCAAATGCTGCTTTTCGTTTTACGTAAGGAAAACGCCGGGGTTGACGTTGACCTTGATTTTGTTTACGAAGGAAACGGTTTTAGCCTGCGGCAGGCAACCGTCGGTAGACCCCACGGCATTAAAGCGAAGCGATAATGCGTAAGTGGGCATTGCTTTATTTTTTATCGCCATAAATGGCTCAAAAATAACGGCAATGTACAAGGTTTGCCTTTATTAATTAATACTAAATATATGAATGGCTGTAAAACAAACCGCCGAATTGAGCGGCGCGAATAGGATGGACGGGCGAAGTATTCCACGATATTACATAAATGGGGTTTAGATGGCGTCCGAAGGACAAAAAGAGTGTTAATTTATTCCGTTAGAGTTGAGAATCTAAAGGTTAAATGAAAAACATTAATAAACAAAAATAAGTAACGTGGAGAGTATTAGATAAACTTGTTGGTGATTACTATCATGTGGTGTTGCTGATTTTTATAGTGGTTATGTAAGCAATGCCTAATGAAGTTAGTATGACTAGTTTAAGTGGCGCTAATTAAATATACGTCATCCAACTTGCATAAATAAGTTAATCAGTATATTTAAAAAGGAGAATAAATAAATTATTTTAATACGAGGTATCATGATGGACATAGAGAAAATGAATTCGGGAAAATAGTTATTTATATATCAGATAACTTATATGACGATGAAGATTTCTATGACTTATTAAACGATTATGTATATATCTGAAATAAAAATTATCTTATGGTTTGTTTTTTATTATGGATAAGCTATTATCTTCTCCTTTGAGAAAAAGGAGTGTGTTTATGTTATACGCTTATGATCCAAACGATCAATTGAAACACAATATTCATATAAATGATTGGGTTGTACGCCATCATAAAGCTGATGGTTGTTGTAAAATTTGTCATGAGAGTGTATTTGTTAAGGGCCTTGAGTCACAAAAGAAGGCTCATTTTTCGCACTATCCAAATTCATCATGTCCATTAATCACTTCACATCACAAACCATATGAACATTTAAAGAACATACCAAGAGATGCTACTCTTATTCCGTTAAGAAAAGAGTGGCTGAAAAATAATTTATACGAGGTATATTATAAGATAAAAAAAGAATTTCCAAATTTATGTTTTACATGGAAAGATCTCGAACTCTCTGTTAAAAGTGCTAATGACATTAATGTATGGGCGTTGAAGGATATGCCTATGGATTACATTCCATATGTCCTCCTTGTTAGTGTTAGTAAATATCCAAAAACTAAAATCAGAAAGAATGAGTATTTTTATGTATTAGAGACATTGCAGAAGGATACTAGTTATTCATCAGTTTTTTGGAATGATAATAAATTATCTAAAAAAATCATATGGGAAGTAAAAGTTTCAACAAGCACAAACACTGTGATTGAATATGATATAAATTTGGAAACAGCTATTCCTCCATATGTGAAGAAAATTATCGACCTTCTTTGATCTGTCATCCCTCATATATGCATCTAGTCGCATGGGATGTGAAAGATGCATTAATTATTTTGCCGCGATATTCATTTGCCAAAACCAATTATTTACTATAAGAGAATATAAGAGCATAAAATGAACGGGGTGAATATGAATATAGGTGAGTTGTGTGAGTCAGAAATAATACTGATCTGTGTCAATACTGCATTATGGACTATTAACATTGGCTTTATAAGTATTTTGGTTGTCAGATAAAATATTAAAACTTACTTATTGATTTATATATAAACTGTGTTAGTACATAATCAGGAAATAAAAGAAGGGAGGTTTTATGTATAAAAATAATGATGAAGCCATTGATCTTGAAGCAAAACGATTACTTGATAATGGTATCTATACCGATCTGGAAAAAGCGTATAGTGAAGCAGAAAAGATAATCACAAAAGTGAGAGTTGAGTTTAAAAAGAAACAGGAAAAACAGCAGTTCCGATCTCGGATTAAATCAATCAAGCGAGCACTTTCAGATGATGAGTTCAGAAGTAATGTCCCTTATAATAATAGAAATCAGTTGGGTAAATAATGAGTGATGATAAAATACAAAATACATACCTAACAGGTAAAGCCTTTCAAGGGGATAGAAGCAGTGCCGAAATAAAGAAAACACTTGAGCAAAAAATCGCAGGAGCACAAAATAAATTAAATTATCTCAAAGCAAAAGAGAAAAAAGATAACAAAAAAGAAAATACACGACAAAAAATAATTCTGGGTGCAGAGGTTGCCAAGGTTTTAAACTGTAATATTAGTGAGGTAGATAAACAATTACTCTTTGGTTTGTTGTTAGAGGTTCCATCCTTGCATACACATGATATCGAACGGTATAAAATAAATGGAAAAATCTACATCGAAAGAGTCCTCAAAAAATTCAGACCATAAAATCAATTCACGTCCGAACAGCTCCACGGCTTAAAACTTGTTTTAGGCTGGGGAGCTGTTGACCAAGCCCCAGAGGGCGCGGTAGTTAATTTAAAAATTGATGTCATATAACGCATTACATACATTTTTAAATGATGTCCAGAACGATTAACTTTTTGCAACACCACGATGTAAAGGGTTATATGCATCCAGTGATTGAAGTATTGGTAGGCTAAGCTCATTTGGGAGCATAAACCATACAGGATTACCAAATGTTTTTGGGTAACCCTTGTCCTCGCCTTCACCATTCCATCTCATAGCGAGGCGCTTAGTCCCATCTTCCCAGATCCCCCATGCAACGGAGAATCCGTTTAAATCATAAATAATTTCTAATACATTGAAATTATGCGGATTCACTTCTCTTGGTGATGGCATATTCTTTCCTTTATAAGAGTATTGACAATGCCCGGATTAAAGAAGGCATGGAATGTGTTTAGATTGCGAAGTCTTCAAGAGCTTTGCTCGAACAGCTGCCGGAAGTGAAGTTTTAGGATTACCCAGCAGCTCAGACGGGTCAATACCATCTTCAAGTAATTGTGCACGTAGCGCTTCAATTTTGGCCTGACGTTCAGCATTTTGATGCTGTGCAAGTGATTCTTCTTGACATCTGTCTTCGATAATAGCCGTTAATTGCCTGAGCGGAAAGGGCTCGGATGTTATTAAGTGTTTTAATAGCAACGGTCATTAACTTTATCCTGAATGCTGAAATTCATGAGCAGAATAACATACAAAGGATGAGAACGGATAAAATCGTTTCTCTTAAATTATGCTGTTAAGTGTTTTTTTGAATTACATGTTCATCGGTCTTGACCTCTCTTTTATTTTTGTTAATTGTTAATTACGTGAAATAAAAAGGACGATGAAAATGAAAGAAATAAATAAAAAGGGGTTTTCTTTATTGGAATTGACATTAGTTTTGGGTATTGGAACAGTGATGGCTTTCGTAAAATTTCAGGACATGAAAACTAATCAAGAAAACATGATAGCTAACACTGTTGGTAATCAGATAAAACAGATAGGAGAGGCGGCAAATCGCTATATCAGTATCCACTATGACAAACTATCAACACTTTCTTCAAGTAGCAGTCAGTCAAGTGATCCGGGACCAAGAACATGTACATCTAACGGCTGCGAAATCACATATCAAACATTAGTAAATGAAGGGTTTCTGCCTGTAGGTTATACAGGCATTAACATGCAAAAGTCATCTTACAAAATAGTATTAAAACGTTCAGGGACTGCTCCCAATTTTGTTATCAATGGTCTTATCACAACAACTTTACCTTGGAGTGAAAGCGGAAAATTTCGCTATGATTTATTAGGTAAAGCTATGCAGGAAGCGGGTATTGATAGCGGAATGACGCAATCAGCAGCTTTAGTATCAGGTCTACAGGGCGCATGGACCGAGACATCATCAGCTTTTAATAATATTACTACAGCTGGTCTACTGGCGTATCGTGTTGGATACGATTCTTCTATGTACTCAGTGTATTTGCGACGTGATGGCACATTACCTATGACAGGTAATTTAAATATGAGTAATCAGGACATAAATAATACTAGGAATATAACGGCAGCAGGAACCATAACTACGGAGGCATTACGAACTAGCGGGACAGCGGTGATAGGCACAACATTAGACGTTGGCGGTGTGGCAACATTAAACTCTGATTTGATTGTAGCGGGTAATGGTCAAGTCAATGGAAATTTAAATTCTAATAAAACCGTATCAGGAACAACCATAACGTCTAGAGGTGATACCTATACTAATAACTTGTTCAGAATAATGGGGGATGGAGGACTATATTTCCAAAAATATGGTGGTGGATGGAATATGGCCGACTCCAATACTATAACAGCATATAATGGTAAAAACATTCAGACTTCAGCAGGATTATATGGCGGATACGTTAAATCAACCGGGAATATAGATGCTAATGGAACAGTTAACGCTGGATATGTATGGGCATCAGGAAACCTTAATTCTAACTACGTACACTCTAATGGCAATATTGATGCAGTTGGACAAGTTTATGGTGCTGCTGGAGTTGTATCAGGTGGTAGAGCAACAGTTGGAGAGTATCTTCATCTAAATGGAGTGGCCTATGCGGGAAATGGATGTTCTCCTAATGGTTTGCAAGGGCGAGCAGTTGATGGTTCTATATTATCTTGCACTAATGGTGTGTGGAAAGAAGGAGGCGGAAGTGTAAATAGGATGTTTATTGTTGTTGAAGGGAAGTGTTATATTCCAAATAAAGATACAGGAGGTTGTTCTTGTCCAAATGATCCTAATCGTCTAAAACAAATAGAAGTGTCAAGATATAAAGGAAATGAATGTAATAATGGTGGAAGTAACTGTAGAGAGCCTGATAGAAGATTATATACATGTAATTAGGTGACTAACGGCATTACGAATAGTTTATTTTTGCCGTGATAGCGAATCACCTATGACTGGTAATTTAAACATAGATAATCAGGGCGCAAATAAATTCATAAATATAACAGAAGCAAATGAAACAACTTCTGGGATATTACACTTTACTGTTAGGTTAATGGAATAATCAATTCAAATAACACTGTTTCAGGTGCAACGATAACATCTCAGGGTGAAACCTATACAAAAATGGTTTTGATTAAGTGCTGGTGAATATGTTCAACTCAATTGAGTTGCTGTCAGTGGCGTAGGTTGTTCACTGAATGCTTTACAAGCAAGAAACAGTGTCTGGTATCGGAAGAAGACTCTCTTTGGCTAAAATAGGTGAATCAGGTTGAATTGAGAGGGACAAGATTTCTTGAGGATATGGTAGATCTACAGGAGTAATGACTCAAAACATAATATAATGATAATGAAGGTTTTTTTCTCATTCAGTGACAGTTGGGTATTTAGAATGACAGAGATGATTGTTCAAATAGTGTTCGTTTTTGAGATCGTGCTCAAGAAAATCTCTGTGCTTTATGGTGTAGTTTAGCTTAGGTGATTTTTCGCTAAAGGATTATGGAGGAGGGTTTTTGAAGTTTGGCTTTTCCATGAAACCATAATCTTTTTCATCGAGGTGAGGTGGATATTATGGATGAAGTCAATGTTGCTCAATATTTGAGAATGTCTACAGATCATCAGCAATATTCAATATTCAATCAATCTCAATTCATAAGTAAATTTGCGTCAGAACATAAGATGAATATCATTCATACATATGATGACTCTGGAAAAAGTGGGGTTACGGCAAACAGAAGACAGGCATTTCAACAGTTAATAGATGATGTGGTTGAAGGGAAAATAAATATTAAAGCAGTTTTAGTTTATGACATAAGCCGTTTTGGGCGATTTCAGAGTATAGATCAATTTGGATATTATACCCATCAACTTCAAATACATGGTGTTGGTATTATATATTGTGCAAACCCTATCATTGAAGGGAATAGTGATTATGCTGATTTTCAATTATTCATAGATAGAAAAAAAGCTTCTTCTTTAAGTCGGGATTTATCACAAAAAGTCTTTCTTGGTCAAGCTAATCTGGCTAGTCGTGGATATCACCAAGGTGGGCCTGCTGGATATGGTTTACGAAGAATGTTGATAGATGAAAACCATAAACATAAAGGGATGCTTAAATATAGAGAGTGGAAAAGCATCCAAACTGATCGAATAATTTTAGTATTAGGGCCGGAAGATGAAATCATAACAGTTAAATGGATATACGATCAATTCGTGAATAACTCTAAGCCAGAGAGGATTATTGCCTCTGAGTTGAATAGAAGAGGGATTACTGCAGAGCATGGCACTAAATGGACCAGAGGAAAGATCCACGAGATTTTAACTAACGAAAAGTATATTGGTCATAATGTCTATAACCGAACATCTTCTCGTTTAAAGCAGCGTCTTATCCACAACCCACAGCATGAATGGATAAGATGTGAAAATGCTTTTGAAGCTATTATTTCTCCTGAGTTATTTTTACACGCGCAGACTGTTATTAGTAATAGAAGTATACATCTTAGTAATGATGATTTACTTGGTAAACTTTCCGAGCTTTTTAAAACAAAAGGGAAACTATCCGGCATAATTATAGATGAAGATGATGATACACCATCCTCATCAGTTTATAGGAAACGTTTTGGCGGTCTTTTACAAGCTTATAAATTAATTGACTATAAACCAAAACATGATTATGACTATTTACGGATTAACTCCTTGTTAAGAGAAAAGTATCATAGCTTAGTTGATAACCTAATTTCTGATATTACAGAACAAGGTTCTTATGTTGATTATGATGCGGAGTCTAAATTATTTAGTATTAATGATGAAGTTAAAATGTCAGTAGTTATCTCCCGTTGTTTCATGAATAACTCGAGAAAGAGATGGAGAATCCGGTTTGAGCGTAAGTTTAGCTATGATATTTGTATCGTTGTTAGACTTGATAGTCAAAATGTTAACACGAAAGATTACTATATATTCCCTTCAATAGAGTTATTAGATAATCAGTTTGTTTTTGAAGAGTTAAATCCTTACCAGTTAGAGTTTTATCGATATGATGACTTGATACCTTTTTTGCAAATCCTTAAACGCGATGTTTTTTAAAAGGAATTCACTGATGAATGAATATGAAGAAATAATTCTTATAGATATCTCAGAGATCAGGATTGTTAATCCACGTTCAAGAAGCAAATCTATTCACGATGAACTTGTTGAAAGTATAAAAAACATAGGGCTAAAAAAACCTATTACGGTTAGGTTATCTGACTCAACCTGTAAGACGTATGTGTACGATTTGATTTGTGGGCAAGGGCGGATTGAGGCTTATGAAATACTAGGTGAAAAACAAATCCCAGCAATAGTAAAGTCAGTTGATCATGAAGATGGTCATATCATGAGTCTTGCAGAAAATATTGCTCGAAGAAAACCACGTTCGACAGAGCTTCTCAACAGCATAATAGAATTAAAGAATAAAGGTTTTACTGAGTTAGAGATTGCTAATAAAATTGGTCGTTCTAAAAATTGGGTATCTTCTATTGTATCATTAAAAGAAAATGGTGAAGATAAATTACTTTCTGCTGTTGAGTCTGGCAGAATACCGATATATATAGCGGTAGAAATATCAAGAGCTAAAGGAGTTGATATACAGCACCTTCTTTTAGAAGGCTTTAATTCTGGTGAGCTTAACTCAAAGCAGATAGGTGCAATTAAAAGGATCTTATCTCAGAGAGAAACATCAGGTAAGGGAAGTGATAATAATTCTTTTGTTCAGGGGGTAAAAAAGAAGCGGATTACTTCTGAAGAGTTAAAAGAACTTTATCAAGAAAATGTCACAAGGCATAAAATTATTCATACAAGATCTGAGTTTACAATATCCAGCCTAATGGTTGTTAAAGAGATAATGGTTAATTTGTTGAGGAATAGAGAGTTTTCAGAACTTCTATCTGTTGAGAGCCTGAATTCTGTCCCTGCATTTATTCTGGATAATGTTGACCCCGAACGAGGTCTTGAAAATGAATAAACCTAACTTCGGTAATAAGTGTTTTATTATTAATGTTTCCGAATTGACATATGGAAAAGATCTGCCAATTAATGTCAAATTAAGCGTTAAATATCTTCAGATACTTTCTACGGTGAAAATAGTTGGTATCATAGAACCCGTAGTTATTTATATTAATAATTTGTCAGAAAAAATAATACTTGATGGTCACTTAAGAGTTGAAGCATTAAAGGATATAGGGCTGACCACTGTGCCTTGTTTGATTTCTGAGGATGAAGAATCTTACAGCTATAACAAGTATGTCAATCGATTACCAGTTATTCAGGAGTATCGTATGATATTACAGGCTGTGGATGCTGGTGTTTCGGAAGAAAAAATTAGTCAATCTCTGAATATATCAGTAGATACACTCCGGGCAAAGTTTAGATTACTTGATGGGATTAGCCCTGAAACTACCGCTTTATTAGCAAATCAACATGTCCCTCAAACCATATTCTCTATTTTACGTAAAATGAAACCAGAAAGACAGATGGAAGCGGTATCCACAATGATGAGTATAAATAATTTTAGTCGTAAATTTGCTCTATCATTATTACATTACACTCCTGATGATATGCTAATAAATCCGAAAGATTCGAAACTAAAGCAACAAGACATAGCAAAAAATTTTGCCAGAATGGAACGAGAAATGGCTGCTATGGAAATAGAGACTAAACAACTCGAAAATATATATGGAACAAATAATTTAAAGTTGGCAGTGATTATTGGACATATAAAAAGACTACTTTCTAATTATTCTGTATTAAATTGGTTGGTAGATAATAATTCGGATTATCTAGCTCAACTAAAGAAAATTGCTGCTATTGACTCATTGCCAGTGTGTGAAGACGAAGAGTTGCGTTGAATACTACCATACGGACCACCATGGACAGTGCATTTTATGTTGTAGTGTGTTGTTCATAGTTGTGCTATACAATTATTTATAAACCTGAAAGTTTCAGGGAAATAAATTTGACAATAGATGTTTAATATTATATTTAATAAGTGTTCCTTGTGAATATTCACTGCATCGAAGTGTCTGATTGCCTCACGTATGGGGATAAGTGTCCTACCCAATGGGTTGGACACTTAATGGGAAAAAAGGCCCTTTTGGCACTTTTCTAATATGTAATAAGCGTATTTAAAAATCTAATATTTGTGTATTTCTAACTTTTATTTTTACATCTAAACTTCTGGTTCATTGACTTCAGTAGGAATGAACTTAGCGTAAGTCTCTTTTAAATAATTTGTGGCAGAGTCACGATTAATATCAATGTCTAATAAATTACTAAAAAACATCAGTCTGGAACGCGCTTGTCCTATTAACTCACCCCAAGTATATATCCATATTGAAACGTTTCCTTTAGAATATAATTGTCCGTAAGGGCGATCATCTTGAGAAATTCTATCCTGAACTAAAGGAGCTATATCGTTAGATACGGCAATGAAAATCCATTTTGTATTCTGTTTATCAAACCTGCTGTCATTACTGACAGCATAAGCATAACTTTCAACTTGATTTATAACAGATAAATCTATTTTTTGTGTTGGTCTTTTCAGTTCAACAACTAAGTGTTCAAGCTCACCTTCTCTTGGCTGACGTGCTTTGCTAAGTAGCAAATCAACCCTACCTGTGGTTCCATCTTCTCTAACAACAGGCTGTTCTGCATCATAAGTGATACCTATTTTATCAGCATGATATTGTAGAACTTGATTGAGAGTATTTTCGCTACGGGATAAATTGAAATCCTCCCTAAAGAGCCATGCTTCATTTTCTAGGAGTTTGTGTAATTGATCTCTTTCTAAAAATTTCTTTTTTGTTTTGTCATCAAACAATAGTTGTTCCAATCCAGTTAAGAAATTTAATCTATCTGAAACAACTTGTGAAGCTTTTATTATATTGGGTAGAGTCGTCTTTTCTAATAAATTCGCCATTGAGTCCTGATCGTCTGAGCTCATGACCAATACTTCAGATAGAATTTTTCTAACAGAATTTGGATTGTCCTTTAAAGCCTGAGATAGTAATTTAAAGGTGAATTTTTTAATGCTGTTATTAGATTTATTAAAAGAAGTTAGATAGCTTTCGACATTCACAGCTAATATATTGAATACCTTTTGTTCAGCTTCTTCAACACTGCCGGGTAACGGAGAACGTTCATACGGATAAATATTTTGTTCTTTCCACTCATCTACTATTTTTGCTTTTTGTAAGAATTCTTTGTTGATAAAATGTTTTTTACAAAGTTCAATGACTTTATCTTTTAACCCTTTAATGCCAGATTCTAAACTTCCAAGCGAAAGGACATTTTCTTCAAATTTCTTCTTAATAAATGAGGACTTTATATATACTGTGAAATCTACGCCATATGATCTAACAAGTTTTCCTGCGCTTTCATTGAAAAGTGAAAAGCCATTTTCGTCACAGTAATGAATTTCTCGAGGGGTCTTAAATTTCCATTCTATTATTGAAACAGATACATTTTCTTGGACAGATTCTATCTCAACGTCTCCGAGATTATACTCTTTTTTGTCAAGCCACACATCCGAAGGGGTAATATATGCGTTATCATAAAATAACTTTTTATGAGGGTATTCTGTCAGATATAATGCATATTCTTTGGTGATTGATTCTTTAGATGAATCTGTTGCAAGTGAGGATGTTTGTTTTACTAAATTAAAGATCTCAACCTGAGTACCTTTTGTTTTATCATTTGTTTCAGATGGCTCACTGATTTCGAAGCGTTTAATATTATTAGCATTCCCCTTAATGGAGTATTTATAATATTTTCCATTATCTTCTACACAAGTAGACCATATGACCATCTCTCCTAGAGAAAATGCCTTAAAACGTCCTTTACCAAACTGACCATGTAAAGAACGATCCCCATTTCTTTTTGCATCCTTCTTCCAAGACTCACCAAGGCTGCCAAATGAAGATGAGACATTCTTATGAGGAATGCCTTCTCCCTCATCCTGAATGATTATTTTGTCAATGGTATTTGTGTTCTGACATTCCTGAAATAGAACTTTAACTATTAACGATTTGGAATCAAAAGCATTCCATATTATCTCTTTAATTGCTGGAATTGGTTTTGCAGAAGAAATATCTTCTAAATGGTCTTTACCAAGGATGACGTCAATGTTTTTCATTTTATTATCCCGCATATATTTTATGAATATAGTATACGGGATACTCTGACGCCTTTACCAGCTTTGATAAGAAGTTAGGTTATGTTTTATGAGCAAACTCAAATGGCCTGACCATATAGTTTCGGTTGGGATCATGATAATCCGCCCACCAGTGAAGCATTAGGCGACGCTGCTCATGGGTATAAGCAGCGCGAGCGCTGTTGTTTTCCTTGCAGCTCATTTGAAACTCTACCGCGTCTTCTGACTATTACTCAGACTCAATTAGGGCACTGGGGCCAGTGTGTGGAAACCATGGCCACAGATGTCCTGTGTGGTGTTTTCAATTAGAACAGCTAAATATGGGCAAGACAATACCCCGTCCACTCATCCATCAACGCCACCCGCTTAGGCCACAACGTCCCACGCTGATACGCTGCTTCAGCTTTATCTGCTAACTGGTGAGCCAGCGCATGTTCAATTACCTCACGTTGATGGTCTGTAGTTTCACCAGCCCAATCACGAAAAGTCGAACGGAAGCCATGCTGTGTCAAACCACTATGTCCCATTCGTTTCAATACAGCCAGCAATGACATATCTGATAGCTGTCCTCCACGCGGGGCAGGGAATACAAGATTATTGTCTTTGAAGCGGGGTAAATCCTTTAATAGGGCAATGGCAGAATCAGACAGAGGAACCCGGTGCTCTTTACTGGCTTTCATTCTGCTGGCAGGGATGGTCCAAGTTTTGTTCTTCAGATCTATTTCTGACCACTCAGCGCCACGGACTTCACCAGAGCGCGAAACTGTCAGTATTGAAAACTCAAGTGCTCGCGCTGAAATGCCTGCTCGTTTACGTAGTTCGGTCATGAATGAACCGATCACGTTGTAGGGTAATGCAGCATGATGTTTTTGGGTCTGAACTTTGCTTGGCATTGGCAGGAGGGGCTTAAGCATACCTTTCCATGCTGCAGGGTTATCACCTTCAAAGTATTCTTTCGCTTTTGCGTAATCGATGATTGCTTCAATGCGACCGCGAAGACGACTGGCAGTTTCGTTTTTTGTTAACCAGATTGGTTCAAGTATCGCTAATAGGTCAGTCTTTGTAATCTCAGTGATGGGTTTTTGACCAATAACAGGATAAGCATACGTTTCCAGCGTTGACCGCCATTGGGCAATGTGTTTCTGGTTCTTTAGTTCTTTGGTTTTAATTGCGATAACGTCTTCAGCACAGCTAGCAAAGGATTTGTTCTTGTGCGCCAGACGTTCCTGATGCGCTTTATGGGCGTGTTTTTCTGCAAGGGGGTCAATGCCATTACGGATTTGTTTACGCAGCTCACGAGCTTTGTCACGCGCTTCTGCTAATGAAACTTCAGGGTAGGGGCCTAGGCCCATGTTTAAACGTCTCGGAACGGTTCTTCCTAGAGCATTTACTCTTACCCCCATAGCAACGCAAAGCACCCATGAACGCGACTGGCCTCTGTTTCGAAGATACAGGCCGTCAACGCCACCGACGGCATAAGAGCCTTCAGTTTTTAGCTTGGCAACAGCCAGTCCGGTGAGTTCTTTGGCTTTCTTTGGCATATGTTAAATCCTGTCATACAACCCGCCATGCATAAGGTACTGCATAAAATGTCAGATTTTTTCGGATGTAGCAAGACGTCCTCGAACAATGTATTTAGACAACATATTGTTTATTAATGGTAAAAATAAACAATTTCTGACATTCTCGGACATTAATTTGGCGGACTACGCTTCCGCCAAATACGAAACCCAAGTCGTTATGCGACTTGGGTTTTTTCGTTTTATTCGGTTCTGGTTGCGGCATTTAACGTGTCAGGCAAACAGATTCAGCGTGTTAGTCATGTAAGCCGTGGCTTAACCCCATGAAACCGAGTCCTGTCGCCAACACGTCGAGCCAGGATTGACCGAGATAACGTGTTTGCGACAGTAAACCTCTGTTTGTGTCGCGGATTAGACGTCGAGCTTACGGCCAGCCAACCATTCCACTCTGGCCGGGTCGCGATGGGAAAAGAATGCGCTGGTTGCGGTGTCGATCGCGGTGATGTGCAGCATGTCTTCCGCGCTCAGTTCAAAATCGAGGATGTTGATATTCTCTTCCATACGTTCTTTACGCACCGATTTTGCCAGTGACACGATGCCACGCTGGAAGATCCACCGCAGGACAACCTGACCGACGCTTTTGCCGTATTTCTGGCCTATCGCTGTTAACTCAGGATGCTGGAACAGACCGTTTTTCCCTTCGGCAAACGGGGCCCACGCTTCAGGTTGAATGCCACGACTTTGCATCCACGGCACGGCATGCAGCTGCTGATTGAAAGGGTTCACTTCAATCTGATTCACCGCCGGGGTGACCTTATTAAAGGCAATAAGATCGGCCAGTCTGTCGGGATGGAAGTTGCTCACGCCAATAGCACGAATTTTACCTGCCTGTTGCAGCTCTTCCATGGCACGCCATGCGCCGTGGACATCGCCGTAAGGCTGGTGAATCAAATACAAGTCAACATAGTCGAGCTGTAGTCGGTTCAGTGACCGCTCGAACTGGGCCTTCGCACCTTCGTAGTTTGTATCGTGTAACCACAATTTGGTGGTCACAAAAAGCTCATCGCGGGCGACACCGCTTTGTTTTAGCGCGTTGCCGACCTGAGTTTCATTCAGGTAAGAGGCAGCGGTATCAATCAGGCGATAACCCGTTTCGATGGCGTCAATCACCGCCCGCTCGCACTCGGCGGCATCCGTCATCTGGAATACACCAAAGCCCAACAGGGGCATGTTAATACCGTTGTTCAGTGTGACTGTTTGCATGACGTTATCCTTCAACTGTTGTCCCGTAACAGCATAACGCAAACTGATTTATTTGATTAGATGGAGTAATTCACTAAGCTTTATTAGATGGATTCATTAATCTGATGGAACAATGCCGGTCGGCTTCGAGCCGGAAACGGGCTTTATCTCTCCGGCTCCACCCGACCATCCATCAGGATATATTGCGCCGCTTTACGTGCGTATTGATCAATCAAAGGAACAAGCCGAGTAAAATGCTCGCTGGTACAGTGTGCATCGAGTGCTGCCCGGTCAGGCCACTCTTCAATGAAAATAAAATGCCCCAGATCCTTTTCATCCCGGTACAAATCATAAGCAATACACAGAGGCTCTTTCTTCGTTGCCGCGATGAGTTCGCGGTATAAAGGGAGAACGTTGTCGACGCATTCAGGTTTGATAAAATCTTCGGCGATGACTTTTAGCATGCGAGCTCCTTCATTAAAAATGGTACAAGGTTTTTTACGGATAATGCCAGCCTCAAGGGCCGGTCAGAGCCAGAAACAGACGCTCAGATTTAATAAATCTGCCGACAAATGGCCAGCAGACTTTTTAGGGTATTAGTTGCGTGCAGCGATAGCCGCAGCGGCACCACCCATAGCAACAGCGCCTAAACGATTGGCAAATCTCACCGCTTTAGGAGTCCGTAATAAAACGCGTGCTCTGTGTGCAAGGAACGTCCAGCTCAGATCGATCGCGGCCAATGTCACCAGCGTAATGCTGGCAAGGATTGCCCATTCACTTACACCGGCTTTTGACAAATCGATAAACGACGGAAGAAGAGCCAGGTAGAACACCATGATTTTGGGGTTACCCAACGTTAATGCCATACCCGCGCTAAACATTGACCATGAAGATGTCCGTTGCGGAAGTTCGTCTGTTTTCTCATTCACAGGCTTGCGCCACATTTTAAACGCAAGCCAGCAAAGGTAGGCGATGCTTACCCATTTCAGAATATGAAAACCGAACTGGAATGTTTGCGCGAGGGTAGTTAGCCCGGCCATAGCCATGGAGAGCCAGATCACTTCACCTATCCACATTGCAGCGATGAAAGGTATGACATTTCGCCAGCCATTCGTAATGACCCGTGACACAAGGGCAGCAATACTGGGCCCTGGAACGCCGGCATTAAGAAACAGCGCTCCGGCAAATAAAAAATAAGGAATAAATTCCATCGTTAACCTCAAATAAAAGTGCCCCGAAAGGCTTATTGCACCTGCTGTGCTCGTCCTGGAAGTCGGTGATAGCCCAGTCCTAATCTATCAGAATTTCAACCAACGATAATCTGGATACCAGTACAGTGGCCCCCATTGGTCGGGTGGAAATCAACAGAACAGGCAGTAACCACCACATAGAGATCTGTTTCCGCGAGTAATAGCACATTTCCTCCGGGGGGATTGTTCGAAGCCAATACCTCAAGCTTACCGTTAGCCTGCGGTTCTGAGCGTTGGAAAAAATTGACCGGATCGGGAACGATGGGGAGTGATATGTCTGCCGCCTGCAGTGCTCTCAGCATGTTGTCACGACAGTTCGGGTGATCATACAGGCCTGCTCGTTCGTAAAGTCCAGGGTTGCAGGCCGGGAACAGCATATCATGTGGGCATGGTGAGTTATCCTGCACTAATGTGAGTAAGGGGTTGGCTTTTTCACTGTAAAAAGACTCTCCCGGTGCGGGGAATAATCGCTCTGTTATATCTCGCGTCTGAGATGTGCTTAGCCAGTCAATTTCACCAGCGCTGATAGACATTGCCCACAAGTCCGCAACCTGCTGTCCTTCAGGGTCAATAACACTAAACGTTTGACCTTTAGCAACCCAAAAGCCACGACCATCCTGTGGCGGAATATCTATCTTTATCTGCTCGCTCATTTCCTGACATCCATTCTGATTACCAGTAACGAAGATTAACAAAATGGCAGTGGCGTAACTAATGAATGATGAGGAAACGGATATTGCTCGTATAATAGGGTGTTAATCAATGGGGAGCCGGATCTCCTCGCCACGACCCGCGACGATTACCCCAGCAGCAACCCGCTGCATGGCAATGTCGACGTCTGCTCTGAGGATCCCGACATGACCACTTTTCATCAACTTACTGCCACCAGCCTGCAGGGTCAGCTCATCTCTATGGCTGACTACGCTGGCAAGCTGGTTCTGGTCGTTAACACTGCCAGCCATTGTGGCTTTACGCCACAATACGCAGGTCTTGAGGCGCTTTACAAGAAGTACGCTGCGCAGGGGCTGGTGGTGCTGGGGTTTCCCTGCAACCAATTTGGTAAGCAGGAACCCGGCGGTGCCGACGAAATCGCTCAGACCTGCCACATCAACTACGGTGTGAGTTTCCCGATGTTCGAGAAAGTGGAGGTCAACGGCGGCGCAACGCATCCGGTATTTCGCTACCTGAAAGACGAATTGCCAGGCGTGCTGGGTGGGCGGATCAAGTGGAACTTCACTAAGTTCCTGATTGGACGTGACGGTAAACCGCTCAAGCGTTTTGCACCGTTCACCACCCCAGCGAAAATAGAAGCCACAATTCTTAAAGCACTGTAAATCTAAGTGTTTTGCCATTCTCTGGGGGAATAGCAGTATCTCGTGCTACTGCGGATTTTTTACCTGAATGCTCAGTGCCATAACGGCGCTGGCTGTCGTAAATACCGCAATGACCCAGCTCATTGTCCAAGGTGTGCCATCGCTAAAGAGTGCCAGCAACAGCGAGGAGATGATGCCGCTACCGTATTGCAACGCGCCCATTAGCGCCGATGCGGAACCGGCGACATTCGGCGCGGCGTCCAGTGCACATGCCGTAGACGTCGCGGCGATGATGCCATTCATTGAGAAGAACACGAATACGGCTCCGACAATCACGGTGATCCCTCCCGCGCCCAGACCCGTTGTAACAGCCAGCACGATGGCGGCAACGGTAGCGATGAAGACAGCAATCTTAAGTAACGCCTCCAGTGGGTAGCGATAAACCAGGCGTCTGTTGACCATGCTCACGGCCATCAGTCCCACAATGTTGATGGCAAATAACCAGCCATAATGCTGCGGATCAACGCCGAAGTACGTGATGTACACAAATGGGGAACCGGTGATAAAGGCGTAGGCCGCGATGTAGTAAAACGTCAGGCATAGCGTAAAGCGCATATATCTGGTGTTGGTCAGTAATGCGGAATAATGATGAAAGGCGCTGGAGATGGAAGCCTGGGAACGTTTGTCTTCCGTCAGGGTTTCCGGTAGCCAGCATAACGACAGCAGCATGAATGTACCGATTATCGCCAGTAGCCAGAAAATGGTGTGCCACGAGGTGACCTTAATCATTTGCCCGCCAATCAGAGGACCGGCAATCGGCGCGATAGCCATGATGATCATCAGGGTCGACAGCATTTGTGCTGCGCGAGTACGGCTAAACAGGTCGCGGATCATTGCGCGCGCCAGCATCGGGCCGGTACAGGCACCTAGCGCCTGAAAAACACTCCAGAAGACAATGTGTACAATATCCGTTGATAACGCGCAGCCGACTGAACCTATAACGAATAAACTCAAACCAATGAATAGCGGCAGACGCCGCCCATAACGATCGCTAATCGGTCCCCAAATCAGTTGTGCAATGCAAAAACCCATGAGAAAACCGGTGATGGTTAACTCAGCATCGCCGTGTAAATCTTTTGCCATTATGGGCATTGCCGGCAGATAGATATCGGTTGATAAGGAGGTCACGGCCATTAAGGCGCTAAGGATAAGGATAAAAGTAAGACCGGTTTTTTTAGCCGTCGCTGACTGTGTTTGTGCTTGTAGGTTAAGCATGCTGAACCATCTGGATATTGAAAGACAGGACCATGTTAACGGGTTTGTGCTTGCAGATAATGGTCAGCAGGAGGATAGGCGCTATGAGTGGTATTCATTAATAATGTGAATTTTAATTTTCAGGTAAGTGGATGTTGGCTATTAACGCTTTGTTTTTAACGATTTATTGATGGCATACGTTATATATCCAGTAAAACCAAAATTAATAGGTTTCTTTTTTTGCAACTATACTCACTAAGCCTTACGCAGGTTCATTCGCGTTGATGTGTAACATGCTGGTAAGACGTTGCGCGATCAATGTGGTATCAACGATCTTTAGGCGGAATATCCTCTCGAGGGAAATACAACTATGTCATTTGTAAAAACAAAAGATGGTGTAAACATTTTTTATAAAGACTGGGGTGCGAAAGATGCGCAACCTATCGTATTCCATCATGGCTGGCCGCTGAGCGCAGATGACTGGGATAACCAGATGTTATTCTTCCTTAATCACGGTTATCGTGTTATCGCCATCGATCGTCGCGGGCATGGACGTTCAGATCAGGTGAGCGACGGTCATGATATGGACCACTATGCGGCAGATGTGTCGGCCGTGGTAGAGCATCTTGACCTGCATAATGCCGTGCATATTGGTCATTCCACGGGAGGGGGGCAGGTGGCAAGATATGTCGCTCAATACGGACAACCGCAAGGTCGCGTGGCGAAAGCCGTGCTGATCAGCGCCGTGCCACCGCTGATGGTTAAGACAGATAATAATCCGGGAGGGACACCGCTCAGCGTTTTCGATGGATTCCGCCAGGCGCTTGCCGCCAATCGCGCGCAGTTTTATCTTGACGTGGCAACCGGGCCTTTTTATGGATTCAATCGGGAAGGGGCAGAGATATCCAATGGAACTCTTCAAAACTGGTGGCGACAGGGCATGATGGGGAGTGCAAAAGCGCACTACGAAGGAATTAAGGCGTTCTCTGAAACCGATCAGACCGATGATTTAAAAGCCATTACGCTACCCGTTTTGGTGATGCAAGGAGATGATGATCAGGTCGTCCCTTATAAAAATGCAGCGCTGTTGCAGGATAAATTGCTCGTTAACAGCGTTCTGAAGATTTATCCAGGTTATCCGCATGGGATGCATACTACCCATGCCGAGGTGATTAATAACGATCTGTTGCACTTCATTCAGGCCTGAAAACATTCTGAAGTTGGGGCGTTTTTTACTCAGCTTCAGAAAAATATGATATAAGGTAAAATACTTGGTGATAATAAAATTGGGCATTGTATAGATTTAATAACGCTGTAATTTTCTATATTAATAGGAAAAATAAGTTAGTGAACTCTGTAAATATAAATGCTATCAGTGAAATACATAATATAAGAATTAGGAAATGAAATGGCGACAATAAAGGACGTTGCATTGCTGGCGAAAGTTTCAACAGCAACTGTTTCACGAGTTATTAATCAAACTGCATGGGTTGAGCCGGTAACGCGTGAACGTGTTGAAAAGGCCATGCGTGAACTCAATTATCATCGTAATGCCGCAGCGATTGCGCTGGCGAAGCGCAGTGGTGACATGCTGGGATTACTGACGGGTAATCTTGCCGATCCCTTTTTTGCGCGTCTTGCGCGTGGTGTGGAGGAGGTCTCGCGTAAAGAGCAATTTCGTCTGATGGTCTGCAGCGGTGGGCACGATGAAGGAATGGAAAAATCTGGGCTTGATTTTCTGATTAATCAAGGTTGCGAAGCTATTGTGGTCCATGCCAGTAGATTATCTGAAAAGGAACTGTTGCGTTATGCCGCCCATTTCCCCGCCATGGTGGTTGTGAACCGCTACATTGCCGGGATGGCTAATCGTTGCGTGTGGCTGGAAAACAGCCAGGCGGCTAAAATGGCCACCCTGCATTTGCTGGAGCAAGGACACCGTTGTATCGCCTGTGTGACCACTGATTTACCGATTATCGATCGCCGAGAACGACTGGAAGGGTATCGTCAGGCATTGAGTGAGTATGGCATTACCCCCGATAAAAGTTGGGTGATTAGCGTACCTTTTAACGAAGAAGGCGGGGAGCGCGCAGCGCATCAGCTTCTCAACTGCGATATTCCTTTCACGGCAGCGGTGACATTCAACGATGTGATGGCTGCCGGAATAATGCGTATCCTTCATCAGCAGGGGACTACCCTGCCACAGAAACTGTCTATCGTCGGGTTTGACGATGTGGTCATGGCCCGTTATCTCTATCCGGCGCTGACCACTATGCATTATCCGGTTGAGCGGATGGCACGCTACGCTTCGCAACTGGCGATTCAACTTTTTAAGGGCGTAACCCCGCAGCCCGGTATGAACAAGTTCACGGCGGAACTGGTGATCCGTGATTCAGTTCTCCCTCTTCAGGTCTATAAGTAAGTCGTCAAGGGTATAAATTGTGATCTATTTCAAATTTCGTTATTCCATGTAATCGCTTACATGGTGACGAATGAGCGATCACATTCAGGGTAAAGGGTGTCATCTACTCTTGAGCGACTCTACAGACAGGAGATCCATTTATGAATGCCTCTCATAATCAGAAAAAAACACTTTCATTTGGTTTAGCCTTGATTCCCATTGCGGCCATGCTACTGCTGCTGATCGTTGGTTACGGCATCATGGGATTACGTATTGAACCCTTGCTGCTTTGTTCTGCTGCAGTAGCCGCAGGTATAGCGTGGTGGCAGGGATATACCTGGGAAAACATTATCAGTTCGGTGGTGGATAAACTTGCCAAAGCTATGCCAGTCATCATGATATTGATCTGCGTGGGTGCCTTAATAGGTACATGGATGTTCAGTGGAACTATTCCGTATATGGTGTACTGGGGGCTCAAATTAATCAGCCCTGAATACATTCTGATCGCCGCATTTTTTTTGACCAGCGTAGTGTCCGTATGTACCGGAACATCATGGGGCTCAGCAGGAACGGTTGGTGTTGCGCTCATGGGGGTGGCCTCTGGGCTGGACGTGTCCCTGGCGGCGGCAGCCGGTGCGGTGGTTTCTGGCGCTTACTTTGGCGATAAAATATCGCCGCTGTCTGATTCCACCAACTTTGCGGCGATTGTAGCGGAAACGACGCTGTTCGAGCATATTCAGCATTTGTTGTGGACAACCATCCCCAGTTTCTTGCTGGCCGCTGTAGTTTATTTGATTGCTGGCCATAGCAGTATGCTCGGCGATGTTGCCACACCACAACGTGTCACGGATATTGTCAACGCCCTGGAGTCGCTGTATCACTTTAATATTATTCTGATTTTGCCGCCCGTGATTGTGCTGTGGGGGGCAATTAGAAAAAAACCGGTGATCCCTTTAATGCTGAGTGCATGCGTACTGGCCCTGATTCTGGGTGTCGTGATGCAGGGGCTCAGTATCAAGCAAGGCCTGGATGCGTTTATAGATGGATTTAATATTGCTATGTTCCCTGCAGGAAGTGAGGGAATTATTGCTGATGTTCCACGCTTACTAAATCGTGGTGGCATGTTCTCAATGATGAGCACCATCCTTCTTGTATTTTGTGCGTTTTCTTTTGCCGGCGCTTTAACGCTAACCGGTGCGCTCAACATTATTATTAACCGCTTACTGACGATTATTCACAGTGTCGGTCAGTTAATTGCTGCGACCATTGCAACCACTATTCTTGTTACCGGTGCCACTAGTGATGGCAAACTGGCGCTTCTGGTTCCTGCTGAACTGTTTAAAGATGCCTACCGACGTATGGGGCTGGATACCAAAAATCTGTCAAGGACGATTGAAGACGCGGGTACCGTTATTGAGCCCTTGTTACCGTGGACCGCTGCCGGGGTCTATATGGCAACGACGTTAGGAGTCAGCACGCTGGATTTATTGCCTTGGGCTGTTCAGTGTTATTCAGCCATCTTTTTTGCCTTAATTTATGGCTTCACCGGTATAGGTATTGCCAGGCTATCCCCGATGCCTGGAAAAGAGAAGACGACTGCGGCTACAGAATAGGAAGGGATGACCATGGATTTTAATAAGATTATCGATCGCCACAATACAGGCTCACTGAAATGGGATTTTATGGCGCGCTATTTTGGTAAGGAGACCAATGAACTGCTGCCAATGTGGGTGTCTGATTTTGACTTTACTTGTCCCGATGCCGTGCTGCTGGCCTTAACTCAACGAATCGAACACGGTGTTTTCGGCTACAGCGAACGTCCGCAAACGTACTACGACTCACTAATTTCATGGTTCGCGACACGGCATCAACTGGACCTGAAGCAAGAATGGATCTGCAGTATTGAAGGCGTGGTTCCAGGGTTATCGTTACTGGTACAAATGTTGAGTCAGCCGGGAGAAGGGGTGGTGGTTCAGGGACCTTATTATGGTTCATTTTCTAAAATAATATCACTCAATGACCGACGGTTGCTGGAAAATCCATTATATGAAGATCCGGAAACGGGTTACAAAATGGATCTCATCCATCTGGAAACGTTATTTCGTACTGAGCGTCCTCCGTTGATGATATTATGTAATCCCCACAATCCAACCGGGCGTTGTTGGTCTGCGCAGGAATTGGAACAGCTTCTACAGCTGTGTGAAACTTATGACGTCACGGTGCTATCGGATGAAATATGGGCCGATTTGTTGCTGCCAGGAGAGCGATTCACCTCGGTTTTACATCTGGGAGAGCGTTGGCATTCGCGAGTAATATCAGCGACGTCTGCCAGTAAAACGTTTGGTTTATCAACATTACGTGTCGCAAATTTTCTTATTCCGGCCCCGGTATTGCGTGAGCAATTTTTACGCCGTCTGGATGCGCATGGGCTGGATGTTTTCAATGCGCTTTCTATCGAGGCGAGCACCGCAGCATGGCAACATGGAGCGCCCTGGCTGGATGCGTTACTGGCGTATCTGGCAGAAAATCGCCGATGGTTTAGTCAACAGGTTGATGATTATCTCCCATGGGCCAGAATTGTCCCAGCCCAGGGAACGTACCTATTATGGATAGATTGTAAAGCACTGGGCTTGGATGATGACCAGCTCAAATGGGTGATGGTTGATGTTGCCGGTATTGCACCTTCCATGGGAAATAGCTTTGGCTCGGCTGGCAATGGTTTCATCCGCCTGAACTTGGGTTGCCCACGTACATACCTTGAAAAAGCGCTGGAGGGATTGAAACGTATTGCGTTTACATCTGCAAATAACATTCATCCCATCTCGCAAGTTGAAATGAAAAAGTAGAGTGTCCCTATGCGAAAACGCATCTGTTGAGATGCGTTTTCGTAGGCATTAACCGCGCGATGTTTTAAATCGCGCTAACGTGTTTTCAACGAGCACAAAGAAGACCGGGACAAAATAAATCGCCAGTACGGTCGCCGCCAGCATGCCCCCGATTACGCCGGTACCGACGGCATTTTGTGCACCAGAACCCGCGCCGTTGCTTATAGCCAGTGGAATTACACCTAAAATGAAGGCCAGTGAGGTCATCAGAATAGGGCGCAGACGCATTTGCGCCGCCTCAACGGCAGCCTCAAGCGGTGTTTTACCTTCTTTTTGCATAATCTCGACGGCAAACTCAACGATCAGAATGGCGTTTTTAGCCGACAGTCCCATCGTGGTGAGCAGGCCGACCTGGAAGTAAACATCATTGCTCAAACCACGCAGGTCGGTAGCCAGCAACGCACCGGCGATGCCAATGGGCACTACGAGCATCACGGAAAAAGGAATGGACCAGCTTTCATACAGTGCTGCCAGCGCAAGAAAGACTACCACGAGCGAAATGGCATATAGCATGGGGGCCTGGTTGGTGGATAACGCCTCTTGATAAGACAGACCCGTCCACGCGTAGCCGACGCCGGCAGGGAGTTTATTCATCAGGGATGCCATAAAGTTCATTGCATCACCGCTGCTTTTCCCGGCAACCGGCTGTCCCAGAATTTCCATCGCAGGCTGCCCGTTGTAACGTTCAAGACGGGGTGAACCATAGGTCCATTCGGTGGTTGAGAAGGCGGAAAGCGGGGTCATAGAGCCGGAGGCGTTGCGCACGTACCAGTGGTTTATATTGCCAGGTAGCATACGGAACGGCGTATCAGCCTGAACATACACTTTTTTAACGCGACCCTGGTTAAGGAAATCATTGACATAGCGGCTACCAAACGCTGTAGAGAGGGTCTGATTAATATCCGCGAGTGAAACGCCCATGGCCTCAGCTTTTTTTGCGTCAACATTAACATGGAACATCGGTGTGTCTTCCAGCCCGTTAGGACGCACCCCGGCGACCTCTCCGGATGACTGACTGGCCAGCTCCAGCAACTGATTGCGTGCCTGCATCATTTTTTCGTGTCCGAGATTACCGTTATCCAGTAGCTCCATATCAAACCCTGAAGCGGTTCCCAGTTCTGCTACCGCAGGCAAATTGAACGGATAAATCACGGCATTATTAATGGTGCTTAAAGCCACCATTGCCCGTTGAATAATGGCGGTAACTGCATTTTCTTCACCAACACGTTCTGACCATGGCTTCAGGCTGATAAAGGCCAGCCCGTTGTTTTGCCCCTGGCCGCTGAAGCCAAATCCACCAACGGTAAAAACAGACGCGACATTTTTCCGTTCTTTCGTCAGGTAGTAATCTGTTATTTCGTCGAGGACTTTGCGGGTATTGACCATCGTTGAACCTGAAGGCAATTGTGCCGTGGTCATGAATACCCCCTGATCTTCTTCAGGTAAAAAGGAGGTTGGGGTGCGTAAAAACAAGCCAATCATGCCGGCCCCGATCACCAAATAGATGACCATATAACGGCCTGTGCAACGCAAGAGTTTACGCGTGCTGTCCGTGTAGTGCCGGGTGCACTTCTCCATGAAATGATTGAAATGGGTGAACAGAAAATGTGTTCTTGTGTTCTCCTCCTCAGGCGCGGGTTTCAACAGCGTGGCGCAAAGTGCGGGTGTCAGGCTCATCGCCACGAATACCGATAGCGTCATAGAGGAGATCAAGGTGATGGAAAACTGACGGAAGATTTCACCTGTCGCGCCGCTCATAAAGGCCATCGGCATAAATACGGCAGATAACACCACGGCAATACCGACCAGCGCTCTTTGCAACTGGCTCATCGCTTTATGCGCTGCCGCTTTTGGCGGCAATTTTTCTTCGCAAATAATACGCTCAACGTTCTCGACCACTACGATGGCATCATCGACTAAAAGTCCTATTGCCAGCACCATGCCAAACATCGTCAGTGTATTAATCGTAAAACCGGCGACAGACAAGATGGAAAATGTGCCGAGAATAACCACGGGAACTGCGATTGTGGGGATAAGCGTCGCGCGGAAATTTTGCAGAAATAGATACATGACGAGGAAGACCAGGATAATTGCCTCGATCAATGTTTGGAAAACACCCTGAATTGAAATCTTGATAAACGGGGTGGTGTCATAGGGGTAAACGGTCTTCATGCTGGCCGGGAACCAGGCCGATAATTTGTCCAGCTCTTTTTTGACCGCCTGGGATGTTTCCAGGGCATTTGCGCCGGCGGCAAGCTTAATCGCGATCCCGGCGGCAGGTTTGCCGTTATACCGTGCGACCGTCGAATAATTTTCCGCCCCCAGCTCAATTCGCGCAACGTCACGCAACAGAACCTGAGAACCGTCTTGCTGGACTTTCAGAAAGATCTTGCCAAATTCATCGGTACTTTGCAGGCGAGTCTGAACAACGATCGACGCATTCAACTGCTGGTCTGCCGACTGAGGCATCCCCCCCAGTTGTCCCCCCGATATCTGATTATTCTGTATCTTAATTTGCGCAATAACGTCCTGCGGTGTGAGGCTATATTTGTTGAGTTTTTGCGGATCCAACCAAATGCGCATGGCGTATTGTGAACCGAATAATTGCACGCTCCCCACCCCGGCAGTACGACTGAGAGGATCTTTAATGTTTGAGGCAACATAGTCAGCAATATCATATTGGCTCAGGCTGTTGTTATCCGAGATAAAGCCGGCAACCATTAAGATATTGCTACTGGATTTATCCACGCTGACCCCTTGTTGCTGAACCTCCTGCGGCAAGGAGGGCATCGCCAACTGCAGTTTATTCTGCACCTGAACCTGTGCAATATCGGGTGATGTGCCGGTTTTAAACGTCAGGATAATTGACGCATTGCCTGCCGCGTCGCTGGTGGACGACATGTACATCAGGTCATCAAGACCATTCATATTTTGTTCAATCACCTGAGTGACGGAGTCTTCTACGGTCTTTGCGTCTGCGCCAGGGTAGGCGGCGTTAATCGTAATCGTCGGGGGCGCTATTTGCGGATATTGGGCGATCGGCAGGTTCATAATAGCGATCCCCCCGGTAAACATCAGAATAATCGCTAGCACCCAGGCAAAAACCGGGCGCTCAATAAAAAAGTTAGCCATGAAGAAGGTGTCCTTAATACCTGAAATATTACTGTTCGGTTACCGTGTCAGGGCTGTTTGATGGCGAAGAGAGAACCCGGGCTTTCATTCCCGGACGGATTCGTTGTAATCCGGAAACAATAACCCGGTCGCCGGGACGTAATCCTGCGGTCACTAACCATTGGTTACCGACAGCTTTTACTGCGTTGATTTCGCGCAGTTGCACCCTGTTTTTCTGGTCGAGGATCAGGGCAGTCGCCTTTCCCTGCTCGTTATGGGTAACCCCTTGCTGAGGAACCATTAGAACGTTCTGCTGGCGACCTTCATCCAGTAAAGCCGTAACATACATACCGGGTAAAATCTCGCCGTCAGGATTCGGGAAGATGGCGCGCAGGGTCACGGAGCCAGTGACTTTATCGACGGCGGGATCGGAAAACTGCAGCGCCCCGGTATAGCGGTAGGGTTTGCCATTTTCCAGCATCAATTCAACCGGGATCTGGCCTTTTTCCTGGGCGATTTTTCCACTGGATTTTTCTTCTTTCAGGCGTAAGAAGTCCTGCACCGACTGGGTTAAATCGACGTAAATTGGGTCTAATTGCTGAATGGTGACCAGCGCGCTTTCCTGATTCGCGGTGACCAGTGCGCCAACGGTAACGGAAGACGTGCCGCTAATGCCATCGATAGGCGAGGTGACATTGGCGTAATGAAGGTTAATGGCGGCCTGCTCGACGTCCGCTCTGGCGACGGCAACATTAGCGTCAGCTTCATTAAGCTGTGAACGCGTGGTGTCATAATCCTGACGACTGACGTAATTGGATTTTAATAAAGCTGACTGGCGCTGGAATGTTAAACGTAGATTATTGGTAGTGGACAGCGCTTTTGCCAGAGCGCCTTTGGCCGCATCGAGTTTTGCCTGCAGAGGCGCCGGATCAATTTGGTAGAGCGATTCACCTTTGCTGACTTTATCACCCTCAATAAAATCCCGCTTAATAATTATACCGCTGACCTGCGGTCTGATCTCAGCAATTTCGAACGATACGGCCCTGCCCGGAAGTTCACTTTTAATATCAACGGAAGAGGGTTTCAGAGTAATAATCCCAACTTCGGGTTCTCTGGTGATGTTTTTTTCTGAGGATTGATTGTCACACGCGGTGATAATTGCGACACTAAAAAACAATGGTATCAGCAGTAAGCGTTTTCTGTTCATAGTAATCCCTGAATAAATTTGACGTACACAGTAATTTGCATTGTATGCAGGGGAGGGATGTCATCGATAAATAGCATGAGGCGATCAGGCATAAGAAGGATAAAGCCTATTTTTGGCTAATGATTTAGCAAGTGAATTACAGGTAACAGAGTGCGTTATTTAAATTCAGGTTCACCCAATGTGTGATGGCGAGTTATACTTGCACTATCGTATTTAAAGCACACGCCGACAGGGCGAATGTCAGGGGAAGAATCATTACGCCTTTTGTTTTGTTCATTTTAATTCCCTGCTAAAAAAGACAGGTTTATAGTAAACCTTTGCACATTATTGTCATCAAGCGCGCAGCTGATTATCTAAAAGTAATATAATTGTAGCTCATGGTTATAGATGTTTTCTGGTGTACAATATTAATCATGTCAGGCGAAGAATATAGGGAGAGTATGATGATAAAAATTGGTAGCCTGCTGGCAGTTGGTATCCTGTCACTGCCCGCGTACGCCGCGACGACCGGACCATACAGCCCTGTCGCGGGCGTACTGTGCGACAAATATATCTGTGCGGATGAGCACGGCTTGTCGGTGGCGCTGACCACGAAGTATGTCGGAAAGAAGCAGGGTGATAAACTGGCAGCGGCCGGACAATTTGACACGACGGCCTTTACCTTCCAGGGCGGTCTGTTCTGCGACACCACTGAGCGTCTGTGCCGGGATGACCGATATTTTGGAACAGACGGTAAACGCAGTGGCAAAGTGAACACCCACTACACGGCGTTGCTGTTCGGCAAGACGGATAAATCCTGACTACACGGGTAAGCGCTGAATTCGTCGCTTACCCGTGGTATTTCACGTTATCAATCGGGCGTTAATCTCAATACGTTATGAATGCGTGACAAAGCGTGACAAACGCTGGCGCAGCAGGCGATTTTCCTGACGCAACTGCGCATTCTCTTCCAGTAACGTGAGCGCAACGGCTATCCCCGGCCAGTCAAGCGCCAGTTCCTGACGTAAACGCAAAGCCCGTCGTACGACACTTAATGCGCGATCGTCAAACTGCCAGTGGGCGCTTTCATCTTCGCGGGGTTCGATCATCCCCAGGCCGACAATCTCAGTCAGCTCCTCGGCGGAAACGCCGGTATGCAGGCAAAACTCAGTAATGGTAAAAGTGACGGTAACGTTAGCCATTATGCTTTCCCCCACTCTTTGCGTGGATCAAAGGTCTTCTGCGCGTCCGCTAGCTGTTGCCACAATGCGACGCTGTTGTCGTCAGGTTTGGGTGGCATCACAATTTTGATCACCGCGTACAGGTCGCCGGTCTGTTTTTTACTCACCAGCCCTTTGCCCTTGATGCGTAATCGTTGTCCGGCCTGGCTGCCAGGTGGGATCGTCAGCAGGATACTCTCTGTGAGTGTTGGCACGGTCACTTTTGTGCCCAGTGCGGCTTCCCATGGGGCAAGGGGCACGACAATTTCCAGGTCCTGATTGACGATATCAAATAGCGGATGCGGCGCGATATGAATCACCAGCCACAAATCACCGTTCGGGCCACCGTTCTCACCGGGCGTGCCCTGGCCTTTCAGCCTGATGCGCTGGCCGTTGCCTACACCTGCTGGAATTTTCACATTCAGCGTTTTGGGGATCTCTCGCTCTACCAGGCCAAACGCATTGTAGACCGGTAGGGAGTAACTGATGGTGCGGCTATGCTCAGCAAGGGTTTCTTCGAGGAACACGGCCACATCGATTTCGATATCGTGCCCACGACGGGCGTGGCGCTGTTGCGACTGGCGAGCGTGTTGACCAAAAATGGAGGAGAAAATATCGTCAAAATCTTCGGCGTTGTAGCTCTGATCTTCACCTTGCTGGAACTGACGGCTGA
Source organism: Citrobacter sp. JUb117 (assembly GCF_024809055.1). Lineage (NCBI taxonomy): Bacteria > Pseudomonadati > Pseudomonadota > Gammaproteobacteria > Enterobacterales > Enterobacteriaceae > Citrobacter > Citrobacter sp. JUb117. The sequence continues at coordinate 494,576 of NZ_JANUFB010000001.1, forward strand.
ACTGCGGATCGTTGCGGTGCTGCCACAACTGATCGTATTCGGCACGACGTTGTTCATCGCTTAAGACTTCCCAGGCTTCAGCAACCTCTTTAAAACGCGCTTCGGCGTCGGTTTCTTTGCTGACGTCAGGATGGTATTTGCGGGCGAGTCGACGATAGGCGGTCTTGATGGTTTTGAGATCGTCCGTCGGTTTCACGCCCATGATGGCGTAATAATCCTTTAATTCCATAGTGTTATCTCGTATGAATCAACCCATGAAGAAGGATACCCTCGGGAAAGGCATCACCGTAAGTTTAGGGTAATCCTGAAAAGTGCGAATGCCAACTATGAAAGGGACGGAAAACAGTGGCGCCTGACGGCATGAATCGGACATTGTGCACCACCAACGGTAGCAGATGGTTTCTGTTGGTGGTGCGTCGTGCAATATTAATGATCAGGATTTGGTAATAAGAAAACGGACCGTCTCTGCGTAGTTCTGCACAAAGGCATTCACGTTATCGGAATTTAATCCTTTCGGGTTAATCATATATTTGCCGTTAATGAAGATAGCCGGTACGCCTTTCAAATCGACGGCTTTGGCCAATTCTTGCTGTTTGGCAGTCAGTGATTTCACCGCAAAGCTATTCCATGCGGCATCATAATCGCTGGCGCTCACGCCTGCCTGGATAAACACGTTGCGAATATCATCAGCGGTTTTAATCGACTGTTTCTTCTGTACGGCATCAAAAAGTAAAGGTTTAACCTTATCTTCTACATTTAACAGCATGGCGACAGACCAGGCGTGCGTCATATCGGCTCCCAGAGGACCTAAAAAGTCGACGTGGTACTCGGTGAGTTTAACATCCTCAGGTAAGGCTTTTTTCACATTATCAGTAACTTCCAGGACCTCATCGTATTGATAGCAAGAGGGGCAGTAGAAGGAGAAAAACTTCAGTGCAGCAGGCGCTGACGGTACGGCTTTTTCCAGCGTGATAAATTCTTTTCCATCGGTAAATGTTGCGGCCTGAGCACTCACGGTAAACAGCAACCCGATCAGCGGGAGTAGATATTTTTTCATTTTCATATACTCTAAATAACATATTATAAACAAAGATGTTTATAATGAACGCGATGTCCATTACGCCATCATTATAATAAAGCATTTATTTTATAATGCGCTGCTCCTTACTTTGATTTACGCATGGATGCTTTTTAATAACGTATTTAAATGTCTGGGTGGATTTTTTGGAGTTATCGGAAATAGCGAAATATTTCCCTCGTTATATTTTACGGTGGCGATTATTTGTTTCCATGACATACACGCAGGGCGAATGAATGTCCTGCACCGACATAACTTTACAGCGTAAAGGTTGCCAAAACCTCGCCAGTAGCTAAGATAACCGCGTCAATCAGTGAGGGTAAAATGGCAAAACGTCAACGGATGGGATGGTGGTTCCTGTGCCTGGCATGTGTCGTAGTGATGGTATGCACTGCGCAGCGCATGGCGGGTCTGCACGCGTTGCAGATGAACACCACTGCCGCAACCGTTGTTGCCAGCGCGCAAATAGAGGCTGATGACGCCTCACCCGTGACCCCTTGCGAACTGAGTGCGAAGTCATTGCTGGCTTCGCCTCCGGTGCTGTTTGAAGGTGCCATTCTGGTGCTTTGCCTGCTTCTGTCGCTACTGGCGCCGGTGCGGGTTTTTCGTCTGCCGTTTTTCCCACCGCGAGCTATCTCGCCGCCCACTCTGCGGGTTCATCTCAGGTTTTGCGTCTTCCGTGAATGACAGAGCAGCCGTTGCTGACTGTTAGATAATTATTCACGGAGAAAAAATATGATGACTGTTTTCAGGCAGGCGCTGCTCTGTCTGTTATTGCTATGGCTGCCCGTATCCTGGGCGGCTGATATCGGCTGGCTGCGCTCAGCCGAGAATGACCATGCCAGTGTGCGGCTGCGTGCCGATACGTCCGCCGAGGGGGAAACCAGGCTGCTGCTGGACGTCAAACTGGAGGATGGCTGGAAAACCTACTGGCGCTCACCGGGCGAGGGCGGCGTCGCGCCGTCTATTGCCTGGAAGGGCGCCATGCCAACCGTGGACTGGTTCTGGCCCACGCCTGCGCGTTTTGAAGTCGCCAACATTACTACCCAGGGCTATCACGATCGGGTGACGTTCCCGATGGTGGTGCGCGGTACGTCACCGGCTACGCTGAACGGCGTTTTGACGCTGTCGACCTGTAGCAACGTTTGTCTGCTGACAGATTATCCCTTTTCTGTGACGCCTTCTGTCCTGGACGCCACCTTTGCCCATGACTATGCACAGGCCATGGGGCAGATCCCACTTGCCAGTGGTCTGACGGATTCTCTGCACGCCGGGGCGCGCGCCGGAGAACTGGTCGTCGAGGCGCAGCGTAAGGGCGGCTGGTCTACACCGGGGTTGTACCTGGATACTGTCGATGAGGCGGACTTTGGCATGCCGACAATGCGCGTGGAGGGTGAAACGCTGCGCGCCACGATCCCGGTGCATGACAGCTGGGGTGAGGGTGCGCCGGATCTGCGCGGTAAATCGCTCACGCTGGTGCTGGCTGATAACGGTGTTGCTCAGGAAAGTCGTCTTGTCATTGGTGACGCGCCGGCAGCAGAAAGCGCGGCGCTCCCGCTGTGGCAGGTGGTGTTGATGGCGCTACTGGGCGGGCTTATCCTCAACCTGATGCCCTGCGTGCTGCCGGTTCTTGGGATGAAGCTGGGTTCAATTTTACTCGTCGAGGAGAAAAACCGTCGCCAGGTTCGCCGCCAGTTTCTGGCTTCGGTGGCCGGGATAGTGGTCTCCTTTATGGCGTTGGCCGCGCTGATGACGGTGCTGCGGATGACCAATCAGGCACTCGGCTGGGGGATCCAGTTCCAGAGTCCGTGGTTTATCGGCGTGATGGTGCTGGTGATGCTGACGTTCAGTGCCAGCCTGTTCGGGCTGTTTGAATTTCGTTTACCTTCAAAGATGACCACTACGCTGGCGACCCACGGTGGCAATGGCCTGGCCGGTCATTTCTGGCAGGGCGCGTTTGCGACGCTGCTTGCTACGCCGTGCAGTGCGCCGTTCCTGGGTACGGCGGTGGCGGTGGCGCTAACGGCTTCACTACCCACGCTGTGGGGGCTGTTTCTGGCTCTAGGGCTGGGAATGAGTTTACCGTGGCTGCTGGTGGCGCTGCGCCCGGGTCTGGCACTGCGTTTACCGCGTCCGGGACGCTGGATGACTATCCTGCGGCGTTTGCTCGGGGTGATGATGCTCGGTTCAGCCATCTGGCTGGCAACGTTGCTGCTCCCGCATCTGGGGTTTACCAGCCAAAGTGCCGCCAAGGAGAGCGTCAATTGGCAGCCGCTTAGCGAACAGGCCATCACGGATGCGCTGGCTCAGCATAAACGTGTTTTCATCGATGTGACCGCCGACTGGTGTATTACCTGTAAGGTCAACAAATTCAACGTCTTGAATAAAGAGCACGTGCAGGCCGCCCTGCAGCAGCCCGATGTGGTGGCACTGCGCGGTGACTGGACGCTGCCCTCTGAAGCAATTACCGAATTTCTAAAAAAACGCGGCCAGGTTGCTGTGCCGTTTAACCAAATTTATGGCCCCGGCATGCCGGAAGGCCAGGCGTTGCCGACGCTGTTAACCCGCGATGCGGTGTTAAACACGCTGGTAGATGCTAAAGGAGTCACGCCATGAAACTGTTGATTGTTCTGCTGTTGTCCCTGTTTTCTGCCGTCAGTGTGGCGCAAGAGCCCGCGCCGTTTACCCCGGAGCAGGAAAAGCAAATTGAAGCGTTAATTCAGGAAGCGCTGTTTAACGATCCTGACAGTCCGCGCATTGGCGCGAAGCAGGCAAAACTGACGCTGATTAACTTTACCGATTACAACTGCCCGTACTGCAAGCAGCTGGATCCGATGCTGGAAAAAATTGTGCAAAAGTACCCGGACGTAGCCGTAGTGATTAAACCGCTGCCGTTTAAAGGTGAAAGCTCGGTGCTGTCGGCGCGCACCGCACTGATGACCTGGCGTGAGCACCCGCAGCAGTTCCAGGCGTTACATGAAAAACTGATGCAGAAAAGAGGCTACCATACTGCTGCCAGTATTAAACAGGCACAGGAAAAATCGGCGGCAACCCCGGTAACATTGGATGATAAAAGTATGGAAACGCTGAGCACCAACCTGCAACTGGCGCGGCTGGTAGGTGTGCGCGGTACACCTGCCACGATCATCGGCGATGAACTGATCCCAGGCGCCGTACCGTGGGAAACGCTGGAAGCTGTGGTCAAAGAAAAGCTGGCGGCGGCCAATGCTCAGTAAACTGCGCCGCTGGCTGCGCGAAGGGCTCATCTTACTGGTGCTGATTGCGGGCGCGATGTTGCTGATGGATGCGTGGCGAGCGCCCACGCTCCCCACCGTTTTTGACAGCACGCCGTTGCAGACGCTGGAGGGTGAAACCGTTACCTTGGCGGCGCTCAGTCAACAAGAACCTGTTCTGCTCTATTTCTGGGCCAGCTGGTGTGGCGTTTGCCGCTTCACCACACCGGACGTTGCCCGGTTGCAGCGGGAAGGCGAGAACGTGATGACCATTGCGTTACGCTCCGGCAGTGAAGCGGAAGTGTCTCGCTGGCTGGCGCGCAAAGGCGTGGATTTTCCGGTCATCAACGACGCCGATGGCACGCTCTCCCGCAGTTGGGAGGTTAGCGTTACGCCGACGCTGGTAGTGATGTCGCAAGGCCGCGTGGTCTCCACAACCAGCGGCTGGACCAGTTACTGGGGCATGAAATTGCGGCTGTGGTGGGCAAAAACGTTCTGAATATCGTGCCGGGGAAACCCGGCATTTTTTTACAGCTGAGATAAACCCTTAACTACACCTGCATTTTTGCGAAAGCGTTCCCGGAAAAATGTCTTGTTTCTGTCACACTCTGTGGTGATTGATAACAACAAGAGGTCGTAGGGATGAATAAATCACTAATCGCCGCAGCCGTGGCAGGGGTCGTATTACTGTCATCCGCCGCACAGGCGCAGATCGCGCCGGAGGGCTATCAACTCCAGCAAGTATTGATGATGAGCCGACATAACTTACGTGCACCTTTAGCCAATAATGGCAGTGTTCTGGAGCAATCGACGCCGAAGCCGTGGCCACAATGGGATGTGCCGGGCGGTCAACTCACCACCAAAGGCGGGGTGCTGGAAATCTATATGGGCCATTACATGCGTGAGTGGCTGGCAGAGCAGGGGATGGTGAAATCCGGTGAATGTCCGGCCCCGGACACGGTGTATACCTACGCCAATAGCCTGCAGCGTACGGTCGCAACGGCGCAGTTCTTTGTGACCGGCGCGTTCCCGGGCTGCGATGTTCCCGTGCACCATCAGGAAAAAATGGGCACCATGGATCCCACCTTCAACCCGGTAATCACCGATGATTCCACCGCCTTTAGTCAGCAGGCCGTGCAGGCGATGGAAAAAGAGCGCAGTAAAATGCAGCTTAGCGACAGCTACCAGTTGCTAGAGCAAATGACAAACTACAAAGACTCACCATCCTGTAAAGAAAAACAGCAGTGCTCACTGACCGACGCCAAAGACACGTTTACTGCGAAGTACCAACAGGAGCCAGGGGTTTCAGGACCGCTAAAGGTTGGTAACTCGCTGGTGGATGCGTTCACGTTGCAATATTACGAAGGGTTCCCGCTGAATGAGGTGGCCTGGGGTGAGATCAAATCCGATCAACAGTGGAAGGTGCTGTCAAAGCTGAAGAATGGCTATCAGGACAGCCTGTTTACCTCGCCGGCCGTGGCGCAAAATGTGGCCAGGCCGCTGGTGAAATATATCGATAACGCACTGGTGACCGAGCGTACAAAAGCGCCGAAAATTACCGTGTTGGTTGGTCACGACTCCAACATTGCGTCATTACTCACCGCGCTGGATTTCAAACCGTATCAGTTGCATGACCAGAACGAACGCACGCCGATTGGCGGGAAGATTGTCTTCCAGCGCTGGCATGACAGTAATGCTAACCGGGATCTGATGAAAATAGAGTATGTTTATCAGAGCTCGCAGCAGCTGCGTGATGCACAGGTGTTGACGTTGAAATCACCTGCGCAGCGCGTGACGCTGGAACTGAAAGGCTGCCCGATAGATGCGAATGGCTTCTGCCCGATCGATAAATTCGATAGCGTGCTGAATGCGGCGGCAAAGTAGAGTGAAATAACAAGAAACTCCCCCGTGCAGATGGGGGAGTCATGATGCTAGACGTTTTTACGTTCGATAGTCTGTTCACCCCAAAAGAGTGAGTCTTTGTCCGTTTTCTCGAAGGCTTTGATCAGCACCTCGTCGCTGCCTTCTTCCCAAATTTTCTCCGCCAGTTTCTCGTCATAATGGGCGACTTCAAAAATAGCCTCGGCGATTTCCGGCGATGTATTGCGCAGACGCGCCCATTCACCGACGCGATGGGCTTTCGCTTCTTGAGTTGGCATACGAATCCTCCTGTTGCAGATTAGCCGTTGAGTTTTACTGCCAGACCGGCGACATATTCACCCTGATAGCGGGCGATAGACAATTCTTCCTGACTTGGCTGGCGAGAGCCGTCGGCCCCGGCAATGGTGGTCGCGCCGTACGGTGTCCCGCCGCGAACTTGCGAGACGTCAAACAGCTCTTGCGCGGCGTATCCAATAGGAACGATGACCATCCCGTGGTGGGCAAGCGTTGTCCAGGTTGAGGTAATGGTTTGTTCCTGACCGCCGCCGGTTCCTGTTGAGCTAAATACGCTGGCGAGTTTGCCGTACAGGCCGCCAGAAGCCCACAGGCCACCGGTCTGATCCAGGAAGGTACGCATCTGACCGGACATATTGCCAAAGCGGGTAGGGGTGCCGAAAATAATGGCGTCGTAATCAGCCAGTTCTTGCGGGGTCGCGACAGGGGCATTTTGTGTTTTTCCGCCCGCCTTCAGGAAGATCTCAGGTTGCATCGTTTCTGGCACACGCTTAATAATGACTTCCGCGCCATCGACCTTATTTGCACCTTCTGCGACTGCATGGGCCATCGTTTCAATGTGTCCGTACATGGAATAATAAAGCACCAGAACTTTTGCCATTTTACACTACTCCTCGAGTTAACCGTCTGTGTAGCGAATCGCTACCTCTCTTTAAAGATATGACGTACTGCCAGGAGTGCAAATTTCACCATCATTTCTTTGATTTATAACAATTTTAATGGCAGTTCTATTTTGTCGCAAAATGATACATTTTTGAGCAGGTTGGATTTGCTAGTCATAAGAAAGGGTTATTGATTTCCGGCGGTGATTATTCGCCAAATACCGGCAAACCTGTTGCAGAATATTACCGTTAGCCGGTTGTCAGGCCAGTCTTCACTATGCTTAATCCCACGCAGCGAACATAGGGCATTGCCCACAGCTTGCGTGAGGTATCACTCCTCAGTACTTATGCAATATGATGTCTAATCAATGACGGAGGTCAGTAATGGCAAACCATCGAGGCGGTTCCGGCAACTTTGCGGAAGACCGCGAAAGAGCATCAGAAGCAGGTCGAAAAGGTGGCCAGCACAGCGGGGGTAATTTCAAGAATGACCCGCAACGCGCTTCAGAGGCAGGCAAAAAAGGGGGCAAAAATAGCCACGGTAATAACAAAACGTAATTGCCAGGCTGTCTGTTAACTATATCGTGACGTCTGAGCGTTCAACGACAGACGTCGCAAAGCCACCGCCGCCGGATTGTCCGGCGGTTTTTTTGTTTGAAGGATGCACGGTAACTACTTCCCGTGGCCGCTTTAATTTATCCATTCACCGTATGATTTGTTATGCTGACGTCCTCAGAACAAGGAGAGGGCGGATGGCTCAAGGCGTAGAGAAAAAAACAGGTAAACGCTCGCAGGCGGTCAACGCGAAACGCCAGGCCATTTTAACTGCGGCGCTAAATATCTTCTCCCAGTTTGGGATCCACGGAACGCGTCTTGAACAGGTGGCTGAGCAGGCGGGCGTGTCAAAAACCAATCTGCTCTATTATTACCCGTCAAAAGAAGTGCTCTATATTGCCGTGTTACGCCAGATCCTCGACATCTGGTTGGCGCCGCTGAAGGCCTTTCGTGAAGACTTTGCGCCGCTGGTGGCGATCAAAGAATATATCCGCCTCAAACTGGAAGTTTCCCGCGATTACCCGCAGGCATCACGGCTGTTTTGTATGGAGATGCTGGCAGGCGCGCCGCTGCTGATGACCGAGTTGACGGGAGATCTCAAAACGCTGATTGATGAGAAATCCGCGCTGATTGCCGGGTGGGTCAGTAGCGGCAAACTGGCTCCGGTCGATCCGCATCATCTGATTTTTATGATTTGGGCTTCAACCCAGCACTACGCCGACTTTGCTCCACAGGTGGAAGCAGTGACGGGTGCGACACTACGCGATGAAGCCTTTTTTAACCAAACGGTTGAGAACGTCCAGCGGATGATTATCGAAGGGATCCGCGTGCGTTAACCGGCGGGCGGTAACGGGCAGCTTAAATCACCTTCTTCACACTGCAGCAGCGAGGCGAGAAACGCTTCGCGCTCGTGGGTTTTATCGGTCAGACACTGGCTCGCGATCATCGATTGCACGCTGCCGCCTTCCGTACCTGAGCTGATTAACGCGCAGTCAGCATCGCGCAGAGTTATCCACGCGACTTGCGCCTTTTTCAGTAATTCACGTTGAGTGGGCGCTGCACGCTTAAGCGCATTCTGATAGGTATCATTGAGCTTTGCATCCGCCGTTTTAAACTGCTCAGCGGCGCAGGTGTTCATCTCAGTTTGGGTGTTCGCGTTGGTGCAGTCTTCTGCCAGCGCCGGGCTGCTGAGCAGCAGTGCCGCACATGTCAGTACAATTCGATTCATGCTTCTCTCTGACTCCATAAAAAAGGCCCCGTTACCGGTAATACTGTTCATTCAACGACTCAGTTTCAGAAAGCATCAACCAGTGTTGGGGAGGTGATGAACATGCTATCTCAGAGAGAGGTTCCGTTCACCTCATGTTCATCGTTTTTCTGAGGCACCGATTCCTGTGAACGTGTAAAGGGCGTTTTCCGCCACGCCCTTTACAATCCCGGCTCCCGGCAGGAAAATTGCCACTTCGTGGTTCCCTCCGCTTATTCCTCCAGGCTATCGGGCCGGGCGCGAGGTAGCGTCCCTGCAAAACGCGCCCTGAGCCAGCATCCATGCTGGCTCTCCCGGCCTTACGGAAACACGTCGGCAATTTTCAGCCGGACCAGCCCACACCTGTCCACCTGTGCTTTTACTTGAATATCTCTGAACAGCAAAACGGATATAGCTGAAAGCCAGAGCGCTGAAGCGACACCCTGGTCCGGCTGAAAATCGATGAGCCGTTGACGGCTGACCGGGTCTGCCCGCAGGGATGCGGGCAGAGGGGACGGCCTGCATGGATGCAGGCTCGGCCCCGACCCGACAGTCAGACGGAATAAGACGAATAACTCGCGTAGCGACGATTTTCCCGCCGGGAGCCTGGGTTGCAAGGGAGGCGGCGGTGAGCCTCCCTTGCACGTTCACGGGTACCTGAGCTTCAGAGAAATGATACCGCTGAGGTGAACGGAACCCTGAGCAAGAATCACATGTTCACCCTACATGCTTAACTGAATGGTATTGCCGTTACCGGAGCCTTAATTAACCATACCCTTAGCCGATTGTCATCAGGCTGGCGTTACCGCCAGCAGCAGCGGTGTTGACGCTCAATGAGCGTTCAATATACAGCCGCTCCAGCAGGATATTGCTCTCACCACGGGCAAAGCCTTGTACCGAGACAATTGCGCCATCCCGTGCGGCAACCGCCTCGCATAACGCGCGCAGTTGATCGGAATCACCGTGGAAGATAACGGCATCGAACGGTTGTACGGTCAGATTATCCGCTTTGGCAAACTGGATGCGCCCGGAAAGAGCGGCAGGCAGACGTTTTGCCAGATCGCGGTGGAAAGCATCATCCGGCCACAGGATGAGACTGCCCACGGAAGCCACGGCGGCGACCTGAACCAGTGCGTCCTGTTCGTTATCGGCAATACACAGAACGCGATCGCGAGGTAACAGCGCCCAGGTATTGCGCTCGCCGGTAGGGCCAGGCAACAAACGCTGAGTTCCGGCCTGCGCCAGTTCAGCAAACTGTTGGCACAGGGTCTGCAACGCCGGGCGATCGGCTGCCCATTCGGTGAGGGCATCCAGCGGCTGGATCAGCGCCGCCTTGAGCTGTGCATCGACAGGGTAATCGGCATCCTGGCGCGCCAGGGTGATGCTTAGCGCATTTTCCGGACGGTTAGCCAGCAGACGGTACAGATACAGCGGACCGCCGGCTTTCGGACCGGTGCCTGACAAGCCTTCGCCGCCGAAGGGCTGCACGCCGACCACCGCGCCAACCATATTACGGTTGACGTACAGGTTACCCACGTGTGCGGAGCCGGTGACCTGAGCGATGGTTTCATCAATACGGGTATGCACACCCAGCGTCAGGCCGTAGCCGGAAGCATTGATTTGCTCAATCAGATTGCCCAGATTGCTGCGGGTGTAGCGTACGACGTGCAGCACCGGACCAAACACCTCTTTTTGCAGTTCGTCGAAGCTCTCCAGCTCAATCAGCGTCGGCGCAATAAAGGTACCGGTTTGCCATTCCCGCGCATCCTCGCTGTTTTCACGTGCAGCCTGGAATACCGGACGTCCCTTGGCGCGCATGGCCTGAATGTGGCGCTCAATATTGGTTTTGGCCTCATCGTCAATAACCGGCCCAATGTCAGTGGTCAGGCGGCCCGGATTGCCCATCCGGCATTCGGCCATCGCGCCGCGCAGCATTTTCAGTGTGTGCTCGGCGATGTCATCCTGCAGGCACAGGACGCGCAGTGCCGAGCAGCGCTGTCCGGCGCTGTCAAAGGCGGAGGCCAGCACATCAACGACCACTTGCTCCGTCAGCGCCGAGGAGTCGACGATCATCGCGTTCATTCCACCGGTTTCGGCGATCAGCGGGATCGGACGGCCTTGCGCGTCAAGACGGCGAGCAATATTACGTTGTAACAGCGTGGCGACTTCCGTTGAACCGGTGAACATCACGCCGCGTACGCGCTCATCGGACGTCAGCTGTGCCCCGACGGTTTCACCCTGGCCAGGCAACAGTTGTACCACGCCTGGCGGCACGCCAGCTTCCAGTAAAATGGCGATCCCCTGGGCGGCAATCAGCGGTGTCTGTTCTGCCGGTTTTGCCAGCACGCTATTGCCTGCAGCCAGCGCGGCGGCAATTTGCCCGCTGAAGATGGCCAGCGGGAAGTTCCACGGGCTGATACAGACCACCGGGCCGAGCGGACGATGGGTTTCGTTATCAAAATCATCGCGGACTTGCCCGGCGTAATAATGCAGGAAGTCGACCGCTTCACGCACTTCGGCAATGGCGTTGCTAAAGGTTTTACCTGCTTCGCGAACCAGAATGCCAATCAGTTGCTGCATCTGGCCTTCCATCAGAACGGCGGCGCGATGCAGAATAGCGGCGCGCTCCTGCGGCGGCGTAGCGAACCAGATCGGCGCATTATTTACCGCGCTTTGTAACGCTTGCTCCACTTCATTCGGGGAGGCTTCACGCACGTAGCCCACAATATCTTTCGGCTCCGCTGGGTTAATTACCGGCGTCATTTGTCCGTCAGTCACCGGATGCTCCAGCATCGGTTTCGCGTGCCATTTTTGCAGTGCGCTGTTGAGCAGGGCAGAGGACAGCGAGGCCAGGCGATGTTCGTTCGCCAGATCCAGTCCGCCTGAGTTTTCGCGTCCCTTGCCGTACAGGTCGCGTGGCAGCGCAATCTTCGGATGCGGTAGACCCGCCAGGCCTTCCTGCTGCGCCAGTTTTTCTACGGCTTCGACCGGGTCGGCGACCAGTTCATCCAGCGGCAGAGTGGTGTCGGCAATACGGTTAACGAATGAGGTATTCGCGCCGTTTTCCAGCAGCCGACGCACCAGGTACGCCAGCAGCGTTTCATGGGTCCCTACCGGTGCGTAAATACGGCATGGGCGGTTCAGTTTGCCATCGGCAACTTTGCCGGTAACCTGCTCGTACAGGGGTTCACCCATGCCGTGCAGGCACTGGAACTCGTACTGTCCGGGATAATAGTTCTGACCCGCTAACTGATAAATGGCCGCCAGCGTATGGGCGTTATGGGTGGCAAATTGCGGGTAGATCAGATTCGGCACGGCAAGCAGTTTTTTGGCGCAGGCCAGATAGGAAACGTCGGTGTAGACCTTACGGGTATACACCGGATACCCTTCCAGACCGTCCATCTGGGCGCGTTTAATTTCGCTGTCCCAGTATGCGCCTTTTACCAGGCGGATCATCAGGCGACGGCGGCTGCGCGTGGCCAGACCAATCAGATAATCAATCACGTACGGACAGCGTTTCTGGTAGGCCTGGATGACAAAACCAATCCCGTTCCAACCCGCCAGCTCAGGTTCGAAGCACAGTTTTTCCAGCAGATCGAGGGAGATTTCCAGGCGGTCTGCTTCTTCGGCGTCAATATTGATGCCAATGTCGTACTGACGCGCCAGCAGGGTGAGCGACTTCAGGCGTGGATAAAGTTCGTCCATTACGCGATCGTACTGCGCACGGCTGTAGCGTGGGTGCAGCGCCGACAGCTTGATCGAAATCCCCGGTCCTTCATAAATGCCGCGTCCATTAGACGCTTTACCAATCGCGTGAATAGCCTGCTGGTAAGACACCATATAGGCCTGCGCGTCAGCGGCGGTCAGTGCGGCTTCTCCCAACATGTCGTAGGAGTAGCGGAAACCTTTGTCTTCCAGCTTCCGTGCGTTAGCCAGTGCTTCGGCGATGGTTTCCCCGGTGACGAACTGCTCCCCCATCAAGCGCATCGCCATATCGACGCCTTTTCGGACCAGCGGCTCGCCGCTCTTACCGATGATGCGGTTCAACGAGCGCGAGAGGCTGGCTTCGTTATGTGTGGAGACCAGGCGTCCGGTAAACAGCAGTCCCCAGGTTGCCGCATTGACGAATAACGACGGGCTGCGTCCAATGTGCGACTGCCAGTTACCGTTGCTAATTTTGTCGCGGATTAGCGCATCGCGCGTGGCTTTGTCGGGAATACGCAGCAGGGCTTCCGCCAGGCACATCAGCGCAACACCTTCCTGAGAGGACAGCGAGAACTCTTGCAAGAGTCCCTGTACCATGCCGGCGCGACCGCTGGCGGTTTTCTGGTTACGTAGTTTGTCGGCTAACTGATATGCCAGCTTATGAGCCTGTTCAGCGATCGGTTGCGGCAGGCGCGCCTGTTCCATCAGCATCGGTACGGCGTCGGTTTCTGCACGACGATACGCGGCGGTGATCGCCGCCCGGGAAACAGACTGCGGCAGGATCTGCTCGGCAAACTCGAGGAAAGGCTGGTGAGTTTCATTCTGGTATGCCGAGGCGTCATCACCTTCATTGGCTGCACCCGCCAGTAGGGCAGGCAGCTCAGGCAGGGCATCGTCATTTTCCAGTCTTTCGAGATAATTAAAGATGGCTTGTTTGATCAGCCAATGCGGCGTGCGATCGATTCGTGTTGCGGCTGTTTTAATACGCTCGCGTGTGGCGTCGTCCAGCTTAACCCCCATCGTGGTGGTTCCCATGCCGTTTACTCCTGTTGTGCTGAAATACGGGACTGATAGTTACTGAGAAATATCCACTATGTTGCAACTTTGTGCAACCGTGTTAAATGTGACTTGGTTTGCAAGCTTGAAAATGAATGAAATGTTAATAAATGTGGTATATGTTGGGATGTCTGTAAAAAATACGAGCGCTTTTTCTCTGCGGCAGTTAACACTTTTTAAAGGTGCAACCGCGAAAAGTGTGAGAGAGTGCAACCTCCAGAAAAATGCTATCTACTCGAGATCAAAATTGATGTAAATGGTGTGTTAAATCGATTGTGAATGATCCTTGCTTCCGGCAGGATACGGTCGCCCAGGTCAACATAGATATCTTTGCCACGTTCCGGCAGGGTAATAAAACGGCAAGCCACGGCATTGTCGATACATAATTTTGGAGAGTTTTGATGGCTATTAGCACACCGATGTTAGTGACATTCTGTGTCTATATTTTTGGCATGTTGTTGATTGGGTTTATTGCATGGCGTTCAACCAAAAACTTTGATGATTACATTCTGGGTGGACGCAGCCTGGGGCCGTTTGTCACCGCGCTTTCCGCCGGGGCATCCGACATGAGCGGCTGGCTGCTGATGGGGCTGCCGGGGGCGATTTTCTTGTCGGGGATTTCAGAAAGCTGGATCGCCATCGGCCTGACATTAGGCGCATGGATCAACTGGAAGCTGGTGGCCGGACGTTTACGCGTACACACCGAGTTCAATAATAATGCTCTGACGCTACCGGATTACTTTACCGGTCGTTTTGAAGATAAAAGCCGCGTGCTGCGTATTATTTCCGCGCTGGTTATTCTGCTGTTTTTCACCATCTATTGTGCTTCAGGGATTGTTGCAGGGGCGCGTCTGTTCGAAAGCACCTTCGGCATGAGTTATGAAACAGCGCTGTGGGCGGGTGCGGCAGCGACGATTATCTATACCTTTATTGGTGGTTTCCTGGCCGTCAGCTGGACCGATACCGTGCAGGCCAGCCTGATGATTTTTGCTCTGATCCTGACGCCGGTGATGGTGATTATTGGCGTCGGCGGCTTTGAAGACTCGCTGGAAGTGATCAAACAAAAGAGCATTGAGAACGTGGACATGCTCAAAGGCCTGAACTTTGTCGCCATTATTTCCCTGATGGGCTGGGGGCTGGGTTACTTCGGTCAGCCGCACATCCTGGCGCGCTTTATGGCGGCAGATTCTCACCATAGCATCGTGCATGCACGTCGCATCAGCATGGCATGGATGATCCTGTGTCTGGCGGGCGCGGTGGCCGTTGGTTTCTTCGGTATCGCCTACTTCAATAACAATCCGGCACTGGCCGGTGCAGTGAACCAGAACGCTGAGCGGGTGTTTATTGAACTGGCGCAAATCCTGTTCAACCCGTGGATTGCCGGTATTCTGCTGTCGGCTATCCTTGCGGCGGTGATGTCGACGCTGAGCTGCCAGCTGCTGGTGTGTTCCAGTGCCATTACGGAAGATTTGTACAAAGCGTTCCTGCGTAAAAATGCCAGCCAGAAAGAACTGGTGTGGATTGGCCGCGTCATGGTACTGGTAGTCGCGCTGATCTCTATTGCTCTGGCGGCTAACCCGGAAAATCGCGTTCTCGGTCTGGTGAGCTACGCCTGGGCTGGCTTTGGTGCGGCATTCGGACCGGTAGTGCTGTTCTCCGTACTGTGGTCGCGTATGACCCGTAACGGTGCGCTGGCGGGGATGATCATTGGTGCGGTCACGGTTATCGTCTGGAAACAGTTCGCCTGGCTGGGCCTGTATGAAATCATCCCGGGCTTTGTGTTCGGCAGTATTGGTATCGTGGTGTTCAGCTTGCTGGGTAAAGCACCTTCAGCCGCAATGCAAAAACGCTTTGCTGAAGCTGATGCGCATTATCATTCTGCACCGCCGTCACGTTTACAGGTTGAGTAATCTGCTTACTGCTTCTACAGCCTGCCGCGTGCGGGCAATGCCGTTCAGTTAAGCATGTAGGGTGAACATGTGATTCTTGCTCAGGTTTCCGTTCACCTCAGCAGTGTCATTTCTCTGAAGCGCAGATACCCGTGAACGTGCAAGGGAGGCTCACCGCCGCCTCCCTTGCAACCCAGGCTCCCGGCGGGAAAATCGTCGCTGCGCGATTCATTCGTCTTATTCCGTCTGCCTGTCGGGTCGGGGCCGAGCCTGCGTCCCAGCAGGCCGTCCCCTCTGCCCGCATCCCTGCGGGCAGACCCGGTCAGCCGTCAACACCTCATCAATTTTCAGCCGGACCAGGGTGTCGCTTCAGCGCTCTGGCTTTCAGCTATATCCGTTTTGCTGTTCAGAGATATTCAAGTAAAAGCACAGGTGGACAGGTGTGGGCTGGTCCGGCTGAAAATTGCCGACGTGTTTCCGTAAGGCCGGGAGAGCCAGCATGGATGCTGGCTCAGGGCGCGTTTTGCAGGGACGCTACCTCGCGCCCGGCCCGATAGCCTGGAGGAATAAGCGGAGGGGATTGCGAAGCAACAATTTTCCGTGCCGGGAGCCGGGATTGTCAAGGGTGCGGCGATAGCACCCTTGACACGTTCACAGGCCTTCAAGGCATAGAAAAACGATGAACATGAGGTGAACGGAACTTTCTCTGAGATAGCATGTTCATTACCTCCGGCAGCACATGTTGATACCTTCTGAAAACGTGTCGTTAACTGAATAACATAGCGCCGCGTGCGGGCTTTTTATGCCGCTTCGCAAAATCACAGTAACCCTTATCAGACTAACTGTTTACATTAAGTCATCATTCTCAAAACATTCTTCTTGAGTTTTTATTTTCTGTAATGATAATCACTATCACTGTAATTTACTTTTCTTTTCACGAGTTGACTGAGAATAACGTTTAAGGGTACTTCGCATGTTTGTTCCATTTCTGATTATGTTGCGCGAAGGCCTAGAGGCCGCGCTGATTGTCAGCCTGATAGCCAGTTACCTGAAACGGACTCAGCGCGGTCGCTGGATTGGCGTAATGTGGATTGGTGTTCTACTGGCGGCGGCGCTATGCCTGGCGCTGGGGATTTTCATCAATGAAACTACCGGTGAATTTCCGCAAAAAGAGCAGGAGCTGTTTGAAGGGATTGTGGCAGTGATTGCCGTGGTGATCCTCACCTGGATGGTCTTCTGGATGCGTAAAGTTTCGCGCAACGTCAAAGTTCAACTGGAGCAGGCGGTCGATAACGCGTTACAGCGTGGCAATCATCACGGATGGGCGCTGGTGATGATGGTCTTTTTTGCCGTCGCTCGTGAAGGCCTGGAGTCGGTTTTCTTTCTGCTGGCCGCCTTTCAGCAGGATGTGGGGATCTGGCCACCGGTTGGGGCGATGCTGGGACTGGCAACGGCCGTCGTTCTGGGCTACCTGATATATCTCGGCGGGATCAGACTGAATCTCGGGGCCTTCTTCAAATGGACCAGCTTGTTCATTTTGCTGGTGGCCGCAGGTCTTGCCGCCGGAGCCATTCGCGCGTTCCACGAAGCCGGGTTATGGAATCATTTCCAGGATGTGGCATTTGATCTGAGCAGCGTGCTGTCGACGCACTCGCTGTTTGGCACGCTGATGGAAGGGATTTTTGGTTACCAGGAAGCGCCAAGTGTCAGTGAGGTTGCCGTCTGGTTTATCTACCTGATCCCGGCACTGATTATGTTTGCATTACCGCCTCGTTCAGGCTCTACGGCGTCTCGTACTGCACCCTGATAACAACGCGACGCAGAATATCATTTAGTTACAACATACTTATTTATAGGGATAGGTCATGACGATTAACTTTCGCCGTAGTGCGCTGCAGCTGGGTATGGCTGCGCTGTTTACTTCTGCTTTTGCCTCACACGCCGCAGATATTCCCAAGGTCAACGTCACGGTTAACGACAAACAGTGTGAACCGATGACAATCACGGTTAATGCCGGAAAAACCCAGTTCATTATCCAGAACCACAGTCAGAAAGCGCTGGAGTGGGAAATCCTCAAAGGCGTGATGGTGGTGGAAGAGCGTGAAAATATTGCGCCGGGCTTTAGCCAGAAAATGACCGCCAACCTGCAACCTGGCGAATATGATATGACCTGCGGCCTGCTGACGAACCCGAAAGGGAAGCTGATCGTCAAGGGCAGCGCAACGGCAGATGCGGCACAGAGTGACGCCCTGCTGAGCCTGAGCGGTGCAATTACCGAATACAAAGCCTATGTAACCGCAGAAACCGCACAGCTGGTGGCGGGGACCAAAGCATTTACAGATGCCATTAAAGCCGGGGATATCGAGAAGGCTAAATCCCTGTATGCGCCGACGCGCCAGCATTATGAACGTATTGAACCGATTGCTGAGCTGTTCTCTGACCTCGATGGCAGCATCGATGCACGTGAAGATGATTACGAGCAAAAGGCCGCCGATCCTAAATTCACCGGCTTCCACCGTCTGGAAAAAGCGCTGTTTGGCGACAATACCACCAAGGGGATGGATAAATACGCCGACCAGTTGAACACCGATGTTATCGACCTGCAAACGCGCATCAGTGAACTGGCCTTCCCACCGTCTAAAGTGGTTGGCGGAGCGGCGGGTCTGATTGAAGAAGTGGCCGCCAGTAAAATTAGCGGCGAAGAAGATCGCTACAGCCACACCGACCTGTGGGATTTCCAGGCCAACGTCGATGGCGCGCAGAAAATTGTCGATCTCCTGCGTCCTCAACTGCAAAAATCCAATGCTGAACTGCTGGCAAAAGTGGATGCGAACTTCAAAAAAGTCGATAGCATCCTGAGCAAGTATCGCACCAAAGACGGGTTTGAAACTTACGACAAACTGACC
This sequence comes from Citrobacter sp. JUb117, assembly GCF_024809055.1. Taxonomy (NCBI): domain Bacteria; kingdom Pseudomonadati; phylum Pseudomonadota; class Gammaproteobacteria; order Enterobacterales; family Enterobacteriaceae; genus Citrobacter; species Citrobacter sp. JUb117. The sequence continues at coordinate 513,021 of NZ_JANUFB010000001.1, forward strand.
GATGCTGACCGCAACGCGCTGAAAGGGCCGATTACGACGCTGGCAGAAGATTTGTCGCAATTACGCGGCGTACTGGGTCTGGATTAAGCATCATGCAACAAGATAATGAAAACGGCGTGAGTGAACCCTCACGCCGACGTCTGTTGAAGGGCATGGGAGCATTGGGCGGCGCGCTGGCACTGGCGGGCGGCTGTCCGGTTGCGCATGCGCAAAAACCGCACAGTGCGCCGGGCACTCTGTCACCCAATGCGCGCGATGATGCACAGCCCTTTTATGGACCGCATCAGGCGGGGATCCTGACGCCGCAGCAGGCCTCGATGATGCTGGTGGCATTTGATGTCCTCGCCAGCGACAAAGCAGATCTTGAACGTCTGTTCCGTTTACTGACCCATCGCTTTGCGTTCCTGACCACCGGCGGCCCGGCTCCAGAAACGCCGAATCCGCGCTTGCCGCCAATGGACTCCGGCATACTGGGGGCTTACATTGCCCCGGACAACCTGACGATGACGCTGTCGGTCGGCCATTCACTGTTTGATGAGCGCTATGGCCTGAAAGCACAAATGCCAAAAACACTGCAAAAAATGACGCGCTTCCCGAATGATTCGCTGGATGCGGCGCTGTGCCACGGGGATCTGCTGTTACAAATTTGCGCCAACACGCAGGACACCGTTATTCACGCGTTGCGCGATATCATCAAGCACACGCCGGATTTGCTCAGCGTGCGCTGGAAGCGAGAGGGATTTATCTCCGATCATGCTGCACGCAGTAAAGGCAAAGAAACCCCGGTAAATTTACTCGGTTTTAAAGACGGGACCGCGAACCCGGATGGTACTGATGAAAAGCTGATGCAAAACGTGGTGTGGGTCACGGCCGATCAAGGCGAGCCTGCATGGGCGGTAGGGGGCAGCTATCAGGCGGTGAGACTTATTCAGTTTCGCGTGGAGTTCTGGGATCGCACGCCGCTTAAAGAGCAGCAAACCATTTTTGGTCGCGATAAACAGACCGGCGCTCCGCTGGGAATGCAGCATGAGCATGATGTACCGGACTATGCCAATGATCCTGAAGGTGAGGTGATTGCGCTCGACAGCCATATCCGGCTGGCGAACCCGCGGACCAAAGAGACCGAATCCAGCCTGATGATGCGTCGTGGCTACAGCTATTCGCTCGGTGTGACGCAATCTGGACAGCTGGATATGGGGCTGCTGTTCGTATGCTATCAACACGATCTGCAGAAAGGTTTTTTGGCCGTACAGAAACGCCTGAATGGTGAAGCGTTGGAGGAGTACGTTAAGCCGATTGGCGGCGGTTACTTCTTTGCTTTACCGGGCGTAAAAACACCGGACCACTACCTCGGACAATCTCTGCTACAAGCCTGATACCCGTGCCCCGCGCCTGTGCGGGGCAATTCCTCACATGTTGACCTGATTCAGCGATGAACGAAATAATTAATTTTCGTGATACGTGCTGCAGTGAAATAATTCTGTCATCTCTCTGTAAGAGACTGTTGCCAACGATAAGATGGAATTTAGTTAACAATAAGTAAAAATATTGTTGCATTGAGAATAAATTCTGTTGTACTTATATGTAACAGCGGTAGTTCCCGGCAGTGATAGTCATTCACTATGGAGATCGCGAATGGTAACGTCCTGTATTGGACAGGTTTCTTACATTATCACCACCTTACGCGGACGTTTCTCTTCCGGTAGCCATCTCGTCACCGCTAAATTCCTCTCTCTTCCACATCTTATCCTTGTTACTGACGCCTTATACGGTGCGCGTAGCCGTGTGTGGTGTCTTATTCGTAGGCAAGCAATGGCTTACAAGGAAGCCAACCCTCAGATGTTCGTGCGCATAATCGTGCCGAAGATGGCGCGTGTGATGTATACCTACAACTCAAGGTGCTATCCATGGGAAGACAAAAAGCAGTGATCAAAGCTCGTCGTGAAGCAAAACGTGTGCTGAGACGGGATTCGCGTAGCCATAAACAACGTGAAGATGAATCGGTCACCTCGCTTGTGCAGATGGGCGGCGTAGAAGCGATTGGTATGGCGCGTGACAGTCGCGATGCCACACCTATCACGGCGCGAAATGAGGCTCAGGCGCACTACCTGAATGCTATTGAGAGTAAACAGCTGATCTTCGCCACCGGTGAAGCCGGGTGTGGTAAAACCTGGATCAGCGCGGCAAAAGCAGCAGAGGCTCTGATCCACAAAGATGTGGACCGGATCATTGTCACCCGTCCAGTTCTGCAAGCTGATGAAGATCTCGGCTTCTTACCTGGAGATGTTTCCGAGAAGTTTGCTCCCTATTTTCGCCCGGTGTATGACGTGCTGGTAAAACGTCTGGGTGCCTCCTTTATGCAATATTGCCTGCGACCTGAGATTGGGAAGGTAGAAATCGCGCCGTTCGCGTATATGCGCGGACGGACATTTGAAAATGCCGTTGTCATTCTCGACGAGGCTCAGAATGTCACTGCTGCGCAGATGAAGATGTTTTTGACGCGCCTCGGGGAGAATGTGACGGTAATTGTGAACGGGGATATTACCCAGTGCGATTTACCGGCGCATGTTCGATCCGGACTAAACGATGCGCTGGCCCGCTTCGAAGAAGATGACATGATTGGAATCGTTCGTTTCAATAAAGATGATTGCGTTCGCTCGGCGCTTTGTCAGCGGACGCTTAACGCTTACAGCTGATAGGTTCTGCGTCTTCAAGGCCCGGGGAACCGGGCTTTGTTTTTTTATAAGCAGGGATAATCGTTTATATGCATATAAAAAACACAGACACGCTTCTTTGCAGGATGCCTGATGGCGCTTCGCTTATCCGGCCTACGGGGATTTCGTTGTCGGCCGGATAAGATGCTCGTATCTCATCCGCTATATTGCAACAGACGAAAAAAAAGCCCGTACTTGCGTACGAGCTCTTCTTCAAATATGGCGGTGAGAGAGGGGTTCGAACCCTCGATACGTTGCCGTATACACACTTTCCAGGCGTGCTCCTTCAGCCACTCGGACACCTCACCGTATTGTTGTTCCTGCGTTAGCGGAACGGGCGCTAATGTAGGGGAAACACCGCCCCGACGTCAATCTACTTTTTAAAAAAAACGTGCATTTACACAAACTTCAAGCAACATGGGGCGTAAATAAGCAAGAATTGCTTTTTTTGCCAGCATCCTAAAATTTGCTATTCTGATATTCCTTGGAAAATGATGATAAGTGCGAGAAAGTTCCGCATAACACTGCTCAGGAGTTAATATGGAAATACTTTTCTATCACCCGACATTCGATACGGCCTGGTGGCTGAAGGCACTGGCTAAGGCAATCCCAGGCGCAAATGTCCGTGAATGGAAGCGGGGTGATAATGCGCATGCTGACTATGCCCTCGTCTGGCATCCACCGGTTGATATGCTGGCAGGTCGCAAGTTAAAAGCTGTTTTCGCGTTGGGCGCCGGCGTGGACTCTATCCTTAGCAAGCTAAAAGCCCACCCTGAAATGCTGGATGCGTCAATCCCGCTTTTCCGTCTGGAAGATACCGGTATGGGTCTGCAAATGCAGGAATATGCGGTGAGTCAGGTGCTGCACTGGTTTCGACGTTTTGATGACTATCAGGCGCTAAAAAGTCAGGCGAAATGGCAACCGCTGCAAGAGTATACCCGCGAAGAGTTTACTGTCGGGATTATGGGGGCAGGGGTATTAGGGGCTAAAGTGGCTGAGAGCCTGCAAGCATGGGGCTTCCCGCTGCGTTGCTGGAGTCGGACGCGTAAGTCCTGGCCTGGTGTGGAAAGCTTTGCCGGTACCGCAGAGCTGGCGGCGTTCCTGAGCCAAACGCGGGTGCTGATTAATCTTCTGCCAAATACGGCAGAAACGGTAGGTATTATTAACACCGGGCTGCTGAATCAATTGCAGGATGGGGCGTACGTGCTTAACCTGGCACGCGGGGTTCATCTGAAGGAAGACGATCTGCTGGCTGCGCTGAATACCGGAAAGTTGAAGGGCGCGATGCTGGACGTCTACAGCAGCGAGCCGCTACCGGAAAATAACCCTCTATGGAAACATCCGCGCGTGGCGATGACGCCGCATATTGCCGCCGTGACGCGTCCTGCAGAGGCCGTAGACTATATCTCACGCACCATTTTAAACCTTGAGAGCGGGAAAGCCGTAACGGGTCAAGTCGATCGCGTTAGGGGATATTGATAACAACCCGGCCAGCCGCCGGGTTTCGTCTAAACACCGTCCTACAGCTCTAATTATTTAGGGTATTAATGGTGGAGATACCTGCTATCCTTGACGAAAAATGACTACAGGAGAGAATTATGTATCCCGTTGACCTGCATATGCATACCGTCGCCAGCACCCACGCCTACAGCACCCTGAGTGATTACATCGCCGAAGCCAAACGCAAAGGTATCAAGCTGTTTGCGATCACCGATCACGGGCCGGACATGGCAGATGCCCCGCATCACTGGCATTTTATTAATATGCGCATTTGGCCAAGGTTGGTGGACGGGGTGGGAATTCTCCGCGGTATTGAAGCGAATATTAAAAATATTGACGGCGAGATCGACTGCTCCGGTCCGATGTTTACTTCCCTGGATTTAATCATTGCAGGCTTCCATGAGCCGGTTTTCGCACCTGTTGATAAAGACACGCATACCCAGGCGATGATTGCCACAATGGCGAGTGGTAATGTGCACATTATCAGTCATCCAGGAAATCCAAAGTATGAGTTAGACTTTACCGCCGTCGCACAGGCGGCAGCGAAATACCAGGTAGCACTGGAAATCAATAACTCCTCATTCCTGCATTCACGTAAGGGCAGTGAAGACAACTGTCGCGCAGTCGCCGCAGCGGTACGCGATGCCGGTGGATGGGTGGCGTTAGGATCGGATTCCCATACCGCCTTCACGCTGGGGGAATTTGGTGAATGCCGTAAAATCCTGGATGATGTGAACTTCCCGGAGGACAGAATTTTAAACGTATCGCCAAAACGCCTGCTGGCGTTTCTGGAATCGCGCGGCATGGAGCCTATCGCGGAATTTGCTGAACTTTAATTGTGAACTAACTGGAATACAACAATGAACGAGTTTTCTATCCTGTGTCGCGTCCTGGGATCGCTGTTTTACCGCCAACCGCAGGACCCGTTACTGGTTCCTCTTTTTACCGTGATCGGTGAGGGTAAACTGTCAGCAAGTTGGCCACTGGAGCAAGATGAACTGCTGGCTCGCTTACAGAAAAGCTGTGATATGCCGCAGGTGGCTGCAGATTATAACGCGCTGTTTGTCGGTGAAGAGTGTGCGGTGCCACCTTATCGCAGCGCTTGGGTCGAAGGTGCTAAGGAATCCGATGTTCGCGCATTCCTTTCTGCGCGCGGCATGCCGCTGTCGGATACTCCTGCTGATCATATCGGCACATTGCTGCTGGCTGCGTCATGGCTTGAAGATCAGTCTGCTGAAGATGAAAGTGAAGCGCTGGAAACGTTATTCGTTGACTATCTGCTCCCGTGGTGTGACGCGTTCCTTGGCAAAGTGGAAGCGCATGCCAGTTCCCCATTCTGGCGTACCATGGCGCCGCTGACGCGCGATGCGATTGGTGCGATGTGGGACGAGTTGCAGGAAGATACAGAAGAGTAAATGTGATTTAAGTCACTTTATTCTGCAACGCAATTTATCAGCTTGCATAAATTGTGTGCACGATCTCATTATCATGCCGTTTTTCTGCTAAGATGCGCGGCATGAACATACTTCTTTCTATTGCAATCACAACGGGCATTCTCTCCGGTATCTGGGGATGGGTGGCCGTTTCTCTTGGTTTACTCAGTTGGGCAGGTTTTTTGGGTTGTACAGCCTATTTTGCCTGTCCGCAGAGTGGGCTGAAAGGGCTGTGGATCTCAGCGTGTACGCTGTTAAGCGGTGTGGTGTGGGCGTTGGTGATTATTAACGGTAGTGCGCTTGCCCCGCATATGGACATCATCGGCTATGTCATTACGGGGATTGTTGCCTTCTTGATGTGCATTCAGGCTAAGCAATGGTTGCTTTCATTTGTGCCGGGTACGTTTATTGGTGCATGTGCAACATTTGCAGGGCAGGGGGACTGGCGTCTGGTTCTGCCTTCGTTAGCAGTGGGACTGGTGTTTGGCTATGCAATGAAGAACAGCGGATTGTGGCTGGCGTCCCGCCGTGAAAACCGAGAATCACCTTCGTTGACCAGTAAATAATAAAAAGCGTGAGGTTACCCTCACGCTTGTCGTTGTCTTTTCATATTCAGTATCAGGATTCCGGCGGTACCGACAAATGACGGTATTTAACCAGAATATCGTTATCGACCTGTTTCTTATCCTGCAAGTCCCATAATCCGCGATCAATCCCGTCGTTAATCAGGAAAATAACCCCAGTTTCAATGGCTGACATCAGGCACAGCATAACGGGTTCGTTAGAGGTATAACCGATTTCACCTTCCAGCAGACGTTGGTAATCAATGAAGCGGAATACCCCAGCCTGGACTTCATAGGAGAGAATGGTTTTGCTGGTGTTCACCGAAGAAAGGATTTCACCCGTGCTGACGTTGACCACACGCAGGTTGACCGCAATCTGATCAAGTTGGTATTGCGTGTCTGCGCCAATACCGAAATAACGCGCGCCAACCCCACCAGACTTAACGTTGCTTTCATAACCGATGATAGACCCTTCCACCATTACGTTTGCGGCGGTCAGTGACTGAAGCGGAATACGGTTATTTACAGCAACGGTACCGTTTTCTTGCGCAGCACGAATAATTTTTCGTTCGTTAAGCAAGTTCTGTAATCCCTGACGCTCCAGCGGTACAAACCAGCGAGAATCCTTCAATGCGGTGACCAGCATCGCCGTGGCACTTTGCGGGACAGCCGTTGAGAAGTTACTTGCCGGGTAAGGCTTAAATTGACCCGTTTCATCTTGAATGTTGTAAACCGAGACAAAAATCTTGCCCGTAGGCATTGGCAGGTGCGTCAAGTCTTTATAGCTTTGGGCACGCGGCATTAATGTCGGTTTAGCGGCTTCTTGTGGCGGAGCTGTTAAGCATCCGCTGAGTAAGAATATTGCAACCAAAATAAGTAAGCGCTGCATGATTTTTTCCTTTCGTAGCTATAGCTTAGAAATCGGCTGACTGTGTTTGTAAACCCGACACTTCTATCGTCGATGTTTTGCCCGTTTTCCTGTCTGTGACATTGAGTTGCAGCTGTCCATCTCGGTTGGCGATATCAATGATAAAATCATTGGTTACCATCCTGCCCGGCTTACCGGTATTAATATTGGTAAGCAGACCGCCGAGAATTTGTGACTGGATGGCCTGGGTAAAGTTGTCCAGGGCCGATGGGGTTTCAAAACCGAAATCGTCACCACTTGGATCTTTATACGAGTTTTGCGCCTGCGCACTGTTCAGCAAAAAAGCGCCGTTATTTGGGTTGCCACCAAAGTTTGGATTGCGGAACTGGAACGTCATGTTTCCGGCCCAACTTAATGGTGAAATTAGCATGAGCAAAACCACTGCATGTTTGACACGCATGAAAGCCTCCGGACAAAATCATGTTTTAGAATTCATCACGCGCTAAATCGCTTGTGCTTAATAGTGTTTGATCTATTTGCCGACGATTTAATGCATCTTCTGTTTCAGCCAGAGCGAAGACGACTATTTTGTCGAAGTCTCTTTTCGTCGGGAATAAAAAAGTCTGGAAGATAACGTCCTGATTGATCGTTATGGTGATCCAACTTCCCCAACGTGCACTGGGCCTTTCATTGATGGTTAAGTTTCCTGTGTACTCACTTTCCCACTTGTCGCTAAACGCACGATAAAAATCATGGCCGATTGAAGAGACAGTGTGGTCGGTTAACAGTCCGGGAACCTCCACTTCTACAGCGGCGTGTAGATTCCCGGCAGCAAGGAATAAATTTGCTGCCACAATCCAGTTCAAATAGCGTTTCATGGCATTATCGCCTGAGGTTATCATTGGCCCACGAGACCGCCTGCGTACGGTTCTTCACAGCTATCTTTTTGAAAAGATTATAAAGATGCGTTTTTACCGTATTTTCACTGATAAACAGTGAGCGTGCGATTTCAATATTTGAGGCGCCGATACGCAGTTTATTAAGGATCTCTTTTTCACGATGTGTGAGTAGTGCTGACTCTGTACTGTTATAACGATAGTTTCCAGAATGTGTGATCAGGTAGCTGGCGAGCTTTTGCGAGAAGTAGCATTCACCGCGTAAAACGCCTTGTAACCCGGCCACCACACGCTGTTCATCTTCTGCTACGTAAAATACACCATTGATATGCGGCCAGTTTTCAATATCCCGGTACGGATAATCATCGGGTGTATTCAACAATAACGTCTTTATACTGTTGTTTTTTCTACTTAAGTTATCTTGCCAGTAATGGATCAGCTTTTTATCTGCCTCCATCATATCCAGTAAAACAATGCAGCTGGAGGAAATATCGTCCAGAGAACGTTGAATATTATGCAGTTTTCCGGTGAGCGCCAGCGATTGCTTTAAATGTTGTAATAATGCAGTTGCCTGCAGGGACGGTTTAGTGATCAACAATAATGTATGACCATGAATACTATGGACTTCATTAAACATGATGAAACTCCACTTTTATAGTCGCACACCTGACAGCTGCCTCTACTAAAATAGAGACACCAGAAGTACTGACAGATGCTGCACTGCTGTGTAGAAATAAAATATCGACCCAAAGGGGTAAAAATATTAAAACAAATGGACTTCAACTGATTTCAATCTAGCTATTACAAATCTTAAAGCAAGTGTTAAACTTGTTACATAATGTAAATTTATATATTAAAATGTGATTTTAAGGTTTTTATTGAGTTTAGATTTGATAGGAAAGTTGTACACTTTACTGTTATTGCATAGATTTAAAAAATCATACAAATTATATTAATCGCATGATAAATAAGAAGTTTATTTATAGTTCTTTCGTTTGAGCTTTCTAATGAATTCTGAAGTTTTTGTCTCACTTTACGTTGAGTAATTTTCGACAGAAAAAAATGATGTTTGTCACGACTTGCGCCAAGGCCTATCACCACCTCGCGCTGCGAGGGCCTGAAGTCGCTGAAAATTGGTTTTTTATGCTTCTGCATAGAAATGCACATCTCACGCTAAAGCCAAAATAAAATGTATACAGATAACAGCGTTATTGGCTGTTAATTAGTACTTTGGGGTGAATCTGAATATAAAAATACCACTCGCGGGTGAGTTATTTAAAATGTTTCAACGGACATACTCTTCATCGTAACGTGGCATTAACAAGTTTAAGTCATGTTAACAACAAAACTTGAGTGGTAAATAATTCAACTTCATGTACGACCAGGTCCAGGGTGACAACATGAAAAACAAGTTGTTATTTATGATGTTTACAATGCTGGGTGTGCCTGGAATTGTGTCCGCAACAAGTTATGACATGGCTAATGCAGAATATAACTTTGCGGTAAATGAATTAAGTAAGTCTTCATTTAATCAGGCAGCCATTATTGGTCAAGTAGGCACTGGGAACAGTGCCAATACACGCCAGTCGGGCTCGAAGCTATTGTCGGTCATTTCGCAGGATGGTTCAAGTAACCGAGCGAAAATAGATCAGGCAGGATCATATAATCTTGCATATATAGATCAGGCGGGTAGTTCCAATGATGCGAGTATAAAACAAGGTTCTTACGGTAATACGGCCGTTATTATCCAGAAAGGTTCGGGTAATAAAGCAAATATTACCCAGTACGGTACACAAAAAACAGCAGTTGTGGTGCAGAGACAGTCGCAAATGGCCATTCGCGTGACTCAACGCTAATCCATGAACGACTTTTAAATCAATCCGATGGGGGTTTACCATGAAACTTTTAAAAGTGGCAGCATTCGCAGCAATCGTAGTTTCTGGCAGTGCTCTGGCTGGTGTTGTTCCGCAATGGGGCGGCAACGGCAATCACCATGGTGGTGGTAATAATTTTGGTCCAGAATCATCAATGAGTATTTACCAGTATGGTTCTGGCAACATTGCGAATGCGCTGCAAAGTGATGCACGTAAATCCGATGTGACCATCACCCAGCATGGGCGTGGTAACGGGGCAACCGTCGGACAAGGTGCTGATGACAGTACCATTAGTCTGAAACAGTCAGGCTTCAGCAACAGCGCTGACATCAATCAGTGGAATGCTAAACGTGCGGACATTAACGTGACCCAATACGGTGGTCGCAACGGTGCGGTGGTTAATCAGACTGCGTCTGACTCCAACGTTCTGGTTCGTCAGGTTGGTTTTGGCAACAACGTCACGGCTAACCAACATTAATTCAGTCTGCTGACTGAGAATAAACAGGGCGAAAGCCCTGTTTTTTTTCGGGAGAATAGTATGCATACGCTATTACTTATTGCCGCGCTGTCAAATCAAATCACCTTTAATACAACCCAGCAAGGCGAAATGTACACCATTATTCCTCAGGTAACGTTAACGCAACCCTGTGAATGTCAGGTACAAGTCTTCGCGATACGTGAAGGGAAGGGGGGGCAAAGCCAAACGCAGCAGAAAACAAGCCTTTCGGTCCCTGCTAATCGGCCGATTGATTTAACTAAGCTGAGCTTTAATATTTCCGCTGAGGACTCAGTAAAAATTATTGTCACCGTTTCGGATGGGCAATCGCTGCATCTCTCACAACAATGGACAGACTCATCCGGTCATTCTTGAGGGACTGAAGTATTTGCAGGTCGGGTGTGGCTGGGAGCGCATTGCTGTTCTATGAATATAGAAACGTGAAGATGTTTTTATCGGGTCGTTAATCGCAGCGGTGAAGGATCATACCGATCCCTCAAGAGGACTAATCATTGAGGAACCTTTATGTGTACTTTAGCGAACAGAATTCTGAGTATTGGCATTGGTGTTTTTTCTCTTTTTACAGTATCCGTAAGTGCTCAACAAATCTCAGCGGGTGGGATTATTCATTTTCGCGGTGAAATAGTGGAACCGCCTTGTGAAGTTAGCACCCAGCAACAACAGATAGAAATGTCATGTATACGCGACGGCAAGATGCAAAGTAGCCGTTTTAATGCGCAACAGGTCACTCTGGTGCCGCAGAATGTTAAGCAAATTGCGAGCGCTAACATGCACTACCTCAATGAGCAGAAAACCCTCGCTATTCTTAACATTGAATATAAATAAGTCGTTCTGGCGTAGATATGCAGCCGTTTCGTTAAAAAGTGAGATTTCCTGGAAAACCCTGCTGTACACTGAAGAGAAGGTGTTTCGTCAGGGGAAGTTTATGCAATCGCGTGTTCATGTGGTACAGGGCGACATTACGACGATGGCTGTTGATGTGATCGTCAATGCTGCCAATTCGTCCCTATTGGGAGGCGGTGGTGTGGATGGGGCAATTCATCGCGCTGCCGGACCGGCATTGTTGGAGGCCTGCAAACAGGTTATCCAACAGCAGGGAGAATGTCCAACGGGTCATGCGGTCATCACTCTGGCAGGCAATCTTCCTGCGAAAGCGGTTATTCATACCGTGGGGCCTGTGTGGCAGGGGGGCGATCATCATGAAGCTGAACGTCTCGAAGAGGCCTATTTGAACACGCTGCAACTGGCCTTAGCCAATGGCTATCAATCCATTGCTTTTCCGGCGATTAGCACGGGAGTGTATGGTTATCCGCGCGCAGCAGCAGCGGAAATCGCCGTCAACACGGTGTTGAGGTTCACGACCCGCCGGGCGCTACCTGAGCATATTTACTTCGTGTGTTTTGATGACGAAACGGCCCAACTTTATAACAGATTACTCCCCCAGCAAGGCGATGATAACCCAGCCTGATATGACGCGGCTCGAGCGTGCAATTACTCCGCTTTGCGCCAGCCATCCTGAACAATGCGGCATCCTTGCGCTGGATGACAGTCTGGATGCGTATGCCGCTCGCTATCGACTCACTGAAATGGCGGAACGCTCCCTGGATGTGCAGTATTACATCTGGGAGAACGACATGTCCGGGCTGCTATTGTTTTCGGTACTGCTGGCCGCAGCGAAACGTGGCGTGCAGGTCCGTTTGTTGCTGGACGACAACAACACGCCGGGTCTGGATGATACGCTGCAATTACTGGATAACCACCCGAATATCGAAGTCCGCCTGTTTAATCCTTTCTCTTTTCGCATCTTGCGTGCGGTGGGCTATTTAACCGATTTCGCCCGACTTAACCGTCGTATGCATAATAAAAGTTATACCGCCGACGGGGTGGTCACGTTGGTTGGCGGGCGCAATATCGGTGACGCCTATTTTGGCGCAGGCGAACAGCCGCTATTTTCTGATTTGGATGTAATGGCCGTAGGGCCGGTGGTGGCCGAGGTTGCGGATGATTTTGAACGTTACTGGCAGTGTCAGTCCGTTTCAACACTCAAAAAAGTGCTCTCACTGTCAGAGCCTGAACCTACCCAGCGTATTGACCTGCCGGAGTCCTGGTATAACGATGATATAACTCGCCGTTACCTGAATAAGCTGGAAACCAGCCAGTTCATGGCCAGCCTCGATCGGGGGGCGTTGCCGCTGATTTGGGCCAAAACACGTCTGCTCAGCGACGACCCGCTAAAAGGTGAGGGGAAGGCTCCGCGCCATTCGCTATTACCTCAGCGCTTGTTCGATATTATGGGCTCACCTACCGAGCGTATTGATATTATTTCCGCCTATTTTGTGCCTACACGGGCGGGCGTGGCCCAACTGCTGCGTTTGGTGAGAAAAGGGGTCAAAATTGCCATTCTAACCAATTCGCTGGCGGCGAATGATGTGGCAATTGTTCATGCCGGCTACGCGCGCTGGCGAAAAAAACTGCTGCGCTATGGTGTGGAATTATATGAGCTTAAACCGACACGCGATCGCGCCACGGCTGTACACGATCGCGGATTAACCGGTAATTCGGGCTCGAGTTTGCACGCTAAAACTTTCAGTATTGACGGGCGTAAGGTGTTTATCGGCTCGCTTAATTTTGATCCGCGCTCCACATTGCTCAACACGGAAATGGGATTTGTGATTGAAAGCGAAAGCCTGGCTGCACTGATTCATAACCGTTTTATGCAGAGTCAGCATGATGTTGCCTGGCAATTGCGTCTCGATCGCTGGGGACGGATTAACTGGATTGACCGCCAGCAGGGTCATGAGCAGGTGCTGAAAAAAGAACCCGCCACCGGATTCTGGAAGCGGGTATTGGTGAAGCTGGCCTCGATATTACCGATTGAATGGTTGCTCTGAACGACGTAACCCAAGCTAACCAGTGACGGCCTTGTTTTTGTCCTGCTTAACCGGCGGTTTTCCTGAAAACAAAAACTTCAGTACCGGGATCCGGAGATGAATTTCGTACAGTATCACCGCGATCCCGACCACAAACAGCAGTCCACAGAGAAAGCCCAGCAGATTGGATGAGATGTGCGGTGTGATATAGGCGCCGAAAAACAGCGTTAACGGATGATGCACCAGATAAATAAACAGCGATGCATTGACAAAATAGGTTACGCGCGCTGACTGAAAATTCAATAAACGATAGCCGAGCGAAAAGACCACGTTAACCATCAACAGCCCCAGAACCATGGTTACCACGTATTCAGTTTCATACATCCAGGCGTCGCCGTTGCCGTAACGTTGGTTGAGTAGGTACGCCACAAAGGCCGCTCCTGCACCGAGAGTGCAACCACGCGAGGGGGTGGTGAACAGCGCCTTCAGATTGGGATTAATGAATGCCAGCGCGCCGAGCATAAAGAAAGGCACATAAAACAGCGTTTGCATGACGACAAAATTAAACATGCCGTCGCTGAGGATCGAAGGGTAGAGAATAAAAATGGTTCGTCTGACGACGGCGTAGCCCACACCAAGCAAGGCAAAAATTAGCGTTAACTTTACCATTGACGCTGGGGCAGGGGGCGTTCCCTGCTGGCTTTCCTGACGCTTCTTAATTTGGGTAAATACCCACATGCTCACGGTCGTTAACACCACAAGGACCAGCAAAAACCACAGATGAGAAATGAGCTCCCAGGCAAGGGCGTTATATTTATCGTACCCGCTGAGCGTGTGCCAACTCTCTGCTTTCCCTTTTACATATTGCAGCATGATAAATTGCGGCAGTGTGAGCAAGGGAATCGCGGTCAACATCGGGATCCCCACGCGCTCAACACGCACTTTCCACCAGCGTTTTAATGGATAGCGTAAAAACAACATGTAGGAAAAATAACCCGAAATAACAAAAAACACCTGCATGCGAAACGCATGGATGAAGTCGTTAAACAAGGTTAGCCACCACGACGGTTCAGCACTGTTCACGTGCCAGGTGTGTGTGGAATAGATCAATGAGATATGGAATGGGATCCCCAACAACATCAGCCAGGCGCGGATGGAGTCAAGAAAATATTCACGCGGAGGGGATACAGAGCTCATAAACAGTTACGTATTCTCAGACTTTTCGTCTTATCCCTAAGACGAATAATGGTTACATTCGAGGGCAACCCTACACGAAGTCCAACAACCTGTCTCCAGGATAAGCACGCAAAGTGAAAACAGGCAGATGAACCTGATTAAACCATGAGCCAGCGCGCGAACAATACAGGGATTCAGTTGTCGGAATACCCGATTATCCATTAAAATGGATCGGATCAATATAAGCACACAAAGGGGGAAGTGCTTACTAATTATGAAACATAAACTACAAATGATGAAAATGCGTTGGTTGGGTGCAGCAGTCATGTTAACGCTGTACACATCTTCGAGCTGGGCATTCAGTATTGATGATGTGGCAAAGCAAGCTCAATCCTTAGCCGATAAAGGCTATGAGGCGCCTAAAAGTAACTTGCCCTCCGTTTTCCGCGACATGAAGTATGCGGATTATCAGCAGATCCAGTTCAATCACGATAAAGCCTACTGGAGCAATCTCAAGACCCCATTTAAGCTCGAGTTCTACCACCAGGGTATGTACTTCGACACGCCGGTCAAGATCAACGAAGTTACCGCCACAGCGGTAAAGAGAATCAAATACAACCCGGATTATTTTAATTTCGGCGATGTTCAGCATGATAAAGACACGGTAAAAGATCTCGGTTTCGCCGGGTTCAAGGTGCTGTACCCGATCAACAGCAAAGATAAAAACGATGAAATCGTCAGCATGCTCGGTGCCAGCTATTTCCGCGTCCTGGGAGCCGGTCAGGTTTATGGCCTGTCTGCACGCGGCCTCGCTATTGATACCGCACTGCCTTCCGGTGAAGAATTTCCCCGTTTTCGCGAGTTTTGGATCGAACGTCCAAAACCGACTGACAAACGTTTAACCATCTATGCATTGCTGGACTCCCCACGCGCCACTGGGGCCTATCGTTTTGTGATTATGCCAGGCCGTGACACGGTGGTGGACGTTCAGTCCAAAGTTTACCTGCGCGACAAAGTAGGCAAACTGGGCGTTGCGCCGCTGACCAGTATGTTCCTGTTCGGGCCGAACCAACCGTCTCCGGCGACCAACTATCGTCCGGAGCTGCATGACTCTAACGGTTTGTCTATCCATGCTGGCAACGGCGAGTGGATTTGGCGTCCGCTGAATAACCCGAAACATCTCGCGGTGAGCAGTTTTGCGATGGAAAACCCGCAGGGATTTGGTCTGCTGCAACGTGGTCGCCAGTTCTCGCGTTTTGAAGATATCGACGACCGCTACGACCTGCGTCCGAGTGCCTGGGTAACGCCGAAAGGTGACTGGGGCAAGGGGAAACTTGAGTTAGTTGAAATCCCAACCAACGATGAAACCAACGACAACATCGTCGCTTACTGGACGCCGGACCAACTGCCTGAAGCAGGCAAAGAGATGAACTTCAAGTACACACTGACCTTTACCCGCGATGAAGACAAACTTCATGCGCCGGATAATGCCTGGGTACAGCAGACGCGTCGTTCTACCGGTGATGTCAAACAATCGAACCTCATTCGTCAGCCTGACGGCACGATTGCATTTATCGTGGATTTTGCCGGCGCAGATATGAAAAAACTGCCGCAGGATACCCCAGTCACCGCGCAGACCAGCATTGGTGATAACGGTGAAATCGTTGAGAGTACGGTGCGTTATAACCCGGTCACTAAGGGTTGGCGTCTGATGCTGCGCGTGAAAGTGAAAGATGCGAAGAAAACCACTGAAATGCGTGCTGCGTTGGTCAATGCCGATCAGCCGTTGAGTGAAACCTGGAGCTACCAGTTACCTGCCAATGAATAAGACAACTGAGTATATTGACGCAATGCCGCTTTCGGATATCAAGAAAGCGGCACTGCCGAAAACTGACATCCGCGCCGTTCATCAGGCGCTGGATGCTGAGCATCGTACTTACTCGCGCGAAGACGATTCACCACAGGGGTCTGTTAAAGCTCGCCTTGAGCAAGCCTGGCCGGATTCTCTGGCCAAAGAGCAGTTAATTAAAGACGATGAAGGACGCGACCAGCTGCAGGCTATGCCGAAGGCTACGCGTACATCTATGTTTCCCGATCCCTGGCGTACCAACCCGGTAGGCCGTTTTTGGGATCGTCTGCGTGGACGCGATGTTACGCCGCGTTATCTTTCTCGTTTGACGAAAGAAGAACAAGAAAGTGAACAGAAATGGCGTACCGTCGGGACGATTCGCCGCTATACGCTGCTTATCTTAACGCTGGCGCAAACGGTCGTTGCGACCTGGTATATGAAGACCATTCTTCCGTACCAGGGCTGGGCGTTCATTAATCCGGCAGACATGATGGGGCAGGACCTGTGGGTCTCCTTTATGCAATTGCTGCCCTATGTGCTCCAGACCGGTATCCTGATTCTGTTTGCGGTATTGTTCTGCTGGGTATCGGCAGGGTTCTGGACCGCGCTGATGGGGTTCTTGCAACTGCTGATTGGCCGCGATAAGTACAGTATTTCCGCGTCAACGGTGGGGGATGAAGCATTAAACCCTGAGCACCGCACCGCGTTGATCATGCCTATCTGTAACGAGGACGTTGACCGCGTATTCGCGGGGCTGCGCGCCACGTGGGAATCGGTGAAAGCCACGGGTAATGCTGCGCATTTCGATGTCTACATCCTGAGCGACAGCTACAACCCTGATATCTGCGTGGCGGAACAAAAAGCCTGGATGGAGCTGATCGCTGAAGTGCAGGGCGAAGGACAGATTTTCTACCGCCGTCGTCGTCGTCGTGTGAAGCGTAAAAGCGGCAACATTGATGACTTCTGCCGTCGCTGGGGGAATCAGTACAGCTACATGGTCGTCCTGGACGCGGACTCGGTAATGAGCGGCGATTGCCTGACCGGCCTGGTGCGTCTGATGGAAGCGAACCCGAATGCCGGTATTATTCAGTCGTCGCCAAAAGCGTCCGGTATGGACACGCTGTATGCACGCTGCCAGCAGTTTGCTACGCGCGTGTATGGGCCGCTGTTTACCGCCGGGCTTCACTTCTGGCAGCTCGGGGAGTCGCACTACTGGGGTCACAACGCGATTATTCGCGTGAAGCCGTTTATTGAGCATTGTGCGCTCGCACCGCTACCGGGTGAAGGCTCGTTTGCGGGTTCGATCCTCTCCCATGACTTCGTGGAAGCGGCGTTAATGCGTCGTGCAGGCTGGGGGGTGTGGATTGCCTACGATCTGCCGGGTTCTTATGAAGAGCTGCCGCCAAACCTGCTTGATGAACTGAAGCGTGACCGTCGTTGGTGTCACGGCAACCTGATGAACTTCCGTCTGTTCCTGGTCAAAGGGATGCATCCGGTTCACCGTGCGGTGTTCCTGACGGGCGTGATGTCTTATCTGTCTGCCCCGCTGTGGTTTATGTTCCTCGCGCTTTCAACCGCATTGCAGGTGGTGCATGCGCTGACGGAGCCGCAATACTTCCTGCAGCCGCGTCAGTTGTTCCCGGTGTGGCCGCAGTGGCGTCCTGAGCTGGCGATTGCGCTGTTTGCCTCAACCATGGTGCTGCTGTTCCTGCCGAAGCTGCTGAGTATTTTGCTCATCTGGTGCAAAGGGACGAAAGAGTACGGCGGTTTTGTCCGCGTGACGCTGTCGCTGCTGTTGGAGGTGCTGTTCTCCGTGCTGCTGGCGCCGGTGCGTATGCTGTTCCATACCGTCTTCGTGGTCAGTGCTTTCCTCGGTTGGGAAGTCGTCTGGAACTCGCCGCAGCGTGATGATGACTCCACTCCGTGGGGTGAAGCGTTTATGCGTCACGGCTCCCAGCTGCTGCTGGGTCTGGTCTGGGCGGTCGGTATGGCCTGGCTGGATCTGCGCTTCCTGTTCTGGCTGGCACCGATTGTCTTCTCCCTGATCCTGTCGCCGTTTGTGTCGGTGATTTCCAGCCGTTCAACGATAGGGTTACGTACCAAGCGCTGGAAGCTGTTCCTGATCCCGGAGGAGTATTCTCCTCCGCAGGTGCTGGTGGATACGGATAACTACCTGGTAATGAATCGCAATCGCTCGCTGGATGACGGCTTTATGCACGCGGTGTTTAACCCGTCATTTAACGCACTGGCTACGGCGATGGCGACCGCGCGTCACCGCGCCAGTAACGTGCTGGAGATTGCCCGTGACCGTCATGTCGAGCAGGCGCTGAACGATACACCTGAGAAACTGAATCGCGATCGCCGCCTTGTGCTGTTGAGCGATCCGGTGACCATGGCGCGTTTACATTATCGCGTCTGGAACTCGCCGGATAAGTATTCGTCGTGGGTTAATTATTATCAGGGGATAACCCTGAACCCGCTGGCACTCAGGAAGAAATAGAACGCCTGAAATGTGAAAATACCGGCCTGGTGCCGGTATTTTTTTATGCGGATGACAATGTTGTTAATGAGGGTTCAGGTGCGAATACTTGCGGTTGGAATCATGGTCATCTTGCTGAGCGGGTGCGGCAGTATTATTAGCCGCACGATCCCGGGGCAAGGTCACGGAAATCAATACTATCCCGGCGTGCAGTGGGATGTCCGGGATTCAGCATGGCGCTATGTCACCCTGATCGATCTGCCTTTTTCACTGGTGTTTGATACGCTGCTGTTGCCCCTTGACATCCATCATGGTCCCTACGAGTAATTACCGCTCATCCCATTCGTCGGCTGCTGTCTGACCTTCCTCGGTATCCAGAGGTGGTTCAAGCTGGAATTCGCCTTCATCCCACTCGTGGAGGGTATTTTCCTCCAGCCACTCCTGGCGAATTTCAATCTCATCATAATCGCCATCAAAGACGCTTTGTGCCGCTTCACCGCTCAGCATCGGCAGACATTCGCCTTCCTCATCTTCGTCGGCGAAAAACTCAGCCTGCCACATGATGTCACCATCCTGTAGCACATACTTTTGTACGTTCAACTGCTGAACACTGGCGTCGTCCGCATCTAGGTCGGGGTTATCAGCCAGAAACTCTTCACGGGCAGCATCAATGGCTTCTTCCAGCGTGGCATACATGGTCATCAGCGTCTCCCTTTGATTTAATGAGGTATTCAGGGAAATAATAGTTGATTCTCCGCTAGTGCAAGTATGAATGCACAAAAATCATTGCGTGCGCTGGGTTTCGCGACGTCGGCGCAGGCTGTTCCAGGAGTAGAGCGCGTTAAATAAGACCACTCCCGCGGTCACGCAGAAGACCGCGCGAAAACCATAGTTGGCTGAAATAGCTGCGCCCATCAGTGGCCCCGTCACGTTGCCAATATCACGAAATGACTGGTTGTAGCTGAAAATACGCCCGGCTATTTGGTTGGTTGAGTTATAGACCAGCAGCGTTTGTACGGCAGGGAGCAGTGCGCCGTCGGCGGCTCCCAGCAAAAAGCGCAGGACGCCGAGCTGCCAGGGCGTCTGGACGAATGACATGGGGATGAGCAGCAATACGGAAATGACCAGGGCGACAATCAGGATCTTCTCCGGGCCTATGCGGTCGCCTAATTTGCCCAGCCTTGGCGCGCTGAGTAAAGCGGCCACGCCGGGAACGGAAGCGATCATGCCGCTGATAAAAGCGATATTGCCGACGTTACCCGCCAGTTCCCGCACATACAGTGTCAAGATAGGTGCGATGGATCCGGTTGCGACCTGAATGATCAGTGTGGTGACGAACAGACTCAGTACCAGCTTTGGATTTTTTAAGGATCCGACGACCTCCCGAATGTGCAACATCTCTTTTTTGCTGACCGGTTGAAAATGCTCACGAATAAAAAATAACGTCAGCATAAAACAGAGCAGCAGCACGCTGGCGGTAATAAAGAAAACGGGGCGCAACCCGTATTGGTCGGCAAGCAAGCCTCCCGCCAGCGGGCCCAGCAGTGCGCCACTGACGCCGCCGGTTGAAAGTGTTCCCAGCGCCCAGCCGCTTTTATTGCGCGGCACCTGGGTGGCGATCAGCGCATTCGCATTGGGAATGAACCCACCAAGCAGTCCCAGCAGCGCACGCAGGATCAAAAACTGCCAGATATTTTGCGCCAGCCCCATTAGCAGCATCACGACAGCCATCCCCAGCGCTGAGCGCAGGAGCATGATTTTCCTGCCTTTGCGATCTGCAAGGCCGCCCCAGAAAGGTGAAGCGATAGCTGAAAAAAGAAACGTAATGCTGAACACCAGACCCGACCACATGTTCAGGGCACCGTGTCCCGTCACGCCGAGGCTTTCGACATACAAGGGTAAGAAAGGCATCACTAGGCTAAATGCTGCACCGGTTAAAAAGCAACCGAGCCAGGCAACCGTGAGATTACGCTTCCAGTTGATGGAGACATCTGAGGGTGACATAGCGATCCGCAGTGTGGCGCGCTGTTTGCGCTATCGTGTAAAAATAAGTAAGCAGACTAATTATGCGCCTGGTTGATAGTCGCTGCAATGCGCAGAGCAGTAAAACCTAAACGGAGGGGGAGATGTTGCAGCCCGCGGGCTGCAACAAAGGGTCAGTACAAGGAAGGTGCGCCTTCAGGGCGTGTTTTGAACCGGCGATGTAGCCACATATATTGCTCCGGCGCCATCATGATGCATTTCTCAATAATTTTGTTCATCCACGCGGCGGTGGTTTCAGCATCGTCCAGCGGCGGCGAACATTCCGGCGGCAGCATAATCAACTGATACCCTTTGCCGTCAGGTTTACGACGAGGGACAAACGGCACCAGACACGCATTGGACATCCGCGACAGCATCCATGTCCCAGAGGTGGTTGCAGCCTGCTCTACAGCAAACAGCGGCACAAAGACGCTGGAGCGTGGGCCGTAGTCGTGATCCGGGGCATACCAGACCACTTCACCTTTCTTCAGAGCCTTGACCATCCCTTTTAGATCTTTACGATCGAGCATTGATTTATTGGAGCGCATACGCCCCCAGGTTTGCAGCCAGTCGAGCAGCGGATTGTCGTTGGGGCGATACACCCCGATACCGGGTTCCTGTAAACCAAACTGACGCGCGCCTAATTCAAGCGTCAGAAAGTGCAGACCCACTAACAGGATCCCACGCTGCTGTGCCTGAACATCACGAATATGCTCCATGCCGATTACTTCGGTCCAGCGCGTAATACGACGGTCGGACCAAAACCAGGCCATGCCAGTTTCCACTACGCCCATGCCGACGGACTCAAAGTTTTTTACCACCATCTGCTGACGCTCTTGTTCGCTCATCTGTGGGAAGCACAGCTCCAGATTACGCGAAACAATCTTTGCCCGGCGTCTCATCACATGTAACGCCAGCCGACCTAATGTACAGCCCAGCTTATAGAGGAACGGATAGGGTAACTGCACGATCAACCAAAGGATGCCAATACCTAGCCAGGTTAACCAATAACGTGGATGCAAAAGTGCAGCCGAGAACTTGGGTAAATTCGTCATGTCTATCCTGTCATTAAACGACCAATGCCCTGTATTGTCGCATTTTTTCGCGCGTATCAAAAATTTGTGACGAGAGAATGGCTGGTTTTTCGTCAATTGTTGTGACGCTTTTATCATGAAGTATGAAATGTAGCGTAAAATGTGTGGATGTAAATTGGCGATGTTTGCT
Source organism: Citrobacter sp. JUb117 (assembly GCF_024809055.1). Lineage (NCBI taxonomy): Bacteria > Pseudomonadati > Pseudomonadota > Gammaproteobacteria > Enterobacterales > Enterobacteriaceae > Citrobacter > Citrobacter sp. JUb117. The sequence continues at coordinate 535,006 of NZ_JANUFB010000001.1, forward strand.
TTATGATGCCGGCCGATTTTCATCTTTTTACTGACTGCAGGAAACGTACACCATGCCAGTGTTACACAACCGCATTTCGAATGACGCGCTCAAAGCTAAAATGTTGGCGGAATCTGAGCCGCGCACTACGATTTCATTTTATAAATATTTCAACCTCGTTAATCCTCAGGATACGCGTGATGCACTGTACCAACTGTTCACCGAGCTGAACGTTTTCGGGCGCGTATATCTGGCGCACGAAGGCATTAACGCACAAATCAGCGTGCCGCAAAGCAAGGTCGAGGCATTCCGTCAGCAGCTGTACGCGTTTGATCCTGCATTTGCCGGGCTGCGACTTAACATTGCGCTGGACGATGACGGAAAATCGTTCTGGGTACTGCGCATGAAAGTCCGTGAACGTATTGTGGCAGATGGCATCGATGATCCTGCTTTTGATGCCAGCAACGTTGGTGATTACCTGAAGGCGGCAGAAGTAAACGCCATGCTTGACGATCCTGACGCGGTGTTTATCGATATGCGCAACCACTATGAGTATGAGGTGGGGCACTTCGAGAACGCCATGGAGATCCCGGCAGATACGTTCCGCGATCAGTTGCCGAAAGCCGTTGAAATGATGCAGGAACATAAAGATAAAAAAATCGTAATGTACTGCACGGGCGGTATTCGCTGTGAGAAGGCCAGCGCCTGGATGAAATACAACGGGTTCAGTAAAGTCTGGCACATTGAGGGCGGCATTATTGAATATGCCCGTAAAGCTCGAGAACAGGGACTTCCGGTACGCTTCATCGGTAAAAACTTTGTTTTTGATGAACGGATGGGGGAGCGGATCTCCGAAGATGTTATCGCACATTGTCACCAGTGTGGTGTGGCGTGCGACAGTCATACCAACTGCAAAAATGACGGCTGCCATCTTCTGTTTATCCAGTGCCCGGCCTGCGCCGAGAAGTACAAAGGGTGCTGCAGCGATCTGTGTTGTGAAGAGAGTACGTTGCCTGAAGAGGAACAACGTCGCCGTCGCGCAGGTCGTGAGAATGGCAATAAAATTTTTAATAAGTCCCGTGGCCGTCTGAATACTAAACTGGGTATTCCGGACCCTGCGCAATAAAATGATGCCGGATGAGGGCTACAGCCTCATCCGGCTTCCATTTTGGCAGCATTGAGATGCTATTTCTGCTGAACACCTTCTACCGAGATGATTAAGTCTACTTCCTGTGAAGCAGGCCCCAGGTCGGTGGTGATGTTAAAGTCCTTCAGCTTAATCTTCCCTTGTGCTTCAAAGCCTGCACGGGTGCCACCCCATGGATCGCCACCCTGACCAATAAGCTTCGCGTCCAGCATGACCGGTTTGGTGACGCCATTCAGCGTCAGATCCCCGGTAATATCCAGGTCGTTACCCGCTTTCTTCACGCTGGTGGAGGTGAAGGTCGCCTGCGGGAATTTGGCGACGTTAAGGAAATCTGCGCTGCGAAGATGCTTGTCACGCTCGGCATGATTAGTGTCAACGCTGTTGGTGTTAATGGTGACGTTCACTTTATCGGCGGCTGGATTTTTTTCATCGAAGGTAAACGATCCGTCGAAGTCTTTAAAGGTGCCGTACAGCCAGCTGTATCCCAGATGCTGAATACGAAAATTAACAAAGGCATGTTGTCCTTCTTTGTCGATTTTGTAATCTGCCGCGATGGCCGAACCGGTGGTAAACAGTAAAGATGCGAGAGTCAGTCCCAGCAGGTTTTTTTTCATTTTAAGCTCCATAGTCAGATGACGATTTTCCCAACATGCGATTAAGGGTATCGTCGTTGTCGATAAAGTGGTGTTTCAGGGCCATCAGCCCATGTAAAAGAGAGAGGACCACAACGCTCCAGGCAAGCCACAGGTGCAGGCTTCCGGCGAGATCGGCCTGCGCCCCGGCGTTGGCGAGCGTGGCGGGGATCTCAAACCAGCCAAAGACGCTGATGGGTTTGCCGTCTGCGGTCGAAATTAAATACCCACTGATGGCAATGGAGAACAGCAGCAGATATAAACTGAGGTGGCCCAGGGCCGCAGCCAGACGAGTTAAGCGAGAATAGCTTTTCAATGCCGCAGGAGGAGGAGAGAACAGCCGCCAGACCACGCGAATCACCAGCCCCATCATCAGCAATACGCCGATGCTTTTATGCAGTTCAGGTGCCTGGTGGTACCAGCCATCGTAATAGCTGAGTGTGACCATCCATAAACCCAACGCAAACATGCCATACACGGCAAGCGCGACCAGCCAGTGTAAAACGGCTGACACCACACCATAGCGCTGTGGACTATTATTGAATTGCATAAATACACCGATAGATATTTCAGAAGTGAATGAAAATGGCCTGTAAAAGACATTAATGCAACTAATAAATAACAATAGTGATGATATTTATTCTTAATTCAATAAATTTGATGTGATGATGAGTTGATCATCAGGTGTTTAGAGAAAGATGGGCGGGTAGAGCCTGATGTGAGGTACTTTGTAGGGTTTCTGATTATTCAATTAATCACAATAAAAATTAAAGAAATCTCAATTGCTGTCAATTATTGTCAGCAGGCTAAGATCAGAAAAACATAATATATATTACATCCATGATTGCCAGCAGAGACCATAAAATAATGTAGAGCATAAAATGCTCGCGTATATTATTCACCAGATAGTCAACGATGCGGCGCATCACTATTATTCCTTCAATAAAATGGCCCCAGTGGCGAGGCCATATCATGGTTATAGTTTAAAACGGCTCAGTTTGAACGGTGCCAGGTCGAAGGCCGACGGCTTGTCCTGGGCAAAATCAGCCGCAATCTCCCCCAGTACCGAGGCAAACTTAAAGCCGTGACCGCTTAGCCCGGTAATAATAAGCGTATTATCATGTCCGGGTAGCGTATCAATAATAAAGTCTTCATCCGGAGAGTTATCGTAGGTGCACGACGCACCGTGCAGACAACATCCCACGCCGGGCAGAACAGAACGCAGGAACGGGAAAGCCTCTGAACCATCGCTGGCGACAGCGGCAAACGCTTTGCGCTCTTCGGCTGAGTGAATAACCTGCCCGCCGTTATGTTTACCAATCTTCAGTTCGTCGTTCTCGGCCGGGAAACCGTAATACTGATCGCCATTAGGCAATTCGCCGGTGAAGGCCGGGAAATTGTTTTTAACGCTGTAGCGCCCGTCAGCCTGATACCACGCGAACACTTTGCGCACTGGCTGTATCGGCAATTCCGGTACTAATGCCTGTACCCAGGTGCCGGCACTCACCAGCGCTTTTTTCGCGTGATAGTCGCCATCTGCGGTCTCAACCGTTACGCCATCATCATGATGGTGAATCGCGGTAACCGGGCATTTAAACAGCTGAGCGCAGCCTGCTTCCTCAGCCAGGCGAATCCAGGTCTTAATGGCCAACTCACTGCGCAGAAAACCTGAATCGGCCTCAAACAGGCCGATATAGTTTTCCGGGACACGAATTTCAGGCCAGCGGGCCATGATGGCAGCGGCATCCAACTGTTCAACGTTGAGCTGCCACTGTTTTGCGCTTTGCGCCACGTTAGATAAGAACGTGGAATCTGCCGGGCCGAGGTTGACAACGCCAGAACGGACAAACACAGGTTCTTCATTATGCTGGGCGAGTTCATCCCACAATGTCTGCGCACGCAGGACCAACGGAACGTATTTTTCACCTTCGCCATAGGCATGACGAATTAAGCGTGTATCGCCGTGATGGCTACCCTGTTGGTGCGGCGGCATATGTGCATCGATCATCAGTACATTCAGACCGGCGCGCGTGGCATAGTATCCGGCGGCGGCGCCTACGGAACCGCTGCCAATAATGATTAAGTCGTATTTCATCCGCTTCTCTCTGCAATCGCGATAGTAGCAGGGTAAATAACTGACCCGCATTATTCAACTATCAAATAAGAAAGGCACCGTTAAGGTGCCTTTTGAAGGTTGGGTGCATCAGATTTAATGACGCTGATACTCATTAGCGGGGAAATCACCTGATTCAATTTTGGCGATTCCGGCTTCTAATATTGAAATAAATTGCCTGGCAACATCAGTGGTTAACCAGAGCGTTTGACCAACTTCAGTCCCATTTGGGTCTGGACGATTCGGGGTCTGGTAGTGCAAACGCAGCATCAGCGCATCATAGCTATCAACGGTGCTGATGTCCCATCCTACAAGCGGATGAGTCTGAATGACTTCATTATTCTTTTCCATCATGCCCCCTAATTCGTGTTACTAGACAACGGTTTTCGAGGTTCAATGCGTTTTTTTCTGAAGCAAGTTCAGTATATCAATAAATAAGGGTATTCACTGAAAATTTAAAGAGGACAGGGCATAATTTTTTTGTTTTAAGTGTTATCTGAACGATAAACCGGCATGTCATTCATATTTTTTTAGCATGTTGTGCAGTTATTTTGTGGTTTTGACTAAAAGATAATCAGCATGTAAATAAACATTAACTGTTTTGTTGAGAGAGATTGCTCGAAATCTTTATGATACGGGAAAATAAAAAAAGCCGGGGCGACCCGGCAAAAAACATCACTGCATATCATTTTTTATTCATTAATGAACCAGTCATCCGCGCTTTCCCATGTTTCTTGCAGGATCTCGCTGATGCGTTCTTTGTCCTCTTTTGTCGCGCCAATGACCGACAGATTGTTTGTGCCGGCATAACGAACGGTGACGTTACCGTCGTTATTCGGAAAATGATGGTGAATACGACGGGAGAGTTCACCTGCCAACGCGTCAATGGCGCCAGCAGGCAAAGGTGAAGTTTTGGCAATAGTGACTTCAATACGCATAATAGCCCCCTGTTGAATATACTGGTTATTTATACAGTTAACTTCGCCAGTTGACAACAGGTTGCGACATTTTTTTAGCGTTTCACTGACCAGCGTACTGTTTCACCGCCGAGGAAAGGCACCAGCGTGTCTCCCTCCAGCGCGATACTTTCCGGTATCTGCTGCTCTTCTTTAACCAGTTCAATAAAGGTGTCGTTAACCGGCAGTCCGTAGAAGCGAGGACCGTTAAGCGAGCAGAAGGCCTCGAAATGGGCCAGGGCGTTCATCTCTTCGAAGACGGTGGCATAACTGGCGAGTGCGGTAGGGGCATTAAAACACCCCGCGCAGCCGCAGTTGGATTCTTTACGATGACGCGCATGCGGCGCCGAGTCAGTGCCGAGGAACGCCCGGCTGAAACCACTGGCGACCAGTTCGCGCAGCGCCTGCTGGTGGACGTTTCGCTTGAGAATAGGCAGGCAATACAGATGCGGACGAATGCCCCCGACCAGCATATGGTTGCGGTTAAACATCAAATGCTGCGGGGTAATGGTCGCTGCCAGCAGATCATTGCCGTCACGCACGTAGTCGGCGGCGTCTTTAGTGGTGATATGTTCAAACACCACTTTCAGCGCGGTCAGACGCGACCGCAATGGCTCCATCACCGTGTCAATAAAGCGTGCTTCGCGATCGAATATATCGATTTCCGCGTGCGTGACTTCACCGTGCACCAGCAAAGGCATGCCGAGTTTTTCCATCCGTTCCAGAACCGGCATGATGGCATCAATAGAGGTCACGCCGTGAGTAGAGTTGGTGGTGGCGTTAGCCGGGTAGAGTTTGGCGGCGGTGAAAACACCTTCGTTGAACCCGCGCTCCAGTTCGTTGGGATCCAGCGTGTCCGTCAGATAGCAGGTCATTAACGGGGTGAAATCGTGTCCGGCAGGTACGGCGTCCAAAATACGCTGACGGTAAGCGATGGCTGCGTCAACAGTAGTGACGGGCGGTGCCAGGTTCGGCATGACAATTGCGCGTCCATAAATTTCACTGGTGTAGGGCACGACAGTTTTCAACATGTCGCCATCGCGAAAGTGAAGATGCCAGTCGTCTGGGCGGCGGATCTTTAATACCTGGGATGGTGCAGTCATCAATATGCTCCGGCTGAGGATAGTCTTTTTTGCCGGAAACAAAGGATAAGCGGAAACGTTTTCGTTTGCACGAAAAAAAAGGGCGCTGATGCGCCCTTTGGTGTGTTAATCGGTGAACGGGATGATGATTTCACCCGGTTTTACTTCAATTCCTTTTGCCAGCTTTTTAGCCAGCGCTTCGCCTTCACTGCTGTCTTCACGCAGGACGTATGCCGGTTGCTGGTTGAAATAATTGCGCAGCGACTGGTTTAAATACGGCATCAGGGTTTGCAAAACCGACTGCATTTTTTCTGGCGTGACGGTCGCATCAACCACTTCCATCTCTTGCAGATAAATCGCGCCTTTTTCTTTATTGAACACCGGTAATGCTTTTAACTTCAGCTTCATTGTCGCTTTCTGGCTGCCAAATAGTGAGTTCATGTCCAGGTTGGCGTCGCCGGTTAGGGTCACTTTATTGGGTTCTTCACGACCGATCTGGCTGGTCAGATTGCTCAGCACGATGTGGGCTTCAGCAACGCCGGGCAAACCGATATCTTTCGAAAAATTATTATGCTTTGCCAGCGCCTGGTTAATTTCTTGCTCGCTTACCGTGTATTGTGTGAGTTGATTACAACCAACCAACAGGCCGCTGACAATGAGTGCAGCAGCAAAAAAAAACTTTTTCATGGGGTTCCTCAACATGATGCTTATGGCGTAATCGTGACACAAAGCAGCATCCAGTACCAGCGCCCCGGACACCAGCAGAAAAAACTGAAAAGGTGTCCGGGCTGAGGGTTACGCGTCAGGCATCAGGCTCCAGCATGCCACGCGTCGTGCGTTTGTGGCTGAACTGCCAGCCCAGCGCCAGGAAGGTGATAATGCCGATAACACCCAGCATCATCCACGGTAACTCGGGCTGCGACAGTGCCTTACCCATATCAAACAGCCAGCCGCCGCCGATGTAGCCTATGGCGCCGCCGATGGCGAGTCCCAGCCGACTAAAACCCATATAGCTCCCCCGGGCCCGTGCGCTCGCCAGCGAGGCACTGAGCGTTTCACGTGCTGGCTCAGCAATAATGGAGCCGATATAGAACGTGCAGATCAGAGTGAAGAGCTGCTGTAGGTTTCCGACCAACCCAATAGGCATCATGCTGACTGACATGATTAACAGACCGGCCATCAGGCGGTGTTCAAGGCGAAAACGTTTTTCGCTCCAGCGGGCAATCGGGTAGAGCAACGTTAACGAGAGGCACGCCTCGATGGCATACATCCATTTGACGGCCGCTGGGGATCCGGCAATGTCGTTAACCATAATCGGCAGCATCAGCATCACCTGGACTGCCAGCATGTAGTAACCTGCCAGCGTCAGCACGTAAGTGACAAATCGCTTGTCACGCATCACGTGGTTCATCCCTTCACGCACCGGAATTTTCACTGTCGATAGTTTCCACGCAGGAAGTAACCAGGCGTTAAAGGCGGCGCACAGGATGAAGATAATGGCCCCGGTGGCGCAGACCAGCCTGAAGTCATACTGTAACAGCCAGCTTCCCAGTAATGCCCCAATGACCGCCCCGGCGCTGTCCTGCATCATCAGGATGGAGAAGAAGCGCCCGCGCTTTTCCGGGCGGATCAGTTTGACCACCAGCGCCGAACGGGGGGGATCGAACAGCGTGCCGCCCAGCCCGGAGAGAAAACAGGAAAACCACAGAAGCCAGGGTTCATGGGCGATTCCCATCGTCGCAAACCCGGCGGCGCGCATCAGCATGCCGGTGACAATCATCGGTTTTGCGCCAAAACGGTCGGCAATGGCCCCGCCAAAAATTCCCAAACCCTGCTGAATAAATTGACGTAACCCGAGCGCGATGCCGACCATCACGGCGGCCCAACCCATTTGGTCGACGAAACGAATCGAGATCAGCGGGAAGACGACGAAGAAGCCTAGCACGACCAGCATATTATCGATAAGCAGGAAATATTTACCCAGGTTCCTCGCCTGCGAGACTTGCGACATTTCCCCTCCAGGGAAAAACTCGTCACTCTGTTTAGAGTTTTAACGGTAAGCCTGTCTATTCTGCGGGGTTGTCTGACCTTTTCCCACCCTCGGCGGGACAATATTTTTTTATCAAAAGTCGGTCTTGATAGAGAGTTTTCATCAAAATGTGTGAATAATTCAAGAAATGGTGTTTTGCTCTTTTCATCGGGCATATTTGTACAGGTATAGTATCGCGAATAGCGTATTGAAAACGGTGCGGGAAGGAGTAGGTATAGAATGTTTGGCTATCGCAGTAACGTGCCAAAAGTGCGCTTAACCACGGACCGCCTGGTCGTGCGTTTAGTGCATGAGCGTGATGCCTGGCGTCTGGCAGATTATTACGCAGAGAATCGTCATTTCTTAAAGCCCTGGGAGCCTATTCGCGATGAAAGCCACTGCTATCCCTCTGGCTGGCAGGCGCGTCTGAGTATGATCACCGAGTTTCATAAACAAGGCTCTGCCTATTACTTTGCGCTGCTCGACCCGGAAGAGAAAGAGATTATCGGTGTTGCAAATTTCTCCAACGTTGTGCGTGGATCGTTTCATGCCTGCTATCTCGGCTATTCCATTGCGCAAAAGTGGCAAGGGCAGGGATTGATGTACGAGGCATTGGTTGCAGCCATTCGCTATATGCAGCGTACGCAGCATATTCATCGCATTATGGCGAACTATATGCCACACAATAAACGTAGCGGCGATTTGCTGGCGCGGCTTGGATTTGAAAAAGAAGGTTATGCCAAAGACTATCTGCTGATAGATGGGCAGTGGCGCGATCATGTGCTGACGGCGTTAACAACATCAGAATGGACCCCCGGTCGCTAAGTTTCAGCTGTATTGGCTGATGAATGGAGAAGACGATGAAATATGAATTAACCGCTACCGAAGCACGCGTGATTGGCTGTTTGCTGGAAAAACAGGTAACTACGCCGGAACAATATCCGCTCTCCGTGAATGGTGTCGTGACCGCCTGCAACCAAAAAACTAATCGTGAACCGGTGATGAATCTGTCGGAATCGGAGGTGCAGGATCAGCTCGATAATCTGGTGAAACGCCATTTCTTGCGTACGGTGAGCGGATTCGGCAATCGTGTGACCAAGTACGAACAGCGCTTCTGCAATTCAGAGTTTGGTAACCTTAAACTCAGCGCCGGTGAGGTGGCCTTGATCACCACGCTGTTACTGCGCGGTGCGCAGACGCCGGGCGAACTGCGTAGTCGCGCATCCCGCATGTATGAATTCAGCGATGTGGCGGAAGTGGAGGCAACGCTGGAACAACTGGCTACCCGCGAAGATGGTCCTTACGTGGTCCGTCTGGCGCGTGAACCGGGAAAACGCGAAAGCCGCTATATGCATCTGTTCTGTGGCGACGTCGATCTGACGATGGTGACAACCGCCGATGAGCCTCAGGCGGCATCCAGCGATTTGCAGGCGCGCGTTGAGGTGCTGGAAAGCGAAGTCGCTGAGTTAAAACAGCGGCTCGAATCCTTGCTGGCGCATCTGGGAGAGTAACGTGAAAAAACTTCGTATCGGTGTCGTCGGGTTGGGCGGCATCGCGCAAAAGGCCTGGCTACCCGTGTTGGGCGCCGCTGCGGACTGGACGTTACAGGGGGCCTGGTCACCTTCGCGTGAGAAAGCAGAACGGATTTGTGCAGCCTGGCGCATGCCGTATGTTGATTCATTACAAAACCTGGCGGCAACCTGTGATGCGGTTTTCGTACACTCCAGTACTGCGACGCACCATGCGGTAGTCAGCGAATTGCTTCATGCCGGGGTCCACGTTTGCGTGGATAAACCGCTGGCGGAAAACCTGCGTGATGCGGAACAACTGGTGGAGCTGGCGGCGCGAAAAAAACTGACGTTGATGGTCGGATTTAACCGCCGGTTTGCGCCGCTGTATCGCGAGTTAAAGTCGCAGTTAAGCCAGCCAGCCTCCATCCGCATGGATAAGCATCGCAGCGATAGCGTCGGGCCACACGATCTGCGTTTTACGCTGCTGGATGACTATCTGCATGTGGTGGACACTGCGCTGTGGCTGGCAGGGGGAAAGGCACAGCTAAATAGCGGCACGCTGTTAACCAACGAGTCCGGAGCAATGCTGTATGCAGAACACCATTTCTGCGTCGACCGGCTGCAGATAACGACCAGTATGCATCGCCGTGCGGGCAGTCAGCGCGAGAGCGTGCAGGCGGTTATCGACGGTGGGTTAATTGATGTCACGGATATGCGTGAATGGCGTGAGGAGCGCGGACACGGTGTCGTTCAGCAACCGATACCCGGCTGGCAAACGACGCTGGAGCAGCGAGGCTTTACCGGATGTGCGCGCCATTTTATTGAATGCGTGCAAAATCAGACAGTTCCTGAGACAGCGGGTGAGCAGGCTATTCTGGCGCAGCGCGTGGTGGAAAAGCTGTGGCGGGATGCGATGGACGAATAACCCCCTGTAACATCTGGCGGTAGTAATTCAGCATAATCCAGGTACTATACCCAAAATAATTCGAGTTGCAGGCAGGCGGCAAGGGAGTGAATCCCGTTAGCTTACTCAGGTAAGTGATTCGGGTGAGCGAGCGCAGCCAACGCACATGCAGCTTGAAGTATGACGGGTATATATGCCCACTCAAAATAACACCTCTTTTCAACCATAGGCTGGCTTGTAGGCCTGATAAGACGCTGCGGCGTCGCCATCAGGCACAGTGACATTGCCGGATGGCGATGTTGGTTATACGGGGTTTTGCCTCAGAGTCTGGAATACAACATAGATGAATTTATTAAAGTCACTGGCAGCCGTCAGCTCAATGACGATGTTCTCACGTGTGCTGGGTTTTGCGCGTGATGCGATCGTCGCCAGAATCTTTGGTGCAGGGATGGCGACCGATGCCTTTTTTGTGGCATTCAAACTTCCTAACCTGCTGCGTCGAATTTTTGCTGAAGGCGCATTTTCTCAGGCATTTGTCCCTATTCTGGCTGAATACAAAAGTAAGCAGGGCGAAGACGCCACCCGCGTGTTTGTTTCCTACGTGTCTGGCTTGCTGACGCTGGCGTTGGCCGTTGTGACGGTTGCCGGGATGCTTGCCGCGCCGTGGGTGATCATGGTCACCGCGCCAGGCTTTGCCGATACTGCTGACAAATTTACGCTGACTACCCAGCTGTTGCAGATAACCTTTCCTTATATTCTGTTGATTTCGCTGGCCTCGTTGGCGGGTGCGATTCTGAATACCTGGAACCGTTTCTCTATTCCGGCGTTTGCGCCGACGTTTCTCAACATCAGCATGATCGGTTTTGCGCTGTTTGCCGCTCCGTATTTTAATCCGCCGGTGCTGGCGCTGGCGTGGGCCGTGACCGTCGGTGGTGTGCTGCAACTGGTATATCAACTTCCGCACTTGAAGAAAATTGGCATGCTGGTGCTGCCGCGCGTGAATTTTCGTGATGCGGGCGCGATGCGCGTAGTGAAGCAGATGGGGCCGGCGATCCTCGGCGTTTCCGTCAGCCAGATTTCCCTGATTATCAACACGATTTTCGCGTCATTTCTGGCTTCAGGTTCGGTTTCCTGGATGTACTACGCTGACCGTTTGATGGAGTTCCCGTCAGGTGTTCTGGGCGTCGCGCTGGGCACTATTCTGCTGCCCTCGCTGTCAAAAAGTTTTTCCAGCGGTAACCATGATGAATATTGTCGCCTGATGGACTGGGGTTTACGCCTGTGCTTCCTGCTTGCTTTGCCCAGTGCGGTGGCATTGGGGATCCTGGCAAAGCCGCTGACGGTTTCATTGTTCCAGTACGGTAAGTTTACCGCTTTTGATGCATCCATGACCCAGCGCGCGCTGGTAGCGTATTCGGTCGGTCTGATTGGCCTGATCGTGGTGAAAGTATTGGCCCCCGGATTTTATTCCCGTCAGGACATTAAAACGCCGGTGAAAATTGCCATCGTGACGCTGATTATGACTCAGGTGATGAACCTGGCGTTTATCGGTCCGTTGAAACATGCCGGGCTGTCGCTGTCGATCGGTCTGGCGGCCTGTCTGAACGCCTCGCTGCTGTACTGGCAGTTGCGTAAACAGAAAATATTCACCCCACAGCCGGGTTGGGCCTGGTTCCTGGCGCGTCTGGTGATCTCTGTGCTGGTGATGTCTGCGGCGCTGGTGGGGATGCTGTACATTATGCCGGAGTGGTCTCAGGGGACGATGCTGTGGCGTCTGCTGCGCTTAATGGCGGTGGTGTTGGTCGGCATTACTGCTTACTTTGCCGCGCTGGCCGTGCTGGGCTTTAAAGTGAAAGAGTTTGTGCGCCGAACGGCATAATGAACATACTGCCGGATGAGGGGAGCACCTTATCCGGCCTGCAAAACACGCAGGCCTGAAAGCTACGAGCCGTCAGGCATTCGTCAAATTGAGAACTTCTTTCCGCCGCGATGGGCTGAAGATGTTTGGCCGTTAGCGCCATACAGCGTGGGTTCCTGATGCGGTTTAAGCACCTCGAGCGCCTGTTGATTGCGCTCGATTTGTCCTTCCAACAGCCAACCATTATGCTGGTTGAGATCGCGTAAATGCTGCGTTTTAGTGGTAATCGTCTGCCAGCGTTGGGCAATATCATCATTAGCGCTGCGCGTCGCGTCGTGCTCAAGACGTCGCTGCTGCTCCAGGTAATCCAGGGTTGCCAGCAAAGAACTTTTTTCTTCTGTAATACGCTGTAGCTGGCTACCGTGAATGTGGCCTGCGGAAAGTTGCTGCTGCTCAGCATCCATCACCGTTTTCAGGTCATTCAGGACAGTCGTCATCTGATCAAGTATTTCTGACAAACGCGTCATACTTTATTTACTCTGTAAGTAGCTCTGCGCCTCGCGGATCAGCGAGTCGGCAATTTTTCCGGTATCCATTTTCAACTCACCGTTACGGATGGCGGTTTTCAGTGCTTCAACGCGCTCCATATTGATGTCGTTGGTGCCGGGTTGCATCAGCTTTGCCTGCGCGTCGCTCAACATGACGCTAGTGCTGTTGGTCGTGGACGTTTTTTCCTTACGCGTTTTTTGGACCAACGTGTCGCTGGCTTCGCGCGGCTGTACAGTACTAACTGGCTTCAATGGTGAGGTACGATCAATACTCATTTTTTTTATCCTCATCGAGGGGTTACGCTATAGCGGCCCGCTTTAATCATTGGTTGATTATCTATCGGCATCCGCAAAAAAATCTTTAACCTATTATAGGTTAATAAGAATATTCCCATCAGAATCGACGACGCCGCTGACGACCTGGCCTGAAAGCATCCGTACCCTGGCGTTCTGGGCAACCGCCGCATTATTCAGCGCCTTACCTTCCGCATTCACGCGAAAACCGTCTCCATTGGCGATAACCAACACGCGCTGACCCGCTTTTATCCGCCATGCTTGACGCAGCATGGTGAGCTGGATCGGCTGGCCAGCGACCACATCACGCAGACTCACCGCTTCCTGCACCTGGTTAATGTCCAGCACGGTACGTGGCGGCAGTTGGTCCAGACGACCGCGTTTTAGCGTTACGCTGGCTGAGTTAAGCGCGCTTCCCCGGGCGATGGGGGCAGCGGCAACCACGTAGTCGCCCGTGGCCTGCACGTTCACCTGTAGGTAACGTTTTTCATTGCCGCATCTCGCCAGCACATTCACATTGCCCCATAACTTCGCGCTACCGGCCACGCTGAGTGCCGGTTGCTCACAGGCAGGCAGCAGGTTGGGTGGGGTCCGGAGGGTAACGATCACCTCGTCACTGAACCCTGCCAGTCGCTCGGAAAACCACGCCGTAAGCTGCGAATTCAGGTCTTGCGCCAGCGTCAGGGGGCTGAACAGCAGTGCGACCACCGCTATTCCGCGTTTGAACGTTTGCATCAATACCTCTCGCTTTTTCAGGCTGTGGCTGGATTTTACCTGTGTGACGCCGCCATCAACGCAACAAATAGCGACGCATTTTGCGCTTATTCCAGCGATAACGCGCGCGTAATGGGATTTAAGCTGTCGGCTGAATTTTGTCATTTGCGGAGGAGATATGCTCGATAAGCTCGACGCCGCCTTACGTTTTCAACAGGAAGCGCTGAATCTGCGCGCCCAACGCCAGGAAGTATTAGCGGCCAACATTGCCAACGCCGACACGCCGGGGTATCAGGCGCGCGACCTGGATTTCGCCAATGAATTAAAAAAAGTCATGGTGCGTGGACGGGAAGAAACCAGCGGTGTCTCGTTGACGCTGACCTCTGCACAACATATTCCGGCCCAGACACTTTCTGCACCTTCGACGGAGTTGCTTTATCGCATTCCGGACCAACCGTCGCTGGATGGCAATACGGTGGATATGGACCGCGAGCGTACGCAGTTTGCCGATAACAGTCTGAAGTATCAGATGGGGCTCACCGCATTGGGTGGACAAATCAAGGGCATGATGACCGTGCTGCAAGGAGGGAACTAATTCGTGGCGTTGTTAAATATTTTTGATATCGCAGGTTCGGCGCTGACCGCGCAATCCCAGCGCCTGAACGTGGCGGCGAGCAATATGGCGAATGCGGACAGCGTGACGGGACCTGACGGTCAACCGTATCGCGCGAAGCAGGTTGTTTTTCAGGTTAACGCCGCGCCGGGTGCGGCTACCGGTGGCGTAAAAGTCGCTGATGTGATTGAGAGCCAGGCGCCGGACAAGCTGGTTTATGAACCGGGTAATCCGCTGGCCGATGCGAACGGTTACGTCAAAATGCCCAATGTGGATGTGGTCGGAGAGATGGTCAATACCATGTCAGCCTCACGCAGCTATCAGGCAAACGTCGAAGTGCTCAATACCGTAAAAAGTTTGATGCTTAAAACGCTGACGCTAGGCCAGTAAAGGAGCCGCACATGTCAATTTCGGTAAAAATGAATGACCCGAGCAGCACGGGCGTGAATGCAGCCAGTAACAACAGTTCACTGACGGGCAGCAATGCCGCCGATCTGCAAAGCAGCTTTCTGACGCTGTTAGTCGCGCAGCTGAAAAACCAGGATCCGACCAACCCCTTGCAAAACAACGAACTCACCACCCAGTTGGCGCAAATCAGTACCGTCAGCGGGATTGAGAAGCTGAATACTACGCTGGGGTCGATTTCTGGACAGATAGACAACAGTCAGTCGCTGCAGGCCAGTACCTTGATTGGTCATGGCGTGATGATTCCAGGTACCACGATCCTGACCGGGAAAGGGACGGAAGAGGGGGCGACCACCACCACGACACCGTTTGGCGTTGAGCTGCAGCAGCCAGCCGATAAGGTCACTGCCACCATTACCGATAAAGACGGCAAGGTCGTGCGCACGATCGATATTGGTGAGCTGAAGGCGGGGGTTCACACCTTCACCTGGGACGGCACCATGACGGATGGCACGGCGGCCCCAAGCGGTTCCTACAACGTGGCGATATCCGCCAGCAATGGGGGGACGCAGCTTGTGGCGCAGCCACTTCAGTTTGCGTTGGTGCAGGGGGTTATTCGCAGCAACGGCGGTAACACGCTGGACCTCGGCACCTATGGAACCACCACCCTCGACGAAGTACGGCAGATCATCTAAGCCTTCACACTTATCAGGAGTAAGTCATGGCCTTTTCTCAAGCGGTCAGCGGTCTGAACGCTGCAGCGACCAATCTCGATGTCATTGGTAACAACATCGCCAACTCCGCGACCTACGGGTTTAAATCCGGTACCGCTTCCTTTGCGGATATGTTTGCCGGTTCTAAAGTGGGCCTGGGCGTTAAAGTTGCGGGTATTACCCAGGACTTTACCGATGGCACTACCACCAACACCGGCCGTGGGCTGGACGTTGCCATTAGCCAGAACGGTTTCTTCCGTATGGTCGACAGCAATGGGTCTGTTTTCTTCAGCCGAAACGGTCAGTTCAAGCTCGATGAAAACCGTAATATCGTCAACATGCAGGGGCTGCAGTTGACGGGTTATCCGGCCACCGGCACACCGCCGACGGTACAGCAGGGCGCAAACCCGGCACCGATCACGATTCCGAATACGCTGATGGCGGCGAAATCCACGACCACTGCGTCTATGCAGATCAACCTGAACTCCACTGACAAGATTCCGGCGAATAAACCTTTTAGCGCAAGTGATGCGGACTCGTACAACAAAAAAGGCACCGTGACGGTATTTGATAGTCAGGGTAATGCCCATGACATGAATGTTTTTTATGTCAAAACGACGGATAACAAATGGGATGTTTACACCCAGGATGCCAGCGTGGCGGGTTCTCCCGCGACTAAAAATGCGGTGATGAACTTCAGCGCTAATGGCACGCTGGCCTCGGTGAATAACTATGTCGAAGAGCCAGTAGATCCCTTAAATCCAACTGGGCCAAAACATCTCGTGGAAGGCCCCGCCAACGCCCAGCCGCAAATTCAGATAACCACCGGTGCTATCAATGGCGCGGTCCCTGCGGGTTTCTCTCTGAGTTTCCTCAATTCCATGCAGCAGAATACCGGCGCCAATAACATCGTTGCGACGAATCAGAACGGCTACAAACCGGGCGATCTGGTGAGCTACCAGATTAACGATGACGGCACTGTGGTGGGTAACTACTCTAACGAACAGAAGCAACTTCTGGGGCAGATCGTGCTGGCTAACTTTGCCAACAACGAAGGTTTGGCTTCTCAGGGCGATAACGTCTGGGCCGCGACACAGTCTTCTGGCGTCGCGCTGCTGGGCACCGCGGGTACCGGTAACTTCGGCAAGCTGACGAACGGCGCGCTGGAAGCATCGAACGTGGATTTGAGTAAAGAACTGGTGAACATGATCGTCGCCCAGCGTAACTATCAGTCGAACGCGCAGACCATCAAAACCCAGGATCAGATCCTCAACACGCTGGTCAACCTGCGCTAAGCGCTTGACGGGATGGCTTAATGGATCACGCAATTTATACCGCCATGGGCGCGGCCAGTCAGACGCTGAACCAACAGGCGGTGACGGCCAGCAACCTGGCAAACGCCTCAACGCCGGGTTTCCGCGCGCAGCTTAATGCGCTACGTGCGGTGCCGGTTGAAGGGCTCTCTTTACCGACGCGTACGCTGGTGGTGGCCTCCACGCCAGGGGCTGATATGACGCCAGGTCAGATGGACTACACCTCCCGCCCGCTGGACGTTGCGCTGCAACAGGACGGTTGGCTGGCGGTGCAGACCGCTAACGGCAGTGAAGGGTACACCCGTAATGGCGCAATTCAGGTAAGCCCCACCGGTGAACTGACCATTCAGGGACACCCGGTGATTGGCGAAGCCGGGCCAATAGCGGTACCGGAAGGTTCAGAAATCACCATTGCTGCTGACGGGACGATTTCTGCACTGAACCCTGGCGATCCGGCGAATACCGTAGCGCCTGTCGGGCGCCTGAAGCTGGTGAAGGCGACGGGAAGTGAAGTACAGCGTGGTGATGACGGTATGTTCCGTCTGAGCGCGGCGGCACAGGCGACCCGTGGCCCGACGCTTCCGGCCGATCCCAGCATCCGCGTGATGTCGGGTGTGCTGGAGGGCAGCAACGTCAAACCAGTTGCCGCGATGAGCGACATGATCGCCAGCGCCCGTCGCTTCGAAATGCAGATGAAGATTATCAGTAGCGTGGATGATAACGCGGGTCGCGCCAACCAACTGCTGTCGATGAGTTAATACAGGACATTTTATGATCAGTTCATTATGGATCGCCAAAACCGGCCTGGATGCACAGCAAACCAACATGGATGTGATTGCCAACAACCTGGCAAACGTCAGCACCAATGGTTTCAAGCGTCAGCGTGCGGTGTTTGAAGATCTGTTGTACCAGACGATTCGTCAACCGGGCGCGCAGTCTTCTGAACAGACCGTACTGCCTTCGGGTTTGCAAATCGGTACCGGTGTGCGTCCGGTGGCGACCGAGCGTTTACACAGTCAGGGCAACCTGTCACAGACCAATAACAGCAAAGATGTGGCGATTAAAGGCCAGGGTTTTTTCCAGGTCATGTTGCCGGATGGTACCTCTGCTTATACGCGTGACGGTTCTTTCCAGGTGGATCAGAACGGCCAACTGGTGACGGCAGGCGGTTTTCAGGTTCAGCCAGCGATCACCATTCCAGCGAACTCGCTCAGCATCACTATCGGGCGTGATGGCATCGTCAGCGTAACCCAGCAAGGACAGGCGGCGCCGGTACAGGTAGGCCAGCTCAACCTGACCACCTTTATGAACGATACCGGACTGGAAAGCATTGGTGAGAACCTGTACACCGAGACGCAATCTTCAGGTGCGCCGAACGAGAGCACGCCAGGGCTTAACGGTGCGGGTCTGCTGTATCAGGGCTATGTTGAAACCTCTAACGTCAACGTGGCGGAAGAGCTGGTGAATATGATCCAGGTTCAACGTGCTTACGAAATCAACAGCAAAGCGGTGTCGACTACCGATCAGATGCTGCAAAAACTGACGCAACTCTAACGTGTTGTCCGGTGGGGTGAAAACCTCACCGGCACACTGATGTAGAAGATGAAGGCAATGCGAAAAAACGCGCTTCACCCATATCCGATTACGGCCCTGCTGGTGGTGTCACTGACAGGATGTGCCTGGATCCCGGCCACGCCGCTGGTTCAGGGGGCGACCTCTGCCCAGCCGATACCTGGCCCAACGCCGGTGGCGAATGGATCAATTTTTCAGTCTGCGCAGCCAGTTAACTATGGCTACCAGCCGCTATTTGAAGACCGCCGTCCGCGCAATGTTGGCGATACGCTAACTATCGTATTGCAGGAAAACGTCAGTGCGAGCAAAAGCTCTTCTGCTAACGCCAGCCGTGATGGCAAAACAAACTTTGGTTTCGACACGGTGCCGCGCTACCTGCAGGGACTGTTTGGCAACGAGCGTGCTGACGTAGAAGCGTCCGGTGGGAACTCCTTTAACGGTAAAGGTGGCGCCAATGCCCGTAACACCTTTAGCGGTACGCTGACCGTGACCGTCGATCAGGTTCTGGTCAACGGCAATTTACACGTTGTGGGTGAAAAGCAGATCGCCATAAACCAGGGCACTGAATTTATCCGCTTCTCCGGGGTGGTTAACCCGCGCACCATCAGCGGCAGCAACTCTGTTCCGTCAACCCAGGTGGCGGATGCACGTATTGAGTATGTCGGTAACGGCTATATCAACGAAGCGCAGAATATGGGCTGGTTGCAGCGTTTCTTCCTTAATTTGTCACCGATGTAAGCGAGGCTTTCTGTGTTTAAAACTCTTGTTGCAATGGTCCTGATGCTGGCAACTACATTGGCCCATGCCGATCGTATTCGCGATCTGACCAGCGTTCAGGGTGTGCGTGAAAACTCGCTGATTGGCTACGGGCTGGTGGTGGGGCTGGACGGCACGGGTGACCAGACCACCCAGACGCCGTTCACCACCCAAACGCTCAATAACATGCTCTCTCAACTGGGGATCACCGTGCCGACCGGCACCAATATGCAGTTGAAAAACGTGGCGGCGGTGATGGTGACTGCATCCTTTCCGGCGTTTGGACGTCAGGGACAAACCATTGACGTTGTGGTCTCTTCAATGGGTAATGCCAAAAGCCTGCGCGGCGGGACGCTGCTGATGACCCCGATGAAAGGGGTTGATAGCCAGGTGTATGCGCTGGCGCAGGGCAATATTTTAGTCGGCGGCGCCGGTGCTGCGGCGGGCGGCAGTAGCGTTCAGGTGAACCAACTCAATGGTGGGCGGATCACCAACGGGGCCACTATTGAACGCGAACTTCCTAGCCAGTTTGGTGGCGGAAACACCCTCAATCTGCAGCTGAATAATGAAGACTTCACCCTGGCACAGCAGATAACCGACACCATTAACCGTTCGCGTGGGTTTGGCAGCGCCACGGCGCTGGATGCGCGTACGATTCAGGTGCGTGTGCCGAGCGGCAATAGCTCGCAGGTGCGCTTCCTCGCTGATATCCAGAATATAGAAGTGAACGTAACGCCGCAGGATGCGAAGGTGATTATCAACTCCCGTACGGGATCGGTAGTGATGAACCGCGAAGTTACGTTGGACAGTTGTGCGGTCGCGCAGGGCAACTTGTCTATCACTGTGAATCGCCAGGCCAACGTCAGTCAGCCCGATACGCCGTTTGGCGGTGGGCAAACCGTGGTTACCCCGCAAACCCAAATCGATATGCGTCAAAGCGGCGGCTCATTGCAGAGCGTGCGCTCCAGCGCCAATCTGAACAATGTGGTTCGCGCCCTCAATGCGCTCGGTGCCACGCCAATGGATTTGATGTCAATTCTGCAATCCATGCAAAGTGCGGGTTGTTTACGCGCCAAACTGGAAATTATCTGATGATTGGCGACAGCAAACTGCTGAGCAGCGCCGCCTGGGATGCGCAATCGCTGAACGAACTGAAAGCGAAGGCGGGTCAGGATCCGGCGGCAAATATCCGCCCGGTCGCCCGCCAGGTTGAAGGGATGTTTGTCCAGATGATGCTGAAAAGCATGCGTGAAGCGCTGCCAAAAGATGGCGTCTTTAGCAGCGACTCGACGCGCTTGTACACCAGCATGTATGACCAGCAGGTAGCCCAGCAGATGACAGCAGGCAAAGGTCTGGGGCTGGCTGAAATGATGGTTAAGCAGATGACCGAAGGCCAGGGGACGCCTGCGGATGATGCGCCGCAGGTACCGATGAAGTTTTCACTGGAAACGGTGACCAGCTATCAAAACCAGGCACTGACGCAGATGGTGCGTAAAGCGCTACCGAAAGCGACGGAAGGGAACGATGAACCGCTGTCGGGCGACAGTAAAGACTTCCTTGCTCAGCTATCGCTACCAGCAAAACTGGCGAGTCAACAAAGCGGGGTACCGCATCATCTGATCCTGGCACAGGCGGCGCTGGAATCCGGCTGGGGGCAACGCCAAATCCGCCGTGAGAACGGTGAGCCGAGCTTTAACATTTTCGGCGTGAAGGCTTCGGGGAGCTGGAAAGGGCCGACCACCGAAATCACCACTACCGAATATGAAAACGGTGAGGCGAAAAAAGTGAAAGCCCGATTCCGTGTCTATAGCTCGTACCTTGAGGCGCTGTCGGATTATGTCGGGCTGATATCGCGTAATCCGCGCTACGCCGCGGTAACCGGTGCGGCGACTGCCGAACAGGGTGCGCAGGCCTTGCAGAATGCAGGCTACGCCACCGATCCGCACTATGCGCGTAAATTAACCACCATGATCCAGCAGCTGAAGTCGATGAGCGAGAAAGTGAGTAAAACTTACAGTAGCAATCTCGACAATCTGTTTTAAATAACTCAAGTCTACCCATCCGCTGCCGATAATAACGAGTATTGAAGGATTACAAGGAACCTCCATGTCCAGCTTGATTAACAACGCCATGAGTGGTCTTAGCGCAGCGCAGGCCGCGTTGAACACAGCCAGTAATAACATCTCCAGCTATAACGTGGCAGGGTATACCCGCCAGACGACCATTATGGCGCAAGCAAACAGCACGCTGGGTGCGGGGGGCTGGGTTGGCAATGGCGTCTATGTTTCTGGCGTGCAGCGTGAGTATGATTCATTTATCAGTAATCAGTTACGCGCTGCGCAGAACCAAAGCAGCGGTCTGACAACGCGTTATGAGCAAATGTCGAAAATCGATAACCTGCTCGCCAGCAAGACCAGCTCTATTTCTACCTCGATGCAGGGCTTTTTCACCAGCTTACAAACGTTGGTCAGTAACGCAGAAGACCCGGCGGCGCGTCAGGCATTGATTGGCAAAGCAGACGGCTTAGTCAACCAGTTTAAAACCACCGATCAGTATCTGCGCGATCAGGATAAACAGGTTAATACCGCGATTTCCGCCAGTGTTGACCAGATCAATAACTACTCGAAGCAAATTGCCAGTCTCAACGATCAAATCTCTCGTCTGACCGGCGTCGGCGCGGGCGCTTCACCGAACGATCTGCTGGACCAGCGCGACCAGTTGGTGAGCGAATTAAACAAGATTGTCGGCGTTGAAGTCAGCGTTCAAGACGGCGGCACCTATAACGTCACCATGGCGAATGGCTATTCGCTGGTGCAGGGCAGTAGCGCACGTCAGCTTGCTGCCGTACCGTCCAGTGCCGATACCACCCGCACCACCGTGGCCTATGCCGATGGGGTTGCGGGTAATATTGAAATTCCAGAAAAACTGCTCAATACCGGCTCACTGGGTGGGTTGCTGACGTTTCGCTCTCAGGAACTTGACCAGACGCGTAATACGCTGGGCCAATTGGCACTGGCTTTTGCCGACGCCTTTAACACACAACATAAAGCCGGTTTTGATACTGATGGTGTTGCGGGTAAGGATTTCTTTGCCATCGGCGATCCGTCGGTGACCAGTAATGCTAAAAACACCGGCAAAGCGGAGTTAACCGCTGAAGTTGATGATAGTTCGAAAGTGCAGGCGACTGACTATAAAGTTGTGTTTAACGGTGGCAAATGGCAAGTCACGCGCCTGGCGGATAATACGACGTTTGAAGCAAAACCGGATGCCAGCGGTAAACTGGATATTGATGGCCTGAAAGTGACGGTGACGAATAAACCAACCGGAGCTAACGATAATGACAGTTTTATTCTGAAGCCGGTTAGCGACGCTATCGTCAATATGAAAGTGATGGTGACCGACGAGTCAAAAATTGCCATGGCGTCAGAGAAAAAGACCGATCCTGCTGCGGAGACGGGCGCAAGCGACAACCGTAACGGTCAGAAACTGTTGGATCTACAAAATAAGGCCACCGTCGGGAATAAAACCTTCAACGATGCCTATGCCACGCTGGTAAGCGATGTCGGTAACAAAACCGCGACGCTGAAAACCAGCAGCACCACGCAAAACAACGTGGTCACGCAGCTTTCTAATCAGCAGCAGTCCATCTCCGGGGTGAATCTCGACGAAGAGTACGGCAATTTGCAGCGCTATCAGCAGTACTACCTGGCTAACGCCCAGGTGCTGCAAACCGCGAATGCGTTGTTTGATGCACTGATTAATATTCGCTAAGGGAGAGGGAATCAATGCGTATCAGTACCCAGATGATGTACCAGCAGAACATGCGTGGCATCACCAACTCTCAGGCGGAATGGATGAAATTCGGCGAGCAAATGTCGACGGGTAAACGGGTCATTAATCCGTCTGACGATCCGATTGCCGCCTCACAGGCCGTGGTGCTGTCTCAGGCTCAGGCACAAAACAGCCAGTACACGCTGGCGCGCTCTTTCGCCACGCAAAAAGTCTCACTGGAAGAAAACGTGTTGGGACAGGTAACGACGGCTATTCAGAGCGCGCAGGAAAAAATTGTCCATGCTGCTAACGGGACGTTAAGTGATGATGACCGTGCATCGTTGGCAACTGATTTACAGGGGATCCGCGATCAGCTGATGAACCTGGCGAACAGCACCGATGGCAACGGGCGCTATATTTTCGGTGGATATAAAACAGAAAGTGCACCATTTGCCCAGGCTGATGGTACCTATACTGGCGGAACCCAAAACGTGACCCAGCAGGTCGATGCTGCCCGTACCATGGTGATTGGCCATACCGGGGATAAAATATTTGCCGAATTGACCAGTAATGCGGTGCCGGAACCCGCGGGTGGAACCCAGGAAAAGAGCCTGTTCAAAATGCTGGATACCGCTATTGATGCCCTCAAAACGCCGGTTGCTGGGGATGATGTGGCAAAAGATAAAGCGGCAGCCGCTATTGATAAAACCAGCCGTGGCCTGAAGAACTCGCTTAATAACGTCCTGTCTGTGCGTGCTGAATTAGGCACACAGCTCAGTGAGTTGAGCTCGCTGGATTCACTGGGTACCGATCGCGCATTAGGGCAAACTCAGCAGATGAGTAACCTGGTGGATGTCGACTGGAACGCAGCGATTTCGTCCTATGTTATGCAGCAGGCTGCGCTGCAGGCATCCTATAAAGCGTTTACCGATATGCAGGGAATGTCGTTGTTCCAGTTAAATCGTTAACGCCTTTTTTTGAAACATATCATGAAACTGGATATGTTTGTCTGCCCGCGCCACTTACACCCCGGCGCGGGCATTTTTTTAGGCCGTTTTTGTCCGACTCACCACAGTGTTACCTGTCAGTCTGATCATCAGAGCAATCGCACCGCTGACGGTTGCCAACCCGACAACGCCTTGCCAGTTTGCCAGGGCGTAAACTTGGGTGCCGAGAACTGAACCCAACGCCATGCCAATGAACACCAGGGTAAACAGTAGGGCGTTCAGGCGGCCCCGCGCCTGAGGCTCAAGGCTATAGACCAGATTCTGGTGAGCCACCAGGCTGGATTGTAGCCCAAGATCAAAGCCGACCGCAGAAAGGGCTATTAGCAGCCACTGTCCCTCAACCGGCAGGGCGGGCAGTAAAAACATCAGCGCGAAAGAAAGCGTCACTAATAATGCCCCCAGTTGCGTGACCTTTTCGCCGCCAACTCTGTCTGCAAGATGTCCAGCTAGCGGTGCGGCAAGCGCACCTGCTGCTCCTGCAATACCAAAACCCCCGGCTACTGCGCTGCCCATGTGATAATGCTCGGATAACATCACCGCCAGCGTTGACCAGAAGGCACTGAAGGCAATTGAAAGGAATCCCTGTGCCAGCGCCGCCCGGCGCAGTACAGGATACCGTTGCCAGAGTTTGGCCATTGAGAGCATTAACGACGGATAGCTCAGCGTGGAATTGGCCGCAAAGTGAGGCAGCATTTTCCACATCACCACAGTAATAATGGCAATACTGATGGCGGCGAGTTGATACATCTCGCGCCAGCCAAACGCTTCGCCCACCAGACCACTGACGGTGCGGGAGAGCAAAATGCCCAGCAACAGGCCGGTCATCACCGTACCGACCATTTTTCCCTGTTTCCCCGCGGGGGCGAGTATGGCTGCTGCGGGAACGATGTCCTGTGCCATGGTTGCCGCCATTCCCATCAGCAAGCTAATCAACAGCAGTGAATGCAGTTGCCCGCTAAAGCTGCAGGCCAGAAGCAGCACGGCAAGTGAGATGCTTTTCAGCAAGATTAAAGTCCGGCGGTCATAGCGGTCGCCAAGCGGCAAGAGAAACAAAATCCCCAGCGCGTACCCGGCCTGGGTAAGCGTTGGCACCAGCCCCATACCGGTGAGACTTAAGGTCAGGTCCTGACCGATCAGCGGCAGAAGAGGCTGGGCATAGTAGATAGCCGCCACGCTGAAACCGGCGCCAAGTGCCAGTACAAAGATGACCCAACGGGAAAGTGCGGTAGATGTGTTCACAAATGATTCCTCAATCACAGGATGTACGGCTATTTTTATCTTTCGCTCATTGGCACGGTAGCGGGCGTGGTGGTAAAACAGTTATACGTTTGACGTATGATGAAAGTGGTTATCTTGAAAAATGAGCGTATAGACAGAGTGGAGCTGATGCGGACGTTTGTGCGCATCGTTGAGGCAGGATCGCTCTCTGCGGCGGCAAAACAGATGGGGACCACCCAGGCGACCGTCAGTCGGAGACTGCAATCCCTGGAAACGCTGCTGGGTGTGAAACTGATTTTACGCACCACCCACGCGATGAAATTGACCGATGACGGAGAGCGGGGATATCAGCATGCTAAGCATATTATCGATGCTTGGTTAGCGCTGGAAGATGGGCTGAATATCACGGAGGATGAACCCGTCGGTACGCTGCGGGTACGAGCGCCTCATGCGTTTGGTCAGCAACAACTGCTTGAACCGCTGCTGCAATTTCTGGCCCGTTATCCGCAGTTATCGGTGGAGTGGATGCTCAATGACAAAACGGTGGATTTCCTTAGCGACAATATTGATTGCGCGATCCGAGTGGGTGCGGAAGTTGATCCGGCAACGGTCTCCGTTCTGCTGGCCGAAGTGCCCCGAAGCATTGTGGCCAGCCCGGCATTGCTGGCGCAGTATGGCGATACTACGCATCCCGAACAGTTATCAACGCTGCCGTGGATTGCTGTAAACACGTTTTATCAGCATAGTGTGTCGCTGCGCCATCAACAGCGAAATGAACCCATCACGATAAATATCTCTCCCCGATTAAGCACGGACAGTATTTATGTTGCCAGAAATGCGGCTCTGGCAGGGCTGGGGGTTGCCATTGTGTCAAGCTGGATGGTGGAAGAAGATATTGTTCACGGGCGTTTAGTCGAGCTATTCGCAGACTGGCCTGCGGCATCGCTGCCGGTGCATCTGGTGTATCCCTGGGCGCGTTATTATCCGGTCCGACTGCGTAAATTTCTGGCGCTGATGAAGGATGTGATGCCGCAGCTGACGGGAATGAAACAAATCGATAAGAAATAAAAAAGCCGACCCGAAGGTCGGCTTTGATGTTGATTACGGCTTACTCAACAGGCTGCGGGCGTGTGGCTGGGGCAGTAGCCTGATGCGTGGCGCTGTGACCGCCTGCGGCACCTTTGCCTTCGAAGTCGAAAGCAGGGCGCTGCCAGTCGCTCTGACGCGGCGCTTCTGGTTCGTAGTCCGGCGCAGGTGCGCGGGTCATCGGTGCGGTTGCGTGGCTGTGAACCGTTACGGGTACAGCGGCAACAGACGCAGGTTCTACCACAGCTTCAGCGACAACGACTGGTGCAACCGGTGCGACTTCTTCCTGCGTAACCGGGGCAATTGGCGCGGCCTCGATAACCGGTTCAGCAACGTCTGGCTGGGCGACAGCGACGTCAACCTGGACAGGTTCTTCGGTAATCGGTGCTTCTACCACGTTTGCTACGGGCTCAGCTTCAGCAACAACCTCTTCTGCAACCGGGACGTCAGCGTCAACGATGAACTGCGGTTGTTCCTCAACAGCCGTCTCGATAACCTCCGGATGTGTGGTTTCAACCGCCACAACCTGAGGTTCGACAACGACGGTTTCGGTGACTACCGGCGCTTCTGTGACCGCGACAGATACCGCTACGGTTTCCACTGCTGGTGCAACGACCGCTGCAATGGTTTGCTGCTCGGCGATAACCGGCTGCACCTGGGCCACTTCCTGCTGATGCTGCTCTTCAACCTGCGGTTCCTGCGCACGGGCAACAGGGTAGCGGATCCAGACTTTACCAGAGGCTAATTCTGGAGATGCACAGGCGACAGTAATCGGCATTGGCGACTGTGTCGGGTAACGTTCGTCACGATAGCGACGACGACGCTGTCCGCTTACACGCAGATGGCGAGGCGAGCGGCGAGAACGACGCGGCATACCGTTGCTATCACGTGCATCGTTGTTATCACGCGCATCGTTGTTATCTTCATGCTCGGTAGTGACAACGGCAGGCAGGTCGACTTTCGCCAGTTCAGTTCGCTGGGCAACAGCGGCCTGAACCACAGGCTCAGCCACAACCGTTTCGGTAACCACGGCAGCGGTTACGGCTTCGGTTTCGACGGTTGCGCTATCGGTGTAACGAACCTTCTGGTTCAACTGACGCTGTTTACGGCGAGTCTGAGGCTGGCGAACGCGCTCTTCCTGATCCGTATCCTGTGCCGGTTGTTCAACCAGGTTAAGTTCTTTAACTTCCTGCGGTGCCTGACGCTTGTCGTCGTTACGACGGCGGTTGCGTTCACGACGCGGAGCCTGCTGCTCGTCACCTGACTTCGCTTTATCAGCAACATCGGTGGATTGCTGGCGGGTATCGCGCGCTTCGGCATTCTGCGGCTGGCGACGGTTACGGCGATTTTCATCGCGGTTTTCGCTGCTATCAGAACGTTCATTACGGTTGTCACGATCGCGGTTATCACGTTCGCCACGGTTATCGCGATTATCACGACGATCGTTACGATCGTTGCGGTCACGGCGATTGTTCTGACGAGGCTTACGACGATCCTGCTGGCGTTCAGAAGATTTCTCTTCCGCTTTCGGTGCTGGCTGCTCAACCGGCTTGGCTTCTTCATTGCCACCAAAGATGGACTTCAGTGCGCCGAGGAAACGACCAAACAAACCAGGCTGTTCGGATCCTGCTGCGACTGCAGCTGCTTTTGGTGCGGCAGCAACGGCTGTAACGGCAGGCTCCTGCAGAGCAGGTTCTGGCGGTACGTCTGGCATGGCGAAGGTCGCCAGCGCAGGCTGTTCCGGCTGTTTACGCTCGACGTACTCTTCTTCCGTCGGTAACGCCATCTCTTCTTCGTGCAGTTTCGGCAGCAGATAGCTCAGGGTCGATGTCTCTTCACCTTTGCGAACACGCAGAACAGAGTAGTGCGGTGTTTCCATTTGATCGTTGGGCACGATCACACAGCGTACGCCGTTCTGTCGGGTTTCAATGGCATTGACCGCAGTGCGTTTTTCGTTAAGCAGATAAGACGCAATCGGCACCGGGACAATCGCATGGACTTCCTGGGTGTTTTCCTTCAGCGCTTCTTCTTCAATCAGGCGCAGAATAGACAGCGACAGCGATTCGTTATCACGCACTGTACCTGTGCCGGAGCAACGCGGGCAGACGTGATGGCTGGATTCGCCTAATGACGGACTCAGACGCTGACGGGACATCTCCAGCAAGCCGAAGCGAGAAATATGGCTAATCTGGATACGCGCACGGTCCTGACGAACGGCTTCACGCAGACGGTTCTCAACGGCACGTTGGTGACGAACCGGCGTCATGTCGATGAAGTCGATAACAATCAGGCCGCCGAGGTCACGAAGACGCAGCTGGCGAGCGATTTCATCGGCCGCTTCAAGGTTGGTATTAAATGCGGTCTCTTCGATATCGCCGCCGCGCGTGGCGCGTGCGGAGTTGATATCAATTGCGGTCAGTGCTTCGGTGCTATCGATAACGATAGAACCCCCAGAAGGCAGGCGCACTTCACGCTGGAACGCAGACTCAATCTGAGACTCGATTTGATAGTGGCTGAACAGCGGGATTTCACCGGTGTAGAGCTTAATTTTGCTGCTGAAATCCGGACGACCCAACGCGGCGATGTGCTGACGCGCCATCTCCATGACTTTTGGGTTATCAATGAGGATTTCGCCGATATCCTGACGTAAATAGTCGCGGAATGCGCGAACGATGACATTACTTTCCTGATGGATCAGGAACGGAGCAGGGCGGCTGTCAGCGGCCTTTTTAATCGCTTCCCAGTGCTTCAGACGGAAACTCAGGTCCCACTGCAGCGCTTCTGCGGATTTACCAACACCCGCAGTGCGTACGATGAGCCCCATGCCATCAGGCAGTTCCAGGCTTGCCAGCGCTTCTTTGAGTTCTGTCCGGTCATCGCCTTCGATGCGACGAGAGATACCACCCGCACGCGGGTTGTTAGGCATCAGAACCAAATAACTACCCGCCAGGCTGATAAAGGTGGTCAGTGCAGCACCTTTGTTGCCGCGTTCTTCTTTATCAATCTGAACAATCACTTCCTGACCTTCGCGCAACACATCTTTAATGTTGGGACGGCCATGGGAGTTGTAGTTAGCGGGGAAGTATTCGCGGGCAATTTCTTTTAACGGGAGGAAACCGTGACGTTCAGCGCCATAATCAACAAAAGCGGCTTCCAGACTCGGTTCAATACGGGTAATTTTACCTTTATAGATGTTGGCTTTTTTCTGCTCGTGTCCAGGACTTTCGATATCCAGATCGTACAGACGCTGCCCATCTACAAGGGCGACACGCAACTCTTCCTGCTGAGTCGCGTTAATTAACATTCTTTTCATCGTAACTTACTCATTATTCTTACATTGACGACTAAGCTGCGGGCAGAGTAATGCCTTTCCGGGTGTGAACCGATGGCCTCGTGTCTATTCGCGTCGCCAACCTCACGGTTATCGTCAGCTCAAAGAGGCGCAGAGTGTCGGTTGCCTGTATTTCATACGGAAACACAGCGCAATTATCAGGGGAACAGTCTGGGTGTTACTCTCCAGAAACGCTTCCATTATGCTCGTCGTCTTTCACGCTATCGGTGCGTTGGCTTCATCTACTCACCCCAGTCACTCACCGGAGTAAATTCTTGGGGGTTCCCAGACTTGCCGTCTTCCTACAACGCGAAATTCATAGAGCACTTACCGGTAAGGACTGCAACCCGCAGCCCGCTAACTGCCTGAAAGATCAATACGTCTTACGCCATTGCTGCGTTGATGATCGGTCGGGCAAAATTGGGTCATTCCGGAAAAGTTCTTGTTTTAACAAGATTCAACACGGAGACGACCTCATTATTCCACTGCTAACCTTGTTATAGCAAGATGACTTTTGCCATTTACCACCCGGTTACTCACAGTTTTTACACTTCCGTACAGTGATTGGTTTAATAACCACCAAATCGAAACTGTCAAACCTGTGTAATAGGGTATAGCAGTTAATATAAGCATAGAAAAATGTGTGGCGCGAATCTTGATGGCTATTTAAAATCGGCACCCATGAAAACAGAGACTCCAGCCGTAAAAATTGTTGCCATTACTGCCGACGAAGCAGGGCAACGCATCGACAACTTTCTGCGCACCCAGCTCAAAGGCGTGCCAAAAAGTATGATTTATCGCATTTTGCGTAAGGGCGAAGTGCGTGTGAATAAAAAACGCATCAAACCCGAGTACAAGCTCGAAGACGGAGATATTGTGCGTATTCCGCCAGTTCGTGTCGCTGAGCGCGAAGAAGAAGCTATTTCACCGCATCTGCAGAAGGTCGCCGCGCTGGCCGATGTTATTCTGTATGAAGATGACCATATTCTGGTGCTCAACAAACCGTCAGGCACGGCCGTGCATGGCGGCAGTGGATTAAGCTTTGGGGTAATTGAAGGTCTGCGAGCGTTACGCCCGGAGGCACGTTTCCTTGAATTGGTGCATCGCCTCGACCGTGATACGTCTGGCGTGCTGTTGGTTGCCAAAAAACGTTCCGCACTGCGTTCGCTGCATGAACAGTTGCGCGAAAAGGGAATGCAAAAAGATTACCTGGCGCTGGTAAGAGGTCAGTGGCAGTCGCATGTCAAAACCGTACAGGCGCCGCTGTTAAAGAATATTCTGCAAAGCGGTGAGCGAATCGTGCGGGTAAATCAGGAAGGTAAACCGTCGGAGACGCGATTTAAAGTGGAAGAGCGCTATGCGTTTTCCACGCTTGTGCGCTGTAGTCCGGTAACCGGGCGGACCCACCAGATTCGCGTGCATACCCAGTATGCTGGACATCCTATTGCTTTTGACGATCGCTATGGCGACCGTGAGTTCGACAAGCAGTTGGCCGGTACGGGGCTGAACCGACTGTTTCTGCATGCCGCAGCATTGAAGTTTACCCATCCGGGGACCGGTGAGGTCATGCGTGTTGAAGCCCCGATGGATAATCAGCTAAAACGCTGTCTTGAGGTATTACGCAGCAAAGCCTGATGCGCGTTGCTTATCAGGCCTACCATTGCGTTATGCGCCGTAGGCCTGATAAGACGCACCGCGTCGCCATCAGGAAGATTAATCAGGCTTTCAGCGGATTCATCTCTTCCCTGCGTAGCATCTGACACAACGCAATCAGCGGCAGGCCAACCAACGTATTAGGATCGCGGCCCTCCAGACGCTCAAAGAGCGCAATACCTAATCCTTCGCTTTTAAAACTGCCGGCACAATGTAACGGACGTTCTTTGCGTACGTAATCGTCAATTTCCGTCTCGCTTAAATGACGGAAATGAACATCGAACGGTTCGACTTCGGTTTGTAAATGTCCGTTTGCAGAATTATACAGCGCCAGTCCGGTGTAAAACGTCACAATATTGCCGCTGGCTTTGGTTAATTGTTGTCTGGCCTTTTCTTCTGTTAACGGTTTTCCGGTTATTTCTCCATCAAGTACACAGATTTGATCGGATCCAATAATGAGGTGTGATGTGTAGCGGTGGGCAAGAGATTGCGCTTTTTCCTGGGCCAGACGTAACACCAAATGCCGAGGTGTTTCGCCAGACTGCGGTGTTTCATCAACCTCAGGTGCTGCACATTCGAACGGGATGGCCAGTTTTTCAAGCAAGGCGCGACGCCAGGGAGAGGTAGACGCAAGAATGAGTTGAGGCATATTTTTTCCCTCGCATATAGCGTAATGATGAGAGCCATTTTAAACTAGGGCTCTCGACCTTCAAGTTGGCTGCTATGGCCAGACTTGAGTGATTTTAAGTCGATGACCCGCAATGTGTGCGAATTATTGGCAAAAGGCAACCTCAGGCTGCCTTTTTCTTTGACTCTATGACGTTACAAAGTTAATATGCGCGCCCTATGCAAAAGGTAAAATTACCCCTGACTCTTGATCCGGTTCGTACGGCTCAAAAACGCCTCGATTATGAAGGTATCTATACTTCTGATCTGTTAGAGCGCGTCACCGATTTTGTAGTCAGTGTGGACAGTGATGTGGAATGCTCCATGTCGTTCGCGATCGATAACCAACGTCTTGCCGTTATTACCGGTGATGCGAAGGTCTCGGTTACGCTCGCATGCCAGCGTTGCGGGAAACCGTTCCCACTCCATGTCCACACAACATATTGTTTTAGTCCTGTCCGTTCTGACGAGCAGGCTGAAGCACTGCCGGAAGCGTATGAACCGATTGAGGTTAACGAATTCGGTGAAATCGATCTGCTTGCAATGGTTGAAGATGAGATTATCCTCTCCTTGCCGGTAGTTCCGGTGCATGATTCTGAACACTGTGAAGTGTCCGAGGCGGACATGGTCTTTGGTGAATTGCCTGATGAAGCGCAAAAACCAAATCCATTTGCCGTATTAGCCAGCTTAAAGCGTAAGTAATTGAGGAGTAAGGTCCATGGCCGTACAACAGAATAAACCAACCCGTTCCAAACGTGGCATGCGTCGTTCTCATGACGCTCTGACCGCAGTCACCAGCCTGTCTGTAGACAAAACTTCTGGTGAACAACACCTGCGTCACCACATCACTGCCGATGGTTTCTACCGCGGCCGTAAGGTAATCGCTAAGTAATCACGCATGGCTCAATGAATTTCCCACCTCGGTGAGAAAGACAAAGAGAACCAGCGTGATGAAGCTTAGTGAGGCTTTCCCCGGGTAACTGGGGAAACACCTAACCGAGCAGCGACGATACCTTGACACGTCTAACCCTGGCGTTAGATGTCATGGGGGGCGATTTTGGCCCTACCGTGACAGTGCCTGCAGCACTGCAGGCACTGAATTCTAATTCGCAACTCACACTTCTTTTAGTCGGGGATCCCGATACAATCACACCATTACTTGCCAAAGCTGACTTCGAACAACGTTCACGTCTGCAGATTATCCCTGCTCAGTCAGTTATTGCCAGTGATGCCCGGCCCTCGCAGGCTATCCGCGCCAGTCGTGGTAGCTCTATGCGTGTTGCCCTGGAGCTCGTGAAAGAAGGTCGTGCAGAAGCCTGTGTGAGCGCCGGTAATACGGGCGCGCTAATGGGACTTGCGAAGTTATTACTCAAACCCCTTGAGGGGATTGAGCGACCTGCGTTGGTGACGGTGTTGCCGCATCAGCAGAAGGGCAAAACGGTGGTGCTGGATCTCGGCGCTAACGTTGATTGCGACAGTACGATGTTGGTGCAATTTGCCGTCATGGGTTCCGTGCTGGCAGAAGAGGTGGTTGGGATTGCCAGCCCTCGCGTTGCATTGCTTAATATCGGTGAAGAAGAAACTAAGGGTCTCGACAGTATTCGGGATGCTTCTGCCGTGCTAAAAACAATCCCTTCCATTAACTATATCGGCTATCTTGAAGCCAATGAGTTGTTGACTGGCAAAACCGATGTGTTGGTTTGTGACGGCTTTACAGGCAATGTCACATTAAAGACGATGGAAGGTGTTGTAAGAATGTTCCTTTCACTGCTGAAATCTCAGGGTGAGGGCAAAAAACGGTCGTGGTGGCTGCTGTTATTAAAACGTTGGTTACAAAAAAGCCTAACGAGGCGATTCAGTCACCTCAACCCCGACCAGTATAATGGCGCCTGTCTGTTAGGATTGCGCGGCACAGTGATAAAAAGTCATGGTGCGGCCAATCAGCGAGCATTTGAAGTCGCGATTGAACAGGCAGTGCAGGCGGTGCAGCGACAAGTTCCTCAGCGAATTGCCGCTCGCCTGGAATCTGTATACCCAGCTGGATTCGAACTGCTGGATGGTGGCGAAACGACACGCTCGCGGGCGCGCAGATGATAGTGCGGTCGAGAGCGTAGCCTACCTACCCGTGATTTGTTCGTAGCGGTATATAACCAAAAAGTGACTGAGCGTACATGTATACGAAGATTATTGGTACTGGCAGCTATCTGCCTGAACAAGTGCGTACTAACGCCGATTTGGAAAAAATGGTCGAGACATCTGATGAGTGGATTGTCACTCGTACAGGTATCCGTGAACGCCATATTGCCGCGCCCAATGAAACCGTTGCGACGATGGGCTTTGCCGCCGCAAACCGCGCACTTGAAATGGCTGGCATTGATAAAGATCAAATTGGTCTGATTGTGGTTGCGACCACATCATCAACGCACGCTTTTCCGAGTGCGGCGTGCCAGATCCAAAGTATGCTGGAAATTAAAGGCTGCCCGGCGTTTGACGTCGCGGCTGCCTGCGCCGGTTTTACTTATGCCCTGAGCGTGGCTGACCTGTACGTTAAGTCCGGCGCAGTGAAGCACGCGCTGGTGATCGGGTCTGATGTGCTGGCGCGTACTTGTGATCCGACCGATCGCGGGACGATCATTATTTTTGGTGATGGTGCTGGCGCGGTGGTACTGAGTGCCTCAGAAGAGCCAGGCATTCTCTCCACTCATTTGCATGCTGATGGTCGCTATGGCGAACTGTTGACACTGCCGAATGCCGATCGTGTGAATCCGGAGAACCCGATTCATCTGACCATGGCGGGTAACGAAGTCTTTAAAGTGGCGGTTACCGAGCTTGCACACATCGTTGATGAAACGCTGGCAGCGAATAATCTCGACCGTTCTGCCCTGGACTGGTTGGTACCGCACCAGGCAAACTTGCGCATTATCAGCGCGACGGCGAAAAAGCTGGGCATGTCGATGGATAATGTCGTGGTTACGCTGGACAGACATGGCAATACGTCAGCCGCTTCCGTTCCATGTGCGTTGGACGAAGCCGTCCGCGACGGGCGAATTAAAGCCGGTCAGCTGATATTGCTTGAGGCCTTCGGGGGTGGATTCACCTGGGGCTCGGCGCTGGTTCGTTTCTAGTATAAGGATTTTAACATGACGCAATTTGCATTTGTGTTCCCGGGTCAGGGATCTCAAACCGTTGGGATGTTGTCTGAAATGGCTGCAGCCTACCCCATTGTTGAAGAAACTTTTGCTGAAGCTTCAGCTGCGCTGGGCTATGATCTGTGGGCACTTACCCAGCAGGGACCAGCAGAAGAACTGAATAAAACCTGGCAAACGCAGCCAGCGCTGTTAACGGCCTCTGTTGCATTGTACCGCGTGTGGCAGCAGCAGGGTGGTGCAACGCCTGCGCTGATGGCCGGGCATAGCCTGGGTGAATACTCAGCGTTGGTATGCGCGGGTGTCATCAACTTTGCTGATGCCGTACGCCTGGTTGAACTGCGTGGCAAATTCATGCAGGAAGCGGTGCCGGAAGGTACGGGCGGCATGTCTGCTATCATCGGCCTGGACGATGCGTCCATCGCGAAAGCCTGTGAAGAGTCAGCAGAAGGTCAGGTTGTATCACCGGTTAACTTTAACTCACCGGGCCAGGTGGTGATTGCCGGGCATAAAGAAGCCGTAGAGCGTGCAGGTGCAGCATGTAAAGCCGCAGGTGCGAAACGTGCTCTGCCGCTGCCGGTTAGCGTGCCGTCTCACTGCGCGTTGATGAAACCAGCAGCAGAAAAACTGGCCGTTGAACTGCAGAAGATTACTTTTACCGCACCGACCGTTCCGGTTGTGAACAATGTCGATGTGAAGTGCGAAACCCACGCAGACGCGATACGCGATGCGCTGGTTCGCCAACTGTACAGCCCGGTTCAGTGGACCAAAACCGTCGAGTTTATGGCGTCCCAGGGCGTAGAGCATCTGTATGAAGTGGGGCCGGGTAAAGTCCTCACGGGTCTGACAAAACGTATTGTTGATACCCTGACTGCTTCGGCATTGAATGAGCCGGCGGCGCTGACTGCGGCGCTTGCGCAATAAAAGAGGAAAACCATGAGTTTTGAAGGAAAAATCGCGCTGGTTACCGGTGCAAGCCGTGGCATTGGCCGCGCAATTGCTGAAACACTCGTTGCCCGTGGCGCGAAAGTGATCGGCACTGCAACCAGCGAAAGCGGTGCGCAGGCCATTAGCGATTACTTAGGTGCAAATGGTAAAGGTCTGGTGTTGAATGTGACCGATCCTGCATCTATCGAATCTGTTCTGGGAAATATTCGCGCAGAATTTGGGGAAGTCGATATTCTGGTTAATAATGCCGGGATTACTCGTGATAACCTGTTAATGCGCATGAAAGATGACGAGTGGAACGATATCATCGAAACCAACCTGTCATCTGTTTTCCGTCTGTCAAAAGCGGTAATGCGCGCTATGATGAAAAAGCGTCATGGTCGTATTATCACTATTGGTTCTGTGGTTGGTACCATGGGAAATGCGGGTCAGGCCAACTACGCTGCGGCGAAAGCGGGTTTGATCGGCTTCAGTAAATCACTGGCGCGTGAAGTTGCGTCTCGTGGCATTACTGTAAACGTTGTTGCTCCGGGCTTTATTGAAACGGACATGACGCGTGCGCTGACTGATGAGCAGCGTGCGGGTACGCTGGCGGCAGTTCCTGCGGGGCGCCTTGGCTCCCCAAATGAAATCGCCAATGCGGTTGCATTTTTAGCTTCTGACGAAGCAAGTTACATCACAGGTGAGACTTTGCATGTCAACGGCGGGATGTACATGGTTTAACCACGAGATAAAAAAATTTGCGTTATTAGGGTGAATGCCCTCAAAATAACGCAAAATCGTGGTAAGACCTGCCGGGATTTAGTTGCAAATTTTTCAACATTTTATACACTACGAAAACCATCGCGAAAGCGAGTTTTGATAGGAAATTTAAGAGTATGAGCACTATCGAAGAACGCGTTAAGAAAATTATCGGCGAACAGCTGGGCGTTAAGCAGGAAGAAGTAACCAACAATGCTTCCTTCGTTGAAGACCTGGGCGCAGATTCTCTTGACACCGTTGAGCTGGTAATGGCTCTGGAAGAAGAGTTTGATACTGAGATTCCGGACGAAGAAGCTGAGAAAATCACTACCGTTCAGGCTGCCATTGATTACATCAACGGTCACCAGGCGTAAGTGAACATCTCCAGGCGGTCATTCGACCGCCTGAGTTTTATCTTTTTATCCCACTTGAATTATTTTCCCTCCCTGGAGGACAACCGTGTCTAAGCGTCGTGTAGTTGTGACCGGACTGGGCATGTTGTCTCCTGTCGGCAATACCGTAGAGTCTACCTGGAAAGCTCTCCTTGCCGGTCAGAGTGGCATCAGCCTGATCGACCATTTCGATACTAGCGCCTATGCAACGAAATTTGCTGGCTTAGTAAAGGATTTTAACTGTGATGACATTATCTCGCGCAAAGAACAGCGCAAGATGGATGCCTTCATTCAATATGGAATTGTCGCTGGCGTTCAGGCCATGCAGGATTCTGGTCTCGAAATTACGGAAGAGAACGCTCACCGTGTTGGCGCCGCTATTGGCTCCGGTATTGGTGGTCTCGGTCTTATCGAAGAAAACCATACCTCGCTGGTAAACGGTGGACCACGTAAGATCAGTCCATTCTTCGTTCCGTCGACGATTGTTAACATGGTGGCCGGTCACTTGACCATCATGTACGGCCTGCAAGGGCCAAGCATCTCCATCGCTACCGCCTGCACTTCAGGCGTGCATAACATCGGTCATGCCGCGCGTATCATTGCATACGGCGACGCAGACGCGATGGTTGCGGGTGGTGCTGAAAAAGCCAGTACACCGCTGGGTGTGGGTGGTTTTGGCGCAGCACGTGCGCTGTCTACGCGTAATGATAACCCGCAAGCGGCAAGCCGTCCGTGGGACAAAGAGCGTGACGGTTTTGTGCTGGGCGACGGCGCTGGTATGGTGGTACTGGAAGAGTACGAGCATGCAAAAGCGCGTGGTGCAAAAATTTACGCTGAAGTGGTCGGTTTTGGGATGAGCAGCGATGCTTACCATATGACTTCGCCGCCGGAAAACGGCGCGGGTGCTGCACTGGCGATGGTCAACGCATTACGTGACGCGGCTATCGAACCCGGTCAGATTGCCTATGTCAACGCACATGGCACGTCTACACCAGCAGGCGATAAAGCGGAAACTCAGGCAGTGAAATCTGTCTTTGGTGATGCGGCACGTAGCGTGATGGTCAGTTCGACCAAATCCATGACCGGACACCTGTTGGGTGCGGCGGGCGCGGTAGAGTCTATTTTCTCTATTCTGGCGCTGCGCGATCAGGCGGTTCCACCAACCATCAACCTGGATAACCCGGATGAAGGTTGTGACCTGGACTTTGTTCCGCACGAAGCACGTCAGGTCAGCGGCATGGAATATGCTCTTTGTAACTCCTTCGGCTTTGGTGGTACTAACGGTTCGGTGATCTTTAAAAAGATCTAAGTCCCGCAGGTAACTTACCTGGCGTCATAAAAAAGGTCCGCTTGCGGGCCTTTTTTTATTCGATTTTTCGACCTTGTCCTGGCTTTGGCATCCTGCCAAACTAGCTGACCACGAATAAGGAGCCACCATGTTCTTAATTAATGGCCGTGAGCAGGGCACGTTGGT
The DNA here is from genome assembly GCF_024809055.1 of Citrobacter sp. JUb117. NCBI lineage: Bacteria > Pseudomonadati > Pseudomonadota > Gammaproteobacteria > Enterobacterales > Enterobacteriaceae > Citrobacter > Citrobacter sp. JUb117. Next base: position 573,578 of record NZ_JANUFB010000001.1, read on the forward strand.
TGCAAGCGATCGTGCGACGCAGTTTGGTGACGGATGTTTTACCACTGCGCGAATTGTCGATGGTAATGTGTGTTTTCTTTCGGCGCATCTCCAGCGTTTAGACGACGCATGCAAAAAATTGCTGATCCCCTTCGATAAGTGGTCAGAACTGCAAGATGAAATGCAAATGCTGGCGGTCGGGCATACACGTGGTGTACTGAAAGTGATCATCAGTCGTGGTAGCGGGGGCAGGGGCTATAGTGGCGCGAACTGTCATTCGCCTACGCGTATTCTCTCTACTTCTGCCTTTCCCACACATTACGCTTGTTGGCAGAACGATGGGATTGTTCTGGCTGTAAGTCCTGTGCGTCTGGGGCGCAATCCGATGCTTGCCGGAATTAAACACTTGAACCGACTGGAGCAGGTGCTGATTCGTTCTCATCTTGAGCAGACAGACGCCGATGAAGCGCTGGTTCTTGACAGTGAGGGATGGGTTACGGAATGCTGTGCGGCTAATGTGTTCTGGCGTAAAGACGATGTCGTTTATACTCCTCGACTGGATCAGGCTGGCGTGAACGGCATTATGCGACAATTCTGTATGCGGATGCTGGCACAATCACCGTTCAAGATTGTCGACGTGTATGCGCGGGAAGAGGACGTGATGCAGGCGGATGAGATGGTTGTCTGTAATGCATTAATGCCGGTGGTTCCCGTGCGTGCCTGTGGTGACAGGATGTTGTCTTCACGTTTGTTATTCGATTTTTTAGCCCCACTTTGTGAGCACCCAAATTAGTCATGAAAAAATTGTTACGCGTTGTTGTTTTATTGCTGGTTGTGCTGGGCATTGCCACGGGTGTGGGAATGTGGAAAGTTCGCCATCTGGCGGACAGTAAATTATTGATTAAAGATGAAACGATTTTTACGCTGAAAGCGGGCACGGGTCGTCTGGCTCTGGGTGAGCAGCTGTATGCAGATAAGGTGATTAATCGTCCACGCGTATTCCAGTGGTTACTGCGTATTGAACCCGACCTTTCGCATTTTAAAGCCGGGACCTACCGGTTGACGCCTGATATGACTGTACGGGAAATGTTGCAACTGCTGGAAAGCGGAAAAGAAGCACAGTTCCCATTACGTCTGGTTGAGGGCATGCGCCTGAGTGATTACCTTAAACAGCTGCGCGATGCGCCCTATATCAAGCACACATTGAGCGACGACAACTACGCTACCGTTGCCGAGGCGCTGAAGCTGGAGAACCCGGAATGGGTGGAAGGCTGGTTCTGGCCGGATACCTGGATGTATACCGCCAACACCTCGGATGTGGCGCTGCTGAAGCGTGCACACCAGAAAATGGTCAAAGCTGTTGATACTGCCTGGGAAGGGCGTGCCGAAGGTCTACCGTATACCGACAAAAATCAGCTGGTGACCATGGCCTCTATTATTGAAAAAGAAACCGCTGTCGCCAGCGAGCGCGATCAGGTGGCCTCGGTGTTTATAAACCGTTTACGTATTGGCATGCGCTTACAGACCGATCCGACCGTGATTTACGGGATGGGCACACGGTATAATGGTAAATTGTCGCGCGCCGACCTGGAAACGCCGACTGCGTATAACACCTACACCATTACCGGGCTGCCGCCAGGCCCGATTGCTATGCCGGGCGAAGCCTCATTGCAGGCCGCCGCGCATCCGGCAAAAACACCGTATCTCTATTTCGTGGCTGACGGTAAAGGTGGTCACACGTTTAATACCAATCTTGCCAGCCACAACCGATCTGTGCAGGATTATCTGAAAGTGCTTAAGGAAAAAAATGGGCAGTAATTATATCGTCATCGAGGGCCTGGAAGGCGCCGGAAAAACTACCGCGCGGGATGTAGTGGTGGAGACACTTGAGCAACTCGGTATCCGCGACATGGTGTTTACCCGCGAGCCAGGTGGGACCCAGCTGGCAGAGAAATTAAGAAGCCTGGTGCTGGACATCAAGTCGGTCGGTGACGAAGTGATTACCGATAAAGCGGAAGTGCTGATGTTCTACGCCGCACGTGTTCAGCTGGTCGAAACCGTCATTAAGCCTGCGTTGGCAAAAGGTGCCTGGGTGATTGGCGACCGTCACGATCTGTCGACCCAGGCCTATCAGGGCGGTGGCCGTGGCATCGACCAAACGATGCTGGCCACTCTGCGTGATGCGGTACTCGGTGATTTTCGCCCGGACCTGACGCTCTATCTGGATGTGACGCCTGAAGTGGGTTTAAAGCGTGCCCGTGCTCGTGGTGAGCTGGACCGCATTGAACAGGAGTCTTTTGACTTCTTTAATCGCACCCGTGCCCGCTATCTGGAACTGGCGGCGATAGATCCCAGTATCCGTACCATAGATGCCACGCAGCCGCTTGAAGCTGTCATGAATGATATCCGTAGCACCATTACCCACTGGGTACAGGAGCAGGGCGCATGAAATGGTATCCATGGTTACGACCCGATTTTGAAAAACTTGTCGCCAGTTACCAGGCGGGTCGCGGTCACCATGCGTTACTGATTCAGGCGTTACCCGGTATGGGTGACGACGCGCTGATTTACGCCCTTAGCCGCTATCTGATGTGCCAGCAGCCGGAAGGGCATAAAAGCTGCGGACATTGCCGTGGTTGCCAGTTGATGCAGGCAGGAACGCATCCTGACTATTATTCTCTGCTGCCGGAAAAAGGAAAGAGCACGCTGGGTGTTGACGCGGTACGTGAAGTCACTGAAAAGCTGTACGAACATTCGCGTCTGGGCGGTGCCAAAGTGGTGTGGATCCCCGATGCTGCCCAGTTAACGGATGCGGCAGCCAATGCTCTGCTAAAGACGTTAGAAGAGCCGCCGGCGCAAACGTGGTTTTTCCTGGCTACTACCGAGCCGGCACGCTTACTTGCCACATTACGTAGCCGTTGTCGATTGCATCACCTTGCTCCCCCGGAGGAATCGTATGCGGTTTCCTGGTTGGCCCGCGAAGTGACTGCCCCGCAGGATGCACTTCTTAGCGCACTACGCCTGAGCGCCGGGTCTCCTGGGGCGGCACTCATGTTGCTTCAGGCAGAAAGCTGGGCGCACCGTAGCGATTTTTGCGCGGCACTGGCGAACACCTTGCATTCCGGCGACTGGTATCAGCTGCTGGCGGCGCTCAACCATGAACAAGCTGCAGCTCGCTTACACTGGCTGGCAACGCTGTTTACGGATGCGCTCAAACGTCCGTATGGTGCTGCCCATTTAACTAACCCTGATGTACTGGCGTTGATTTCATCCATTGCTGAACGGTTCTCCGTGGCGCAGATTCAGGCGATGCTGGGTGATGTGTGCCACTGCCGTCAGCAACTGCTCAACGTGACGGGCGTAAATCGTGAACTGGTATTAACCGATCTTATCCTGCGTATTGAGCATTACCTGCAACCAGGCACTGTACTGCCTGTTCCCCATCTTTGAGAGAGACATTATGTTTTTAGTCGACTCACACTGCCATCTTGATGGCCTGGATTATCAATCTCTGCATAAGGACGTGGATGACGTGCTGGCGAAAGCGGCAGCGCGTGATGTGAAGTTTTGTCTTGCCGTAGCGACCACCTTACCCGGATACCGCAATATGCGCGACCTGGTCGGCGAGCGCGATAATGTGGTGTTCTCCTGCGGTGTACATCCGTTAAATCAGGATGAAACCTATGATGTAGAAGACCTGCGTCGCTTTGCCGCGGAAGACGGCGTGGTGGCGATGGGGGAAACCGGGCTGGACTATTTCTACACCCCGGAAACCAAAGTGCGTCAGCAGGAGTCGTTCATTCATCACATTCAGATTGGCCGCGAACTGCAAAAACCAGTGATCGTCCATACCCGTGATGCGCGAGCCGATACGCTATCGATTCTGCGAGAAGAAAACGTGACGGATTGTGGCGGCGTACTACACTGTTTTACAGAGGACAGGGAAACTGCGGGCAAATTGCTGGATCTCGGATTCTATATCTCTTTTTCCGGCATCGTCACGTTCCGTAACGCCGAACAGTTACGCGACGCCGCGCGCTATGTTCCTTTGGATCGCTTGTTAGTTGAGACTGACTCTCCGTACCTTGCGCCGGTACCGCATCGTGGTAAAGAGAACCAGCCCGCCATGGTTCGTGATGTCGCAGAGTATATGGCCGTATTGAAAGGTGTTGCCGTTGAAGAACTGGCGCAAATCACCACTGATAACTTTGCCCGCCTGTTTCACATCAACGCTTCTCGCCTGCAATCTATCCGTTAATTGAGTTTTTTTAAAGCTCGTAATTAATAAGTAAACCGAGTAAAGTTCACCGCCATAAAATGGGCGGTGAATAACCAGTTAGACACATTCAGATACTCATTTTATCGGATTGTGCGAATTTTACGGCTATCCACAGCTGAATTGTGATAGCCGTCAAACAAAAATAAGCTGAATTATTTTACTCTGTGTAATAAATAAAGGGTACTTAGATGCCCTGTTCACGGCGAGGTTCTCCCCCCTCGCCAATGCGTGAGAACGTAGAATACGCAAAATCATTCAAGCAGCATCAAGGCGGCAAGTGAGTGAATTGCAGGAGCTTACTTAAGTAAGTGACTGGGATGAACGAGCGCAGCCAACACTGAGGCGGTTTGAAGGATGAAGTGTATAAGCACAAATACTCAGGAGCACTCCTAATTATGTTTAAGAATGCATTTGCTAACCTGCAAAAGGTCGGTAAATCGCTGATGCTGCCGGTATCCGTACTCCCGATCGCAGGTATCCTGCTGGGCGTCGGTTCCGCTAACTTCAGCTGGCTGCCAGCCGTTGTATCGCACGTTATGGCAGAAGCAGGCGGTTCTGTTTTTGCAAACATGCCGTTGATTTTTGCCATCGGTGTCGCGTTAGGCTTCACCAACAATGACGGTGTTTCCGCACTGGCTTCAGTGGTTGCCTACGGCATCATGGTCAAGACCATGGCTGTGGTTGCGCCGCTGGTTCTGCATTTACCTGCTGAAGAGATCGCAGCTAAACACCTTGCTGATACGGGTGTTCTCGGGGGGATTATCTCCGGTGCGATAGCAGCGTATATGTTCAACCGTTTCTACCGTATCAAACTGCCTGAGTATCTTGGCTTCTTTGCCGGTAAGCGCTTCGTTCCAATTATTTCTGGTCTGGCTGCCATCTTTACGGGTGTGGTCCTGTCCTTTATTTGGCCGCCGATCGGTACTGCTATCCAGACATTCTCCCAATGGGCTGCATACCAGAACCCGGTTGTGGCGTTCGGTATCTACGGCTTCATTGAACGCTGCCTGGTACCGTTTGGTCTGCACCATATCTGGAACGTTCCATTCCAGATGCAGATTGGCGAATACACCAACGCTGCGGGCCAGGTGTTCCACGGCGATATCCCTCGCTATATGGCGGGTGACCCGACTGCGGGCATGCTGTCTGGTGGCTTCCTGTTCAAAATGTACGGTCTGCCGGCTGCCGCTATTGCTATCTGGCATTCTGCAAAACCAGAAAACCGCGCGAAAGTGGGCGGTATCATGATCTCCGCGGCGCTGACCTCGTTCCTGACCGGTATTACCGAGCCGATCGAGTTCTCCTTCATGTTCGTGGCGCCGATCCTGTACATCATCCACGCGATTCTGGCAGGCCTGGCATTCCCGATCTGTATCCTGCTGGGTATGCGTGACGGTACGTCGTTCTCTCATGGTCTGATCGACTTTATCGTTCTGTCCGGTAACAGCAGTAAACTGTGGCTGTTCCCAATTGTCGGTGCTGGCTATGCTATCGCCTACTACACCATCTTCCGTGTGCTGATCAAAGCGCTGGACCTGAAAACCCCGGGTCGTGAAGACGCGACTGAAGACAGCAAAGCGGGCGCAACGGGTGAAATGGCTCCGGCCTTGGTTGCTGCTTTCGGCGGAAAAGAAAACATCACTAACCTCGATGCGTGCATTACGCGTCTGCGTGTCAGCGTGGCTGACGTCGCCAAAGTGGATCAGGCTGGCCTGAAGAAACTGGGTGCAGCAGGCGTGGTGGTTGCGGGTTCTGGTGTTCAGGCTATTTTCGGCACCAAGTCCGATAACCTGAAAACTGAAATGGATGAATACATCCGTAACAGTTAAGCCGTAAGATGTTGGGGAGAACTAAGGCAGCCTGCGGGCTGCCTTTTTTAATGCATTAATTGGCCTGAACACGATTCGGCGCGGTGGCAGCAAATAGCCATGGACGAGCATCACTGTTTACGCGCGGTGACAAGGTTTCTCTGACTTGCTGATGGTAATCATCAATCCACTGCTTTTCGCTCTCGCTCAGCAGATGCAACTCAACCAGATTCAAATCAATAGGCACCAGCGTCAACGTGGAGAAGCGGCAAAAGCCAGGGCGACTGTCGATAATTTCCACCTGATTCTCAATGCGGATACCGTATTGTCCGGCCAGATAATATCCTGGTTCGATGGTGATAATGTTGCCCGCAACCAGAGGCCAGGGATTCACTTTCTTCGCAATGCGGTGCGGCTGCTCGTGGATCAACAACTGATGTCCGACACCGTGGCCGGTGCCATGATCGTAATCCAGGCCCAGCGCCCAAAGTGCCCGACGGCTAAACGCATCCAGTTGATGCCCCTGAGTACCGCTCGGGAATTGCAACGTGATCAGCGATAAAAAGCCTTTCAGCACCGCAGTGTAATGCAGTCGACGCTGTGGATCCTGCGGGCCAAAGGCGAGGGTGCGCGTTGTATCCGTAGTGCCGTTCTGATACTGACCACCAGAATCATTTAAATACATCGCCTGAGAGGTGATGGGGGTATTGGTTTTTTCGCTGGAATGATAATGACACATTGCCGCATTGCTGGCTGATGCTGAGATCGTACCAAAACTTTGTTCAATAAACCCAGGCTGCTGCTGGCGAAACGCCAACTGTTTTTCCTGGGCTTCCAGTTCGGTTACCGGATTACCCGCCGCCTCACGTAAGGGGACTTCATGCGCCAGCCAGGCGAGGAAGTTCACCCAAGCGGCACCATCCTGCTCATGACATTCGCGATAACCCGCCAGTTCTGTGTCATTTTTATGTGCTTTGATAAGCGTTATGGGATCGGGTGCCCAGAGGAGTTCGCCGCCGTGCTGTTCAATGGCGAATCGCAGTGCAACTGGTGCATAGTCTTTATCGACCAGGAAGCGTTTCCCGTGGGCAAGTTGCTGGCAGCGAGACAGAAAATCCTCTTGTGGCGAAATCGTTAATGCGTTCAGTAGCGCTTCGGGTAACTGCTGCGTTTTGTTGGCATCCACGAACCACTCCAGTTCACCACTGCGATGCAGCAAGGCAAACGAAAAAGGCACCGGAACCATATTGAGATCTGAACCGCGCACATTGAGCAGCCAGGCGATGTTATCGGGCAGGGTGATTGCCAGAAAGTCAGCCTGATGCTGAGCAAGTTGCTCGACGATCCGTGCGCGTTTCTGCGCACTGCTTTCGCCGCTGATCTCAATGGGCATTTCGCGGATGATGCCGCAGGGGGCAGCCGGACGGTCGAGCCAAACTGTATCGAAGGGGTCGGTTTCCAGCGCGACCAGTTCGCAATGAGTGGCCGAAAGCGCCTCAAACTGGCTGTTGACCATCAGCAGAGGCTCAAAGCCAATGCGGGTACCTGCTGGCACATGCGTCTGCAAATAATCGGCCAGCGGCTCGTCGTGTAAATGATGAATCTCGAAATCGTCCAGGGAGACTTCGTTACGGACCTGGACCTGGTAACGTCCATCGACAAACATCAATGCGCGATCGCGAAGCACCAGTGCCAGACCGGCTGAGCCGCTAAAGCCGGTAAGCCAGGCCAGTTTATTGTCGTGTGGTGTGCAATCCTCACTCTGATGAGCATCGGCGCGTGGAACAATCATACCATCCAGTCCCTGTGCTAACAGGAGATTGCGCAGGGCGGAAAGGGGCGTTGAGTTATGCATAGTTACCTTCAGGCCTTAACGGAACGGCGGTTCGTTGAACGTACGTAGTTTGCGGGAATGCAGGCGATCGCCTTCGGCGCGAAGCCGATCGATTGCCCGAATACCGATTTGCAGATGCTCGGAAATTGCACCTTCATAAAAACGGTTGGCCTGGCCTGGCAGCTTAATCTCTCCGTGCAGCGGTTTATCGGAGACGCAAAGCAGGGTGCCGTAAGGTACGCGGAAACGGTAACCCTGCGCGGCAATCGTGGCGCTCTCCATATCGATAGCGACGGCACGACTGAGGTTAAAACGCAGCGCAGAGGCAGAATAGCGTAGCTCCCAGTTACGGTCGTCAGTGGTGACGACGGTGCCGGTACGCAGTCGCTGTTTGACCTCTTCACCGGGCATGCCGCTGACCTCTTTGGTCGCGTCATACAGCGCGCGCTGGACTTCGGCGATGCTCGGAATCGGAATATCTGGCGGCAGTACGGCATCCAGCACGTGGTCGTCGCGTAGGTAGGCGTGGGCGAGAACGTAATCACCAATGGCCTGGCTCTCACGCAGGCCGCCACAGTGCCCAATCATTAGCCAGACGTCAGGACGCAGGACCGCCAGGTGATCGCAAATGGTTTTGGCGTTTGACGGGCCAACGCCGATATTCACCAGCGTGATCCCCTGACCGTCGGCGGTGATTAAATGCCAGGCGGGCATCTGGTGCTTCTTCCAGGCAAGATCGGAAATAGCCTCTTCCGGTGCCTCAGTTTCTGCGGTAATCCAAATTCCACCTGCGCATGACAGCGCAATATACGGACTGTCCGGGTCGAGGATCTGGCTACAGCCCCAGCGCACAAACTCATCGACATAGCGAGTGTAGTTGGTGAACAGTACGAAGGGCTGAAAATGTTCTACCGGTGTGCCGGTGTAATGGCGCAGGCGTGCAAGTGAAAAATCAACGCGTCGGGCGTCGAAGTGCGACAGGGGAGAAAATTCTGCCGGGTGAAATGTTCCATCCGCGGTTTCATCGCCAATCTGCGACAGTTCGGTAGTGGGGAAATGGCGCGTTAATCCGGCGCTCATGGAGCGGTCGAGCGTCAACTCAGAACCGTCTATCACGTAGGGGTAGGGGATCTCGTGCTGGGACGGTTCGACAGAGATATGCGCATCGTAATCCTGGTACAGCAGGGTGAGCTGTTCTTCAAGATAAGGTCGGAACAGAGACGGGCGAGTAATGGTCGTGGTATAGCAGCCAGCATGGGTAAAACGGCCATAGGCGCGTGTTTTTGGAGGATTCGTTGCGCTGCCATCCCAGGTCACAGAAAGTGAAGGGTAAACAAAAAGACCTTTATCTCGGGCGATGATGTCAGGAAGCGTCCCGGTTTCAATGTACTTGCCAATGGCGCTACGCAGAGCCTTAACCGATTGCTCATACAATGCGTCCAGTTTATCCAGTGCCTGAGCCGGGGTCAGGCTGGAGCCCTTATTGTTCATGTCTGTCTCCTTGTTCCACAGATGTGCTGCTCTCCCGATAGTATGTCACAGGAATGTGAAACAAAAGTCAGACGTTAAGGAAGAATCTGCGAAGGCCGAACGGCCCTCGCAGAACGGCTTAGCCGTGCGGTTTATCTTTCATCAGAATTGCGGTCGCGGCAGAAATAAGACACCCCGCCATCAGGTATATGGCTACGCTGTGCCAGTTTCCGCCCGAGAAGGTCACCAGTGCCGCGGCAATAAACGGGGTAAAGCCGCCGCCAACGACGCTGGCTACCTGATAGCCAACGCCAGCACCGCTGTAACGGTAACTGGCGCCAAACAACCCGGTAAACATTGGCTGTTGCACGCAGACCACCATGTCGTGGGCGATGTTTGCCAGCATAATGGCGAAGAATACAATCCAAAAGATAGACTGTGCCTCAAGGGCCATAAAGAACGGAAAGGCACAGAGCGTGCCGACCAGAGCGCCGGTAATGTAGACCCGTCGGCGGCCGAAGCGGTCAGCAAGCCAGGCGAAACAGGGGATGGTCAGACAGCTCAACCCACCAACTAACAGACCGATATTCAGAAATAGCTCGCGCGGTAGACCCAGATTTTGCGTGGAATAGTTGAGTGCAAACGCGGTGACGATATACATGGTCAGCAGCTCACACAGGCGCAGGGCGATTATCTTTAAAAACGCGCCCGGATGGCGGATTAACGCCTCAACGACCGGCAGCCGCTTTTTCTCGGGCAGAGGTTCCTGTTTTTGCTGCTCGAACTCAGCTGATTCATCCATGCGGTTACGCATCCATAATGCACCAAGTACCAGCACGATGCTGAACAGGAATGGGATGCGCCAGCCCCAACTCAGGAACTGCTCATCGGTTGTTTGCGAACTGATCAGCGAAACCAATCCGGTCGAGAGCAATAGACCAACGCCATAACCCACCTGCACGCCGCTGCTGTAGAAGGCTTTTTTATTTTTTGGCGCGCTTTCGACAGAAAGTAACGCCGCGCCGCCCCATTCACCGCCGACGGCAAATCCCTGAATGGCGCGTAGTGTTACCAGCAGTACTGGAGCCCACCAACCGATAGTGTCAAAAGAGGGGATGATGCCAATCAACGCCGTGGCAATACCCATCACCCAGACGGTAAGCATCAGCATACGTTTGCGGCCAAGACGATCGCCGAAGTGACCGAAGATAACTCCGCCTAATGGGCGGAATAAAAATCCGACACCAAAGGTGGCAAAGGCCGCAAGCGTGCCCATCGCCGGGCTGACTTGCGGGAAAAACTCGCGGTTAAAGACTAACGCGGCGGTGATGCCATACAGCAGAAAATCATACCAATCGACCACGGCACCGGCGAAGCTGCCCAGTGCGGCACGTCGAGCGCGATCGCGATGATGTAAAGAGGAGTCCTCCTGAGGACTCGCGGAGATGAGGGTGGAATCCATAGCTATCCTGTCTGTACTGATTTTTTGTTATTAGTATTGGAATAAGGTTACGCACATTGCAGTCGATATATTAGCGACTGTGATGAGACTACCGCGACAGGCGGGAAGAGAAAACGATTTTATCTGTTACAACGGAGTAAGATGACAAATAGGACGAAAGAGAAAGTAGAAAAACAAAAAGCCTGCTTAGTTTCCTAAGCAGGCTTCTTAAATTTGGCTCCTCTGACTGGACTCGAACCAGTGACATACGGATTAACAGTCCGCCGTTCTACCGACTGAACTACAGAGGAATCGTGTGAACGAGGCGCATATTAGCGAGGGGCGCGGGTGTTGTCAAAGGGGTAAATGCAATTGCGAGTTTGTTTGCTGACAAAACCAACAAAGCGGCGATCTTTCCCGCTTTTTAGATTGTTGCCCTATTCTGGTGCGCCACAGCATGCGGTGGGGCAGAGGAAAAGACTGCTGCCAGGGTAAAGAATATTTATCATTGACCTCCAGGCCTTGTTTTACGGGCACTGAGCGCTTCGGCCCGTACTCACTCGAAACTGGCAAGCATTTTGCAAACCTGATGAACATGACTGCCAGCACGGGTTCTGGTATTCCGACAGGAGGCAAAATGAACTTCAGACGGCTGAAATATTTCGTAAAAATCGTCGATATTGGTAGCCTGACCCAGGCAGCGGAAGTGTTGCATATTGCGCAACCCGCGTTGAGCCAACAGGTTGCTACGCTGGAAGGCGAACTGGATCAACAGTTGCTGATTCGTACTAAGCGCGGAGTGACACCGACTGACGCTGGAAAGGTGCTTTATACCCACGCCCGCACGATTTTGCGGCAGTGCGAGCAGGCGCAGCTTGCCGTCAGTAATATCGGACAGACCTTGAGCGGCCAGGTGTCTATTGGCCTTGCCCCCGGGACGGCAGCGTCATCTATCACCATGCCGTTATTACAGACCGTGCGCGCCGAACTGCCAGAGGTGTTGATCTACCTGCATGAGAACAGTGGAGCGGCGCTAAACGAAAAGTTGCTCAGTGGTCAGCTCGACATGGCCGTACTCTACGAACGTTCTCCGATCGCAGGTATTACTAGCCAGCCATTGCTAAAAGAGGATCTTTTCCTTGTCGGCACACGAGATTGTCCAGGGCAAAGTGTTGATTTAGCCGCTGTAGCCCAGATGAATCTGTTTCTTCCCCGGGATTACAGCGCGGTGCGTTTACGTGTAGATGAAGCATTTTCATTACGCCGTTTAACGGCCAAAGTGATTGGGGAAATTGAGTCTATTTCCACCTTAACCGCAGCAATTGCCAGTGGCATGGGGGTGACTGTTTTACCGGAGTCCGCTGCTCGTTCACTCTGCAATGCGGCAAATGGCTGGATGGCGCGTATTACCACCCCATCGATGAGTTTGCCGTTATCGTTGAACGTGTCGGCCAGGGGGAGTTTATCGCCTCAGGCTCAGGCGGTGAAAGAGATCCTGTTGTCGCTTGTCGGTAGCCCGGCACTGGAAAACCGTGAACTGCAGTTAGTGAGTTAAACCTTATTCCGTGCAGGAATAAGATGCAGGTTTTTATTATTTGTTATGCCGGTCATCAGACTTTAACAATAGCGTAATGTCTGATGTATCCGGAGTGTAGAGTGAATTTCCAGCAACTTAAAATCATCCGTGAAGCGGCACGTCAGGATTACAACCTGACGGAGGTCGCGAATATCCTTTATACCTCGCAATCGGGGGTAAGCCGCCATATTCGCGAGCTTGAAGATGAACTGGGTATCGAAATATTTATCCGCCGTGGTAAACGCCTACTTGGTATGACCGAACCGGGTAAAGCCCTGCTGGTTATCGCTGAACGTATTCTCAATGAAGCCAGCAATGTTCGCCGACTTGCCGATCTGTTTACCAATGACACTTCCGGAGTGCTGACGATTGCCACTACCCATACGCAGGCACGTTATAGCCTGCCTGCGGTGATTAAAGCGTTTCGCGAACTCTTCCCTGAAGTTCGCCTGGAGTTAATTCAGGGCACGCCGCAGGAAATCGACGCACTATTGCAAAATGGTGGGGCAGATATCGGTATTGCCAGCGAGCGGTTAAGCAGCGATCCACTATTGGTGGCTTTTCCATGGTTTCGTTGGCATCACAGCCTGCTCGTACCTCACGATCATCCGTTAGTCCTGACGTCCCCGCTGACGCTGGAGGCCATTGCTCGCTGGCCGCTTATTACTTACCGCCAGGGCATCACCGGGCGTTCACGTATTGATGAGGCATTTGCCCGCAAAGGATTACTGCCAGATATTATCCTCAGCGCGCAGGACTCTGATGTGATCAAGACCTATGTGGCGCTGGGACTGGGCATTGGGCTGGTGGCAGAGCAATCCAGCGGTGAACAGGAAGAGGGGACGCTCACCCGTCTTGATACCCGGCATTTATTCGATGCCAACACTGTCTGGCTTGGCTTGAAACGCGGTCAATTACAACGTAATTACGTTTGGCGATTCATCGAGTTATGCAATGCAGGGTTATCCGTGGAGGAGATCAAGCGACAAGCGATGGAGCCAGATGATGAAGTAATGATTGATTATCAGATATAAAGCAAAAAGCCTGCTTAGAGCCTATTCCATTAGGACTATTTTGCTTGCCATTTCGAACCTGGGCAGTGCTCAGAATCCTCACGTACTACGTGTACGTTCCGGTTCTTCCGCGCTTGAGTCAGTAAAATCAGCCCGGGTAATTTGGAATTGATTAAGTAATAATGTTCTATGGAATAAGACAACAGTTGGTTTTATGGAAAAAACACACTCTGGCTCGTCTGTCACAAAGTGCAAGATTATCGCGACAGGAATTGCCTTACCGTCAACGTGCGTCACCTCTGCCGAACTGGATAGCAGATTCGGCAAAGCGGTGGGTTATATGGAAAAACGTTGTGGTATTGTTCATCGTTATCACGCCTCTTTGCACGACAGCCAGGCGGGACTGGCGGCACAGGCGCTACAACTGGCGCAGGTCGGTGCGCATTTTATCCCGCTGGATCTGACGCAAGCCCGTCAAAATGACTGTATTCGGTTAATGACTGGCTGTCACGCGGTGTGGCACTGCGCCGCCGAATCCTCGCCCTGGGGCAAACAGGCGGAATTTTTCCTCGCCAATGTGCTGGCAACCCGCGTGTTGGCGCAGGCCGCCGGACATGCCCAGATACCGCGCTTTATCCATATTTCGACCCCTGCGGTCTACTTTGATTTTCAGCATCATTACGTTCTGCCGGAAAGCTACCGTGCGCGCGCTTTTTCCAGCCATTACGCCAACAGCAAATTTCAGGCGGAGCAGGAAATTAGCGGTGCCGTCACCCGTTTCCCCGCCACTACCTTTGTGCTACTGCGCCCTCGTGGTTTGTTTGGTCCGCATGATAACACCATCGTTCCACGCATATTGCAGCAACTGCAGCGCGGTGGTGGGGTGTTGCGTTTGCCGCGTGGCGGCGATCTGCATACGGTCATGGTCATGCAGCCCATCCTCAGCGGCGATCCTACACTGGAAAGTGTACTGGCCTCGACGGTGGGGCAGTTGCGTGGTGCGGCATTTCTTTGGCTGATTGACGATGGCGATGACGATGCGGAAGCTGCGCGGGTCACGCAGCGTTTGCAAGTACGCTATCCCCAGCAGCATATTACTGTTCTCTCCTTTCCTCAGGCGCCAGAGGGCGTTAATCCCAAGCTGTTTAAGCTGGAACAGGCGAGGGTGCAGGTAACGCGTGATGTGATTCTGGTGCTGGACGATGATGCAGTATTGAGCGCGGAGTCATTGTGCAACATGCTGGATGCTCTGACGGAGAGCACGCTGGTGATAGCGCTTCCCTGGTATCGTGCGGCGGATAACCTGCCTTCCCGTTTGCTGGCGCAGTTTGTTAACGACAACTCAGCCCTGACCTATTTGCCGCTGTTACCGTTTTCGCCGCCACTGACGCTGAACGGTATGTGTTACGCCATTCACGGTAAAACGCTGGCGAGTGTTGGTGGTTTTGCGCCGGTGTTACGTCATCTGACGGACGATCTGGCGATGGCGAAACTGTTAACTCGCCATGGCGTGCGTATTGTGCAGTCTGCTGCGGCGGTGCGCGTGCAGACCAGCGTTGCCGATGCTAAACGCTATTTCCGCCAAATGCATCGCTGGTTCCTGTTTGCCACGCTACTGATGCATGAAAAAAGTGCGGCAATCAATCTGGCTATTTTTCTGTTGCAGGGGCTACACCCTTTGTTGCTGTGGGCACTGGTGATTCTGGCCTTTGGTGGGGCGACCCAAACGGCTCTGCTTCTGGGGGTATTAGCAATACACCATCTGGCGCTGCGTTACGTTCAGCGTGCGGTCGCGGTGGAGATCCCCTCGCATCCATTGTTGTCGTTGCTCTCTGAGTTACTTCAGCCTTTCCATTTGCTGAATGCGCTGGTGAATCGCACTATTTACTGGCGCTCGCGGCGGTATCGTATTTTCAGCAATGATTGGTTTACGTCGCTATGATAAAGCCGGATTTGCAGATTGCCTTTATTACTGGCCGTAGCCGTGCGGATAACTGCTCGCTCAGTCCCGCACAGGCAACGTTTATACAGCAGGTCGTCGGCCACCATCAGCACGTGGATGTGAATTTTCCGTGGACCGTACAGTCCGTGCCATGGCTGGCAACCGGCCTGCTGCGCGCCAGTGTCAACAATGCGCGGGAATACCTTGGCGCGCAGCACGTCAGCTTTGCCCTGCGCTACCGACAACAGGCGCTGGAGATGCTGGCGTCAGCAAGCCATACGTTGTTGCTTTCCGGCAGTTGCGGACTGGAACTGTTTAACCAACTGCACTTACTGCCAGAGTGGTTGGCGCGCGTCAGTGTTTTTGCTTTTGGACCGGTGGCGGGCCGCCGACCGGACTGCCATCACTTGCTGGTACAAGGCGATCAGGACTGGATTTCTCGTTGCTGGTTTCGCCAGGCAGACCAACGCATTGCCTGCAGCCATATGAATTATCTTGAACAGCCGCAACTGGCGGCGCTGTGTCGGCGGTTTATTGCTGATACAGGCAAACAGGGGGCGTAGATGCAGCGTTTATTTGATCTGATCCCCGCGGGTGTCACCCGCATTGATTTGCTGGCACCGCCGTTTTCCGGTCATTTACATCCGGTGCTGGCGATGGGGCGGGCGCTGTCTGAACGCTATCAGGTGCGGATTATTAGCAAGCACGGCGTGGCTACTTCTGTTGCGGCGGCGGGGCTGATGGGGCTGTCTTTGCATGGTGATTACGATACGCCGCTGTTGGAGGTGGTGAATCCGAAATATGCGGTTGGCTCCCATCCGCTGCGGCTGTATCGGCAGTTTCGCCACGTGGTGGGGTTATTGAAAAATTTTGCCGATGAACTGGAACATCTGTGGCTGCGCGAAGGTACGCCGGATCTGGCGATAGCGGACTTTACACTGCCCATTGTCGGCGAAGTTTGTCGCAGGTTGGATATCCCCTGGTGGAGTAGTCTGCCGTCACCCTGTGTGCTGGAAACCTCCGATGGCGCTCCTGCGTATTGCGGCGGGTTAATGCCCGCGCAGAACGCGATTCAGCATGGGGGGCACGCGCTCCAGCGTAAAAAGGTGCGACTGTTCAAACTGGCCGTGTTCTGGCTATTTCGCGACGTTATTCGCCAGACCGGTATCACGCGCCTGTACCGGCAGGATGGCAGCGAAAGTACTTACTCGCCGCTGCGTATACTGGCACTAAGCGAAGAAACATTCGAATTCCCGCGTCGCTGGCCCGCTGCGGTTAGTTTTATCGGCCCGGCGCTCTACACGCCGCCATCGCAAGGCGTTGCACCGCCCTTTGAAGTAAATAAACGCCATGTGCTGGTGACGCTCGGTACACATCTGGACTGGCATAAAGATGCGGTAATGCAAGCTGTTATCGCGCTAGCAAGTACGTTGCCCGAGTGGGTTTTTCATTTCACTGATGGACATCATTGTGCAGCGGAATCGCAGCGGCAGGACAATGTCTACCGTGTATCCTGGGTGAACTACGATGACTGGCTAACGCACTATGATGCGGTCATTCACCATGGTGGTGCAGGAATAATGTGGCATTGCTTGCAAAAGAATATTCCGGCGCTGGTGTATCCGGTGGACTATGACCAGTTTGATCATGCTGCGCGGTTGGCCTGGCGTGGGAAAGGGGTCTGGATTAAGGATGGATTAAAAGGACTGGAAAAGGCGGGACCGTTGTTAATGGCGTTGGTTGATGCGCGTTATTCAGAATCGCGACAATAAATTCAACGAGATTGACCTGAATTACGATTGACTAAAGTGTGTGAACGTCTGCGATTATTAGCCCCTGATAAGGAATTTTATGCTGAACTGGATTTTTAAGGATAGTAAACTCACGCTACGGCAAATTTGCTTAGACAGCAAACTATCCACCTCTAAAAAAATACAAAAAATTGAAACGTACCTTGCTAATGGAGGGGATATCAATTTTATTGATCCCGATATTTCCCCTTGTAACGTTCTGGTTCCTCTCTCACGCAGTCCCGAGTCAGATATCTCCCTAGTACAATACTTATTCGATAAAGGGGCGAAAATTGAGTGCAATGGTTTTAGCGCCTTTCATTCAGCTATTGAGTTTAATAATACGGCGTTGGTGAGGCTTTACCTCACTTTAGGTGCCGATCTTTATTATCAAAATCGCTACAATAATTGTTGGCTTAATTACCTTTATCACCCCGAGCCACAGTATACCTACCAGGATTATCAACGCAGAGACATGATTGACCTTCTGCTTGACGCTCATTTAGATATCAATAAGCCTGTGAGTTTTTGGACCAATGGTGAACTTAATCTTCCGCTGGAAATATTATATTCTGAAAGAAGTAAAGACCTTTTTATACATATCATAAATAAAGATATTGCGCTGGATATCGAAGCGTCTGCGCTAATCGAAAATATTATTTTTGCGAGTGAGTTTTGGGGGCTTGAAACCTTTGCGCCGTTGGTGAAACGGTTTCCTGACTTTAAAAAAGAACGCTACATTATGGCCAATGATAGCAGTTTTTGGGATGACGCCAATTTGTTGGAATTGTGCGTTTATGCCAACGCACAGGACTTCTGCGAATATTTACTCGACAATTTGCCACAACTGAAAGCCGATTCACGCGCCAAAAGTCTGGTCTATGCGGCACTGAAATCTAAGTTTGATTTGAGAATTGTCGAGAAACTGCTTAAGGTGACCGTCGATATCAATCGCATCTATAAGATGACGCCACCAGAATCTTACCAGGCACCGTTGATCAGCCAGTACCTGGACAATGACAAATATACTGACCCCGATCAACGTGACTACATCTATCAGGCTCTTGAGCTGTTACTTAAATATGGCGCTGACCCCAATAGTGAATTTGTCAATACAGGTGAATCCTATAAGATGTTGATTTGGTCAAATTTACGATTACTGGTCTTCCCCATGGTAAAAAACAGAACGTTTTTACCCCAGTTTCTCGATCTCTTTTTACAGTATGGTCTCGATATCAATAAGAAATTTGGTGCTGTGGAAGAACCGACCTTACTGACCATCACCCAGCGTGGTTCATGGAAAGAAGATCAAGAAACGATCATTCAGGTGATGGAGTATTTGCTACCTAAGGGACTCGATTTAAACCTGACCAATATTTACGATACTAACTTTGTCTCAGCCGCGGCTATTTCTTGCCGCAGTCAACTCCTTGAATGGCTGATTAACCAAGGAGGCGATATTCATACCCATTGTGGTTTCGATAACTCGCCGATATTACATAAAGCGATTTCTACCTACTCTATAGACGCAATAACCGGCCCAATACGGCGTCAAACCGTTCAGTTGCTGTTACAACATGGCGCAAAACTCGAAGAGTTTTCAGTCGATGAACGATTTACACCGTTGATGTGCGCCTGTTACTACGGTGCTCAATCCTGTGTCGAACTGCTCCTGGAGCAAGGGGCAAACCCGCATGTGAAGAATGGTGAGGGTTTCACTCCTGCCCTGTGCGCCGTCACCGGCGGTGTCTCAAATGAATTTCCCCGTTTTGAATCCACGGCTGTGCGGATCCTGAAGTTATTACAGCAGTATGGTGCTGACCTGGCCGTAAAGAATTGCCGTGGTAACAGTCCACTCGTGGCGGCAATCGAATTGGATCATAAAGAGATATTTGAAGCACTTCTCCAGATGGTGCCGTATAGCCAGGCACAACGTGAACACGCGCTTGTCTTTGCAGAGCCGGAGAGCTATTTCCACCGTCGTCTACGCCAACATATCAACGGCGAAACGGCGCAAGAGGTTACGCCACTCCCAACTGAAGAAGAAAGCGAAGTAGTCGAGCCAGCCTTACCCCATACCGAAGTTAAAGCTGGCGTCGGGGCAGGAGAACCACAGCCGTTCGTAACAAAAACCGGACCAGAGGCCAGCAGTGCGGCATCGGATAAACTTCATCTTCCGACGATTATCGAACTTAAAGCCAAAGTGCAGAGCTTTTTTACACTGATCGCCCGTGATCCTGACGTCACGCCTGCGCAGTTAAACGGTATTGAAGAACAACTCGATCTGTTAATTGAAAAACTGGATACCTTCAGCTTTTTTCGCAATCAAGCGACCAAAGAGGAATTTGAAGAGAGTATTCAGGAATATCTTGATGAATCCGTTGAGCAAATCAACACCATCATTAATGATGATTATCCGGCGTTGACCGAGGCGTTGGTCGATGCCGTGTGGGTGATTTTGCAGTTCTACTGCGTTGATATCGAGATTGAAACCGCACTCAGAAAACGTTTCTGGTAACGTTTCATTTTCGAATAGAGCTGTCTGGCTGTGGCTGTGGCGGTGGCTGGGTCTGCTTGTTAAATCTCGTGAGAGACTGCCGAAAAGCGGTCCGGCGATTGTGAGCACTGATCACAATCGCCGCATGGATCTCTTCGCACTGCTTTTTCTCTTTTCACTTTGCCGTCACTACGATACTTGAGATACCAGTGACGTGAGTCGGCCCGGTTTAATCAGAAGATACAGATCGTGAGAGTCAGAAATCTTAAAGGGTTTATCAGATGGTTTGAGACTGCGGATTTTGGTTTCGGTAAGAGACATATGGGGTCACTCCATAATAGAACGAACCGGACCCCAGATTTGACCACCAATTTTTCCCGATGCGGAGGATAAAATCAAAATGCATCAGGAGAAGTTTTCACGCTAAGCTGTTGTATTAAAACCATACAGGTATTAATGAAGCTGCACGAAAACAAGAATTTGGCTCCTCTGACTGGACTCGAACCAGTGACATACGGATTAACAGTCCGCCGTTCTACCGACTGAACTACAGAGGAATCGTGTGAACGAGGCGCATATTACTGACCTCACCATGACGTGTCAACAGTAAAATTAGCACGTCATTTCAATTGGTTAATTAATCCTCAAAATGCAGTATTAATGCACATTCGATGAGCGATTATTCTCATCTTCCCGGTTATCGCGTAGTCGTTGCAGGGGATTCTGCCGATAAAACTGGGAAAAACGCTGCCATAGTGCAGGAAAACGAGGCGCAAATAACTCGGGTGCGCTGAAGTAATATTCAGATAACACGGCAAAACATTCGGCAGGATCGGTCGCAGCATAGGCGTCTATACTGCAAGCGGTTTCACCCACCAGGTCAACTTCATCCTGAATATTATTCATTGCTGCATGCAAATCGTGTTCCCAGCCAGCGATATCCCGCAGCGGGATCGCCGGAATACCGCTGGCCCGATCGCCATTACGCATATCCAGCTTGTGCGCCACTTCATGGATAATCAGATTAAAACCCGAGGCATCGAAGGAGTCCTGAATATCGAGCCAGTTCAGGATAATTGGACCCTGCTGCCAGCTTTGCCCGGACTGAACAACGCGTTGATTATGCACCAATCCAATGTCATCCTCCCATTCATCATCCACGACAAACGGGGCAGGGTAGATCAGAACTTCATGAAAACCATCAAGCCACTCGATACCCAATTCCAGAATGGGCAAACAGAAAAGCAGAGCAATACGCGCACTTTTTAGCGGATCCAGTTCAAGTCCCTGCAGTGCAACTAACCTTTTTTGCTGTAAAAAACGCTCAGCCAGCGCGATAAGTCTGGCTTGTTCTTGCTCAGTGAGATTCACCAGAAGAGGAATTGCCAGGGCGTCATCCCACGGCCAGTCATCATTCCGGGTTGTTTCTTGCTCTTTCCAGGGCCACTTAATCATCGTTTTGCTCGCAAACTCGTCACTTGAACGAAATTGACGGAACGGGGTCTGTTAAAATGCCAAATTACCTGGCATCATGGCAACCGCCAGAACGGAGAGATGCCAGAGCGGCTGAATGGACCGGTCTCGAAAACCGGAGTAGGGGCAACTCTACCGGGGGTTCAAATCCCCCTCTCTCCGCCACTATTCAAGCACTTGCAGGCCTTGCTTTCAACGACAGTTCTCACCGATGTTTTTTTCTTTGAATATCCTCACAAGTTTGTCGCTGTATTGCCTGCCTGGCGCGAAAATACGCTTCGTATAAAAAAAAGCCCGCTTCATATGAAGCGGGCTTGCTGCGTATTGAGCAGAATTAGAACTGGTAGACCATACCAATACCTACGACATCGTCAGTTGAAATACCAACTGCTTCATAGAATTCGTCATCACCGTCTAGTAGGTTGATTTTATAATCAACGTAGGTAGAGAAGTTTTTATTGAAGTAGTAGTTAGCACCAATAGATACGTATTTAACCAGATCTTGGTTGTCATACTTATTGGTAATGAATCCCATGTCTTCAGTCAGGTCCTTACCTTTAGACTGCAGGTAAGAAATTTCTGGACGCAGACCGAAATCAAACTGATATTGGGCTGTTACTTCAAAGTTCTGGGTTTTATTGGCAAAACAATTACTACATTTGCCACTACTTCCCACAGGAGTCATATTGCGGGTTTCTGCATACATGGTTGCAAGATAGATGTCGTTAGCATCGTATTTCAGACCAACAGTCCAGGCTTCTGCCTTTTCTCCATTAGCAGTGGTGCCATACTGTTGTTCATTAGTGCGGTCAGAAGATGCGAATGCAGCACCGGCACTGATGCCCATGCCGAAGTCGTAAGTTGTGGACATACCGAAACCATCACCGTTCTGTTTACGGACATCACGGCCATTATTGGTTCCTTCCTGACCAAAGAAGGCACTCTCGCTCTCATTTGCACCTTGATATTGCAGTGCAAAATTTAAACCTTCAACCAGCCCAAAGAAATCAGTGTTGCGATAAGTTGCTACACCATTGGTACGACCTGTCATAAAGTTATCAGTGTAGGTGTATGAATCGCCGCCCCATACTGGCAGCATGTCAGTCCATGCTTCGATGTCATATAACACGCCATAATTACGGCCATAGTCGAAGGAGCCATAATCACTGAATTTCAGACCAGCAAAGCCCAGACGAGTTGCAGTATTTGCAGCGCCATCTTCAGCTTCATTTGCCTGAATGTTGTATTCCCACTGACCAAATCCGATCAGATCAGAATTAATCTGAGTTTCACCTTTGAAGCCCAGTCGTACATAAGTAGCGTCCCCGTCCTGAGAGGCGTCTTCAGAAAAGACATGACGTGCATCGACTTTGCCGTACAGATCCAGTTTGTTGCCATCTTTATTATAGATTTCTGCCGCATTTGCTGCGCCTGCAGCTAATAATGCCGGGAGAAGAAGTGCCAGAGCTTTTCTTTTCATTATGTATTCCCTTATGATAATAATTGATGTGAATATGTAGTTCTATCCAAAAGACTACGTTTTGATACTATTCTATGAAGTTCATTTATTTTAAAATATAACGTGTAACAAATCTATTTAAAAGATTTCAAAATATTTCTGTTTGGATTTTTGTTATTTATTTAATATGTTTACGTGTTTCACATTTACCATGTAAATGATTTATTTATCATTAGGTTATGAGTTTGATGTTGATTATATTGAATTTTGATTTTATATAAATTTAGTATGTTTATGTTGATTGTATTTATAATTTGTAGATTCTGGCCCTGGCCCATAATGATTAATCATTTGATGTTGTAAAATAGGTGGGTTAATTTATGCGGTGTATATATGGCCGTAGCGCTCGCGAGGAATAGCATGGATTTACAGTACTGGCAGTCGCAATTTGAAGCATGGTTACGTGAAAATCACCTCGGGCAGGATGCAGCCCATGACATCTTTCATTTTCGTCGTGTGTGGATGACGTCACAACAGTTGGGTGCTGATGCAACCATCGACTGGCTGGTGGTGCTGACAGCCTGCTATTTTCATGACCTTATCAGCTTGCCGAAAAACCATCCTGACCGACATCGCTCGTCGGTACTGGCGGCGCAGGAAACCTGCCGCGTATTGACGCAGTTTTTCCCCACATTTCCAGAAGACCGGCTGCCGGCGGTAAGTCATGCCATTGAAGCACACAGTTTTAGCGCAAAAATTTCGCCAACCACGATCGAGGCCAAAATTGTTCAGGATGCTGACAGACTTGAGGCGTTGGGGGCCATTGGCTTAGCCCGCGTATTTGCGGTTTCTGGTGCACTGGGGGTGGCATTGTTTGATGCGGAAGACCCTTTTGCACAACGGCGCGAGCTCAACGACAAGCAGTATGCACTCGATCATTTCCAGACCAAATTATTGCAACTGCCGATGACGATGCAAACGGCACAGGGACGGTATTTAGCGCAGCATAACGCTGATTTTTTGCTGACCTATATGGCGAAATTAAGCGCCGAGTTAAAAGGGGAGTATGAGGAGCTGGATCTCACCGCGATTCAGCCCTTTAAGGCGCATCGGTAGCCTGCACAGCTGAAACGTAAACACCTCTGTTTTATGTTAACCTGTCGCTAATCCATTTCGGCCGGTTAAATGTATGCAGGAAAATTTTTCAGTAACAGGCACCATAAACCTGATGACAGAGGATACCGGGATCGCCGTGCAGGTGATGTTGGCTAAGCTGCTTGAGATTTACGACGTGAAAACGCTGGTGGCTCACCTTAATGGCGTCGGTGAGCATCACTGGAGCCCGGCCATCTTTAAACGTGTGGTGGCGAACGAGACATGGCACCGCCTGAGCGATCGTGAATATTCCCACCTGAAGACCTTGCTACCGACACCGCCGGTGCATCATCCGCAGTATGCTTTTCGTTTTATCGATCTTTTCGCCGGAATTGGCGGTATTCGCCGCGGCTTCGAAGCGATCGGTGGACAGTGCGTGTTTACCAGCGAGTGGAACAAGCATGCGGTGCGTACTTACAAAGCGAATTACTATTGCGATCCTGACCAGCACTATTTTAATGAAGATATTCGCGATATTACGTTAAGCCATCGTGCCGGGGTGAGCGATGAGGAGGCGGCTGAACATATCCGCCAGCATGTCCCTCAGCATGATGTGCTGCTGGCTGGCTTTCCCTGCCAGCCGTTTTCGCTGGCAGGCGTCTCCAAGAAAAATGCCTTAGGTCGTGCGCACGGTTTTGCCTGTGATACGCAAGGTACGCTATTTTTCGACGTGGTCAGAATCATTGATGCCCGCCGTCCGGCAATCTTTGTGCTGGAAAACGTCAAAAATCTGAAGAGCCATGACCAGGGGAAAACGTTTCGCATCATTATGCAAACGCTGGATGAGTTAGGGTATGACGTGGCGGATGCGGCGGAAAACGGGCCGGACGATCCTAAAATTATCGATGGAAAACACTTTTTACCGCAGCATCGCGAACGTATTGTCCTCGTGGGCTTTCGACGCGATCTGAATCTGAAAAATGACTTTACGCTACGGGATATTGTCACCCGCTACCCGCAGCGGCGTATTACGCTGGCCGAGCTGCTTGAACCGACCGTTGACGTGAAATACATCCTGACGCCGGTGTTGTGGAAATATTTATATCGCTACGCGAAAAAGCATCAGGCGCGGGGGAACGGCTTTGGCTACGGCATGGTATATCCTGGCAATCCGCACAGCGTAACGCGCACGTTATCTGCGCGCTATTACAAGGACGGGGCAGAAATATTAATCGACCGTGGCTGGGATATGGCACTGGGTGAACAGGATTTTGACGATCCGCACAACCAGTTGCACCGACCACGTAGACTTACACCCCGAGAGTGCGCGCGCCTGATGGGATTTGAGTCGCCTCAGGGTTATCAGTTCCGTATTCCGGTGTCAGATACCCAGGCCTATCGCCAGTTCGGCAATTCGGTGGTGGTCCCGGCATTTGCCGCGGTAGCCCGACTGCTGGAGCCAAAAATCAAACAGGCCGTCGCGCTGCGTGAGAAAGAGAGTCTGCATGGCAGACGTTCACGATAAGGCCACGCGCAGTAAAAATATGCGGGCAATCGCGACCCGCGATACGGCGATTGAGAAACGTCTGTCCAACGTATTAACAGAGCAGGGGGTAACGTTTCGCGTGCAGGATGCGGCGTTACCTGGCCGCCCTGATTTTGTGGTGGATGACTATCAGTGTGTTATTTTTACCCATGGCTGTTTCTGGCATCACCACGAGTGTTATTTATTCAAGACCCCCGCGACGCGCACGCAATTCTGGCTGGCTAAAATAGGCAAAAACGTTGAACGCGATGCGCGGGATCGCGAGAGACTGCAGGCACTTGGCTGGCGGGTACTCATTATCTGGGAGTGCGCCATACGAGGGCGAAAAAAACTCAGCGATGAGGCGCTGTCCGAGCGCGTGGTCGAGTGGATCTGCAGCGGTGGCGCTACCGCGCAGATCGACACCCAGGGTATTCATTTACTGTAACGATTTTTCCGACGGTGCGGCGACCGCGTCTGCTTTGACCGGGAACAGGTATTTACCCAGCGTCACCAGCACCACGGCAAAAACAATCACTCCGAGTGCCAGCCACTCGATGAACGCCAGGCTTTCACCTCCCAGACCGGTACCTAATAAGACGGCAACAACCGGGTTGACGTAGGCATAGCTGGTTGCCAGCGCCGGACTCACGTTACGGATCAGGTACATATATGCGTTGATGGCGATAATGGAGCCGAACAGCGCCAGGTAAGCGACCGCCATAAACCCAGAAAAAGATGGCATTGTAGTCAGCTTTTCCCCGGAGATAAGCGAGGCCCCCATCAGCACGATACCGGCGGCGAGCATTTCAATTGCACCGGCCATCATACCCACGGGTAAGGTAATGCGGGAACCGTACACGGAACCGAATGCCCAGCTCATTGAGCCAATCAGGATCAACACTGCACCCCAGGGGTTACCACTCAAATTCCCGCCGCTGTTAAGCATAATGATCCCGGCCAGTCCGATAGCGATGCCCATCCACTCCAGCTTGCGGGTTTTAATGCCAAAGAAATAGCTGAAGCACAGCGTAAACAGTGGGACGGTAGCGACCACCACGGCAGCGATGCCGGAAGGGACGTTCTGGTGTTCGGCGACGGTGACCAACCCATTTCCCACTGCCAGCAGCAGAATACCGATCAGTGCGGCATTGAGCAGCGGGCGTAATGGCGGCAGTTTGTGGCCGCGCAGAAGTAAAAATGCGGTTAACAAAATCCCCGCAGACAGAAAACGCACGCCGGCCATCATGAGCGGCGGCCAGCTCTCAACGCCAATGCGGATAACGAAGTAGGTGGAACCCCAAATGATGTATAGCGCGAACAGCGCACTGAAAAGCGGTAACAATTGCCTGAAACGCATAATCCCTCACGGTGGAAATAAAAAGGCGCAACATAGTAAACGTCAAAACTATCGTGCTGGCGAGATTTATAATTGCCCGTTGTTGTTAAAAATTTGTTGACCATAAAGGTGAGTTTCAGCATCACGTTTTTTACTTCATACTAATGACGGAAAAAAATAATATTGAGGGTGAAAATTTTGGCAGGAAGTAGCTTACTGACCTTACTCGATGACATCGCCACGCTGCTTGACGATGTCTCCATGATGGGAAAATTGGCCGCAAAAAAAACCGCGGGCGTTCTGGGAGATGACCTGTCGCTTAACGCGCAGCAGGTATCGGGCGTACGGGCAAACCGTGAACTTCCGGTCGTCTGGAGCGTGGCAAAAGGATCTTTCGTCAACAAAGTTATTCTTGTGCCGTTGGCGTTACTGATCAGTGCCTTTATTCCCTGGGCGATTACCCCGTTATTAATGATTGGTGGGGCGTTCCTCTGTTTTGAAGGCGTGGAAAAAGTCCTGCATACGCTGCAGGCGCGCAAACATCAGGAAACGCCGGAAGAACGCCAGCAGCGTCTGGCAGAGCTGGCGGCGCAGGACCCACTGACCTTTGAGAAAGATAAAATCAAAGGGGCCGTACGTACCGATTTTATTTTATCTGCGGAGATTGTGGCGATTACGCTGGGAATTGTGGCCGATGCGCCGTTGCTCAATCAGGTTCTGGTGCTGTCAGGGATCGCTTTAGCGGTGACCGTTGGCGTATACGGCCTGGTTGGCATTATCGTCAAGTTGGACGACATCGGCTTCTGGCTGGCTGAAAAGCGCAGCGCGGTCGCTCAGGCGCTGGGTAAAGGCTTGCTGGTGGTGGCGCCCTGGCTGATGAAAACGCTGTCGGTGGTAGGAACTCTGGCGATGTTTTTGGTAGGGGGCGGCATTGTCGTCCATGGGATCGCGCCGTTGCATCATGCGATCGAGCAGTTCGCCCAGCAACAGAATTCATTCATTTCAATGATGATTCCGACCCTGTTAAACCTTGTATTGGGCTTTATCATTGGTGGCATTGTGGTACTGCTGGTGAAAATGGTCGCAAAACTGCGCGGTGTTTCACACTAATTTTTGTTTACCTGATTATGCAAAAAGGCTGCTTGTCGTCTAAGGTGAAAAGGTTTCTCTTGATACAGGAGGCAGGTATGGTCTTTTCTGTCAGTGAGGAAGTCACCGTGAAACAGGGTGGCCCACGCATGATTGTCACCGGATACGCTAGCGGCATGGTCGAGTGTCGCTGGTACGATGGCTTTGGCGTCAAGCGGGAAGCATTCCGTGAAGATGAACTGACGTCCGGTAAAGGGCAACAACGGCAGGATGCCTGAACATTACGTTCAGGCGTAAGTGAGTGATCTCTCAACCATTAGTTATATTTATCATTTTGGTGAGAATTATTTACTTGTCAGGCAAAAAAATTGTAGATAAGGTTGGCCTCACATCAGATTTCCTGGTGTAACGAATTTTCAAGTGCTTCTTGCATAAGCAAGCTTGATCCCGACCCACTGAGGGCCGGGATTTTTTTCGCCTGAAGTCAGCGATTGATTTCCGTCACGCTAAAATCGTGGATATCTAACTCAAACGCTTCGGCTAACTCATGCCATGTATGGTAATCACGACCGTCAACACTGACGCGATCCGGGTCATCGCGGCTGCGATGAATCTCGCTCTCGCAGATTTCGTTGATTGCCTCCAGCAGCGCGTCTACATCAACGCTGACCTCACGTTTGGCCGTCTCGCTGTACTCTTTCGCGGTTTTCATTCACCTACCTCTCAACCGTTACGGATACCGGGTGTATGCAGCAAAATCGCTAACGCACACTTTCTAAGTATAGACCGTCGAGAAAACCCGCAATCGCGCACGCCAGGCGCTGCCAGAAAATAGAATTTGTTCTACACTGGCACAAAGCCACAGGAGGAAAATGATGAAGGTGAATGATCGGGTTACAGTCAAAACGGACGGCGGTCCTCGTCGGCCTGGCCGGGTACTGGCAATCGAGGAGTTTAGTGAAGGCACCATGTACCTGGTTTCGCTGGAAGACTACCCGCTCGGTATCTGGTTCTTTAACGAGTCAGGTCATCAGGATGGTATTTTTGTGGAGAAGGTAGACTAATCATACCGCTTGTGTCTTGATGCTGACTGGTGACATTCCCACCAGTCAGCACATACTAGCGCATATTCACAAAGATACCGTTGGTGACGTTATCGGTGAGTCGAACGACGTGATAGATCACCTGTTTATTATGCGTTTTGATCTTTCGTTTTATATTCCCCTTATGGGATGAGACGGTTTTTGCTTTGATATTCATTTGATCGGAAATCTGAATGGTTCCCTGACCCTCCATCCACATGCGTAACATGCTGGACTCGGTGCGGCTTAATGACAGTGTCGGCAGATTGACATCGACAACAATATCCGCATCCTTTTTAAGAATATCGCCAAGCAATTCGTCCAGTGAATCCGGTTTAATCGACTTTGAACTGATTAATAAATTTTTTCTGACCAGGAGATATTCATCAAAATGGACGTTGGCAATAGCCATAAATACGATAAATAATGTACTGGGATGCTGATTAATGATTTGCTTTATTTGCTGACTGTTAGCCGGATCGTGGATGAAACAGTCTTCATTAATAAACACCACAGCAGGTTGATGTACGTCACAGGCGATACTGAGTTCGTCAACGGTTGAAATACCGTTGATTTCCTTTTTTTTCACCCCCCGGCTTACCAGATACCCGGTCAACCCTAACCGGGTGTAACTGCATAAATCCATAATAATCGTTGACATGGCATACCCTCACTCAATGCGTAACGATAATTCCCCTTACCTGATTATTTCTGCACAACTAAACGGAATAATAACAACCCAAGATGACGCTTTTACTGCTTGTTTTCAGGCGGATTTACTATCCCGTAAAGTTGCGTATAATTTGCCAGGAAACTTCTTAAAGTAAAGTAAATGTTGCGTTCTGTGAGTAAGGCAAAAACAAATAAGCCGCGGCAGCGTTATCCTGGTAGATGTGGTCTATTTTTTAATTTCGGACAATCCTTAGTAAAACAGGATAAATACTATGGGTTATTATTTGTGGGCATTTCACTGATGATATCGGCAAGTAAATTAAAAATTTCGCTGAATAATCGTTCGCAGAATGGGGCAATTAATGGCATTAATGCGGCCATTAAAGAAATACCTACCGTCAGGGTCAGCGGAAAGCCAATGACAAAAACGGAGAGCTGGGGAGCCATACGATTTAACAATCCGAGCGCGAGGTTGAGCGTGAGCAGCAGCGTCATCACCGGCAGCGCCAGCATCAGCCCGTTGAGAAATATTAAGCTGCCCGCGCGCGCGAGGGCGAGGAAGGCATTACTGTTTACCGGGTGACCGCCGATCGGCAGGGTATGAAACGTGTCTACCAGCAGTGAGATCAACCATAGGTGACCGTTAAAGGTCAAAAACAGCAGCATGGCAAGTAAATCCATCAGTCGTGCCAGCACGGGCATGTTCAGTCGACTGCCGGGGTCAAAGAATGTGGCGAAAGAAAGCCCCATTTGCAGGCCAATTAACTCACCGGCCGTACGCACAGCAGCAAATGCAAATTGCATGGTGAAGCCTAACGCAATACCGATCAGGATTTGCTGCATCGCCAACCATAAAGCCGCGATGGAGAAAATTGGCACGTCATTGGCAGGTAGGGACGGGGCGATAACCACCGTTATCATCAGGCCCAACCCCAGCTTTACCCGCTTAGGTATCGCACGCTCACTGAGGATGGGTGCCGTAGAAATGAGAGCCAATACACGCAGCAGTGGCCAGAAATACAGGTTCAACCAGTAAAGCCATTGATCGCTCGTCACCTGCAGCATGGCGGCGTCTACCCGATGATATAGGGGATATTGCTGAACAGCGTACGCACATAGTCCAGCAACAGGTTAAGCATCCACGGCCCGGCCACAATAATAGCGACAAAGACCGCGACAATTTTCGGAATGAACGACAGCGTCATTTCGTTAATTTGGGTTGCCGCCTGCAGGATGCTAATAATCAGCCCCGTCACCAGTGCAACCAGTAACAACGGTGCGGCGAGGGCAAGAGCGACTTTCATCGCCTCGGTGCCCATCATCATGACCGATTCAGGTGTCATTTCGCGCCTCTAACTGTAAAAACTTTGCGCCAGCGAACCGACAAGCAGTTGCCAGCCGTCAACCAGCACAAACAGCATAAGCTTAAACGGCAGCGCGATGGTGGCGGGCGGTACCATCATCATCCCGAGTGCCATCAATACGCTGGCGATCACCAGGTCGATTATCAGGAAAGGAATGAAAATCGTAAAACCTATCTGGAAGGCGGTTTTCAGTTCGCTGGTGACATAGGCTGGCAGCAGAATTCGCATCGGCACTGCTTCCGGTCCCTGCAACGGTCCGCTGTTTGCCAGACGCGCAAACAGTGCCAGATCGGCTTCGCGGGTCTGGCGCAACATAAACTCACGCAGCGGCTGTGCGCCTTTCTCTATCGCTTCCTGCATGGAGATCTTCTCTTCGCTGAACGGCTGATATGCGTCAACGTAGATTTTGTCGATCACCGGGGACATGATGAAAAAAGTCAAAAATAGCGCCAGTCCAAGTAACACCTGGTTTGGCGGGGCGGATGGTGTTCCCAGCGCGTTACGTAACAAACCGAAAACGATGATGATGCGGGTGAAGCTGGTCATCATCAGCAAAATGGCGGGCAGGAACGTCAGCGAGGTGATAAACACCAGCGTTTGTACCGGTAACGTCCAGCTTTGTCCGCCGCCGGGCAGTGGCTGGCTAACCAGACCGGGAAGCTGGGCCGCGGCCACTGGGCTAAACAGCCACAAGCCGAGCAGCGTGAGGGATAACAAACGGCGCATCAGGATCTCCCAGGACGCTTAAGCAAACTCTTCATCATGGACTGGAAATCCGCCGGGGGGGCCGGGTTCTCGTCGGGCACCACGGACGTAGGGGGCAGGGTATGCAGCACGTTAATCTGCGATGCGGTCACACCCAGCACCAGACGTGCGTCCTCAACCTCAACAATTACCACCCGTTCGCGCGGTCCCAATGAGGTGCTGGCCGTGACTTTCAGTCCGCGTGTACCGGCCCCTTTGGATGCAAAACCCAGGCGTTTAATGACCCAGGCCGCGGCGAGGATCAACAGGATTATGCCCAGCAGCGCGCCGCTGACCTGCACCAGCGGTGAGCCGGGAACGGCGGCGGGCTGAGAGACGGTAGCCTGGGTGTTCATCATTAACGGCTCAGGCGGCGCATACGTTCAGACGGCGTAATAATGTCAGTGATACGCACGCCGTATTTATCTGCGACGACAACCACTTCGCCCTGAGCAATCAGGTAACCGTTGATCAGAATATCCAGCGGCTCGCCCGCCAGACCGTCCAGTGCGACGACGGAGCCTTGCGTCAGGCGCAACAGCTCTTTGATGGTCATGCGAGTGCGGCCCAGTTCGACGGTCAGCTTGACCGGAATGTCCATGATCAGGTCAATGTCCTGCAGTGTACCGCTGACGTCCCCGCCGCCTAACTGCTGGAATACCGCATCTACCGAACTTTTAGCCGTGGTCGTTGTTTGCTCGTTTAACGCGTCAGCCCACAGATCGTCCAATGCACCAGTGTTCTCATCGGACGGATTATTCATGTCACTCATTTGGGCTGTTCCTCATTCAGCGAATTCAAAATCGGGTTGATCAAATGTTCTACGCGTAACGCATACTGACCGTTTACGGTGCCATATTGGCTGGTCAGCACAGGCACGCCGTCCACATGAGCAATAATGCGGTCGGGTTTTTCAATCGGCAGCACATCGCCGGGTTTGAGCTTTAAAATCTGCGACAGACGCAGCGGAATGTCGGCAAAGTTCGCCACTAGCTCCAGCTCTGAATGCTGAACCTGACGCACCAGGTTATTACGCCAGTTCTGATCCTCATTGCGCGAGTTTTCCAGCGGCGGGTTAACCAGCAGCTCGCGCAACGGTTCAATCATGCTGAAGGGCAGACAGATGTTAAATTCACCGGTCAGGTTGCCAATTTCAACGTGGAACGGCGTGTTCACCACAATGTCGTTTGGTGAGGTGGTGATATTGGTAAATTTCACCTGCATTTCCGAGCGCACGTACTCCACTTCCAGCGGATTGATCGCTTTCCAGGCGTCGCTGTAGCTTTCCAGCGCCAGCTTCAGCATGCGGTTGATCACGCGCTGCTCGGTATGCGTAAATTCGCGACCTTCCACCTTCGTCGGGAAGCGTCCATCACCGCCAAACAGGTTATCGACGGCGATAAACACCAGACTCGGCGAGAACACCACCAGACCCGTACCGCGGAGCGGTTTCAGGTGGATCAAGTTTAGGTTGGTTGGTACCGGTAAGTTACGCGCAAACTCGTGATACGGCTGGATGCGGATCGCACCCACGGTAATATCCGGGCTACGGCGCAACAGGTTAAATAATCCCATCCGGAACTGGCGCGCGAAGCGTTCGTTGATGATCTCCAGCGCCTGCAAACGCTCGCGAACAACGCGGCGTTGGGTGTTGGGATCGTACGGACGAATATTGCTTTCGTTTGCAATACCGGAAATA
The DNA here is from genome assembly GCF_024809055.1 of Citrobacter sp. JUb117. Classification (NCBI taxonomy): domain Bacteria; kingdom Pseudomonadati; phylum Pseudomonadota; class Gammaproteobacteria; order Enterobacterales; family Enterobacteriaceae; genus Citrobacter; species Citrobacter sp. JUb117. The sequence continues at coordinate 606,748 of NZ_JANUFB010000001.1, forward strand.
GGTTCGTCTTTGGTGTCGCTATCGCCGTTAAGCAATGCGTCAATTTCAGCCTGAGAAAGAATACTGTCGCCCATGTCTTTACCGCAGAATAAAAGCTGTATAAAGAACGTCGGTGACAACCTGTTTCGGCTGCCCGACAACGAGCGGAGTCGCGAGCGTCTCTTTGATGGCGGCGATCAACTGCTGTTTACCTTGCTCGGTGGCGAGCGTGGCGGCATCCTGACGCGAAAACAGCAGCAGCAGACGGCTGCGTACTTCCGGCAGATATTCGCTCAGACGCGCGCGCGTCGCTTCGTCTTTCATACGCAGCGTGACCCCGATATACAGCACGCGATCCGCATCACCCAGATTGACGGTAAATGTATCCAGCGCAAAAAACACCGGGGCTGGCGGTGGGGCCGGTTCCGCGCTAACGCTGGCGGACGGCTGCTGCTGCATACGCCAGTAGCTATATCCCGCAGTTGCGCAGGCGGCGAGGGTAATTAACACCAGCAGAGGGATCCAAATAGCGCGTTTACTCTTTTTGTTAATCGCGGAGTCAGTCATCAGATACGGGCTTCCTGTTTCGGTACAGCTTATGGGCTGATTATCCCGTGTCCTGTCCCCGACAAAGCGTGGAAAAGACGCGGATAATCATGCTACCTCTGGCGTTAGGCGAAGATGTCTACTGCGCCGTCACCGCGCGCGGCGGCTTGCAGCGAGGCCGGGGCGGCCAGAGCGGCGTCATCTTCGCTGGCAAAAATGTCTTGTCCCTGAGTGCGCCCCGCCTGTTGCTGCTGAGCAGAAGACTGCTGCTGGCCAGCGAAGCTTTCGCTGCTGATGCTGCTTTGCCCCAGTTGGATCCCACTTTCAGCCAGCTGAGTCCGCAGCATCGGCAACGCTGCTTCCAGCGCGGCACGCACGTGGCTATGTGGTGACACCATTTGCAATTGCGCCTGGTTGTCATCCAGCTTGAGGGAGATTTGCACCTGGCCCAGGTCCTGTGGATGTAAGCGCAGTTCCGCGCTTTGTTGGCCCTGACGGGTGAACAGCGTGACGTGCTGACTTAGCGATTGCTGCCATTCGTGGCTACCCAGCGGGGCGCTCAGCACCGGTGCGGCTGCAGGGAGCGGCTGCGCGTGCGTTTGCGCCCCAGCCGGTGGCGTAATTGCCGCGCCAACGCTTACCGGGGACGGAGTGCTTTCCATCTCCGCGTGGGCGGTTGCCGCCGCCGTCAGTGGGGTTAAAGTAGGATTACGTGTCTGGTCAACGCCAGCGGCGTGCATCGCGCCATCCGCTTTACCTTTTTTCACCTCACCCGAAGTCAGTTCGACGCGGTTATCCGCCGTCCCGCCGGACGAATTGCCGCGCAACAGTGTGGCCAGGGTGGAGTCTGCCGGGGCGGATGCGGTTTCACCGACGGGCGTGGTGATGGGCTGGCCCGGCAGCATCGCAAATAGTGCGCTCAGGTTCGCCAGATCCTCATCGCTGAGCGTGGTGGTCTTATCATCGTGTGGCGCGGCTTTGCCTGTCGCTGTCAGGGCATTCACCTTCAGCGACGGCGTGAGTGCCGACAGCAATTGCTGGGCATCGGTCAGGTCGGCAAGTGTCGCGTCCGTGATCCCGCCTTTTTGTGCCAGCAGATCCGTAATTTTCGCCGCCTGGCCGTTATCGCCCTGTGCTTGCAGCAACCCTTTTTGCAGTTTGCCACCCGCAGCCTGAAGATCGGCCAGCGACAGCGGGGCATCTTTTCCCTGTGCGTCGCCTGCGCCTAATGCGCCAGCCAGTAGGGCTAAAAAGTTCTCGGGTGAATCAACCGCCTTTCCTGATTGAAGCCCTGCGGTGACGTCGGTGTCGGTAGTAATCAGTTGGGGTAACGTAATCATTCGGGTTTCCTCATAGCTGCGCGCTGAGCAAATTCATCCATTTTTTTCTGATCCAGGCGGTTTTCAGCCAGTAAAGCCGCCGTGGTCTGTCGGTCCTGTAGAGTTTTCCAGGCCTGCAGTCGTTGTTTTTTATCGCGCCAGCTGCTCAGAGCCAGGTCAACTTTCTGCGTCCACTGATTCAGCTGTTGGCGATGCTGGTCTATTGCTTTTTCCAGCGTCTGAATAAATTGCTGGTAGTTGATCCAGCGGTTACTGGTGATCCCCTGACCCATATCGCTATTAAGATTGGTGCGATACTCGTGCTGGTAGTCGATCAGCATCTTTAACTGTTCTTCTGCCTGCTGACAGCCGCGCCGCATTTCGCCTAATAAGATAGCGGCGTCATCGACCTCTTTTTCAGCCAGATCTTTTAGTGTTGCCAGTGCACCATGTTGTGCCATGACCTATGCTCTCCTGCTTAATCACACCCCAGGGAAAATCAGATCCAGCGCCTGCAGGGAATCTTCCCAGTCGGCCCGTTCAAAGATCCCTTGCTGTAAAAATGCCTCCAGCTGCGGCCATAAGGTGATGGCTTTATCCAGCATCGGGTCGCTGCCTTTGGCATATGCACCCACGCTGACTAAATCGCGGTTACGCTGGAAACTGGACAGCAGCTGTTTAAAATTACGCACCCGCGCATAGTGTTTTTCGCTGATGAGCGAGGTCATTGCACGGCTGATTGAGGCTTCGATATCAATGGCCGGATAATGACCCGCCTCCGCCAGGTGACGGGACAGCACGATGTGTCCGTCGAGGATCGCACGCGCGGAATCGGCAATCGGATCCTGCTGGTCATCGCCCTCGGTCAGCACGGTATAAAATGCGGTAACCGAACCGCCGCCGTGAATACCGTTCCCGGCACGTTCCACCAGCGCCGGTAATTTGGCGAACACCGAGGGCGGATAGCCTTTGGTGGCGGGCGGTTCACCGATAGCCAGCGCGATTTCACGCTGTGCCATCGCGTAGCGGGTGAGGGAGTCCATAATCAGCAGGACGTGCTGCCCGCGATCGCGAAAATCTTCGGCAATACGCGTGGCATAGGCGGCGCCCTGCATACGTAATAATGGGGAGACGTCCGCAGGGGCGGCAATCACCACCGAGCGTGCGCGACCGTCGGCACCGAGAATATTTTCGATAAAATCTTTTACTTCACGACCACGTTCGCCAATCAGCCCAACGACAATGACATCGGCTTGGGTATAGCGCGCCATCATGCCGAGCAGGACGCTTTTACCCACACCGGAACCGGCGAACAGGCCCATACGCTGGCCGCGACCGACGGTTAGCAACGCATTGATGGGCCGCACACCGGTATCCAGCACGTGCTCAATGGCGGTACGTTGTAGCGGGTTAAACGGTGGTGTAATTAACGCCCCGGTTTCCGTGGTGTCGGGCGCAGGCAGACCGTCGAGGGGTTTTCCGCTGCCGTCGAGCACGCGCCCAAGCAGGGCGGGACCCAGCGGCAACTGCTTGCCACTTTGCAGGCCTTCACCGGCAATGTTTTTCGCGTAAACACGTGCGCCAGGCAGAACGCCTTCGACTTCTTCGAGCGGCATCAAAAACAGACGCTGGCCGTTAAAACCGACCACTTCGCTTTCGACTTCCTGAGTGTCGTTGCCGTTTTGACGCTCAATCACGCAGGTGGCGCCCAGCGGCAGCTGTAAGCCCGTGGCTTCCAGCACCAGGCCGGTGGCGCGGGTCAAACGCCCGTAGCGTCGTACCGACGGCAGCAGCGACATTTTCTCTTCGAAGTTATCCAGCGAGGTGAGCCAGCGGGTCAGACGGGTGGTCATTACACGACTCCCGGTGCGGCCAGACGGCAGAGTTCCTGCCAGCGCGTAGCGACGCTGGCATCCAAATCGCCTTCGTCGGCCGAGACTTTACACCCGCCATGATGCAGAGTTGGGTCGCCGCGCAGTCGCCAGCCGTGCAGGCTGAGGGTGGCGCCGAGCATCTCTTCCACGCGTTGGAGATCGTCCGGATGCACACGCAGTTGGGGTTTGCCGCTAAACAGTGGTTCCTGCTGCAGCAGCTGTTGGATTTGTTTAATCAGCGCGGCGTTATCGACGATCGGCGTCTGGCCAATCACCTGACGTGCGGCTTCCAGCGCCATTTGCATCAGACGCGAGGCAATCACGCTGTCCAGCGCATCCAGCGTATTTTGAAACTCGCTCACCAGTTGCTGCATGCGGGCGTGAATCGGCGCATGCTGCGCCCGGGCCTGCGTCTGACCTTGCTCCAGCCCCTGCGCTAACCCATCCTGATAACCCTGCTCATGGCCTTTTTGCCGACCTTCAGCCAGGCCGGCGTTATAGCCTTGTTCATGCGCCTGCAACTGCAACTGTGCCAACTGTTGTTCAAGCTGTTGTTCAGCAGACAGTTGCGGTTCTTCTGCGTCGTCCGTCGGCAAGGGGCTGCTGTCATCGGCCAGCACGAACGCCGCCATCGGTGGCGCGAGGTCGTCCGGGGTCCAGACTTTCCACGGCAGGTCGTTAGACATAGGTATCCTCGCCGCTGCCGATCACCATCTCGCCGGTTTCCGCCAGGCGACGCACAATCAGCAGAATCGCTTTCTGTTCGTTTTCTACCTGCGACAGACGTACCGGGCCACGGTTGGCGAGGTCGTCGCGCAGAATATCGGCGGCACGTTGCGACATATTGCGCAGGAACTTCTCGCGCAGCGGCTGTTCGGCACCTTTCAGGGCGATCAGCAGCGACTCGGAATCCACTTCCTGCAGCAGGCGCTGGATACTGCGGTCGTCGACGTCCACCAGGTTTTCGAACAGGAACATCTCGTCGATAATTTTCTGTGCCAGTTCGCCGTCGAATTCGCGCACGGCGGTAATGACCGCTTCTTCCTGCTGCGTTTTCATCAGGTTGATAATCTCTGCTGCCGTTCTCACGCCGCCCATTTTGCTGCGCTTCAGGTTCTGGCCGTCGAGCAGGCCGTTCAGCACTTCGGTCAGCTCCGCCAGCGCGGCCGGCTGCACGCCGCCGAAGGTGGCAATACGTAACATCACATCGTGGCGTAAACGCTCGTCGAACAGCGCCAGAATATCGGCCGCCTGGCCCCGTTTGAGGTGTACCAGAATCGTGGCGATGATCTGCGGATGCTCGTCGCGAATAAGGTCGGCGGCGCTTTGCGGCTCCATAAAGTTGAGCGTTTCGATGCCGCTGGTGGTATCGCGGGTTTCCAGAATATCTTCCAGCAGGCTGGAGGCGCGCTCTTCACCCAGCGCTTTCACCAGCACCGAGCGCAGATATTCGTTGGCGTTAATGTTCAGCGCCGCAAACTGCTCGGCTTCTTGTTCAAACTCGGCCAGCACCTCGGTGAGTTGCTTGTTGGAAATCTGGCGCACGTTGGCCATCGCCGTACTGAGGGCCTGCACTTCACGCGTGGAAAGATGTTTAAACACCTCCGCCGCGCGATCTTCGCCAATGGTCATCAGTAAAATGACGCTTTTATCGGTGCCGCTAAGATTACTCATGTTCGTTATTCATCCACTGGCGGATGACCAGCGCCACAACGCGCGGATCGTTATCTGACATTTCACGAATACGCTGGCTCATGACTTCTGCGCCCAAGCGCTGGTTCGTACGACGCTGCTGGGTCTGCTCGTCTTTGCTGAGACGAACTTCTACCGCTTCTTCGGTTTCCTGACGAACGCGCGTTTGTTCCTGCGCGACTTTCGCCTCTTCGCTACGGCGGACCAGTTGCGGACGAACGGCTTTACGCCACAGTATCCAGGCCACCAGCAGTACCAGTAACCAGCGTCCGGCAATCATCAACTGCTCAATAAAGGACTGCTGTTGCCAGAATGGCAGCTCGCCGCCCGCGTCGTCGGTTGCCGTGAAGGGTGAGTTCACCACGTTCAGGGTATCGCCGCGCTTGTCGGAGAAGCCCATGGCTTCGCGGGTCAGATCCTCAATTTGCTTCATCTGATCGGCGCTCAGCGGCAGCGGTTTACCGTCCGGCAAGGTTTTATAATTGATCACCACCGCCACGGAGAGACGCTGCACGTCGCCGACGTTCATTTTGGTATGACGAATGGTGCGGTCGACTTCATAGTTGCTGGTTTCATTGCGCTGAGTACTACGTGGGCCGGTATTCGCGTTATTGGCTGTCTGCGTGGTTTGCGCATTTTGCTGATTAGCCGGTGGTGTATTGATAGGCGCAGTATTCGCCGGCGCAGGCTGATTCGACAGGGCGCCCGGTACGCCGCCCGGTGCGCCGCTTCCTATCTGCTCGCTGACGTTGAGCTGGCGCGAACGCAGTACAGCCTGCGATTCATCACCATTCGGGCTGTACTGTTCTTCGGTTTGCTCTTTATTGGCAAAATCCAGCTGTGCGGTGACCTGCGCGTGGACGTTACCGTTACCGACGATCGGTGACAGGATCGATTCGATACGACGCTGAACGCGGCCTTCGACGTCGCTGGCGTATTTCAGCTGCGCATCGTTCAGGTCACGACTGCTGGTGTTCGACTGGGTTAACAGATGACCGGCCTGATCGACCAGCGTGACGTTACCCGGCGGTAAACCGGCCACGGCGCTGGAGACCAGATGGGTAACCGCGCTAATTTGACCTTCATCCAGCGCCCGACCCGGTTCCAGATTTACGGTAACGGAGGCGGAAGGGGATTTTTGCTCACGGACAAATAATGAAGGTTTCGGCATGGCCAGATGGACGCGGGCGCGTTTAACCGGTCCGAGCGTTTCAATGGTGCGGGCCAGTTCGCCTTCCAGTGCACGCTGGTAATTCACCTGTTCGCTAAACTGGCTGATACCAAACTTTTCCTGGTCCAGCAGTTCAAAGCCCACCGCGCCGCCTTTCGGCAGACCTTGCTGGGCCAGACGCAAACGCAGTTCATGTACTTTATCCGCGGGAACTTCGATGGCGCCGCTTCCCTCGGTGAAACGATAGGGCACGTTCATCTGCGTCAGTTGGGTGACGATGGCGCCCCCGTCCTGATCGGAGAGGTTGCTGAACAGCGTGCGGTAATCTGGCGCTTTGGCCCACAGGACCATCGCTACGACGATCGCGACGGCAGCCGCGCCCGCCACAATCAGAGGGATTCTGGGATTCGCACGCAGGCGATTTAACCACTCGAGAGGTTTCAGTGGGGTTGCAGTCGATGCTGTCGCACTCATCTCGCACCTCGTGGATTATCGTGGACGGCGTTTTTTGCAAAGTGGAACAAGACTCACTCCCGGGTCAGCAAACTCGAAAAATTGACCGTCACATTATTTGCGGTTTTAAATTTTTCTATGCGCCAAAAACCGGGGGTTTTTATCGTTATTTAGCGCCTTTATCTTATTGACGAACTGGTAATCTCTGCTACGTAAAAAATCATCCAGGGGATCAGAATGTCGGCAATACAGGGGATTGAAGGGGTCATCAGCCAGCTACAGGCCACGGCGACGTCAGCAAAGATGCAGGATATGCAGCCACAACCGACCGTGAGCTTTGCCGGTCAGCTGCATGCGGCGTTGGACCGCATCAGTGATGTGCAAACCGCATCTCGCGTGCAGGCAGAAAAATTTACCCTGGGTGAGCCGGGCATTGCGCTGAATGATGTGATGACCGATATGCAAAAAGCCTCGGTCTCTATGCAGATGGGGATTCAGGTGCGTAACAAGCTGGTGTCGGCGTATCAGGAAGTGATGTCGATGCAGGTGTAGGGACAACGTGCAGAAAATGTAGGCCGGATAAGCGCAACGCTATCCGGCAAACACTTACTTCTGAATCAAATAACGAATGGTTGGCCCATCTTGCTGAATATCCAGCACCGTATAGCCGTGATTACGCGCATCCAGTGGAATATTATTGATCGACTGCGGGCAGTCACTCACCACTTCCAGAATTTCACCTTTCTTCAGCTGCGGCATCGCTTCCAGCGTGGCGACAGCCGGGTAGGGACACGGTTCACCCACCATGTCCAGACGGTAATCAGGGACGATATTTTTCATGCGGATTCCTTAGCAGGCGTTAGCCCTGCACGGCGGAAGAAACGTTTTTCCCAGCCAATGATGAGCATCAGTGCGGCAAACAACAGCAGATAGGTCACCAGCAGGCCGCCGAGCGGACCGAAGGTGTTGAGCAGGTTCACTTTATCCCAGCTGGTGGCAAGCGCCGGGGCGAAGTCATCCCAGTAGTAGGCCAGAATAGTCGAGCCGATTACGTTGCCCAGACCGACCCACCAGTAATGCACCTGACCTTCGACCGCGCGGTACATCCAGCCGGTTTCACACCCGCCCGCCAGCACGATGCCGAAGCCAAACAGCAAGCCGCCGATCACCGCGTTGGGACCGGCCCACATGATCTTCGCCTCCACGCCCAGTTGCACGTAGCTGAAGATACCGATAGCGCTGACCGCCATGCCGAAGATAATGGCTTTTGCCATATGGGTGCGCCCGGAAATCCACAGGTCGCGAAATGCCGAGGTGAAACAGATTTGCGCCCGTTCAATCAACAGACCGAATCCCACGCCGAACAGCATGGCTAACCCGAGCTTGGGTTTATCCATGGCGGTGAGCAGCGCCCAGCCGATCATGCCGATAAACACCAGCATTCCGAGGCGAAAACGCCGACGCGCCTGCTCCGGTTTTTGCGTCAGCGGCGAGGCGGCAGAGACTTTCTGCATTTTGACCGGAATACGGAAAATCGGCAGCAGGGTGAAGCGTGCGCCAAACCATGAGCCAATCGCCGTGGCCAGCGCAAAGAACCACGCATGCAGGGAGAATTGTGGGATCCCGGTGAAGAACGCCGCGAGGTTACAGCCCATCGCCAGACGCGCGCCGAAACCGGCGATCATCCCGCCGATTATGGCCTGCATAATGCGCACCCGACTGCGCGGCATGCGTAATTTCACGTTGTTGGCCCACAGCGCCGCCGCAAAGCAGCCGCCGAACATGCCGAGGATCATCATGCCGTCGATGCGGGTCAGCGGTGAGCCTTCGAGGTGGATCAGTTTGTAGTAACCCCACTCTTCGGCGTGAACGCCAAACAACTGAAGGACTTGACCGCCCCAGCGAGTAAATTCGCCGGTTACCGCCCAGAAGGTTCCCGTAATGCCGAAATAGTAAGTGGAGAGAATACCCGCCGCGATGACCGCGGGGGCAGGGGCCCAAAATTTAATTAACCAGGCCTGTTTGAAGTGTTGCCATGACATGCGTTGTGCCTCTGAACTCAGAAGGTATGTAACAAGAAGTGTGGATATTACACCGATCCACATTTTTGCCTATCAGTAATAAGAAGTAATCCCGACGGGATCAATCTTTATCCGCCGCCGCGAAAGGCTGGCGACATCAGGGGTTTAATGCCACAATCCCCTTTTCTTCGCATGCAGGATGAATGATGAAAAAATTAGCAATCGTTGGTGCATTTCTGCTTCTTAGCGGATGCGCCGAAGTTGAAAATTATAACGAAGTGGTAAAAACGCCCGCGCCCGCCGGTCTGGAAGGCTACTGGCAGTCGAAAGGTCCGCAGCGCAAGCTGGTGAGTCCGGAAGCTATCGCCTCGCTGGTGGTGACCAAAGAGGGCGATACGCTGGATTGTCGCCAGTGGCAGCGGGTGATTGCGCTACCGGGGAAACTGACGATGCTCTCCGGCGATCTCACCAACGTGACGGTGAAGCGTGAGCTGTATGAGATTGAGCGCGAAGGTAATACGCTGGAATATGACGGGATGACGCTGCAACGGGTCGATCGCCCAACGCAGGAATGCGCCGAAGTGTTACAGAAAACGCCGTTGGCCACGCCGCTGCCGTAAGCGTTAAACCCCGGTAGCCCGCTGCTACCGGGGAAGTCCATTACAACACCTCTTCAATCACCCACACGCTGACGCTGCCGCCGTTGCAGAAAAACGTCGCTTCGCCGTGTTCATCGGTGACCACGCTTTCCTCGCGGTTTCCCAGATAGTCACGCCAGGTTTTATTGCCATAGTTCGCGCCAAGCATAATGCTCTTCTCGCCGTCGTCACCGTTGGACAGCACCACCACGCAGCCGGGGTCGTCGTCGGTGCCGCTGCGGCTAAAGGCGATACAATTCGGATGATCAAAATACAGCGTTTGTACGCCGTGGGCGAAACGCTGACGGGCCAGAATCAGTTCATCAAGCTGTTCAATAATCGGCATGTCGATGGGATAGGTTTGTCCATCCCTGCCGGTATCTTCATAGTGCGCGCCGTACAGATCGGGGTAGAACACCGACGGCACGCCGTTTTCGCGCAGCAGGATCAGCGCGTAGGCCAGCGGCTTAAACCACGGCTCGACTGGGGCCTCCAGCGCCTGTAGCGGTTGGGTGTCGTGATTGGCGACCAGCGTCACCGCATGGAACGGATCGGCTTCCACCAGCGTATCGGTGAAGATTTGGCTCATGTCATAATCGCGACCCTGACGTGAAGCCTCGTGAAATTTCATCTGCAGGGGGGCGTCGAACAGCATGGTTTTCCCCTCCACCTGGTTGATGTAGTTTTGCAGTTTGTCGACTTCGTGGGACCAGTATTCAGCGACGATAAACAGCGGTTTGGGTGCCACCTCCTGCACGTGTTCGATCCACTCTTTATAAAACCAGGCCGGAATATGCTTGACGGCATCGAGGCGAAAGCCGTCACACTGGGTTTGATCCATTACCCAGCGCGCCCAGTATTTGAGCTCTTCGGTGACGGCGTGGTTACGAAAATCGATATTTTCGCCCATCAGGTAGTCAAAGTTGCCGAGCTCGTCATCTACCTGATCGTTCCAGCCTTCGCCGGTGTAATCGTTGACGATTTTGAAAATGCCGTCCTCGGTCGGGTTCTCAATATGGTCAATGCCGCTGAAGCATTTGAAGTCCCAGACAAACTGCGAGTACTGACCCGCGCGGGCCGGGAAGGTGTAGCGCGTCCAGGCCTCGCATTCGACAATCTCATCGTCAATCTGCGTGCGGTCATCGGCGTTTACGCGCTGGACGCGAATGCATTCTTTCTCATCGGCCCCCATTTTGTGATTGACCACCACGTCCAGCAGTACCGCAATGTCGTTGTGTTTTAGCGCATCAATGGCGGCCAGCAGCTGGTTTTTATCACCGTACTTGGTGGCGACGGCGCCTTTTTGGTCGAATTCGCCGAGGTCAAACAGATCGTAGGAGTCGTAGCCAACCGAGTAGCCGCCGGACGCGCCTTTATAGGCAGGAGGCAGCCACACCATATTAATGCCGATATCGTTGAGGCCGCCTGCGCGTGCGGCAAGTTCGGGCCACAGCTGACCGCCCTCAGGGTAATACCAGTGGAAGTACTGCAATAACGTAGGATTTTTCATCTTCCGTGCTCCAGAAGTCGTTTGGCCGACCTCTGGAGTATGGAAGATTATTCAGGCGAGGCGGGAAATTATTACGGTACGGTGGGGGCGTCGGGTACCAGTAGCATGCCGGAAAGACGACCATAGGCGTTATTCAGCGTCTTCTGACGAGTCGACTGACCGATCAGCCCGCTGAGCTCATCCAGCCGCTGTTGCAGCAACGCCTTGAGTAATTGTTCGTTATCCAGCGTCTGTTTAATATACCCGGCCACGATGTCCTGAACGCTTCGCGTAATGCCCGGTGGAGTTTCGTCTTCCATGACCACTTCAATACTTTGCAGATAGCTAACTTCCTGTTCCAGTAAAAGGTCCCATTCACCGCGCTGCGCCAGTTCCAGCAGCGAGTGACTGAGTAGCGCGATGCGCTGCCAACGGTTGACGAACTCCACGGCTGAGGTCATTAACGAGACTCCTGGGACGATGCTTTGGGTGAGATCTGTTTCCAGGCATCCGCAATGTTGCTGAGCAACCCTTCGACTTCTTCAATGGCCTGACTGTCATTGCGCAAATTCGCTTGCAGCAGACGGCGGACCATATAGTCATAAAGCGCTGACAGATTGGTGGCGATTTCGCCGCCATTGTCCTGATCCAGACCCGCCTTCAGGCCATTATCGATGATATTAATGGCCTTGCTTAAGGCCTCGCCTTTGGCGACGATATCACCCTGTTGCATAAACAGGCGAGCGCGCACAAGGGCGCTGTGTGCGCCATCAAACAACATTTCGATCAGCTGATGCGGACTGGCGCTCATCACGCCACTCTCTATGCCGACCTGTGCATAGGCTTTGGTACCGCTCGCGGTATACATGCTTACCTCGTGTTATCAGGATTTATTCATCGCTGTAAATTGTTGGCCCAGATAGGTACTGGTGTTATTCAATTTGCTCATCATGCTATCAAGCTGGGTAAACTGTGCCGTGTAGCGCGCAACCATGTCATCAATACTGGCGCTGACGGAGAGATATTGCTTGGTCAGTTTTTTCAGCGTTGAGTTAATGCTGTCCTGCGCACTGTCGATAATGCCATCATCGGCCAGATAGCTTTTTACTTCTGCGGCAATCTTGGTGGTGATCCCGGTTTCTTTACCATCGCCTGCCAGCAGTTCACGTACTGAAGCGGTGTTTTCGTCCAGCGCTTTTTTCAGCTTGGTATCATCGATGGACATCTTGCCGGTTTTGCCATCTTGCTTAATGCCGATTTCATTCAGTGTTTTAAACGCACCTTCGCTGCCCGAGTTGGCAAACTGTGCGCGAATACCGGTCTGAATTGTACGTACTACGCTATCACCCACCAGTGCGCCGTTGTCTTTATCCTGACCTTCAGCGCCTTGATCGACTTCTTTATACTTGGTCAACGTATTAAAGGTGTCGATCAGTGAGTTATAGGCATCGACCCAACCTTTAATCGCTTCCGTCGCTTTTTCATTGCTTTTTGTTACCGTTACGCGTGCATCGGTGACTTTTTTGGTCAGTTCCAGCGTCACGCCCTGCGGGGCATCGGTCACTTTGTTGCTCTGACGCTCAATATCGATGCCGTTCATCGTGAGCTTGGCGTTTTGTGCTTCAACCAGTTCATTCATTTTGCCGGTACCGGTTTTGCTGTCGTAGGCCAGCAGATCGTTCAGCTTACTGTCGCCGTCAACGGAGATAGTCATCTTGCTGTCCATACCTTCGGCGGCGGTCAGTACCAGTTTGAACTCACCGTCTTTCACCTTCACGATGCTGGCGGAGATACCGCTGTCGGTATCGTTAATCGCCTTGCTGATATCGTCCAGCGAGGTTTTATCCTGCGACAGTTTAATTTCCAGCGGCTCTTTACGACCCGGCTGTTCAATCTTAATGGTGCGTGTGGCAGAGCCGTCACCCAGTGCATCTTTGCTGGAGGCTACCGTTTTGGTACTCAGGGACTGCGCCTGTGCCAGCTGCGTTACGCTGATGGTATAAATCCCCGGCGCCGCGCCAGCCTCGGTGGTCACTTTTAGGTCTTCAGTGCTGCTGGTGACATTACTGCTTCTGAACAGTTCGGGTTTATTTAACGCCGTGTTTGCCGTCTGAAATTTTTCCAGCGCGCTTTTTAGCGTACCGTAGGCCGTCAGGCGTGCAGTATTGTCGGTTTGTTGCTGAGTAATAGGATTTAAACGTTTTTTCTCAGCAATCGTCAGGTTGTTTAGCAACGTATCCAGTGGTAAGCCTGAGCCTACGCCCAGTGATGTAAAAGAAGCCATGCCCGATTCCTTGTGATTGCAAACAATTGTTCTGCGGGTTATCGGCAATTTGCGCGCAAAGTTTAATGATAGTTTTATGAAAATAATGCGCGGAATAGTGGGGCATATAGAGGGTATTTCAGGAGCTAAGAAAAAAAACGGCAGAAAGTGAAAATTTTCTAAAGTTCGAAATTAACGTGCCGATACATGGGTTACGGTCAGAAACCGTGGGCAACAGCCCAATAACATCGAGTTGTAATTGATAAGGAAAAGATCATGGCACAAGTCATCAATACAAACAGCCTGTCGCTGTTGACCCAGAACAACCTGAACAAATCTCAGTCCGCACTGGGCTCCGCTATCGAGCGTCTGTCTTCTGGTCTGCGTATCAACAGCGCCAAAGATGATGCTGCTGGCCAGGCGATTGCTAACCGTTTCACCTCTAACATCAAAGGTCTGACTCAGGCTTCCCGTAACGCCAACGACGGTATCTCTGTTGCCCAGACCACGGAAGGCGCGCTGTCTGAAATCAACAACAACCTGCAGCGTGTGCGTGAACTGTCCGTCCAGGCCGCTAACGGTTCTAACTCTGAGTCTGACCTGACTTCTATCCAGGACGAAATTAACCAGCGTCTGGCAGAAATCAACCGCGTTTCCGAGCAGACCGACTTCAACGGTAAAAAAGTTCTGAACCAGGACGGTCAGCTGACTATTCAGGTCGGTGCAAAAGATGGTGAAACCATCACTATTGATCTGCAGAAAATTGATAAAACCACATTGGGCTTGGATAAATTTGATGTTACCAATATGGCTCAAACCGTTAAAGATGGTACCAACGTTAAGATGGATACTTCTCTTGCGACGAAAGGTGGTGCAACGGCAGTAGCGAATGCCAAATTAGTTTCTGATGGTACGACGAACTACGTAACAGATGGCACCGAATTTTATGCTGCGACTGATAAAGGGGCTGGCGTATTCGAATATGATCCTGCCACCAAAATTGCAGCTGGTGCCAGACCAACAGGTACGTTGACAGATGTTAAACAAGTATCTGTAGATCTGACTAAAGGAACTGGTTTGACTGCTAATGACTCTATTATTCAGTACAAAGAAAATGGTACTACTAAATTTGGAGTTTCAACAGTCGACCCAACGACTAAAGCAGTCAGCTATACTCAGGCAACGATTGCTGCAGATGGTAAAGTTACTAAAGGTACTGCGATCACCAACCCAACATTTACAGTTGATCCGCTGGCTAAAGTTGACGATGCTCTGAAGAAAGTTGATGGATTCCGTAGCTCCTTGGGTGCTGTGCAGAACCGTTTTGAATCTGCCGTAACCAACCTTGGTAACACCGTGAACAACCTGTCCTCTGCCCGTAGCCGTATCGAAGACTCCGACTACGCGACCGAAGTGTCTAACATGTCTCGTGCGCAGATCCTGCAGCAGGCGGGCACCTCTGTTCTGGCACAGGCTAACCAGACCACGCAAAACGTACTCTCTTTACTGCGTTAATCCATCGATTGGGTTACTCAGTCATTAGAGACAATAAAGGCAGCGAAAGCTGCCTTTTTTCTATATTGGAGCCTGCAACATGCAAGAAATTACCGTTACTGAACCAGTTTTTGTGACTTCTTTTCAGTGCTCAGGCACACAATGCAGAGATCATTGTTGTAAAAGCTGGAATATATATCTGGACAAGGCAACGGTGAATAAGTACCTCTCCAGCAAAGATGGTTATATAAAAAAGATCGCCAAAGAGAATATTATTTTTCTTAAAAAAGATGTGACTACCTGGGGAATGATGAAACTAGTCGATAATACTAGAACTTGTCCATATCTGACCGAGGAAAGTCTCTGTCAGGTACAGAAAACGCTGGGGGCCAAGGCGTTAAGTACGACCTGTCAGACATTCCCGCGTGTTGAGCGTGTTTATAAAAATGATGTGAGAAAATCGCTGAGTTTGTCGTGCCCGGAAGTGGCCGGTATGATACTTACCGATCCCAATTCAATGATTCTAAATGAAAAAAGAATTATTAAGTCTAAGACTTATTCTATGCCTGCGCTTTCTCAACAACAGAAGTTGCTTAATCTTTATTGCTTAAGCCTTATCGATCAGGCCGATCGTGATGTTAACGTTGGTTTTTATGCATTGATTAAGTTTACTTTGTTTATTGAGAAATTTAAGCTAGTTGATAATGCCGCGTTGTCAGAGATTGAACCCGTTTATCACGCTCTTTTGACTCAGCTCCAGTCGGGCGAGTTAAGAGAAGAAATGTCAACATATGCTACAGACAGAAATATAAAATTATCCCTGGTGCTTTTACTCCAGGATTATTTTCGCAGTCTCCCGGTAAGTCGGTCTAGTGGGGTGTTGAAATATTATATTGAGTGCTTACTGAGAACGTTGACTCAGGATGGTACCCATTCTGTCGATGAGGGTGTTGCGAAACTTGAAGCTACATGGCAGCAGGTTTATGAAGAGCAGCATGCAACGGGTTTCGATCTTAAAAATTTTATGTTGTACAAAGTATGGGAAAACAATTTCCCAAATCAAAAAAACGCTGATCCATTACGTACGCTCTACATGATCAGCGTTGAATACTACTTTATCAAAATGCTGATCGCCGCGAGCGCCCACGAAAGAACATACCTGGAGAAGGAAGATGCGATCAATATCGTCTACAGCTTCCATTCGCTAAGCCAGCATAATCCGACGATACATGAAAACTTCCACAAGCACATCGAGACCGTGCGTACAGGCGATGACCTGTCGATGATTCATCTCTTGACATAATTCTAACGGGGATGCGCCAAAACGCATCCCTCGCAAGCTAACTATTTGATTTATTTTTGATTATTAGTGATGAAAAATAACGTCATCAGCTACATAAGTGAAATAACCCTTCTTTTATAGCCTTATTCCCCCGATAGAACCCCCTGCAGAAACGGATAATCATGCCGATAACTCATTTAACGCAGGGCTGTTTATCGTGAATTCACTGTATACCGCTGAAGGTGTAATGGATAAACACTCGCTGTGGCAGCGTTATGTACCGTTGGTGCGTCACGAAGCATTGCGCCTTCAGGTGCGCTTGCCGGCGAGCGTAGAACTGGATGACCTGCTACAAGCGGGCGGCATCGGGTTATTGAATGCAGTTGACCGATATGACGCTTTGCAAGGAACGGCATTTACCACTTACGCAGTGCAGCGTATTCGTGGGGCTATGCTGGATGAACTACGCAGCCGGGATTGGGTGCCGCGTAGCGTTCGGCGCAATGCCCGCGAAGTGGCACAGGCGATGGGACAACTGGAGCAGGAACTCGGGCGCAACGCGACGGAAACCGAAGTGGCGGAGCGTCTGGCTATTCCTGTGCAAGAGTATCGTCAGATGTTGCTTGATACCAATAACAGCCAACTCTTCTCCTACGACGAGTGGCGGGAAGAGCATGGCGATAGTATTGAGCTGGTGACGGAAGAAAATCAGCAAGAAAACCCGTTACAGCAGCTGCTTGATGGCAATTTACGCCAGCGCGTGATGGATGCGATTGACGCATTGCCGGAGCGTGAAAAGCTGGTGCTGACGCTGTATTACCAAGAAGAGCTGAATCTGAAAGAGATTGGTGCTGTTCTGGAAGTCGGTGAATCACGGGTTAGCCAGTTGCACAGTCAGGCCATCAAACGTCTACGCACCAAGCTGGGTAAGCTATAGGGGGTAATCATTGCCCCTGAACAATGCCGCATAACGAATTGACTACCAGGAGTTCTCATGACGGTGCAGCAATCAAAAAGACGGCCTCTAAGCCGCTACCTCAAAGATTTCAAACACAGCCAGACGCATTGCGCCCATTGCTATAAGTTGCTCGACAGGATCACGCTGGTCCGCCGCGGCCAGATTGTGAATAAAATCGCTATTGCCCGGCTCGATATGTTGCTGGACGCCGCTGCCTGGGAGCAGGAGAAAAAAGAGTGGGTGGCGTTATGCCGTTTTTGCGGTGATTTACACTGCAAGGAACAGAGCGACTTTTTTGACATTATCGGGTTTAAACAGTTTTTGTTTGAACAAACCGAAATGAGCCACGGCACGGTGCGCGAATATGTGGTTCGCCTGCGCCGTCTCGGTAATCATCTGACCGAACAGAACATTTCTCATGACCTGCTGCAGGAAGGCTTCCTCGACGAAAACCTCGCCCCGTGGCTGCCGGAGACCAGCACCAATAATTACCGCATTGCGCTGCGTAAGTATGAGCAGTTTAAAGCGCATGCACCTGTCGGCCAGATGCAGAAATCCTCCTGGACAGCCAGTTCTGATATATATTAAAAACGAATAAGGTGTAACGGAGTCGTGTTTGTAAATAGCGGTAAACGCTCTACACTACTGTCATAAATGATAGTCACTAATGACAATATTCGGGGTAACTATGAAATTAGCACGTCTGGGACGTCAGGCTCTGATGGGTGTAATGGCTGTGGCACTTGTCGCCGGTATGAGCGCCAAAACATTTGCCGACGAAGGTCTGTTAAATAAAGTGAAAGAGCGCGGTACGCTGTTGGTGGGCCTGGAAGGGACCTATCCCCCGTTTAGTTTTCAGGGTGATGACGGCAAGCTGACCGGTTTTGAAGTCGAATTTGCCGAAGAACTGGCCAAACATCTTGGGGTGAAAGCGACGCTGAAGCCGACCAAGTGGGATGGCATGCTGGCCTCTTTAGACTCCAAACGTATCGATGTGGTGATTAACCAGGTAACCATCTCTGACGAACGTCAGAAAAAATACGATTTCTCTACCCCGTATACGGTCTCTGGTATCCAGGCGCTGGTGAAAAAAGGCAACGAAGGCGTGATTAAAACCGCGGCTGACCTGAAAGGCAAAAAAGTCGGCGTCGGTCTGGGTACCAACTACGAAGAGTGGCTGCGCCAGAACGTGCAGGGCGTTGATATTCGTACCTATGATGATGACCCGACCAAATATCAGGATCTGCGCGTCGGTCGTATCGATGCGATTCTGGTTGACCGTCTGGCCGCGTTGGATCTGGTGAAGAAAACCAAAGACACGCTGGCAGTGACCGGTGAAGCGTTCTCCCGCCAGGCATCCGGCGTGGCATTGCGTAAAGGTAATGACGATCTGCTGAAAGCGGTCGATGCTGCCATTGCAGAGATGCAGAAAGACGGTACCCTGAAAGCCCTGTCTGAAAAATGGTTTGGGGCGGATGTGACGAAATAATCGTCATCCGGATAAAAAAGGCGCCTTTAACAGCGCCTTTTTTTATTTCATTGCGCCTGAACGTGCATAATAAAAAGAACATCACAACAACGAATACCGGAGGCTGTATGCCGCTGCATAATTTAACGCGCTTTCCACGTCTGGAATTTATTGGCGCGCCAACGCCGCTCGAATATCTCCCGCGCTTCTCTGATTATCTCGGACGCGATATTTTTATTAAACGCGATGATGTCACGCCAATGGCGATGGGCGGCAATAAGCTGCGCAAGCTGGAGTTTCTGGCGGCAGATGCGCTGCGCGAAGGGGCCGATACGCTGATTACCGCCGGGGCCATTCAGTCGAACCACGTGCGCCAGACGGCGGCGGTGGCGGCAAAGCTCGGGCTGCACTGCGTGGCGCTGCTGGAAAACCCGATTGGCACCACGGCGGAAAACTATCTCAGCAACGGTAACCGTCTGTTGTTAGATCTGTTTAATACCCAGGTTGAAATGTGCGACGCGCTGACCGACCCGAATGCACAACTTCAGGCGCTGGCTACGCGGATTGAAGCGCAAGGGTTCCGACCGTATGTGATCCCGGTCGGCGGGTCGAATGTGTTGGGTGCGTTGGGCTATGTTGAAAGTGCGCTGGAAATTGCCCAGCAGTGCGAGGGCGCGGTAGCGCTGTCCTCTGTGGTGGTTGCTTCAGGCAGCGCGGGCACCCATGCGGGTCTGGCGGTGGGGCTGGAACAGCTGATGCCCAACGTCGAGCTGATTGGGGTGACCGTTTCGCGCAGCGTCGCCGATCAAAAGCCAAAAGTGGTGACCCTGCAGCAGGACGTGGCTCGTGAACTGGAACTGACCGCGTCGGCGGATATTCTGTTATGGGATGACTATTATGCACCGGGTTACGGCACGCCAAATGAAGAGGGCATGGAAGCGGTGAAACTGCTGGCGCGTCTGGAAGGCATCTTGCTGGATCCGGTGTATACCGGCAAAGCGATGGCGGGCCTGATTGACGGTATCAGCCAGAAGCGCTTTAAGGATGAAGGTCCGGTCCTGTTTATTCATACCGGTGGGGCACCTGCGCTGTTTGCCTACCATCCTCACGTGTAATGGCAAGGTAGAAAAACGCTAATGCAAGAAAGTATCCAACTGGTGATTGATTCACTGCCCTTCCTGCTTAAAGGCGCGGTATTTACGCTGCAGCTGAGTATCGGTGGGATGTTCTTTGGTCTGGTGCTGGGGTTTATCCTCGCTCTGATGCGCCTGTCGCCGCTGCTGCCAGTGCGCTGGCTGGCGCGCGTCTATATTTCTATTTTTCGCGGCACACCGCTTATCGCCCAACTGTTTATGATCTACTACGGTCTGCCGCAGTTTGGCATTGAGCTGGATCCGATCCCGGCGGCGATGATTGGTTTGTCGCTGAACACCGCAGCGTATGCGGCTGAAACGCTGCGTGCGGCTATCTCCTCGATTGATAAAGGTCAGTGGGAGGCGGGCGCCAGTATTGGTATGACGCGCTGGCAGACCATGCGCCGGGCGATCCTACCGCAGGCGGCGCGCGTGGCTTTGCCGCCGTTGAGCAACAGCTTTATCAGCCTGGTGAAAGACACCTCGCTGGCGGCGACAATCCAGGTACCGGAACTGTTCCGTCAGGCGCAGCTGATCACCTCACGCACGCTGGAAGTGTTCACCATGTATCTGGCGGCCTCGCTGATTTACTGGGTAATGGCGACAGTGCTGTCCGCACTGCAGAACTATTTTGAAGAACAACTGAACCGCCAGGAGAGAGAGCCGAAATGAGTGCGATCGAAGTCAGAAACCTGGTGAAAAAATTTCACGGGCAAACGGTGCTGCACGGTATCGATCTTGAGGTAAAACCCGGTGAAGTTGTGGCGATTATCGGGCCTAGCGGCTCAGGGAAAACCACGTTGTTGCGCAGTATTAATCTGCTGGAACAGCCTGAGGCGGGCACGATTAAAGTCGGTGACATTACCATTGATACGGCGCGTTCACTCAATCAGCAGAAAGGGTTGATTCGTCAGCTGCGCCAGCATGTGGGGTTTGTGTTCCAGAACTTTAATTTGTTTCCTCACCGTACGGTGCTGGAAAACATTATAGAAGGTCCGGTGATTGTGAAGGGAGAGCCGAAAGCTGAAGCAACGGCGCGCGCACGTGAGTTGCTGGCAAAGGTGGGCCTGGCGGGTAAAGAGACCAGCTATCCGCGTCGGTTATCCGGTGGACAGCAGCAGCGCGTGGCAATTGCCCGGGCGTTGGCCATGCGCCCGGAGGTGATCCTGTTTGATGAACCAACGTCGGCGCTCGATCCTGAACTGGTTGGCGAGGTGCTGAATACCATTCGTCAACTGGCACAGGAAAAACGCACCATGGTGATTGTGACGCATGAAATGAGCTTTGCGCGCGACGTTGCTGACCGGGCGATATTTATGGATCAGGGGCGCATTGTCGAGCAGGGACCCGCAAAATCGCTGTTTACCGCGCCCCAACAACCGCGAACGCGTCAATTTCTGGAAAAATTCTTAATGCAATAATAACCCTACGGTGCTCACCGAAATAGATTTTTGGTGAGCACAAGCCGCATAACTATTTATTATTACTGCTTTATTATTAACGCTGCGTCGCATCAACCTGCTCTGATTATGCGTAATACTCAAGTAAATCCATTCTTGTCCGATAATCTGCATATATAAAATACATTTATGTGTTAGTTTGTTTCATTCTCATTTGTGATGATTATCAATCTCAGGGACATGACCACTTAGTATGCAGGATCACGATTTCTTCACCTGGCGACGGAGCATGCTGTTACGCTTTCAGGAAATGGCGACGGCAGATGACGTCTATAACGAACTACAACATCAGACGCAGCATCTGGAGTTCGATTTTTACGCTCTCTGTGTTCGTCACCCCGTGCCGTTTACCCGACCTAAGACGGCGCTTCATACAACCTACCCCAAAGCGTGGGTGGCACATTATCAGTCCGAAAATTATCTCGCGATTGACCCCGTGCTTAAACCAGAAAACTTCAGGCAGGGCCATCTTCCCTGGGACGATACCTTATTTCGCGATGCACAACCGCTTTGGGATGCGGCGCGTAATCACGGTTTACGCAAGGGGATGACGCAATGCTTAATGCTGCCGAACCGGGCGCAGGGCTTTCTTTCTGTCTCGTGTGCGAGCGTGCGTAATGGCCGCTTTGCGCAGGATGAAGTGGAACTCAGAATGCAATTGTTGGTGAGGGAGAGTTTGTCCGTTCTGACGCGTCTGGAAGATGATATGGTGATGGCGCCAGAGATGCGGTTTAGTAAACGGGAGAAAGAAATACTGAAATGGACCGCAGAGGGAAAAACGTCGGCAGAAATAGCGATGATCCTGTCGATTTCTGAAAATACCGTGAACTTCCATCAGAAGAATATGCAGAAGAAGTTTAACGCACCAAACAAAACGCAGATTGCCTGCTATGCTGCAGCGACCGGGCTTATCTGAATAAGTTGTCGTTCTGAGTGTCAGACGCAAAACCGGCTGATTGCAATGCTATCAGCCGGTTTCTTATTACTGGCGGTAGGCCTGTTTAATTTGTTTAACAGTGTTGGAAAATACCGCAGCCTGGGATTGATCTTCAATCTGCGCGATCTGTTTTTCCATCTTAAGAATCACGCGGCCTGCATCGGCTTGTCCCATTGCCTGCAGCATCAGCGTTAACATGGCTTTCAGGCAGGTGACTTCGTTAGCCAGTTCTTGATTATTCTCAGCAGTGGAAAAATCAGGCGTACTCATTTATTTTCCTCGTTATGTCTCTATGAAAAAGTGCGATGGCAAATGTTAAGGCGGCGGAGTATACCATAAGCGCGGCTAAAAATATCAGTGGCTGTTTTTCGCACAAACATTAACCGCGACATTAAAATAAACAAGATGTTGCAGTGCATATATTTTCTCCATTCTTTGTATATTTCGAGTTTTTTACTCGTTAATTGTTGTTACAACTTTGCCCGCCTATTTAGCATTCAACTGAAGAATATGATTTTTTTGTCACCATTTTGAAACAGCGATTCGTATATAACCCCGGCAGAACGCCGTCAGCAGTGAATGTTTCCACGCGGCGTACAATCTAATTTCCAAAAACGAGAGCAAAATCGGAAGACGGATGTTTTTTACATTTCAAAGTTGAGATAAAACCCGTTAACATAGGACCGATTAACTATCGGTAGCGTTATCCCTATTCTGGAGATATTCCTTTGATCAACGTTTTTCTTGTTGATGACCATGAACTGGTGCGCGCAGGGATACGACGCATTCTTGAAGATATAAAAGGCATTAAAGTTGTCGGCGAAGCGTGCTGCGGCGAAGATGCTGTGAAATGGTGTCGCTCAAATTCCGCCGACGTCGTGCTGATGGACATGAATATGCCCGGTATTGGTGGGCTTGAAGCAACACGTAAAATTGCGCGTTCTACGGCTGACATAAAAGTGATCATGTTGACCGTTCATACTGAAAACCCATTGCCCGCAAAAGTCATGCAGGCCGGGGCCGCAGGTTATCTGAGCAAGGGCGCTGCACCTCAGGAAGTGGTTAGCGCCATTCGCTCCGTCTATTCCGGACAGCGCTATATTGCTTCTGATATCGCTCAACAGATGGCGCTCAGCCAAATTGAGCCGGAGAAAACGGAAACACCGTTTGCCAGTTTGTCTGAACGCGAGTTGCAGATTATGCTGATGATCACCAAAGGCCAGAAGGTCAATGAGATCTCGGAGCAGCTGAATCTCAGTCCGAAAACGGTGAACAGCTATCGCTATCGAATGTTCAGTAAATTAAACATTCACGGCGACGTAGAGCTGACTCACCTGGCAATTCGCCATGGCCTGTGTAATGCGGAGACGTTAACAAGCCAGTGACCGAACAGTTTGATGCCAAAGCGTTCCTGAAAACCGTCACCAGCCAGCCCGGCGTTTATCGTATGTACGATGCCGCCGGGACGGTTATCTATGTCGGTAAAGCCAAGGATCTGAAAAAGCGGCTTTCCAGCTACTTCCGCAGCAACCTCGCGTCGCGTAAAACTGAAGCGCTGGTGGCGCTTATTCAGCAGATTGATGTGACGGTGACGCATACTGAAACCGAAGCGTTGTTGCTTGAGCATAACTACATCAAGCTGTACCAGCCGCGCTACAACGTGCTGTTACGCGATGATAAGTCTTACCCCTTTATCTTTCTTAGCGGTGATACCCACCCGCGCCTGGCGATGCATCGTGGGGCTAAGCATGCCAAAGGCGAATACTTCGGTCCATTCCCTAACGGCTATGCCGTGCGTGAAACGTTGGCACTGCTGCAGAAAATTTTCCCAATTCGTCAGTGCGAAAACAGTGTCTACCGCAACCGCTCGCGCCCTTGTCTGCAATATCAGATTGGCCGCTGTCTCGGTCCCTGCGTCGCCGGTCTGGTGAGCGAAGACGAGTACGCGCAGCAGGTTGACTACGTCCGCTTGTTCTTGTCCGGCAAAGATGATCAGGTGTTAACGCAATTGATCGCCCGGATGGAAAAGGCCAGTCAGAATCTGGAATTTGAAGAGGCCGCGCGTATTCGCGACCAAATTCAGGCCGTCCGTCGTGTCACCGAAAAACAGTTTGTTTCCAACACCGGGGATGACCTTGACGTTATCGGCGTGGCGTTTGATGCCGGGATGGCCTGCGTGCATGTTTTGTTTATCCGTCAGGGAAAAGTGCTGGGTAGCCGCAGCTATTTTCCTAAAGTACCGGGGGGAACGGAACTGGGCGAAGTGGTCGAGACCTT
This sequence comes from Citrobacter sp. JUb117, assembly GCF_024809055.1. Taxonomy (NCBI): domain Bacteria; kingdom Pseudomonadati; phylum Pseudomonadota; class Gammaproteobacteria; order Enterobacterales; family Enterobacteriaceae; genus Citrobacter; species Citrobacter sp. JUb117. The sequence goes on from NZ_JANUFB010000001.1 coordinate 631,202, forward strand.
TGTCGGACAGTTTTATTTACAGGGCAGCCAGATGCGCACTTTGCCCGGTGAGATCCTGCTCGATTTTAATCTGAGCGATAAAACGCTGCTGGCCGATTCGTTGTCTGAGCTCGCTGGGCGGCGGATTAACGTCCAGACGAAGCCGCGTGGCGATCGCGCGCGCTACCTGAAGTTGGCGCGTACCAATGCTGCAACGGCGCTGACCACCAAACTGTCTCAGCAGTCCACCATTACACAACGTTTGACGGCGCTGGCATCGGTGCTGAAGCTACCGGCGGTTAAACGCATGGAGTGCTTCGACATCAGCCATACCATGGGCGAGCAGACGGTAGCCTCCTGCGTGGTTTTCGATGCTAATGGACCACTACGTGCTGAATACCGCCGCTATAATATTACCGGCATTACCCCCGGCGATGATTATGCAGCGATGAATCAGGTGCTGCGCCGCCGTTATGGCAAGGCGATTGAAGCAAGTAAGATCCCGGATGTTATTTTGATCGACGGTGGCAAAGGTCAACTGGGGCAGGCGAAAGCGGTATTTGCTGAATTGGATGTGCCCTGGGATAAAAGCCATCCGCTCCTGCTTGGCGTGGCAAAAGGGGCGGATCGTAAAGCTGGCCTGGAAACGTTGTTCTTTGAACCGGAAGGTGAGGGGTTCAGCTTGCCGCCAGATTCGCCTGCGCTGCACGTGATTCAACATATTCGCGATGAATCACACGATCACGCTATCAGCGGACACCGTAAAAAACGGGCGAAGGTGAAAAGCACCAGTACCCTGGAAACCATTGAGGGCGTTGGACCAAAACGTCGACAGATGCTGCTAAAGTACATGGGCGGTTTGCAAGGGCTTCGTAACGCAAGTGTCGAAGAAATTGCAAAAGTGCCGGGTATTTCGCAAGGTCTGGCAGAAAAGATCTTCTACTCGTTGAAACATTAGGCCCTCTGTAGCAACATAGGGGTAATTTCACTGACAACAGATAGTTATCCGTCATATGCAATTTAATATCCCTACATTGCTCACGCTGTTTCGCGTCATTCTGATCCCATTCTTTGTATTGGCGTTTTATCTGCCATTTACCTGGGCTCCCTTTGTTAGTGCGCTGATCTTCTGTATCGCGGCGGTTACCGACTGGTTTGACGGATTTCTGGCACGCCGCTGGAACCAAAGTACGCGTTTTGGTGCCTTCCTCGATCCGGTCGCCGATAAAGTGCTGGTGGCTATCGCCATGGTGCTGGTAGCGGAGCACTACCACAGCTGGTGGGTAACATTACCTGCTGCGACGATGATCGCCCGTGAAATTATCATTTCAGCACTGCGCGAATGGATGGCCGAGCTGGGGAAACGCAACAGCGTAGCCGTGTCATGGATCGGTAAAGTCAAAACCGCCTCACAAATGGCGGCTCTGGCGTGGTTACTGTGGCGGCCAAATATCTGGGTTGAATACGCCGGGATCGCGCTTTTCTTCGTTGCTGCGATACTGACATTGTGGTCAATGTTCCAGTATTTGAGAGCTGCACGTGGAGATTTGCTTGATCAGTGATCGTTTCGACGCAAATTTCAGCAAACGATCGAAAGTGGTGAAAAATATCGTTGACTCAGTGCGTCAGGTAAGTAGAATGCAACGCATCGAACGGCAGCACAGATTGCCAGACGATAGTAAAATCAAGTGATTAACAAAGTTACTTGGTGATGCGGGAATAGCTCAGTTGGTAGAGCACGACCTTGCCAAGGTCGGGGTCGCGAGTTCGAGTCTCGTTTCCCGCTCCAAATTTAAAACATCGGCAATATGCGGGTGTTGGCTGAAAAGCCTGAAGATTTCGGCGCGTTAGCAAAGCGGTTATGTAGCGGATTGCAAATCCGTCTAGTCCGGTTCGACTCCGGAACGCGCCTCCAATTTCTTCCCGAGCCCGGATGGTGAAATCGGTAGACACAAGGGATTTAAAATCCCTCGGCTGTAAGGCTGTGTGGGTTCAAGTCCCACTCCGGGCACCATGGGAAAGAAAAGAATAATCAAAGCAATAAGCAGTGTCGTGAAACCACCTACGGGTGGTTTTTTTGTTTTTGTAATTTGCTTTGATCATTGCGTAGTCATTCAGATTCCTCATACAGAGAGGGCATTACTGCCTCACCGCAAACGTAACAACAAAATGCTCTTTTGCTTTCAGAACGAGAAAAGGGAATTGGAAATCAAAGTCGGGAAATTTGCCGCCACCACACTGTATGTAAAGATATGGCAGCGGTTGACTGGCGAATGTTTGAAGTGTGAGTCTTGAATGACTGCCACTCGCGGCGGGTTGTACTTACCCAGTATGATGAATCAGAGATGTTTAATCTGACACCAGCCAGAACTCAGCCTCTTCAAACATTTCCTGAACGGTTCGGCTTATCTGTTCTTTCTCGTGCTTACTGGCATCTGTGTTGATCCCCGGTAGTGTCATCATCGGTTTAACTCGAACATCCGCATCCGGGAAGAGTCGGTGAACCCTCTTACTCAACTCACCTAAAATAATCTCCTTTGCACCCGGTAAACCCTCAAAATTTCTTTTGTCATAAACGAGTTCCACAAACATTGCACACTGCCTTTCTGGTGGATGAATATACAGTGTTTATACTGTGTTTTTATCCACTATTCAAGAGGGCGTTAACGTGGGCATCCCTTCAGTTGCGACTGATATGTGCAATGGTCGCTGAAGTCCGGATTGAGCGATGACGGGCTCACCCGAATCCATACCTGACCAACCTGAAGAACGGCAATGTGTGATGACCGCTCCGTGAAAGAGTACGAGAAAGACCGTTTTCAATATTGCTCAATGAGGGGGATATCCTTATATTTGATTGAGTTGTATTGTTTTAACCCCTTATTCTACTGACATCGAGCAACGCTTGATTCATTAAAATATTCTGAGTAAACGGTATGAAGAAACCAAGCGACCATAAAAATGATCGCCTTCCGAAGCCAAGAACGAACTTTTCTGATCCCGATGTGAGAAAACGTGTCGTTGAAGGGTTGAATGATTCTGCAGCAAACGATTTTATTGCCCTTATTAATTGGCTGAGAATGGGTAAAAACGTAGGCGAGGCCATCCCTTTGGCGAAATGTCACAGCCTTCGTAATACGATTTCCAGGCTTGAAGCCCTAAAATGTGGTGTAAAAACCGATTGGAAAGACGTGCTCAAACTGATGGAGCGTACAATACAAAATAGCCACCAAGTTAAAGAGATTGCGTCTGATCCATCGCAAATTTCCACTGGAATTATCAAAAATATGCATGAGATAAGCCAGAGTATAGCATCAGGGAGCGCAACGCCTGAAATGCTGGCAAGGCTTCATAAAATGCATCAGATCACCTCCAGTCTGAAAGGAAGTGAAGATCTGACAAACAGTATTAACATGCTAATAGAAAGCACGCAGGATGCTTTGCGTGGCTATACGAGTCAAAAAGCAAAACCTAAGGTCAGGAAACCCATTAAGCAAAATTATGCCCAACGTGAAGATATGATACTCCGCAGCGAGTGTGAGCCTTTAATTGGCTTGAATGACATTTTCATGATAGCAAATCGCCTTATTTCTATGTCAACTCGATTGGGTTGCTCTCCTGTGACCTTGGCAAAACGAGTAGATGCTTTGAAAGGTGTAATTAACCCTGAAATTATGCCCGAATTGCTCGATCTCCTTCAGCAGGATGTCGAGTTGATGGCCCAGACTGTTCCGCTCCAGGTCAAAGATGATAATAGCCGTAGTGATGGTGGAAAACTTGTTGGATTGACGGGGATAGTCGAAGGCGGATCTTCTATAGGTGTTGAAGCTCAGCGAATAATCACAGCAGAGCTTAAAAGGCTTCCCCCGCTGACCAATGCTCAGCGAATATCTTTTGACACAGCGCGTGCAAGCTTGGCCTTAGAATGTGACACATTCAAGGTTATTGAAGAGATCAGGCGTATTGCAGCTTGCTTTAAATGGAGGCCGTTGGCTGTTGCTGCCTATGTTGCACACAAATCTCTTGGAATCAGGGCTGATATTGCTGGAGACGTGATTACCCTACTAGCGCAAGATGAGGCACTTTTAGAAAGTGCTAAATGCCCGTACTCATCCGGCCAACCGCAATCCAGTTGAGGTAGCGCTTGCGACATGCTTTACGTTCTCCGTTTGGTATCAGTAAAACCTCGCCTTGGTGTTCGGCTTGTGTGGATTCAAGTCCCATTCTAATTGAATAATTAAATCAATAAGCCGTGTCGTGAAACCACCTACGGGTGGTTTTGTTGTGCCTGTAATTTGTTGACCCGCATCGGCTCTTTTCTAAGGGCAAGGTTTCAATAGGCATCTACCTGCGAATCGGTGCACCCATCATAAATCCTCCGCGGGCCGGGTTATTACTGAACCCATCTCGGGCGGGATTGTAACTCTGGTTCTGAAAACGGTTAAACATAATGGGATCGCCAATGCCATCCTGAATCGCAAAAGACCGATGGATTTTGTTGTGGGACCTGAGCGTGAAACCGAAATCCTCCGTTCCTCCAACGATGATGACGCTGTTGCCGGTAGACAGCGCCGCACTTAATTCACGCTCTCTTGCGGCCTGGTCCTGTAAGGTGCTGGCAATAGCACAGAATGACGTCATCAACAGTACGGTGAAGGCTAAGTATGAACGTACCCGTGGCCGTTTCATGATGAATACCTGATAAAAATGTGGCTATTCAAGTATAGCGTTTGGCAGCGTTGGTACCCGACGTAGGTATGATTAATTTTACCGCTGTGTCTGTGAAAATAATGATTATCCAGCCAGTCAGCACCGCTGAATTCCCCCCTATAATGAAAGCAGGTAACAGGTGATAGCTCCTGTTTGCAGACCCTACTGATGCAGGAGACGATCATGAGAGGCTTACTCTCTTTGACGATGATGTCTGCAACGTTACTCGTTTTTAGCGCGATAGCGTATCCAGTAGCAGTGAGCGTTGCTGTGGAGTCTGTGCCGTCGCAAGACCCCATCAGTCGTTATCAACAAAGGTTTGATCAAATACAATCCTATCAGGTTGTTATGCGTTCCTCGTCCACGACAGAGGCGAGCAAAATTATTCGCTATAGCTATAAAAAACCCGGCTATGTACGAATGGACTTCACCCAACCGCATGCTGGTGCGGTACTGACCTATAACCCCGATAGTGGGAAGGTGACGTTGTGGCCATTTGGGCTAGGAACGTTGCCTGTTTTGACGCTGTCGCCCACTAATTCACTGATTCAGGATGAGCGCGGTCATCGTGTGGACCGGTCTGACATCGGCGTTTTGCTGGGGAATATTCGCCGTCTGCAGCGTGAGGGAACCACCACCACCCTTGGCGTGGAGAATCTATCCGGGCGCTTGGTCACCTATGTCTCGGTGGTGGGGCCGAAGGCAATGGTTGTTGATGGTGTTCATCGCTATGACCTTTGGTTAGATAACTATTATGGGCTGCCTGCCAAAGTGATGAGCTACACGCTGGAGGGAAAACTGCTGGAAACGGTGCTTATGGACTCACAGATCGTTAACGTCCGTTTTCCTGCCAATTTCTTCACGCCTTGAAGGAGCCAGCGTAATGGCCGAATATCAGTTTTCTACCGTCTGGCGGGTTGAGGCGTCACTGCAGGAGGTCTGGGAGGTGTTCTCGCATCCGGACCAGTGGCCAGAGTGGTGGGTAAGTCTGGAGCGAGTCACCGAAATTAAGAAAGGTGATGGGCTGGGTATCGGCGCGTTGCACCGTTATACCTGGAAAGGGGCGCTGCCGTATCGTTTAACCTTTGATATTAATGTACTGAATATTCAGCCGTGTTCTCTGCTCGAAGGAGAAGCCTGCGGTGAGGTTGAAGGTCGTGGAGTATGGTCTTTTGTCGAATTAGGTAAGGAGACACTCGTCAGATACGACTGGAACATTCGCACCACGCTTCGCTGGATGAACTATCTTGCCCCGCTGGCAGCCCCCGTATTTCGCTGGAATCACGATACGGTTATGCGCGAGGGCGCAAGAGGACTTGCCCGCAAATTAGGCGCTCCTGTGTATATGTTTTAATTTAATGGCGAGCCAGGTAAAGGGACTCGCATATTTTATGCATTCTTTGCCTTTTTTCTTATTGCGCCTGTACTCTTGTGGTCGAAAGTGGCTTAATCGGTTCTCTTTTCATTCACAGTTAACAGGTCTGTTATTGATGAATAATCCCCATCGACTCGCCTTTTTACGTCAGCGTCTGTCTGCTGTGATGATCGCCTACGCTCGCCGTGGCTCAACTCTCATAATATGGACAGACAGCAATGCAACGTCGCCAGTTTCTTAAAAATAGCGTACTCCTTTCTGCCGCCGGATTCGTCGGCCCTTCGATAGTTAGCCAGACAGTACAAGCCGCAGAGCCGTTAGCAGCGCCGGTGGCGCGTCGACGTTTTGTGTTATCACAAACCTATCAGCTCAATCCACCTCAGGGATCGCGTGGCGTGGTGAAACTGTGGATACCGCTGCCGGTAGACACCGCGTTTCAGCAGATGACGAACCTTGTCTTTACCGGCAACTATAAGCAGGCGTACGTCACCACTAATAACACCTACGGCGCCAAAACGCTGTTTGCCAGTTGGCCCGATTCGCAGGGTGAGTTGCTGATAAAGGTCGATATTGAGATTGAAACGACCGACTGGGAACCGCTGAAACATGACGCGCTAAAAACCTGGCAAGCGCCGGCGCAGATTATTTACCCGCTGGATGTCAAACCGTATCTGCTGCCGACCGCGCATACGCCCATCGATGGCCTGGTTCAGGAAACCGCGCGTAAAATTACCGGGACGGAGCAGGACCCACTGAAAAAAGCACGCCTTATTTATGAGTGGGTGAGTCGCTATATGGAGCGTGATAATGACGTGATTGGCTGCGGGACAGGCGATGTCGCAGAGATCCTGAAAAGCGGCAAGCTTAAGGGAAAATGTACCGACATGAGTTCCGTTTTTGTGGCACTGGCTCGGGCTAGCGGCATTCCTGCGCGTGAACTGTTTGGCATCCGCCTGGGGAAAGCCACTAAGCTGGAACGCTATTCGAAAAGCGCGTTTGGCAAAGCCGACAGCGCAGGGGTTGCCGATGTTAGTGGTGGACAGCACTGTCGTGCTGAGTTCTACCTGGCCGGCTACGGCTGGTTGCCGTGCGACCCGGCAGACGTGACCAAAATGCGTTTGGCAGAGAAAAAAAACCATCAGGATGCCGATGTCCAGGCCGTCAACGCTTACCTGTTTGGTAACTGGGAAATGAACTGGGTGGGTTTCAACTACGGACGCGATTTTGAACTGTATCCGGCAACCGAGCAGGGTGCGATGAACAACTTTGGTTACCCTTATGCTGAAGTGGACGGCGATCCGATCAATTTCTATGACCCTAAAGCGTTCTCTTACCGCTATGTCGCAACAGAACAACGCTAAGGGGGCGGGATTAACCCTGCTGACGGCCGCTGCGGCGGCTGTCACCGCCGGTCTGTGCTGCGTCGGGCCGCTGTTATATCTGCTGTTTGGTATTTCCGCGGCGGGCTTTGCGGTATTCACCCAGGCTGAATTTTTACGTATCCCCCTGATGGTGCTGACGTTAGGGTTATTATTACGCGTCTTCTGGCGACTCTATTTTTCTAAACGGCTGTGGTGCACCGGGCGGTTAACCTTGACGCAGATGCGCGTTCTATACTGGTTCGCCGTGGCGCTGATTTTGCCGGTGTTATTCTACCCCACGCTGGTGGCCTGGTTTTATGAGGTGTTTGAATGAAAAAAGTAATGCTGCTGGGATGGTTATTACTGCCGTTATGGGTACAGGCCGCCAATCAAAAAGTGGTGCTGGATATCCAAAATATGACCTGCTCGCTGTGCGTTATTTCGGTGAACCAGGCGCTGCGCGAAACCGACGGCGTGATCAAAGCCAAATCTTCGCTTAAGACTCGACAGGCCGAAGCCATCGTGCCCCACGGTTTTTCTACTGATACGCTGCTGAACGCGGTGGCGAAAACTGGATACACGGCCACGCTAAACCGTATTGAGCAACAGTAAGCCGTTTATGCCTATTGGTATCAGTTATTCTGCCAGCCATGTAAGATACTCACAGGCAAGAATTATTGACTAAGGAAAAGCGTTATGAAAACGGGACCGTTAAACGAGAGCGAGCTGGAATGGCTGGATGATGTACTGACCAAGTACAATACCGATAAGGCGATTCTGGATGTCTCAGAGCTGGACGGCTTGCTGACGGCAGTGCTCAGTTCACCTTTTGAAATTGAGCCAGAGCAGTGGCTGGTCGCGATATGGGGCGGCGCGCAGTATGTCCCTCGCTGGTCATCCGAAAAAGAAATGGCGCGTTTTATGAACCTGGCGTTTCAGCACATGGCGGATACCGCCGATCGTCTGGATGAATTCCCGGAGCAGTTTGAACCGTTGTTTGGCCTGCGCGAAATTGAAGGCCATGAGCTGACGATTGTGGAAGAGTGGTGCTTTGGCTATATGCGCGGTGTGGCGTTGTCTGACTGGTCCACATTACCGGATTCGTTAAAACCCGCGCTTGAGGCGATTGCGCTGCACGGGACGGAAGAAAACTTCGAGGTGGTGGAAAAACTGACCCCAGAGGCGTTTGAAGAGAGCGTTGAGGCTATCCGTCTGGCGGCGCTGGATCTACACGCGTATTGGATGGCGCACCCGCAGGAAGCCCCGGCGAAGGTACCGGTTAAAGTCGATGCCAAGGTAGGACGTAACGATCCGTGCCCGTGCGGCAGCGGTAAAAAATATAAGCAGTGCTGTCTGCACTAAGACAATGGGGGCATTAAGCCCCCTTTTTTTTAACCCACTTCTGGCAGCAGTCCTGCTGCAATTGAAAACTGCACCGCTATCACCACAATCCCGCAAATAAACACCAGTGCCAGTGCCGGAGCGCCGCCGGCAACGCGATACGTCGCCTGAGGATTGTGTTTTCTGCTCTGCCAGACCAGCATCGACGGGATCAGCAGCGCCAGCACCGCGAGGGCCACGCCTGCGTATCCCAGTGCCATGACAAACCCGCGCGGGTAGAAGAGGGCGAAGGCCAACGGCGGCAGGAATGTCACTATGCCGGTCTGCAGTCTTCCGGCTGCAGTATTACGGCGCTGGAAGAGGTCAGCCAGATAATCAAATAAGCCCAGCGCCACACCCAGGAAGGAGGTCGCCAGTGCGAGGTCGGCAAACAGATGCACTGCCAGCTCAACGTGCGGTGAGGCCACCACTTCACGTAACGCCTGTAATAAACCGTTTAAGCCCGCATGATCGGCGAGCAGCCCCATAAAGGTTGATGAGTTGATACTGCCGAGTGTGGCCAACTGCCAGAAAATATAGGCGACCAGCGGGATGGCGCTACCGGTAATAAACACCCAGCGTAATTTACGGATATTGCCGTTCATATAGCTGACAATGCTGGGAACGCTGCCGTGAAAACCGAATGAAGTGAAGATAACCGGAATGGCAGAAAGCGCCAGACCCTGCTGCAGCGGTAGCGTGAGGAGATTGACTTTATGGACGTGCGGCATCAGCAACGCCAGCATAACGACCAGAAAAATAATTTTGGCGCTGAACAGCAGGCGGTTGAACAGATCAACCAATGAAGTGCCTACACATACCACCCCCCCGGCAACAAAGGTGAACAGTAATACGCCCATCGTTGGGGATATGCTGGTGCCGGTCCAATCACTGATGCTCGAGGCCAAAAGTTCACCCGCACCGCTGATGTACGCCGCTGTGAGCGCATACATCAAAAACATCATGCTAAAGCCGGTGATCCACTGTCCGTAGCGACCGAGATAGCGTTTTGCCAGCGTGCCGAGTCCGGTGTCTGCCGGGACATGCTGATACACTTCGAGCAGCAACAGCGCGGTGTAGCACATCAGTGCCCATAGACCAACTAACAACACCAGCGTGACGCTAAATCCCACGCCCGCCGCAGCCAATGGCATCGCCAGCATACCGGCGCCAATCGTGGTTCCCGCCACGATAAAAACACTACCCAGAGTTCTATTCTTCACGCTTTCCTCTGTCCCAGAGATAGTCAACAGTTGTATCTGCGGCGCAGAGTAAAGCATAACGCTATTTTCGTCAAATGACCGTTACAATACGTGTATAATTATATTTACACTTGGTGGGTGGTTAAGATGTATTCCAGATGACATTTTTCTGCGTTAGCGCAAAGCAGCATAAAGCCGTTCACATTAGGCTATGGGCTTTATTGAGGAGAATGTATGGAATCTATTCACGGCCACGAAGTACTCAACATGATGATTGAGTCTGGCGAACAGTATTCAAATGCCAGCCTTGAAGCGGCGATTACAGCACGTTTTGGCGAGCAGGCACGTTTTCATACCTGTTCTGCTGAGGGCATGACGGCAGCTGAGCTGGTGGCGTTCTTAGCAGCGAAGGGGAAGTTTATTGCCAGAGACGACGGCTTCTCTACGCACGAAAGTAAGATCTGCCGCCATTAATATTCCTGGCTAACGGTAGTATAGCGCCACCGTTAGCCAACAGAATTAATTCTGTGTATCAAGCGTGGCCAGTTCTCTGTCGATGAAATAAAGACCTTCACCGCTTTTGCCTGCCAGCGTTAATTTATCAATAACCGATTTAAATAATTTCTCTTCTTCGTGCTGCTCGGCAACATACCATTGCAGGAAATTAAAGGTCGGATAATCCTGATGGGTCATTGCCGCATGCGCCAGTTCATTAATTTTCTGGGTGATCAGCTGTTCGTGTTCATAGGTAACGCGGAACAGTTCATCCAGTGACGCGTATTCAGCAAACGGTGATGGCACGGTATTAATGCACGGCAAGCTGCCGGTGTCGGTCAGGTAGTCAAACAGACGCTGCATATGCGTCATCTCTTCCTGTGCATGGCGACGCAGGAACGCGGCGGCGCCTTCAAAGCTGTGATAGCTGCACCACGCACTCATCTGTTGGTAGAGCAGAGATGAATATAATTCAAGATTCATTTGCTCATTCAGTTGGTCGATCATTTCTGTTTTCAGCATGGTTCTGCTCCACGAACGGTAATTATATATTGATGTGGCATCACTATAATTTGTTATTTATTTATTTGCAAAAGGTAAAATAATAATTTTAATTATTAAAAATGCGAATGGGAATAAAACGCATTAACGATATTAGATCGTAAAAATAAACCCGGCGTAATAAAAGACCAGCAGCAATATGCTGGTCTGCATATTAGTAATTAAAAGAGGGGGATTGTGGGACGGCGACGCCGTGGCACTGCCAGGCGAGCGTGATGGTGGTATTCATGCACAAGGAACCGGCATAAACGCTGCAGGTGGCAACCGGTTGGCCAAACGCCACCGCGCTGGCGTATCCCATCCGCTGACATTCCTTTGTCGCCGTACCCTGGGCAACATAATCGTCGGTACGAGCCGTCTGCAGCATGGCCTGGTTGTAAGTCAAGCGCACTACACCGGTGATAGGGCTGGCTTCGCTGACCTGTGCCTGTTTAGTGATAGTGCATCCCGTCAGCACGAGCGGCAATAGGGTTAGGATTAGGGTCTTCATGATATCGCTCTGAAAGTTCGGTGATAGGCTATCCTTGCATACACTGCGGCCTGACAATGGCCTGAATAACTTAACGATCACCTGCAAGTAATCACAACGGCGTCTTCGGCATGAGGCAAATCGGTTGTTTCAAAGGAAAAATGTGAGCACATCATTACTTTTTAAAACTAAATTTCATTAAATTTGAAAGTGAGTTTGCAAAATAGTAATGTGGCCTGAATGTTATGACTCATGGCGGAACCCCCGCGACGTATTCAGGAGAAGACACAATGAAAATTGCATTGATGATGGAAAACAGCCAGGCAAGCAAAAACGCGATCATTCATAACGAGCTTAAAGCCGTTGCTGATGAGAAAGGTTTCCCGGTGTTTAACGTTGGTATGAGCGATGAAAATGACCATCATCTGACCTATATTCATCTTGGTATTATGGCCAGCATTCTGCTCAATTCTAAAGCTGTCGATTTTGTCGTCACCGGTTGCGGTACGGGTCAGGGCGCCATGATGTCGCTGAATATCCATCCGGGCGTCGTGTGCGGCTATTGCCTCGACCCGGCAGATGCGTTCCTGTTCGCACAAATCAACAACGGTAATGCGCTCTCTCTGGCGTTTGCGAAAGGTTTCGGTTGGGGCGCCGAGCTGAACGTACGCTATATGTTCGAAAAAGCCTTCACGGGGCGTAACGGCGAGGGTTATCCGCCGGAGCGTAAAGAGCCACAGGTGCGTAACGCCGGTATTCTGAATCAGGTTAAAGCGGCGGTCGTCAAAGAAAACTATCTTGATACTCTGCGCGCTATCGATCCCGAATTGGTGAAAACGGCTGTATCCGGCCCGCGTTTCCAGCAGTGCTTCTTTGAAAACTGCCAGGACAAAGCGATTGAAGCGTTTGTCCGTGAAATCATTGGCTAAATGTTGTTGGCCCGGCGGCGCACGCTGTCCGGGCTTATCGGTTCTTGTTTGACACCGCACAGCCTGCGTCGCGAGTGAGTCGCAACGTATCCACCATGCCGATCAGGCAAATAATAGCAGTTACCACAAAGGCCAGACGGAAGCTAATGCCGGGCACATGGCTCAGCGCCAGCCACTTGCTGACTTCATCACCCATTCTGATGCCAATTGCCGCCAGCGAAATCCCTAACCCTACCGCTAATTGCGTGGCCGTGCTGAACAGCGTATTGGCGTAGCTCATCTGCGAAGCGGGAACATCAGCGAAGGCCAGCGTGCTGACACCGGTAAACTGGATCGAGCGGAACACGCCGCCCAGATACAGCACCAGTAAAATCACCCACACTGGCGTTTGCGGGGTAATCAACGCGCAGGCCAGTAGCGCCAGTACGTTCAGCGTACCGTTAATCAACAGCAGCTTTTTAAAGCCCAGCCAGCGAATCAACGGCGTGGTCGCAGGTTTGATCGTCAGATTGCCGACAAACACCGCCAGCACTAATGAGCCGGCATGAAAGGCGTTCATGCCAAAGCCGACCTGAAACATCAACGGCAGCAAAAAGGGTACCGCGCTGATAGACGCACGAAACAGCGACCCGCCGTACATCGTGACGCGAAACGTCGGGACCTGCAGGGCATCGAGACGAATCATCGGCCAGGCAGCATGGCGAAAATGGCGCAAAGCGAACAGAAAGGTGACGACCCCAAGCGTAAGTAGGCCAGCAGTTAGCCAGCCTTGAGGCTGTTGTGCGCCCAATAACTCCATGGCATACACCAGACTAACCATGGCAACCGAGGTGGCAATAAAGCCGGGGATGTCGAAGGGGCGGCGTTCATCATCATGGATATCGGGGATGAAGCGTAACGCCAGGGCTATCGCCAGTAATCCCAACGGGACATTAATAAAGAAGATCCAGCGCCAGTTGGCATAGCTAGTGATAAACCCGCCGAGCGGGGGACCGATGATAGGGGCGACTAATGCCGGCCAGGTCAGGGTGGCAATGGCAGTGATTAACTGGTGCTTTGGCGTGGTGCGCAGCACCGCGAGGCGACCAACCGGCACCATCAGTGCACCGCCCACTCCCTGTAGGATACGCATCGCTACAAAGCTTTCGAGGCTGGTGGATAACCCGCACAGCACTGAGGCGAGGGTAAAGATGGCCAGCGCCAGACTAAACACCTTACGCGCGCCGAAGCGGTCGGCAATCCAGCCGCTGGCAGGGATCAGAATCGCCAGGGTGATCAGATAAGCGCTGATGCCAATGTTGAGATCGACCGCCTCAACGCCAAAGCTTTTTGCCATATCGGGTAGGGCGGTGGCGATGACCGTGCCATCGATAAACTCCATAAAAAAAGCCCCGGCAACGAGCAAGGCCGCCGGGGAGAGGCCACGTTTATTCTCAACCGCTACATCGTTACTCATGTTGTGCTTGCCATCTCAAATGAAATTCACGGGTTCTTTTTATTTTCAGTGCAGCTGTACTCTCCGCACTGCTATCGTTTCGCACGCTGAATGGGTACTATGACAACCTTTCTATAAGGAGCTCATTATGTCCCAAACACTGAATGCCGATCAGGAACTGCTCTCGGACGTTGTTGCCTGCCAGCTGGTTATTAAGCAAATTCTGGATGTTATTGATGTCATTGCCCCGGTCGAAGTGCGGGAAAAAATGTCCAGCCAACTGAAAAGCATCGATTTTTCCAGTCATCCCGCAGGTGGCGATCCGGTTACGATGCGCGCTATTCAAAAAGCCGTTGCGTTGATCGAACTGAAGTTCACGCCGCAAAGTGAGTCTCACTAAAATAAACCGTTGTTTCAGGTTTTAGAAAGGTTTTTTTGCGCCTCTTGGATACAGAGGCGCAGACAGGGTAGTGCCGAGTATCAGTGATGCTGGTGGTTAACGACGTTTAGCAGATGCTTATCCGTTTGCGCCATACACAGTCCGGCGCGTTTGGCGCTACGAACCTCATCAAGAATCGTTTGCAACAGCACACCATCCTGCTGCTGCTCTTTTTCCAGATCGTGAAGAAAATCAACGGTTGGCGCATCGTTCAATGCTTCTGCTTCATTTGTTAAGCGTGACAGTGTGTTGGCTCGCTGTTGATATTCATCCAGCGTTTTTTGAAATAAGTCTTCAAGAGATGTCAACTCATCGCCTGGCACGTCGATGGCTTTGACAATGGGGTTGGCACCCGCGCTTTTCATAAAATTAAACACGCGCATCATTTGCGTGACGTTGCTCTGTGCCTGCGTACGCAGAAACGTTGCGGTGCCGGTCAGACTGTGCTCGTAGCACCATTCACTAAGGTGAAGGTAGAGGTTTGAAGCATAAAACTCAAGATTCATTTGGGTGTTGAGTTTGTGAACAATTCCAACTGCAGCCATATCAATATCCTTATTTCCAGAAAGGAAAATGTACGTTACTCACGTCAGTACAACGGGCTGCCGTTGCACTTTACATCTACGTACACGTAATACTGTTAGCAGAATAAATCCGTTCTGCCGGTCCTTTATATGATCACTGAGGCAATTCTATGCCGATCGAAAATAAGCATAGCGCCTGCTCACGCATAAGAAAATCCTTAAATCTTCGTATTTATGTTTTTTTACATATTGTTATAAGAATATTCTTGCTCTTAATATTTTGATGTATAGCGGGAGTGAATGTAACGAACTGATTTTAAAGTTGTTAAAGTTAAATAAAGATAATGAAATGGCGTTTCATATCACAAAATTAAATTTTCCGACAAGGTATCCTCGGTGCGAGTTCTCAATATTTGACGTTTTTTTTGCGCCTGATCAATTTTACTGAATTGCATTAATCAAATGACATTAATAATTCGACATTTATGGTTTGATTGATGTGGATAAATCGAGGAGTTAAGTATGAAAAAGGTCGCGGTGCTGCTGGCACCCGGTTTTGAAGAGGCTGAAGCCATTGTCACCATCGATATTCTTCGCCGTCTGCATATTGACGTTGAGACGCTGGCCTGCGCCGAGTCCCGTGCGGTAGTGAGCTATCACGATATTCCGATGGTCACTGACAGCACCCTGGCTACCCGCCTGGAGACGATGTATGACGCCGTCGTGTTACCCGGTGGGCCGCAGGGCAGCGTGAATCTTGCCGCCAGCGATGCGGTTGTCCAGTTTATTGCACGTCATGATGCCGCCGGAAAACTGATTTGTCCGGTGTGCTCGGCCGCCGCCCGGGTTCTGGGAGGCAACGGCCTGCTGAAGGGCCGTCGCTACGTGTGCTCAGGGGATTTGTGGCAAAACGTCACGGAGGGTGAATACATCGACGCGCCGGTAGTCGAAGATGGCAATCTGATCAGCGGCAAAGGCTTAGGTCATATTTTTGATTTTGCTTTTGCCGTTTCTGCTCGTCTGCTGGAAGATGATGCCCCAGTTCGCGACCATGCCGAACATATTTATTACCCCTGGTAATCATTGCGTTCCCGAATGTGTGCATTCGGGAACAAGGATTCACTGACTGATGTTATGGATTAATCTGCTGCGCCTCATTTTCCCCACCAAAAAAACCGCGTTTTTTTATGTCATTTCCCACTGAATTTATGTACGCAATTACTGTAATTCTGTGGTGTGATGCCGCTCTCTTATGGAGAATCAATTTCCCGCTACAACTACTCTCAGCACTGGCATTGATCTTATCAATAAAAGGTAATGCCTTGTTTTACGTCCGAATTACAAAAAATCGTCTGATTTTACCCTACATAAAAGAACGTTAAAGCTGGAGTTAACCATGCACAAATTCACTAAAGCGCTGGCGGCCATCGGTTTGGCTGCCGTTATGTCACAATCCGCTATCGCTGAATCCATGAAGCTCGGTTTCCTGGTCAAGCAGCCGGAAGAACCCTGGTTCCAGACTGAATGGAAATTTGCGGATAAAGCCGGTAAAGACCTTGGTTTTGAAGTGATTAAGATTGCCGTCCCGGATGGTGAGAAAACCCTGAATGCCATCGACAGCCTTGCGGCAAGTGGCGCGAAAGGCTTTGTTATTTGTACGCCGGATCCCAAGCTCGGGCCTGCGATTATGGCAAAGGCGCGTGGCTATGACATGAAAGTGATCGCCGTCGATGACCAGTTTGCCAACGCCAAAGGTAAGCCGATGGACACCGTGCCGCTGGTGATGATGGCGGCCACTAAAATTGGTGAGCGTCAGGGCGAGGAATTGTACAAAGAAATGCAAAAACGCGGCTGGGATGTGAAATCTTCTGCCGTGATGGCGATAACCGCCAACGAACTTGATACCGCGCGTCGTCGTACGTCCGGTTCAATGGACGCGCTCAAAGCGGCCGGCTTCCCGGAAAAACAGATCTATCAGGTTCCGACCAAATCTAACGATATCCCCGGCGCATTCGACGCCGCGAACTCCATGCTGGTTCAGCATCCTGAAGTTAAACACTGGTTGATTGTCGGCATGAATGACAACACCGTGCTGGGTGGCGTGCGTGCGACCGAAGGGCAGGGCTTTAAAGCACCAAACGTGATTGGTATCGGCATCAACGGCGTCGATGCGATTAGCGAACTGTCTAAAGGTGAAGCGACCGGCTTCTACGGCTCACTGCTGCCAAGCCCGGACGTACACGGCTATAAATCCAGTGAAATGCTTTACAACTGGGTGACCAAAGGGGCAGAGCCGCCGGCATTTACTGAAGTGACCGATGTGGTGCTGATCACCCGCGATAACTTCAAAGAAGAGCTGGCGAAAAAAGGGTTAGGCGGCAAGTAATACGTCATGCCGGATAAGACAAAATGTCTCTTATCCGGCCAACACATTACGCCCTCAGTAGGCCGGATAAGGCAACGCCGCTATCCGGCAACAGATTAGATTCACGGAGACGTTATGCAACAGTCTACCCCGTATCTCTCATTTCGCGGCATTGGCAAAACCTTCCCTGGCGTTAAGGCGCTGACGGATATTAGCTTTGACTGCTATGCCGGTCAGGTGCATGCACTGATGGGTGAAAATGGCGCCGGGAAATCAACATTATTAAAAATTCTCAGCGGTAACTATGCGCCAACGACGGGTTCTTTGGTGATCCGCGGCGAGGAGGTTTCGTTTGCGGACACCACCACCGCGCTGAACGCCGGTGTCGCCATTATTTACCAGGAACTGCATCTGGTGCCGGAAATGACCGTCGCCGAGAATATTTACTTAGGCCAACTGCCCCACAAGGGTGGGATTGTGAACCGCTCGCTGCTGAACTACGAAGCCGGTTTACAGCTAAAACATTTGGGGATGGATATCGATCCGGCCACGCCGTTGAAATATCTCTCCATTGGCCAGTGGCAAATGGTGGAAATTGCCAAAGCGCTGGCGCGTAACGCCAAAATCATCGCATTTGACGAGCCGACCAGCTCGCTTTCCGCCAGAGAGATAGAGAATCTGTTCCGCGTTATTCGCGAACTGCGCAACGAAGGGCGCATCATTCTGTATGTCTCGCACCGTATGGAAGAGATCTTCGCCCTCAGCGATGCGATTACCGTGTTTAAAGATGGGCAGTACGTTAAGACATTTACCGATATGCAGCAGGTCGATCACGAGGCGCTGGTGCAGGCTATGGTGGGGCGTGACCTCGGCGATATCTACGGCTGGAAATCTCGACCGTATGGCACAGAACGCCTGCGCTTGCATGAGGTTAAAGCGCCAGGCGTGCGTACGCCGATCAGTTTATCGGTGCGCAGTGGTGAAATCGTTGGGCTGTTTGGTCTGGTCGGGGCCGGGCGTAGCGAACTGATGAAAGGGCTGTTTGGCGGAACACGAATCACCGAAGGTCAGGTGTTTATTGATGAAAAGCCGATTGATATCCGTAAACCCAGCCACGCGATTGAGGCCGGCATGATGCTGTGCCCGGAAGACCGCAAAGCCGAAGGAATTATTCCGGTCCATTCGGTTCGTAACAACATCAATATTAGCGCCCGGCGTAAACATGTTCTGGGCGGATGCCTGATTAACAACGGTTGGGAAGAGACTAACGCTGACCACCATATCCGCTCACTCAATATTAAAACGCCGGGAGCAGAGCAGCTGATCATGAACCTCTCTGGTGGTAACCAGCAGAAGGCGATTCTCGGCCGCTGGTTATCGGAAGATATGAAGGTGATTTTGCTCGATGAACCGACGCGCGGCATCGATGTGGGCGCGAAGCATGAAATTTATAACGTTATTTATGCCCTGGCGGCGCGCGGTGTTGCCGTGCTGTTTGCCTCCAGTGACTTGCCGGAAGTTCTTGGCGTCGCCGACCGTATTGTGGTGATGAGAGAAGGTGAAATTGCCGGTGTGTTGCTCCACGAACAGGCGGATGAGCGTCAGGCGTTGAGCCTTGCTATGCCTAAAGTCAGCCAGGCTGTAGCCTGAATAAGGAGAGTATGATGTCTTCCGTTTCTACATCGGGTTCTGGCGCAACCAAATCAGCGCTTAATCTTGGCAGAATTTGGGATCAGTACGGGATGCTGGTGGTGTTCGCCGTGCTGTTTCTGGTGTGCGCCCTCTTTGTGCCGAACTTTGCCTCCTTTATTAATATGAAGGGGCTGGGCCTGGCGGTTTCCATGTCGGGAATGGTCGCGTGTGGGATGCTGTTTTGCCTGGCCTCCGGCGACTTTGACCTCTCCGTTGCGTCTGTAATTGCCTGTGCCGGGGTTACCACCGCGGTGGTCATCAACATGACCGAAAGTCTGTGGATAGGCGTCGCCGCCGGGTTGCTGCTGGGGGTTCTTTGCGGCCTGGTGAACGGCTTCGTGATTGCCCGTTTAAAAATAAACGCGCTGATTACCACGCTAGCGACCATGCAGATTGTGCGCGGTCTGGCCTACATTATCTCTGACGGTAAAGCGGTTGGAATCGAAGATGAGCGCTTCTTCGCCCTCGGCTATGCGAACTGGCTGGGTCTGCCTGCGCCTATTTGGTTAACCGTTGGATGCTTCATTATTTTTGGCTTACTGCTGAATAAAACCACCTTTGGGCGTAACACGCTGGCTATTGGCGGTAATGAAGAAGCGGCGCGTCTGGCAGGTGTTCCGGTAGTCCGTACGAAGATTATTATCTTCATTCTTTCCGGCCTGGTATCGGCCGTTGCGGGGATTATCCTGGCATCGCGTATGACCAGCGGTCAGCCAATGACGTCTATTGGCTATGAATTGATAGTGATTTCAGCTTGCGTGCTGGGGGGCGTTTCGCTGAAAGGTGGCATCGGAAAAATCTCATATGTGGTAGCCGGGGTGCTGATCCTCGGGACGGTTGAAAACGCGATGAACCTGCTGAACATTTCTCCGTTTGCCCAGTACGTTGTCCGTGGCCTAATCCTGCTGGCGGCGGTGATCTTCGACCGCTACAAGCAAAAAGCGAAGCGTACTATTTGATGATTTAACGGCCAACTTTTTAGTTTAGCTTCTCCCAATCGCCAGCCGCTATACCGGCTGGCGATTGTTTTTGCAAATGGCGAGCCTGGTCACACTGTCTATACTTATACCCGTCATACCTCAAGCTGCATAAAGATAAGGAGGAGCACCGGGTGACAGTATCGCGAACCGTACCCCCTGAACTATCCGCAAACTGTGCTTATTTTTTTGATCTCGACGGAACATTAGCTGAGATAAAACCGCATCCCGATCAGGTCACCGTCCCGCAGACGATCCTGCAATTACTACATCGCCTGGCGACGCACAATGCGGGAGCACTGGCATTGATTTCAGGGCGCTCAATGACTGAGCTTGACGCACTCACTCATCCCATTCGTTTTCCGCTTGCCGGCGTGCACGGGGCTGAGCGCCGCGACATCAAGGGTCACACCCACATTGTCCGTCTTCCTCAGGACGTCGAACACGACATTAGCGTGCTATTGCATGCTGCACTGGCGAACATGCCCGGTACGACGTTAGAAACAAAAGGCATGGCGTTTGCTTTGCATTATCGACAGGCCCCACAGCATGAGGCGGCGCTGCTGGCGCTGGCTGAACGCATCACGCGCCGATGGCCCCAGCTCGCCCTGCAGCCCGGAAAATGTGTGGTTGAGATAAAACCAAAGGGGACGAACAAAGGGGAAGCGATTGCTGCATTTATGCAGGAAGCCCCTTTTGCCGGGCGCACCCCTGTTTTTGTTGGTGATGATTTAACCGATGAGGCGGGTTTCGCTGTGGTAAACCGCGCTGACGGCATTTCCGTGAAGGTGGGGAGCGGCGCGACCCAGGCGATGTGGCGTCTGGCGGGCGTAACAGATGTCTGGCGCTGGCTGGAGCAGATCAACTGTCCGCAGCAAGACCAAAAAGCAACGAATGACAGGAGAGATGGCCATGAGTCGTTTAGTCGTAGTCTCTAATCGAATTGCCTCACCGGATGACAAAGGCAGTGCTGGCGGCCTGGCGGTCGGTGTGCTGGGGGCATTGAAAACGGCGGGGGGGCTGTGGTTTGGCTGGAGCGGTGAGACGGGTAATGAAGACCAACCACTAAAAAAAGTCACCCGCGGCAATATCACCTGGGCATCGTTTAATCTGAGTGAGCAGGATTACGAAGAGTATTACTGCCAGTTTTCGAATGCCGTTTTATGGCCTGCTTTCCACTATCGCCTGGATCTGGTGCAATTTCAGCGCCCGGCTTGGGAAGGCTATCAGCGGGTCAATACATTATTGGCTGAGAAACTGCGGCCCTTACTGAATGAAGACGACATCATCTGGGTTCATGATTATCATTTATTACCGTTTGCCAGCGAGCTGCGGAAACGCGGCGTGAACAATCGTATCGGTTTTTTCCTGCATATTCCGTTCCCGACGCCGGAGATATTCAACGCATTGCCCCCGCATGATGTACTGCTTGAGCAACTGTGCGATTTTGACTTACTGGGGTTCCAGACCGAAAACGACCGTCAGGCGTTTCTTGATGCGCTAAGTGCACAAACCCGAGTCACCTCGCGGGGCGACAATCATCATCAGGCATGGAAAAAGGCGTTCCGTACCCAGGTTTATCCTATCGGCATTGAACCCGATGAAATTGCCCGCCAGGCGGCGGGGCCATTGCCGCCGAAAATGGCGCAGCTCAAGGCCGAGCTAAAAAATGTGCAGAATATCTTTTCGGTTGAGCGACTGGACTATTCCAAAGGCTTGCCGGAGCGTTTTCAGGCCTACGAGGCCCTTTTGGAGCATTACCCTCAGCACCACGGTAAAATTCGCTATACCCAAATCGCGCCGACGTCGCGTGAAGAAGTGCAGGCCTATCAGGATATTCGCCACCAGTTGGAGACTGAAGCCGGGCGCATCAATGGCAAGTATGGGCAGCTGGGCTGGACGCCGCTTTATTATCTGAATCAGTATTTTGATCGTAAATTGCTGATGAAAATTTTCCGCTACTCGGATGTTGGGTTAGTGACGCCACTGCGCGATGGCATGAATCTGGTCGCTAAGGAGTTTGTGGCAGCGCAAGATCCCGCCAATCCTGGCGTGCTGGTGCTCTCACAATTTGCCGGGGCAGCACATGAACTGACCTCGGCGTTGATCGTTAATCCCTATGACAGAGATGATGTTGCGGGTGCATTAAACCGCGCGCTAACCATGCCGCTTGCTGAGCGTATTTCCCGCCACGCTGAGATGCTGGACATTATCGTTAAAAACGATATCGACAACTGGCAGGCTCACTTTATCCGCGATTTAAAAAAGATCACGCCACGTCATGCTGAAAGCCAACCGCATGACACCGTAGCTGACTTTCCTAAATTGGCCTGACGACGAGGATACGGTCATTAATCGCCTGCCAGCGGCACCAACAGCACATCGACCTGGCTGGCGCTGACCACGCTTTTCGCCGAGCAGGATGCTCGCGAAAAGAAGCTGTGATTATGGTTGCCATAAATGACGAGATCGACGGCGTGTTTGCGACAGATATCCAGTATATGTTCGTTGAGTGCCCCATAGGTAATAAAGGTATGCTCAATGGGGTACTGCGCCTGCTGGGTGAGTTTATCGATAAAATTCAGCGTCTCTTCTTGCATTACCTCACGCAGGTCTTCCAGCATGGGGGCCGCAAACTGGTTATACAGTTCGGGATCGGAGACCAGGGTGACCAGGCTAATGCGCGCATTGACAGGGCGCGCAATAGAAACGGCTTTTGCTAACAACTGGTGACTTTCGGGGGTGGCGGCAACAGCGACAAGAATGTGCATGTAGCTCATAACTCGCTCCTTAAATACAAGAATTATGAGAGGACTTTTAGCGTTACTCTCGCTTCTTTCATACTGCAATTTTTCATACTGTAATAGTGTGAATGTCATCATGATTATTCATTAATTATTCTTATAAATAGAATAATCAGATCACAAAAGCTGAAAATCTGTTCAATCAATTTAAGTGAAATTCTCGGCTAATGAAAACAATATGTTAATAAAAAACAAACATAAATTAACATTTTGCATATCGTTACCTGACGGTATTAGTTAATGAGGTTAAATATTTAACTCATTGTTTATAAAGATATAAAGTGAGGAAGCAGTTTATTGTAAATCTGTGATCTCGCTCGTTATTTCGCGCGGTGATATTAACTGTCGTAAACAAAAGACTATTCGCTTTTATTGCAAGAATATTCGGGTGTACGGAATCGATAGAGTGAGTTATTGGCTATAAAATAACCAAAATAAAAGCTGTGCTGATGGATTTATGTTAAACGTTTAGCTGGTTTATGTGATCTGCGTCACATATTCTTTAAATTCGCAGCAGGGTTCCGTTGTATGTGTAACTGGCGGCGGGTAGAGTTGCGTCGAATTAGGAAAAATCTTAGGCATTTGTAAGAATTGATGTGAGCTTGTAAGGAACGCGGCCTTCTTAAAAAGGGATGTTTACACAACGCGTAAGCCGTAACGCTGCTATGTATTTGACCTTTTGCTTTTTTTTTACCGGGCCTTCCCGGCGACATCACGGGGTGCGGTTACGCCGCATAAAAATAATGTTGGTTATTATGGATGCAAATAATGCATACATCCGAGTTGCTCAAACACATTTATGACATAAATTTGTCATATTTATTGCTTGCACAGCGTCTAATCGTTCAGGACAAGGCTTCCGCGATGTTTCGCCTTGGTATCAGCGAAGATATGGCGGACACATTGGGAACCTTAACCCTTCCTCAAATGGTCAAATTGGCGGAAACAAACCAACTGGTCTGCCATTTCCGTTTCGACGATCATCAAACAGTTACTCGCCTGACGCAAGACTCTCGTGTCGACGATCTTCAGCAAATTCACACAGGTATCATGCTTTCAACGCGTCTGTTAAGCGACATCAATGATGCGGCGCGTAAGAAAAGGGCGTGATGATGAGCGAAAAAAGCATCGTTCAGGAAGCACGTGATATCCAGTTAGCCATGGAATTAATCACACTGGGCGCCCGTTTGCAAATGCTGGAAAGCGAAACGCAACTCAGCCGTGGCCGCCTTATCAAGCTGTATAAAGAATTACGCGGTAGCCCTCCGCCGAAAGGGATGCTTCCTTTTTCTACCGATTGGTTTATGACGTGGGAGCAAAATATCCATGCTTCTATGTTCTGCAACGCATGGCAATTTTTGCTCAAAACGGGCCTGTGTAGCGGTGTCGATGCCGTCATTAAAGCGTATCGCCTGTATCTTGAGCAGTGCCCACAGCCAGCTGAAGGGCCGTTGTTGGCGTTAACCCGCGCATGGACACTGGTCCGTTTTGTTGACAGCGGGTTGCTGGAACTGTCTACCTGCAACTGCTGCGGCGGTAATTTTATTACTCACGCGCACCAACCCGTGGGCAGCTTTGCCTGCAGTTTATGCCAGCCGCCATCACGTGCCGTAAAAAGACGTAAACTTTCCCAGAATGCTGCCGATATTATTCCACAACTGCTGGATGAACAGATCGAACAAGCTGTTTAACTGATACGGTGTGGATAGACACTCCAGCAGCGGTAAGCCATTACCGCTGCTTTTTTTTGTCCCGACCTTTGAGTTAACTGCTCGACTGCGCATCCTGTCATAGTCAATTGCGAAAGGATGATATCGTGCTGATCTTAATAGGTTACCTGGTTGTTATTGGTACAGTTTTCGGCGGCTATATGATGACCGGCGGACACCTTGGGGCACTCTATCAACCGGCTGAGCTGGTGATCATTGGTGGCGCGGGTATCGGGGCATTCATTGTCGGTAATAACGGCAAAGCCATTAAGGGGACGATGAAAGCGATCCCGTTGCTCTTTCGTCGCTCAAAATACACCAAAGCCATGTATATGGATCTGCTGGCGCTGTTGTATCGCCTGATGGCCAAGTCGCGTCAGCAGGGTATGTTCTCGCTTGAGCGCGACATCGAAAACCCCAAAGAAAGTGAAATTTTTGCCAGCTACCCGCGCATTATCGCGGATGCCGTAATGCTTGATTTTATTGTCGATTATTTGCGTCTGATTATCAGCGGCAATATGAATACGTTTGAAATTGAAGCGTTGATGGACGAAGAAATTGAAACGCATGAAAGTGAGTCGGAAGTCCCAGCTAACAGCCTGGCGATGGTCGGCGACTCATTACCGGCTTTCGGTATCGTCGCGGCGGTGATGGGGGTAGTACATGCGCTGGCCTCGGCCGACCGTCCGGCGGCTGAACTGGGGGCGCTTATCGCACATGCTATGGTGGGGACCTTCCTCGGGATTTTACTGGCCTATGGTTTTATTTCACCGCTCGCCAGCGTGTTGCGTCAGAAAAGTGCCGAAACGACCAAAATGATGCAGTGCGTGAAGATCACGCTGCTGTCCAACCTGAACGGCTACGCTCCACCGATTGCCGTCGAATTTGGTCGTAAGACACTGTATTCCAGCGAACGTCCGTCGTTTATCGAACTGGAAGAACATGTTCGTGCGGTGAGAAATCCAACGGCACAGCAGACGACTGAGGAAGCATGAAAAATCAGGCCCATCCCATTATCGTCGTCAAGCGACGAAAACATAAAGGTCACGGTGGTGGGGCGCATGGTTCATGGAAAATTGCCTACGCCGACTTTATGACTGCGATGATGGCGTTCTTTCTGGTGATGTGGCTCATTTCCATCTCCAGTCCGAAAGAACTGATCCAGATTGCCGAATACTTCCGTACGCCTCTGGCCACCGCGGTAACCGGTGGAAATCGTATTTCAAACAGCCAAAGCCCGATACCTGGTGGGGGGGATGATTACACCCAACAGCAAGGGGAAGTGAACCGGCAGCCGAATATTGATGAGCTGAGAAAGCGCATGGAACAAAGCCGCCTGAGCAAATTACGTGGCGACCTGGACCAGCTTATTGAGTCCGATCCGAAGCTACGCGCGCTGCGCCCGCATTTGAAAATCGACCTGGTGCAGGAAGGGCTGCGTATTCAGATTATTGATAGTCAGAACCGCCCGATGTTTAAGACCGGCAGTGCCGAGGTTGAACCTTACATGCGCGATATCCTGCGGGCGATTGCGCCGGTTTTGAATGGTATCCCCAACCGCGTTAGTTTGTCCGGTCATACGGATGATTTTCCATACGCCAACGGTGAGAAAGGCTACAGCAACTGGGAACTGTCTGCTGATCGCGCAAACGCCTCACGCCGTGAACTGGTCAGTGGTGGTCTGGACACGGGGAAAGTATTACGGGTGGTAGGTATGGCCGCCACGATGCGTCTGAGCGATCGCGGTCCTGAGGACGCCATCAACCGCCGTATAAGTCTGCTGGTGCTGAATAAGCAGGCGGAAGAGGCCATTTTGCATGAAAACGCTGAAAGCCAGAATGAGCCGGTAAGTGTCTTACAACCGCCAGCGGTCGTTCCGCCGGCAAGCGTTCCCACATCGCCACCAGCCAATCCGAGGTGATAGCGTGAGCATGGATATTAGCGATTTTTATCAGACCTTTTTTGATGAAGCTGACGAACTGTTGGCTGACATGGAGCAGCACCTGCTTGATTTGGTCCCTGAATCTCCGGATTCCGAACAACTGAATGCCATTTTTCGTGCGGCGCACTCGATTAAAGGCGGGGCGGGCACCTTCGGCTTTACTATTTTGCAGGAAACGACCCATTTAATGGAGAACCTGCTGGATGAAGCGCGGCGTGGCGAGATGCAGCTCAATGCCGACATTATCAACCTGTTTTTGGAAACAAAAGATATTATGCAAGAACAGCTCGACGCCTATAAAAGCTCAGAAGAGCCGGATGCCGCCAGCTTTGAGTATATTTGTCATGCGCTACGACAGTTAGCGCTCGAAGCAAAAGGTGAAACCGCACCCGCGGTCGTCAACACTGCAAAATTGAGTGTTGTTGACGGCACGGCGATACAGGAAGAGACGATGGCGCAGGAAACTGTTGCTGCTGAAGAGGTTAAAAAACGGATCGTTCTGTCACGTCTGAAAGCTGGAGAAGTGGATTTACTGGAAGAAGAGTTGGGGAACCTGGCGACCTTAACGGATGTGGTCAAAAGCAGCGATACGCTGTCGGCTACGATTGACGGTGACCTCGCGGAAGATGACATCATCGCGGTACTTTGTTTTGTTATCGAAGCCGACCAGATTGAGTTTACTCCCGTTGTGGCTGCCCCCGTTGAGTCGGTGACCGTGATGGATGAATCGCTGCCGGTTGCCGTTGTTCCGGTGGTTAAAGCCGCCGTCAGCGAACCGCCGCAGGGGCGCGTTGAGCGTGAAAAACCCGCGCGTGCCAGTGAATCTACCAGCATCCGCGTGGCGGTTGAGAAGGTCGATCAGTTGATTAACCTGGTCGGCGAACTGGTGATCACGCAGTCGATGCTGGCCCAGCGTTCGAATGAACTGGATCCGGTAAACCATGGCGATCTCATCACCAGCATGGGTCAGTTACAACGTAACGCCCGTGATTTGCAAGAATCGGTGATGTCGATTCGTATGATGCCAATGGAGTATGTCTTCAGCCGCTTCCCGCGTCTGGTTCGTGACCTGGCGGGCAAGTTGGGCAAGCAGGTTGAGCTGACGCAAATTGGTAGCTCCACCGAACTCGATAAGAGCCTGATTGAACGCATTATCGATCCGCTGACCCACCTGG
This sequence comes from Citrobacter sp. JUb117, assembly GCF_024809055.1. Classification (NCBI taxonomy): domain Bacteria; kingdom Pseudomonadati; phylum Pseudomonadota; class Gammaproteobacteria; order Enterobacterales; family Enterobacteriaceae; genus Citrobacter; species Citrobacter sp. JUb117. Next base: position 658,725 of record NZ_JANUFB010000001.1, read on the forward strand.
TGCGTAACAGCCTGGACCACGGTATCGAATTGCCGGAAAAACGCCTTGAATCCGGGAAAAATCCAGTCGGTAACCTGACGCTGTCTGCTGAACACCAGGGCGGGAACATCTGCATCGAAGTCACCGATGATGGCGCGGGCCTCAACCGTGAGCGCATCCTGGCCAAAGCCATCTCACAGGGCATGCCGATCCATGAAAACATGAGCGATGACGAAGTCGGCATGCTGATTTTCGCGCCGGGATTCTCGACCGCCGAGCAGGTGACGGATGTCTCTGGTCGCGGTGTCGGGATGGATGTGGTGAAGCGTAACATTCAGGAAATGGGCGGGCATGTTGAGATCCAGTCGAAGCAGGGCCAGGGCACAACCATCCGAATTTTGCTGCCGCTGACGCTGGCGATTCTGGACGGCATGTCCGTGCGCGTGGCGGATGAGGTGTTTATTCTGCCACTGAATGCGGTGATGGAATCGCTGCAACCCCGTGAAGAAGATCTGCACCCGCTGGCCGGGGGAGAACGCGTGCTTGAAGTGCGTGGTGAATATTTGCCGCTGGTTGAATTGTGGAAAGTCTTCGAGGTTGACGGCGCAAAAACCGAAGCAACTCAGGGCATCGTGGTGATTTTACAAAGTGCGGGACGTCGCTATGCGCTGCTGGTCGATCAGCTTATTGGCCAACACCAGGTGGTGGTGAAAAACCTGGAAAGCAATTACCGCAAAGTGCCAGGCATTTCTGCCGCAACAATCCTTGGCGACGGTAGCGTCGCGCTGATTGTCGATGTCTCTGCATTGCAGGGGTTAAACCGCGAACAACGTGTGGCGATCACCGCCGCCTGATTGATTGAGTGAGAAAGGGAATAATATGACCGGTATGAGTAATGTAACTAAACTGGCCGGCGAACCGTCAGGTCAGGAATTCCTCGTGTTTACGCTAGGGGATGAAGAGTACGGTATCGATATTCTGAAAGTGCAGGAAATTCGTGGTTATGATCAGGTCACGCGTATCGCTAATACACCGTCTTTTATTAAAGGGGTGACCAACCTGCGCGGTGTGATTGTGCCTATCGTTGACCTGCGCGTGAAGTTCAGCCAGAGCGACGTTGACTATAACGAGAACACCGTGGTGATTGTGCTGAATCTGGGTCAACGCGTGGTGGGGATCGTGGTGGATGGTGTGTCGGATGTGTTGTCGCTGACGACCGATCAGATTCGTCCGGCACCAGAATTTGCGGTTACGCTGTCAACGGAATACCTGACGGGGCTGGGCGCACTGGGCGATCGGATGCTGATTTTGGTTAATATCGAGAAGTTGCTGAACAGCGATGAAATGGCATTGCTGGATATTGCTGCAAGTCACGTCGCCTAACCGCCTCCGGCCTACAACGATCGTCGTTGTAGGCCGGATATGCATATCGCCATCCGGCTCCCTCAACCGCTACGCTTCCTGCTCAACCAGTTCAGGTTCTTCTTCCAGTAACCCTTCATTCCGCGCAAGCATTGCGGTGGCAATCCCGTTGCCTAACACGTTAATCGCCGAGCGCCCCATATCGAGGAAGTGGTCGATACCCATCAGTAACAGAATGCCTGCAACCGGAATATTAAAACTGGGAATTGTTGCTGCCAGCACCACCAGCGCCGAACGCGGCACGCCGGCAATCCCTTTTGAGGCTAACATCAGCGTTAGCATCAGCACGGTGATTTCGGCGAAAGAAAGGTGAATATTATAGGCCTGCGCAATAAACATTGATGCAAAGGAGCAGTACACCATTGAGCCGACCAGGTTAAACGAGTAACCGATGGGTAGCACAAACGACACGATGTTGCGTGAGCAGCCAAATTTCGTCAGTTGCTCGAGCGTTTTGGGATACGCGGCTTCAGAGCTACTGGTGGTGAAGGCCACCAGCACTGGATCTTTCAGCATGCTGACCAGACGAAATACCTCTTTTTTCAACACCACGTAGCCGACCGCGAGCAGCACCAGGCAGGTCAGCACAATCGCCAGGTAATAGCCGCCGATGAATGAGGCATAGTTGAGCAGAATTCCCAGTCCCTGGGTGGCGATGACGGAGGAGATAGCGGCAAAAATTGCCAGCGGAGCCACGTACATTACATACCCGGTTACCTTCAACATAATGTGGGAAACCACATCCAGTGCGGCAACCAGCGGTGCGTTAAATTTCTCACCGAGTGAGGCCCCGCCAATACCGAAGAACATCGAGAACACCACGATTTGCAGGATCTCATTATTGGCCATGGCTTCGGCAATGCTGGTCGGGATCGTGTGAGTGAGAAAACCTTTCAGGCTCATGCCGCTAACGGCGAGGCCTGTATCGGTAGCTTCCAGTGGAATGGCCAGGTTCAGCCCGCTCCCCGGTTGTTCAAGGGAGACGACAAAAAGGCCCACCAAAATAGACAGCACGGAGGAACTGATAAACCAGAGCATGGCTTTGCCCCCGACGCGACCAATGGTGGATGTCTCTCCCAGTCGCATAATGCCGACGGTTAGCGTACTGAAGACTAACGGCGCAATGACCATTTTAATGAGCCGCAAGAAAATGTCGGTGAGCAGCGTAATATTATCAGCCCAGGCGGTTACTACGCCCGGTGAGGCCCAGGAGTGGATCACCGCGCCTGACAGGATGCCCGCCAGCATAAAGACCACGATGAACAACGTGAGTTTGTTTGCATTTGCCACTAAAAATCCCTCTGTGATGATGTAATAGTTATTCCCCTGCTACACATTTTTTGTACTTATTAAGTGGTAGCAAAGCATTCATCATATAAATCAAAGTCAGGATCGGTACAACTTTTTTTAATTTTTTATCCATTTTGTTGTGGTGTTTGAGCATCTGCGTTTTCACGCCTCTTTTTCCTGCAGGATTTCCTTTTTGCAAACGTAAAGTTATTCGGGCGGGTGCCGATAATGTTGATAACTCGTTTTCAGGAAGGTGCCTTATGTTTAACCGTATCCGCGTTGTCACAATGCTGATGATGGTGCTGGGGGTTTTCGCACTGCTACAGCTTGTTTCCGGTGGTCTGTTGTTTTCCTCATTGCAGCAGAATCAGCAAAGTTTTGTTATTTCTAACGATTTACGTCAGCAGCAAAGTGAACTCACCTCAACATGGGACTTAATGCTGCAAACGCGCATTAACCTGAGCCGATCCTCTGCGCGCATGATGATGGATGCTTCTAACCAACAGAGCAGTGCGAAGAACGATCTGTTGAAGAATGCGAAAGGTACGTTGGCGCAGGCAGAAGCACATTACACAAAATTCAAAAGCATCACGCCATTACCGGAGATGGCAGAAGCCAGTGGTAACGTTGATGAGAAATATCAGCAGTATCACGCAGCGTTAACGGAGCTGGTGCAGTTTCTCGAAACCGGCAACATGGATGCGTACTTCGCACAGCCGACCCAGGGCATGCAAAATGCCCTGGGTGAGGCGCTCGGGAAATATGCCAGCGTCAGTGAAAAACTCTATCTGCAGGCGTTTGATGAAAGCGCGCGGGATTACCAGTTTGCCCAATGGCAGCTCGGCGTTCTGGCCGTGGTGCTGGTGCTGATCCTGGTGGTGGTGTGGTACGGCATCCGTCATACCTTGCTTAACCCTCTGGCCCGCGTTATTGCCCATATTCGCGAAATAGCCAGTGGCAACTTAACCACGTCATTGACCGTTAGCGGGCGCAATGAAATTGGTGAGTTGGCCAGCACGGTTGATCATATGCAGCGATCGCTTATTGAAACGGTGACCCTGGTGCGGGAAGGTTCCGATGCGATCTATTCCGGCACCAGCGAAATTGCCAGCGGTAATACCGACCTTTCGTCGCGCACCGAGCAGCAGGCTTCTGCGTTGGAAGAGACGGCGGCCAGCATGGAACAACTAACGGCGACGGTGAAGCAAAATGCGGACAACGCCCGTCAGGCTTCGCAACTGGCGAAAAGCGCTTCCGATACCGCACAGCATGGCGGCAAGGTAGTCGATGGCGTGGTAAACACCATGCACGAAATCGCGGATAGCTCGAAGAAAATTGCTGACATCATCAGCGTAATCGACGGCATTGCCTTCCAGACCAATATTCTTGCGCTGAACGCGGCGGTTGAGGCCGCACGCGCCGGTGAACAGGGCCGTGGTTTCGCCGTGGTGGCGGGAGAAGTGCGTAATCTGGCAAGCCGCAGCGCGCAGGCGGCGAAAGAGATCAAAGCCCTGATCGAAGACTCCGTTTCTCGGGTCGATACCGGCTCGGTATTGGTAGAGAGTGCCGGGGAAACCATGAATGACATCGTCAATGCGGTAACCCGTGTCACCGACATCATGGGAGAAATCGCCTCAGCGTCTGACGAACAAAGCCGTGGTATCGACCAGGTTGCGCTCGCCGTGTCCGAGATGGACCGTGTGACGCAGCAGAACGCCTCGCTGGTGCAGGAGTCGGCTGCTGCTGCTGCCGCACTCGAAGAACAGGCCAGCCGTCTGACCCAGTCGGTATCGGCTTTCCGCCTGGCTGCACGCCCACTGTCGGCTAAATCTCGCGATGTACGGCCATCTTCAACAGCGGCCCCTGCGTCATATCCGCGCCAGCAAAGTACTGAACCCGACAGCAATTGGGAAACATTTTAACCGGGAGCTAACACCGGATAGTAAGTCGAGCAGGCAGAGACTCTTTCTGCCTGCATCGTGTTTTTAAGCATGAAGAGCAAACCGTAACACAACACGAATTGGCGCAGCGCAGGCTGTGCCCGTTGTATCCTGAATGTGATTGAGAAGGCGCTATGACATCATCTCTGCCCTCCGGGCAAACGTCATTATTGTTACAGATGACACAGCGCCTCGCGCTGTCTGACGCGCATTTTCGTCGGATATGTCAATTAATCTACCAGCGCGCGGGTATCGTGCTGGCCGACCACAAGCGGGACATGGTGTATAACCGCCTGGTGCGTCGCTTGCGTACCCTGGAGTTGGACGACTTTGGTCGCTATCTCAGCATGCTGGAAGCCAACCAGAACAGCGCTGAGTGGCAGGCGTTTATCAACTCCCTGACCACCAACCTGACCGCTTTTTTCCGCGAAGGACATCATTTTCCGGTGCTGACTGACCACGCGCGTCGACGCAGCGGCGAATACCGTGTCTGGAGCGCCGCGGCCTCTACCGGTGAAGAACCCTACAGTATCGCGATCACGCTGGCAGATACGTTGGGTATGGCACCTGGACGCTGGCGCGTTTTTGCCAGCGATATTGATACCGAAGTGCTGGAAAAAGCCAGAAACGGCATTTACCGCCTCGATGAACTGAAAACGTTGTCGCCACAACAGTTACAGCGTTATTTCATGCGTGGTACCGGACCGCATGAAGGACTGGTGCGTGTGCGTCAGGAACTGGCGAGCCATGTTGAATTCTCCAGCGTGAATTTACTGGATAAAAAATACAACGTGCCCGGCCCGTTCGACGCCATATTTTGTCGTAACGTCATGATCTATTTTGATAAAACGACGCAGCAGGACATTTTGCACCGTTTTGTTCCACTCCTGAAGCCGGATGGGCTGTTGTTTGCCGGTCACTCAGAAAACTTTAGCAACCTCGTGCGCGAGTTTAGCCTGCGCGGACAAACGGTGTATGCGCATGCGCCGGGTAAGGATAAATCATGAGTAAAATCAGGGTTTTGTCGGTCGACGATTCCGCATTGATGCGTCAAATCATGACTGAAATTATTAACAGCCACAGCGATATGGAGATGGTCGCGACGGCACCCGATCCGCTGGTTGCGCGGGATTTGATCAAAAAATTTAATCCTGATGTCCTGACGCTGGATGTGGAAATGCCACGCATGGACGGCCTCGATTTTCTTGAGAAGTTGATGCGTTTACGTCCGATGCCGGTGGTGATGGTCTCTTCTCTGACCGGAAAAGGCTCTGAAGTCACGCTGCGGGCGCTGGAGTTGGGGGCGATTGATTTCGTCACCAAACCGCAACTGGGGATCCGCGAAGGGATGCTGGCCTACAGCGAGATGATTGCCGAGAAAGTGCGTACGGCATCCCGCGCGCGTCTGGCGGCGCATAAACCAATTGCCGCGCCGAAGACGCTGAAAGCGGTGCCGTTACTCAGTTCTGAAAAACTGATCGCTATTGGCGCGTCGACCGGGGGAACGGAGGCGATACGCCATGTGCTACAGCCGCTACCGCTTTCCAGTCCGGCGGTCATCATCACCCAACATATGCCTCCAGGTTTTACTCGCTCATTTGCCGAGCGCCTGAACAAACTGTGTCAGATCAGCGTGAAAGAGGCGGAAGACGGCGAACGTGTATTGCCGGGACATGCGTATATCGCCCCTGGTGACAAACATATGGAGTTGGCTCGCAGCGGGGCTAACTATGTGATCAAAATTCATGATGGGCCGCCGGTTAACCGGCATCGGCCTTCTGTGGATGTGCTGTTTCATTCGGTGGCAAAACAGGCGGGGCGCAACGCCGTGGGCGTGATCCTCACGGGCATGGGCAACGATGGTGCCGCCGGAATGTTAGCGATGCACCAGGCAGGCGCCTGGACCATTGCGCAAAACGAAGCAAGTTGTGTGGTGTTCGGCATGCCGCGCGAGGCCATCAATATGGGTGGTGTGAGCGAAGTGGTCGATCTTAGCCAGGTAAGCCAGCAGATGCTGGCGAAAATCAGTGCCGGACAGGCAATACGTATTTAATGAGGAGCAGTATTTTATGGCGGATAAAGAGCTGAGATTTCTGGTTGTGGATGACTTTTCCACCATGCGTCGCATCGTGCGCAACCTGTTAAAGGAGCTGGGATTCAACAATGTTGAAGAAGCCGAAGACGGTGTGGATGCCCTGAATAAGCTGCAGGCAGGGGGGTTTGGTTTTGTCATTTCTGACTGGAACATGCCAAACATGGACGGACTGGAATTGCTGAAAACCATTCGTGCCGACGGCGGTATGTCTTCTCTGCCGGTGCTGATGGTGACCGCGGAGGCGAAGAAAGAGAACATTATTGCCGCCGCGCAAGCCGGTGCCAGTGGTTACGTGGTGAAGCCTTTCACGGCGGCGACGTTGGAAGAGAAACTCAATAAAATCTTTGAGAAACTGGGCATGTGAGGGTGTGATGATGATGATGCAACCACAAATTAAACCTGTTGATGAACATTCAGCAGGGGATATCATCGCGCGCATCGGTAGTCTGACCCGAATGCTGCGCGACAGCCTGCGTGAACTGGGGCTGGATCAGGCCATTGCTGAAGCGGCGGAAGCGATCCCGGATGCGCGCGATCGTCTGGATTACGTTGTGCAGATGACCGCACAGGCAGCAGAGCGTGCGCTGAACAGCGTAGAAGCCTCGCAGCCACACCAGGACGCAATGGAAAAAGGGGCCAAAACCCTGAGTAAACGCTGGGACGAATGGTTCGAGAATCCGATTGAACTGTCTGATGCCCGTGAACTGGTGACCGACACCCGTCAGTTCCTCGGTGATGTCCCTGGACACACCAGTTTTACCAATGCTCAGCTGCTCGACATTATGATGGCGCAGGATTTCCAGGACCTTACCGGCCAGGTTATCAAGCGCATGATGGACGTTATTCAGGAAATTGAGCGCCAGCTGTTAATGGTGCTGCTGGAGAACATCCCTGAGCAGGGCGCCCGTCCAAAACGTGAAAACGAAAGTTTGCTGAACGGCCCGCAGGTTGACACCTCGAAAGCCGGCGTTGTGGCAAGTCAGGATCAGGTTGACGACCTGCTGGACAGTCTCGGGTTCTGATTCGTGCAGACCGGATGTAGGGGCAACCGCTTCTCTTCCGGTCTGCATACTCTCTACCGTCTGTAGGGGTTAACGTCATAAACCCCGTCTTTTTTACCGCTTACTCTCGCCATTGCTGTGTCGCTGTTCTGGCATCATTCTCGCCTGTGTCTCTATCCAGGGTCTGATGCGTGGCAGAAGAAAGCGACGACGACAAAACAGAAGCCCCCACACCCCACCGACTTGAAAAAGCGCGGGAAGATGGGCAGATCCCCCGTTCCAAAGAGCTGACCTCACTGCTTATTTTGCTGGTGGGCGTGTGCATTATCTGGATCGGCGGGGAGTCGCTGGCCCGCAGATTGGCGGGTATGCTGTCGGCCGGGCTACGTTTTGACCACAGTATGGTCAACGACCCTAATCTGATCCTCAGCCAAATCATTCTGCTGATTAAAGACGCCATGATTGCGCTGTTACCGCTGATTACTGGCGTGGTGCTGGTGGCATTGATCTCGCCGGTGATGTTGGGCGGTTTGATCTTCAGCGGTAAATCGCTGCAACCCAAATTTTCGAAGCTGAATCCGCTGCCGGGTATCAAGCGCATGTTTTCTGCGCAAACCGGTGCTGAACTGCTGAAAGCCATCCTGAAATCTACGCTGGTTGGCAGCGTGGCTGGATTCTATCTCTGGCACACGTGGCCGGAGATGATGCGGTTGATGGCCGAATCGCCGATTACCGCAATGGGCAACGCCCTTGATTTAGTTGGCATGTGTGCGCTGCTGGTGGTGCTCGGGGTGATCCCGATGGTGGGGTTTGACGTTTTTTTCCAAATTTACAGCCATGTGAAAAAGCTGCGCATGTCACGCCAGGATATTCGCGATGAATATAAACAAAGCGAAGGTGACCCGCACGTTAAAGGCAAAATTCGCCAGATGCAGCGTGCGGTAGCGCAGCGACGCATGATGGCGGATGTGCCGAAAGCCGACGTCATTGTGACTAACCCCACACACTATTCGGTCGCCTTGCAATATGACGAAAACAAAATGAGTGCGCCACGCGTCGTCGCCAAAGGGGCGGGGCTGGTCGCGTTGCGTATTCGCGAAATTGGCGCGGAACATCGAGTCCCAACCTTAGAAGCACCACCGCTGGCCCGTGCGTTATATCGCCATGCTGAGATTGGTCAGCAAATACCCGGCCAGCTGTATGCTGCCGTCGCAGAAGTGCTGGCGTGGGTATGGCAATTAAAACGCTGGCGTCTGGCGGGCGGCAAGCCGCCACCGCAACCTGGAAACCTTCCGGTGCCTGAAGCACTGGATTTTATGAACGAGAAGAATACTGATGGCTAATCTGGTCGCGATGCTGCGCCTGCCCGGCAACCTGAAATCCACACAATGGCAGATTCTTGCCGGGCCGATCCTCATCCTGCTTATCTTGTCGATGATGGTGCTGCCGCTGCCAGCGTTCATCCTTGATTTACTGTTTACCTTTAATATTGCGTTGTCGATCATGGTGTTGCTGGTGGCGATGTTCACCCAGCGCACGCTCGAATTCGCTGCCTTCCCGACCATTTTGCTGTTCACCACATTATTACGCCTGGCGCTGAACGTTGCCTCGACGCGTATTATTTTGATGGAAGGGCATACCGGTTCGGCGGCGGCGGGGAAGGTGGTTGAAGCGTTTGGTCACTTCCTGGTGGGCGGTAACTTTGCCATCGGTATCGTGGTTTTTGTCATTCTTGTCATTATCAACTTTATGGTTATCACCAAAGGTGCCGGTCGTATTGCCGAAGTTGGCGCACGCTTTGTGCTGGACGGTATGCCCGGTAAACAGATGGCGATTGACGCCGATCTCAATGCCGGACTGATTGGGGAAGATGAAGCCAAAAAACGTCGTTCAGAAGTGACCCAGGAAGCTGATTTTTACGGCTCTATGGACGGTGCGAGTAAATTCGTTCGCGGGGACGCCGTTGCCGGTATTCTGATCATGGTGATTAACGTGGTCGGCGGCCTGCTGGTAGGCGTATTACAACACGGTATGAGTATGGGCAGTGCGGCTGAAAGCTACACCTTGCTGACCATCGGTGACGGTCTGGTCGCCCAAATCCCGGCGCTGGTTATCTCCACCGCGGCGGGCGTTATCGTGACGCGCGTCAGTACCGATCAGGATGTCGGCGAACAGATGGTCACCCAGCTGTTCAGTAACCCCAGCGTGATGGTGCTCAGTGCGGCGGTGCTCGGTTTACTGGGCCTGGTACCAGGCATGCCAAACCTGGTATTTCTGATGTTTACCGCAGCGCTATTGGGTTTGGCCTGGTGGTTGCGCGGTCGCGAGACAAAAGCCCCTGCGGAACCTCAGTCGATCAAAATGCCGGAAAATAATGCGGTGGTGGAAGCGACCTGGAACGATGTCCAACTGGAAGACTCGCTGGGAATGGAAGTGGGGTATCGCCTGATCCCAATGGTGGATTTTCAGCAAGATGGCGAGTTGCTGGGACGAATTCGCAGTATTCGTAAGAAATTTGCCCAGGATATGGGCTTCCTGCCGCCGGTGGTGCACATCCGCGACAATATGGATCTGCAGCCTGCGCGCTATCGCATCCTGATGAAAGGGGTAGAAATTGGCAGCGGGGATGCCTATCCGGGACGCTGGCTGGCCATCAACCCTGGTACGGCAGCGGGATCGCTGCCGGGTGAGAAAACGGTTGATCCGGCTTTTGGTCTGGACGCTATCTGGATTGAAAGTGCGCTAAAAGAACAGGCGCAAATCCAGGGCTTCACGGTGGTGGAAGCCAGTACCGTCGTCGCCACGCATCTGAATCACCTGATTGGCCAGTTTGCCGCCGAACTGTTTGGACGTCAGGAGGCGCAACAATTGCTGGACCGCGTGTCGCAGGAAATGCCGAAACTGACTGAGGATCTGGTGCCTGGCGTGGTGACGCTGACCACGCTACATAAAGTGTTGCAGAATTTATTGGATGAAAAAGTGCCGATTCGCGATATGCGCACCATCCTCGAAACGCTGGCTGAGCATGCGCCGCTGCAAAACGATCCGCATGAACTCACTGCCGTGGTCCGCGTGGCGTTGGGAAGGGCGATTACCCAGCAATGGTTCCCGGGGAACGACGAAGTTCAGGTTATTGGCCTGGATACGCCGCTTGAGCGCTTGCTGCTGCAGGCCTTACAAGGGGGCGGCGGCCTGGAGCCGGGGCTGGCAGACCGGCTGTTGGCGCAAACTCAGGAAGCGTTATCGCGCCAGGAAATGTTGGGCGCGCCGCCGGTGCTGTTGGTTAATCATGCATTGAGGCCTCTGCTGGCGCGTTTTTTACGCCGCAGCATACCGCAGCTGGTGGTGTTGTCGAACATGGAGCTTTCCGATAACCGCCATATCCGCATGACCGCGACCATCGGAGGTAAATAATGCGTAAGTTTCTGTGGCTGTTATTGTTTCCTCTGGCAGTGCAGGCCGCCGGAGAAGGCGCCTGGCAGGCTAGTGGCATGGGCATTACGTTAAATCACCGCGGGCAGTCTGCCTCGTCTGCGCCTTTGGTTCCCGGCCAGCCCGTCTCGGGGTTGATGACGCTGGTAGCCTGGCGCTATGAGCTGAATAGCCCTACGCCTGCGGGGCTGCGGGTACGTTTATGTTCGCAGTCGCGCTGCGTTGAGCTGGACGGGCAAAGCGGCACCACTCACGGATTTAATAACGTACCTGCCGTGGAGCCGATGCATTTTGTCTGGGAGGTGCCCGGCGGCGGTCGCCTGATCCCGGCCTTACAGGTGCAAAGTAATCAGGTCATCGTCAACTACCGTTAATTCTCTCTTCTTCATCGCAGCTGGCAGATGAAACTGCTGGCTGTCTCGCACTTTTTGACCCGCTACTTTGATTTAAAAGAAACGCTGTTTTATAAAATAGGTGACTTACGTTGCCGGACTCTTTGTGCTGTTGCCATTTCGCGATTATCCCTGGCAGAAATAAAAAGGTTTCCCTTGCGGTTAACTTTTACTGTGGCCGTGTAAGGACGTCCTGCGTCGAAGTGAGGATTGCGGGGCCTCCCAATAATGTGCAGGGGTAACGGCAATGAGAACACGTAAAATTGGGTTGGTTAATTATTTTGCCTATGGGGCAGGTGACTTTTTAGGCGCAGGGACCACGGCGCTGACCGCCGCATGGTTGCTCTATTTCTACACCACTTTTTGTGGCCTGACGCCTATTGAGGCGACGTTTATTTTTGCAACGGCCAGGGTGCTGGATGCGGTGGTTAGCCCATTAATGGGCTTTTTAACGGATAATTTTGGATCGACCTGGCTTGGTAAACGCTTTGGCCGACGTAAGTTTTTTATTCTGCTGGGGATTCCCTGTGTCTTTAGCTACTCCCTGATGTGGGTCGGCGACATGGGATTCTGGTACTACCTGCTGACCTACCTGGTGTTTGATGTGGTTTACACCATGATTCTGGTGCCCTATGAAACGCTGGTACCGGAAATGACCGATGATTTTAAACAGAAAACCAAGTTTTCTGGCGCGCGTATTTCTATGGCCCAGATGTCAGCCATACTGGCCTCGTTCTTACCTGGCGTACTGTTGACGCTGTTTGGTAAACACAATCCTGTTTCATTTTTCTATGCCAGCCTGGTGTTTTCGGTGCTGTGCGCGCTGATGCTGACCTTTGTGTGGTTTTTTACCTGGGAACGCCCGCGTGAAGAATGGACCGAAGCGGCACTTCGCGCTGAAGAAGAGAAGAAAAGCCTGACCTTTCGTCAGAGCATGAGTCGTCTTTTCACTGAGCTAAGTTCGACGCTGCGCATCCGCATTTTCCGTCAACATTTGGGCATGTATCTTGGTGGTTATATCGCGCAGGACGTGTTCAACGCGGTCTTTACCTACTATGTGGTGTTTGTGTTGATGCAGGAAGCCTCTATGGCGTCGAACCTGCTGGGCACCATGGCTATCTTCCAGTTTATTGCGGTTATCGCCATGATCCCGCTGTGCATTCGCTTTGGACCGGCCCCGTCTTACCGGATGGTGGTGGTGCTGTTTGGCCTGAGTTCTCTCTCTTATGCGGTGTTGTATTACGCCGGGCTGAGTGATGTGTACGCCTTATTGCTGCTGGTTTCCGCCGTTGCGGGCCTGGGACGTGGTGGCATCAATTATGTTCCGTGGAATACCTACACCTATATCGCCGATGTCGACGAGGTGATCACCGGTCAGCGTCGGGAAGGGATCTTTGCCGGCATCATGACTTTAACGCGCAAAGCCTCGCAGGCGGGGGCCGTCATGCTGGTCGGCATTGTTATGCAGTTATCGGGTTTTGTCTCCGGGCAGAGTGAACAACCTGCTGCGGTTAGCCATACCATTCTGTTCATTCTGAGTTGCGGTACGTTGATTGTACTGGCGTTGGGATTCCTGGTGTCTCTGCGTTTCAAACTGAATCTGCAAACACATAGTACCTTGCGTGAAGAGACTGCAAAAATGCGTGAGTCCGGGCGCCCCGTGCCAGAAGGGCTTACCCCTGAAGGACGTGCAACGGTAGAGATGCTGTCAGGCATGCCGTATGAATCACTTTGGGGTAACAACAATATTGGTTACCTGAATCGTAATAAACCTGCTGCGCCATCACTGCAACATGGCTCAGCATTGAATTCGACATTGCACAGAGGTTAAGTAAATGATTGTTTATCCGGTTAAACACAGCCCGTTGTTACGTCAGCCTGAACATTTTATTGCCAGAGATGAGTTAAAAACGCTTATCAAGAAGGTGACGCATAATCTGGTCAATATTCATGATGAGAGCGGTGAGTTCTTGCTGCGACTGGACGACGGACGCGTTATTGACACCAAAGGGTGGGCTGGATGGGAGTGGACGCACGGCGTCGGCCTGTACGGGATGTACCAGTATTACCAGCAAACCGGTGATGAAACGATGCGCGATATCATCGATGGCTGGTTTGCCGACCGCTTTGCAGAAGGCGCGACGACTAAAAACGTCAATACCATGGCGCCGTTTCTGACGCTGGCGTATCGCTATGAAGAAACGCGCAATCCGGCGTATCTGCCGTGGCTTGATTCCTGGGCTGAGTGGGCGATGCACGACATGCCGCGTACCGATTTTGGTGGTATGCAGCACATCACGCTGGCGGAAGAGAATCATCAGCAGATGTGGGACGATACGTTGATGATGACGGTGTTACCGCTGGCGAAGATTGGCAAACTGCTCAACCGCCCCGAGTACGTTGAAGAGGCGACGTATCAGTTCCTGTTACATGTGCAAAACCTGATGGATAAAGAAACCGGTCTGTGGTTCCACGGCTGGAGCTATGAGGGAAATCATAACTTTGCCAACGCCCGCTGGGCGCGCGGTAACAGCTGGCTAACTATTGTTATTCCGGAGTTCCTCGAACTGGTCGATTTACCGGAGAATAATGCCGTTCGTCGCTATCTGGTACAGGTATTGAATGCGCAAATTGCGGCCCTGGCGAAGTGTCAGGATGAGAGTGGTCTGTGGCACACGTTGCTGGACGATCCGCATTCTTACCTTGAAGCGTCAGCCACCGCCGGATTTGCTTATGGGATTTTGAAAGCGGTGCGTAAGCGTTATGTCGGGCAGGAATATGCGGCGGTAGCAGAACTCGCCATCAAAGGCATTGTGCAGCATATCTCACCAGAAGGGGAGCTGCTGCAAACCTCATTTGGTACCGGAATGGGGCACAATCTCGAGTTCTATCGCAACATTCCGCTGACCTCCATGCCTTACGGCCAGGCGATGGCGATGCTGTGTCTCACCGAATACTTGCGTAAGTATTTTTAATATCGGTGTCCGACGGCGCTGTCGCTGTCGGCGCTGTTTGTTGAGTTACCTCTGTTTGTGCGGCGTTGTCCTGCGGCACAAACAGATGATCCATAATTTGTCGCATAACCGGCGCGGCGGTAATGCCGTCGCTGCCGCCGTTTTCCAGAATCAACGCCACGGCGACTTTCGGGTTTTTGTAGGGTGCAAATGCGGTGTAGAACACGTGGTCACGCAGGCGGATGGGGATCATCTTCGCATTGTAAGTCTGGTTTTCTTTCAGGCTGAAAACCTGTGAGGTTCCGCTTTTCGCCGCAATTCCGTAAGGTGCAGTATGGAAAAATTTATAACCTGTCCCGTTCGGCGCATTGGCCATGCCAAACATCGCCTCGCGTACCAGTCCCCAATAGGGCGAGGAGGGAGAGGCAATCTGTGACGGTACCGTGGCGGCATGATAAGGCGTAACAGATTTACCACTCTCTTCAGCCTGCAACAGGTGAGGGGCAATCACTTTCCCATTGTTAATCAGTGCCACCATTGCTTTCACCATCTGGATTGGCGTGGCAATCCAGTATCCCTGACCGATACCAACCGAAATGGTGTCTCCCTGATACCAGGCTTTTTTATGCACCCGTTGTTTCCAGTCGCGGCTCGGTAACAGCCCGTTGTACTCTTCATCAAGATCAATGCCGGTGGGTTTACCGTAACCAAACTGGCTAAGCATGCTGTTGATTCGGTCAATGCCCATCATATACGCCACCTGATAGAAGAACGTATCAGCGGACTCTTCAATTGCTTTGGTCACGTCCAACATGCCATGACCGGTTTTTTTCCAGTCGCGATAATGTCGCTCAGTGCCGGGCAATGTCCATGTTGGCGCGCCAAAGAAGCTGGTCTGCGGGGTGATAACGCCATTGAGCAATGCTGACATCGCCATGTACGGCTTGACCGTGGAGGCGGGAGGGTACAAACCTTGCGTGACGCGGTTAATCAACGGCAGGTCTTTATCCTGCAGCAGCGTGTTGTAGTCCTGGTAGCTGATACCTTTGACGAACGGATTCGGATCATAGCTGGGGTTAGAGACCATCGCCAGCACCGAGCCATCGTGCGGATCTTCAACCAGTACTGCGGCGCGCTGACCGACCAGCAGGCTCTCTATATATTCCTGTAAGTGTAAATCCAGCGTCAGGTGGATGTCCTTTCCGGCAACAGGCGGTACATCTTTTATCAGGCGTACGATGCGTCCGTGGTTATCGACTTCGACTTCTTGATAACCCGTTTTGCCGTGCAGATCGTTTTCGTAATAGTGTTCGATCCCCTGCTTGCCAATGTTGTGATCGGCGGCGTAGTTTTCTGCCAGCCCCTTTTTATCCAACGCTTTCAGGTCGCTGTCATTGATTTTAGAGACATAGCCGAGCACATGCGCCAACTCTGCGCCATACGGATATTGGCGATCTTCATAGCTATTGATGGTGACGCCGCTGAAATGAAACTGATTAACCGAGAAACGGGCGATCTCCACGTCGGTCAGCGCATTTTTGAGCACCACCGGGCGATAGCGACTACTGGATTTCAGATCGTGGCGAAACTGGTCAATCTCATCAGGGGTCAGGTCAACAATAGGCGTTAGCTGCTTTAGCAAGGCATCCATATCGTTGATTTTATAAGGAGTGACAGAAATATCGTACCAGGTGACGTTGCGCACCAGCGGGATACCGTTGCGATCGTAAATGATGCCGCGCGTTGGGGCAACCGGCAGCATTTTGATGTCATTGGCATTTGAGCGGGTGGTGTAATACTGATGCTCGCGAATTTGTAAGTTGTAGAGGTTATAAATCAGGATGCCAAAACAGATGACCACCAGGCCAAAGGCCACTATTACCCGTCGCTGAAAGAGTTTCTCTTCCGCCTCAAAATCTCTGAATGTCATGGACCCACACCTGATTAATTCGCCGCCTAATGATACGGAGGTGTAAATGGGATAACAGGTAAAAGATGTTCCATCCCTCTACGGAAATGTGTCATTCCTTGTGAGTTGTAACAAATTACAGTGAACGTAGCCGTTTCTCGTAGGCCTGATGGCGCTTCGCTTATCAGACCTACGAGGGCGGTCATTCGGGAAAATAAAAAAGCCCGCGACATAGCGCGGGCTTTCACATCACTCGTGGTGATTACATACGTTCTACGGTTTCGATACCCAGCGTATCCAGACCCAGCTTCAGCGTTTTCGCCGTCAACTGTGCCAGCTTCAGGCGGCTGTTACGAATCTCTTCGCTCTCGGCGCTGAGGATTGGGCAATGTTCGTAGAAACCAGAGAACAAACCGGCAAGATCGTACAGATAGGCGCACATCACGTGCGGTGTACCTTCACGTGCAACGACGGTGAGCGTTTCTTCAAACTGCAGCAGACGCGCCGCCAGTTGGGCTTCACGATCTTCACTGATGATGACCTTCGCGCTGGCCAGCGCACTTTCGTCGATATCTGCCTTACGGAACACGGACAGTACGCGGGTGTAGGCATACTGCATGTACGGTGCGGTATTGCCTTCGAAGGCCAGCATATTATCCCAGTCGAAGATGTAATCCGTGGTACGGTTTTTCGACAGATCTGCATACTTCACGGCGCCGATACCGACCGCATTCGCCAGTTTTTCCAGCTCGTCGGCAGGCATGTCCGGGTTCTTCTCTGCCACCAGACGACGTGCACGCTCCAGCGCTTCATCTAACAGATCGGCCAGTTTAACCGTGCCACCCGCGCGGGTCTTGAACGGTTTACCGTCTTTGCCGAGCATCATGCCGAACATGTGGTGTTCCAGCGGTACGGAATCCGGCACGTAACCGGCTTTACGCACGATGGTCCATGCCTGCATTAAATGCTGATGCTGGCGGGAGTCGATGTAATACAGCACGCGATCGGCATGCAGTGTTTCGTAACGGTACTTGGCGCAGGCGATATCAGTGGTAGTGTACAGATAACCACCATCTTTCTTCTGGATGATAACGCCCATCGGTTCGCCTTCCTTGTTTTTATACTCATCAAGGAATACGACAGTCGCGCCTTCGCTTTCAACGGCCAGGCCTTTGGCTTTGAGATCCGCAACAATGCCTGGCAGCATCGGGTTGTACAGGCTTTCACCCATCACGTCGTCGCGGGTCAGCGTCACGTTCAGACGATCGTAGGTTAACTGGTTCTGCGACATGGTAATGTCGACCAGTTTGCGCCACATTTCGCGGAAGTAAGCATCACCACCCTGCAACTTCACCACGTAGCTACGTGCGCGCTCGGCGAATTCTTCATCTTCGTCGTAATGTTTTTTCGCGTCACGATAGAAACCTTCAAGGTCAGCCAGCGCCATTTCACCCGCGTTTTCCTGCTGCTGCTTTTCCAGCCACGCGATGAGCATACCGAACTGGGTTCCCCAGTCGCCAACGTGGTTTGCGCGGATGACTTTATGGCCGAGAAACTCCAGCGTACGGACAGCCGCATCACCGATGATGGTGGAACGCAGGTGGCCTACGTGCATCTCTTTCGCCACGTTTGGCGCAGAGTAGTCAACAACAACGGTTTGCTTTTCTGGCTGTGCAACGCCCAGACGATCGGAGGCCAGCGCCTGCTGCACGTGCTGCGCCAGGAATGCTGGATCGAGGAAAATATTGATAAAGCCCGGGCCCGCAATTTCAACCTTGCTGGCAATCCCGTTGAGATCCAGATGAGTCAGCACCTGCTCTGCCAGTTGTCGCGGCGCCATACCCAGTTTTTTAGCGACTGCCATCATGCCGTTGGCCTGATAGTCGCCGAACTGTACTTTTGCTGACTGACGAACCTGAGGTTCGCAATCTGCAGGCGCACCTGCAGCAATCATGGCCTGACGGACTTTTTCTGAGAGAAGAGCCTGAATATTCACCGGAATACCTTACATTTATGAAGCGCTTTACTATACACCGCGCCAGATTAAGAATTTAGGCCGGGAGTATACTGCAAATGCCCGTTGCCGTCAGCATTGTGCGTGCCGCGCGCGGCCTAAAATAGACGCAGGGCAATGACGCATAATCATTCATTTTTTCCCTGAAAAAATCAGCGGTTGGATGGTACTGCGCAACAGAGTAAATTAGCGACTTTGAACATGGATATGAGCTTTCAATATGGCGAACTGGCAAACCGTTGCAGAACTGCATGATATTTCCGCAGATTTAGGGCATTTCACTCAGGCGTTAACTGAACTTTCCACCCGTCTGGGTTTGAATATTGCTCCGCTTGAAGCCGATCACATCTCTCTGCGCTGTCATCAAAACACCACCGCAGAGCGCTGGCGTCACGGGTTTGAACAGTGCGGCCAGCTGTTGTCGGAAAATATCATCAATGGCAGACCGATTTGCCTGTTCAAACTGGATGAGCCGGTGTGCGTGGCGCACTGGCAGTTTTCTATTGTGGAGTTGCCGTGGCCGGGTGAAAAACGCTACCCACATGAGGGTTGGGAGCATATTGAGATTGTTCTGCCGGGCGAGCCGGAAACGTTGAATGCGCGAGCGCTGGCGTTACTTTCTGATGAAGGATTGAGTCAGCCGGGTATCTTTGTGAAAACCAGTTCACCACAAGGCGAGCGTGAGCGGTTACTGAACCCGACGCTGGCGGTCAGCGACGGCAGCGTGACTATCAAGTTTCATCCATGGTCAATTGAAACGATTGTGGCAAGCGAGCAACAGGAGTAACCATGGCACTGCTGGAAATCTGCTGTTACAGCATGGAGTGTGCGCTGACGGCACAAAAAAATGGCGCGGATCGTATTGAACTGTGTTCGGCACCCAAAGAAGGGGGCTTAACCCCATCACTGGGTGTATTACGTACCGTTCGTCAGCATATTGATATTCCCGTCTATCCGATTATCCGCCCGCGCGGCGGGGATTTTTGCTATACCGACGGTGAATTCGCCGCCATGCTGGATGATATCGCCATGGTCAGAGATCTCGGATTCTCCGGGCTGGTAACCGGGTTATTAGATGTTGATGGCAACGTCGATATGTCGCGCATGGAAAAAATTATGCGGACAGCCGGTACGCTAAATGTCACGTTTCATCGGGCCTTTGATATGTGTGCCAACCCCTTAAATGCGCTGAAAAGTTTATCTGATTTGGGTGTCGCCCGAGTGCTGACTTCCGGGCAAAAATCAGATGCTGCGCAAGGTTTAACAAAAATAATGGAACTTATTGCACTGCCCGGTGCTCCAATCATTATGGCCGGAGCGGGGGTTCGCGCTGCGAATTTGTCTCTATTCCTCGACGCCGGTGTGCAGGAAGTCCACAGTTCTGCCGGAGTATGGCTGGCTTCTCCCATGCGTTATCGCAATGCGGGGTTGTCGATGTCTTCGGATGCGCAAGCGGATGAATATTCCCGCTATGCGGTAGACGGGGCGGCGGTTGCTGAAATGAAAGCGATTATTGCGCACCATCGGGCCAGCTGATTTTTACCGTTGCATCATGTCGCCCAATATGATGCTTGCTCGTACCAGGCCCCTGCAATTACAGGGGCCTTTTTTTATCCTTTTATGCCTGATGGCGGCGATGCCTTATCAGGCCTACGGGAGTTGTAGGCCCGGTAAGCGTAGCGCCACCGGGCAATCCATCACGGCTTACGCGCAATCAAGACCGCGCGCAGCGGGGCAGGGTACCCTTCTACCGTTTTACTGCTGTCGTTCGGGTCGAGGAAATCAGCCAGCGATTCGGTAATCATCCACTCGGTACGGCGCTGTTCTTCGGTAGTGGTCACACACACGTCGGCAATGCGGACATCAACAAAACCGCACTTCTCCAGCCAGTTTTTCAACGCCAGAGCAGACGGAATAAAGTAGACGTTGCGCATTTGTGCGTAGCGGTCACCCGGCACCAGCACGGTATTTTCGTCCCCTTCAACCACCAGCGTTTCCAGTACCAGTTCACCGTCTTGTACCAGTTGATCTTTCAACTGCCAGAGATGTTCCAGCGGAGAACGACGGTGATAGAGCACGCCCATTGAGAAAACGGTATCAAACGCGTTCAACGCCGGAAGCTGTTCAATACCCAGCGGCAGCAGATGCGCGCGCTGGTCGTTGCCCAGCAGTTTTCGCACCGCTTCGAACTGACACAGGAATAACTGGGTCGGATCAATCCCAACGGCCAGGTGCGCGCCTGCACCGATCATGCGCCACATGTGATACCCGCTGCCGCAGCCGACATCCAGGATCGTCCGTCCGGTCAGGTCGGATAAATGCGGCAGAACGCGATCCCATTTCCAGTCAGAACGCCATTCGGTGTCGATATTGACGCCATACAGTGAGTATGGCCCTTTACGCCACGGCATCAAATTGCGCATTAATGTATCAATGCGTTTAAGCTGACCGTCGCTGAGCGGCTCTTCGCTTTCAGCGGTGACACTGTGCAGCAAGTCCAGACGGTGCGGTGTCAGTTCGGGCAAAAACTCTACCGCGTTCGACCACTGCTTAAACAGGCCATGCTGATCGCGCTGCCAGCTCGCAATTTGCGCCGGGAGCGTTTCCAGCCAATGAGAAAGATGATTTTTGGCAATCAGCTGATAAAAGTTACCAAAGTCGATCATGCCGCAACCTCAGCTTTTAGTGCCACCAGAGAACCAAAGTTAAAGCACTGGAACCACAGTTCGCTGTGTTCAAAACCAGCCTGATGCAGGCGCGCTTTATGGGTTTCGACCGAGTCGGTCAGCATGACGTTTTCCAGCATGCTGCGCTTTTGGCTGATTTCCAGTTCGCTGTAGCCATTTGCCCGCTTGAAATCGTGGTGCATGTTGAACAACAGCTCACCCACTTTTGCATCTTCGAAACTGAATTTCTCCGACAGCACCAGCGCGCCGCCAGGATTCAGCCCCTGATAAATCTTATCCAACAATGCCTGGCGCTCCGCTGGCTCAAGGAATTGCAGGGTAAAATTCAGCACCACCATTGAGGCGTTTTCAATAGTAATGTTGCGAATATCCCCTTCGACAACTTCGACCGGAATAGGGGCTTTATAGGCGTCAATATGACGGCGGCAGCGTTCAACCATGGCCGGGGAGTTGTCGACGGCAATAATTTTACAATTGTCATGCTGAATACTGCGACGCACCGAGAGCGTCGCGGCGCCCAATGAACAGCCCAGATCGTAGACCTGCGTGTTGGGTTGCACGAAACGTTCGGCCAGCATACCAATCATCGAAATGATGTTGGAGTAGCCGGGAACGGAGCGCTGGATCATATCCGGGAAGACTTCAGCTACCCGTTCATCAAAGGTCCAGTCACCCAGACTGGCGATAGGCGCAGAAAAAAGCGTGTCGCGGTGAGACATAACGTAAAAATCCGGGAAAAATAAAGTGGCGTATTGTGCGCTAATGCAGGGAGAAAACCAACTCCCAGGGCATATACCAGAGATTCGCCAGCACCATTAGCACCAGCGAGCACCAGGTGGCGCTCATGCCGGAACGACGCCAGCGGAACAGACGGTGGTGGAATCCGTAATAATGCATCAGCCGACCAGCAATTAACATCAGCCCGCAAATATGCACCATCCACGTTTCCGCGCCGTTCATTTCCATAAATAACAGCAACACTAATGCGACGGGGATATATTCCACCGCATTACCGTGAATGCGAATCGCACTTTGTAGTTCGCTAAAACCGCCGTCGCCATAAGCCACGCGATACTGCATACGCAGGCGGACAACGTCAAAGGAGAACTTAATCAACAATAACGCACCCAGTACGGCATATAGCGCGCTTACCATACAAACTCCCTTTTAAAATGGCTGCTGGCATTGACTATGATAGGTGGCATTTTCAGAAAAGAGAAGATTGCTGTGGAATAGACGGTGCTGATCCGATCTCTGGCAGAGCGCTGCGTAAATCTGCCCATAGCGTATCTACAAGCTCCGGGGCCTGCGCGATGTCTGGCGTATGTAAAAACAGATAGGGTGTGGTGGTCTGCTTCCAGAGAGACAGTTTGGCCAGCCATACGTTAAATAACGTTCGGTTTTGCTCCATATTATCGCTGCCGATAAAGCGCACCATGGGATTGTTCGCGGTAACCACTGCATGGACCGGAACTTTCGGTTTTTTGCGCTGCGCATCGCGAATCGCTTCACTGTGAGGAACCGCGGCGTGTACCGGCCGACTATCTAAAATTACCCGATTGACCCCTCGCTCGTGTAAGCCACGATTGAACCATTTCTCGTCTTCACCTTTGGTAAAAAATTCAGGATGGCGAACTTCCACCCCGTAGGTAAACGATGCGGGTAACGCATCGAGAAACGCCCACAGAGCAGGGAGATCGCGAGGAGAAAAGGTGGCGGGTAGCTGCAACCAATATTGCCCGATTCGCGCTTCCAGCGGTGACATGCGGGTGAAAAATTCTTGCACCAAATCATCACAGTTTCGCAATGCAGCTTGATGCGAAATGGTCGCCGGAAACTTAAAGCAGAAGCGAAAGTCATCGGTAGTCTGCGCCTGCCAGCGCGTAACAATCTCGGCTTTTGGCAGCGCGTAGAGTGTGGTATTGCCCTCAACACAGTTAAAGTAGCGGGCATACTCTTCAAGGCTGGTGATCCCCAGGCGCACCCACTTCGGATGCGACCACTGCGGCAGGCCGATATAGATCATAACGCTTGCAGGATCTCGTCCACGCTGCGCACGCGTGCAATGCGCGGGAAGATATGCGTCATGCTGCCCTGATGCTGATCGGCACTGGCTGCGCTACAGGCATTTTCGGCAATCACCAGGTTAAAACCCAGTTCCCAGGCATTACGCGCCGTTGACTCAACGCCGATGTTGGTGGAGATCCCGCATAACACGATAGTGTCAACGCCCCGGCGGCGCAGTTGGAGTTCGAGGTCGGTGCCGTAAAAGGCACCCCACTGGCGTTTGATCACTTCGATGTCACTGGCGTTTTTGCCCAGCGCTGTCGGATAGTCCCACCAGTTTGCAGGGAGTGCTTTAGCCGGTGCCTGGGCATCTACCGGCTGTTTCAGGGCTTCTGCGTAGTCGTCAGACCAGCCAACGCGAACCATCACTACCGGTGAACCGTGAGCTCGGAATTGTGCCGCAAGGCGTGCGGCGTGGGTTACCACGTCGCTTGCCGAATGGGGGCCGCCGGCGAAGGGTAAGATCCCTTCCTGTAGATCAATAACGACAAGGGCGGTGGTTTTAGCGTTCAGTTCCAGCATGGTGACTCCAGTCAAAAAAGAATTCCGTTACACCTTAATCGCGATTGTGTGTGAAAGGGGCGACAATTTTTGTTATTTTTTGTGAGATTACGCAATACCCGCGTAGGAAACACGCGTACAGTCAGTACCGGACTTATCGTGCGGCAGAATTTCCAGTATAATAGCCGCCTTTTTTCATTCAGTTGTGACATTCAGCTAAAGCTGCGACTTCGTCATCTGCAAGGCAGGTGACAATCCGCCTGCGGCAAAGTTAAGGGATATCTCATGCGTACAGAATATTGCGGACAGCTACGTCTGTCCCACGAGGGGCAGCAGGTGACTCTGTGTGGTTGGGTCAACCGTCGTCGTGATCTTGGTAGCCTGATCTTCATCGATATGCGCGACCGCGAAGGTATCGTGCAGGTATTTTTCGATCCGGACCGTGCGGACGCGTTAAAGCTGGCCTCCGAACTGCGTAATGAGTTCTGCATCCAGGTTACGGGCACCGTGCGTGCGCGTGACGCGAAAAACGTCAACGCCGATATGGCGACCGGCGAAATTGAAGTACTGGCGTCCGATCTGACCATCATCAACCGTTCAGACTCGCTGCCGCTGGACTCTAACCACGTTAACACCGAAGAAGCACGTCTGAAGTATCGCTATCTGGATCTGCGTCGTCCGGAAATGGCGCAGCGTCTGAAAACCCGTGCCAAAATCACCAGCCTGGTGCGTCGTTTTATGGACGATCACGGCTTCCTCGACATCGAAACGCCGATGCTGACCAAAGCGACTCCGGAAGGCGCACGTGACTATCTGGTGCCTTCCCGCGTCCATAAAGGCAAATTCTACGCCCTGCCGCAGTCTCCACAGCTGTTCAAGCAGCTGCTGATGATGTCTGGCTTTGATCGTTACTATCAGATCGTAAAATGCTTCCGTGACGAAGACTTACGTGCTGACCGTCAACCTGAATTTACCCAGATCGATGTTGAGACCTCCTTCATGACCGCACCGCAGGTGCGCGAAGTGATGGAAGCGTTAGTGCGTAATCTGTGGCTGGAAGTAAAAGGTGTGGATCTGGGTGATTTCCCGATCATGACCTTTGCGGAAGCCGAACGTCGCTACGGCTCTGATAAACCGGACCTGCGTAACCCGATGGAGCTGGTTGACGTTGCTGACCTGCTGAAGTCCGTTGATTTCGCCGTCTTCTCCGGCCCGGCTAACGATGCCAAAGGTCGCGTGGCTGCGCTGCGTGTACCGGGTGGAGCAAGCTTAAGCCGTAAGCAGATCGACGATTACGGTAATTTCATCAAGATCTACGGCGCGAAAGGCCTAGCTTACATTAAGGTCACCGAACGTGCGAAAGGTCTGGAAGGGGTAACCAGCCCAGTTGCTAAGTTCCTGAATGCCGATATCGTTGACGCGATTCTTGAGCGCACCGGCGCACAAGATGGCGACATGATTTTCTTCGGCGCAGACAACAAGAAAGTGGTTGCTGACTCAATGGGCGCACTGCGTCTGAAACTGGGTAAAGATCTGAGCCTGACCGACGAAACCAAATGGGCGCCGCTGTGGGTTATCGACTTCCCAATGTTTGAAGACGACGGTGAAGGTGGCCTGACCGCGATGCACCATCCGTTTACCGCGCCGAAAGACATGACGGCCGCTGAGCTGAAAGCCGCGCCGGAAGAGGCCGTTGCCAATGCGTACGATATGGTCATCAACGGTTACGAAGTGGGCGGCGGTTCCGTGCGTATCCATAACGGCGACATGCAGCAAACCGTGTTTGGTATTCTGGGTATCAACGAGCAAGAACAGCGTGAGAAGTTCGGCTTCCTGCTGGACGCGCTGAAATACGGTACTCCGCCGCACGCGGGCCTGGCGTTTGGTCTGGATCGTCTGACCATGCTGCTGACCGGTACCGATAACATTCGTGACGTTATTGCCTTCCCGAAAACCACGGCTGCCGCGTGCCTGATGACCGAAGCGCCAAGTTTTGCCAACGACGCTGCCCTGGCGGAACTGAGCATTCAGGTTGTGAAGAAGGCCGAGAATAACTGATATGACATACAAACAGCCTGTCTCGGTGTTAGTCGTGATTTATGCAAAGGACACCGGAAGAGTGCTGATGTTACAGCGACGCGACGATCCTGATTTCTGGCAGTCGGTCACCGGCAGCCTTGAAGAGGGTGAAACCGCGTCGCAAGCCGCCATGCGCGAAGTAAAGGAAGAGGTCACCATTGACGTTGCCCGCGAGCAACTGACCTTAATTGACTGTCAGCGCACGGTGGAGTTCGAGATTTTTAGCCATTTACGACATCGCTACGCACCGGGAATCGAACGGAATACGGAATCCTGGTTTTGCCTGGCACTCCCCTCGGAACGAGAGATCGTGTTCACTGAACATCTGACCTATCGTTGGGTTGATGCGGCGGAAGCTGCACAGTTAACCAAATCGTGGAGTAACCGGCAGGCGATTGAAGAATTTGTAATTAACGTCGCCTGAGAAGGCGCGCTTTTTGGAGATATTATTTATGGCAGGTCATAGTAAATGGGCCAACACCAGACACCGTAAAGCAGCGCAGGATTCCAAGCGCGGCAAGATCTTCACCAAAATCATTCGCGAGCTGGTTACGGCCGCTAAGCTTGGTGGTGGCGATCCGGACGCGAACCCGCGTCTGCGTGCGGCTGTCGATAAAGCGCTGTCCAACAACATGACGCGTGACACCCTGAACCGTGCCATCGCGCGCGGTGTGGGCGGTGACGAAGACGCAAACATGGAAACCATCATTTATGAAGGTTACGGTCCTGGCGGGACAGCGGTCATGATTGAATGCCTGTCTGACAACCGTAACCGTACTGTTGCGGAAGTGCGCCATGCGTTCACTAAAACCGGTGGTAACCTGGGCACTGACGGTTCAGTTGCGTACCTGTTTAGCAAAAAAGGCGTTATCTCCTTTGAGCAAGGCGACGAAGACACCATCATGGAAGCCGCGTTGGAAGCCGGTGCTGAAGACGTTGTGACCTATGATGACGGTGCGATTGACGTCTACACCGCATGGGAAGAGATGGGTAAAGTGCGTGATGCACTGGAAGCCGCTGGTCTGAAAGCGGACAGCGCTGAAGTTACGATGATCCCGTCCACCAAAGCGGACATGGATGCAGAAACAGCACCGAAGCTGATGCGTCTGATCGATATGCTGGAAGACTGCGATGACGTGCAGGAAGTTTACCACAACGGCGAAATCTCCGATGAGGTTGCTGCTACGTTAGAATGACGTGGTTGAGCGGTAAAATAACAGGAGATGCGTGATGTCCATTATTCTCGGCATTGACCCGGGCTCGCGCATCACCGGCTATGGCGTGATCCGCCAGGTCGGTCGACAGTTGACCTATCTGGGCAGTGGATGTATTCGTACCAAAGTAGATGATTTACCGTCGCGCCTGAAGCTAATTTATGCCGGCGTGTCGGAAATCATTACCCAGTTTCAGCCAGACTACTTTGCCATTGAGCAAGTATTTATGGCAAAAAACGCCGATTCGGCGCTTAAGCTGGGGCAGGCGCGCGGCGTGGCGATTGTTGCTGCCGTAAACCAGGACCTTCCGGTGTTTGAATATGCGGCACGTCAGGTGAAGCAAACCGTCGTCGGGATAGGCAGTGCGGAGAAAAGTCAGGTGCAGCACATGGTGCGCACATTGCTAAAACTCCCGGCAAATCCCCAGGCCGATGCCGCGGATGCGTTGGCCATCGCCATTACCCACTGCCACGTCAGTCAGAACGCCATGCAAATGAGCGATACCCGGCTGAATTTAGCGCGTGGTCGACTACGTTAATGACAAATGAGGCTGGATATCTATCCAGCCTTTTTTTATGATAGCGCATTACCTTTTTAGCCCTTAACGCAGGAGCGTCACGTGATAGGCAGACTCAGAGGCATCATTCTCGAAAAACAACCCCCGTTGGTTCTTCTGGAAACGGGTGGCGTAGGCTATGAAGTGCATATGCCGATGACCTGTTTTTACGAGCTGCCGGAAGCCGGGCAGGAAGCGATTGTTTTCACCCATTTTGTGGTGCGTGAAGATGCGCAGCTGCTGTACGGGTTTAACAACAAGCAGGAACGCACGCTGTTTAAAGAGCTGATTAAAACCAACGGCGTTGGACCGAAGCTGGCGCTTGCGATCCTCTCCGGCATGTCGGCGCAGCAGTTCGTTAACGCGGTTGAACGCGAAGAGCTCGGGGCGCTGGTGAAACTGCCGGGTATCGGTAAGAAAACCGCTGAACGCCTGATTGTTGAAATGAAAGACCGCTTTAAAGGCTTACATGGCGATCTGTTCACACCGGCGGCGGATCTGGTGCTGACGTCACCTGCGGGTCCGGTAACGGATGACGCCGAACAGGAAGCGGTTGCTGCGCTGGTGGCGCTGGGCTATAAACCACAGGAAGCCAGCCGCATGGTGAGCAAAATAGCCCGCCCTGATGCCAGCAGTGAAACCCTGATTCGTGAAGCGCTCCGCGCTGCATTGTGAGGTAAAGGATGATTGAAGCAGACCGCCTGATTTCAGCTGCCAGCACGATACCTGAAGACATTGTGGATCGTGCGATCCGCCCCAAGTTGCTCGATGAGTATATCGGTCAGCCTCAGGTCCGTTCGCAAATGGAGATTTTTATCCAGGCGGCGAAGTTGCGCGGTGATGCCCTCGACCACCTGCTGATCTTTGGTCCTCCGGGTCTTGGAAAAACCACGCTTGCCAATATTGTCGCCAATGAAATGGGCGTAAACCTGCGTACCACCTCCGGCCCGGTGCTGGAAAAAGCGGGCGATTTGGCGGCAATGCTGACGAACCTCGAGCCGCACGACGTGCTGTTTATCGATGAGATCCATCGCTTATCGCCGGTCGTGGAAGAGGTATTGTATCCGGCGATGGAAGACTATCAGCTGGATATCATGATCGGCGAAGGGCCTGCTGCACGCTCGATCAAGATTGACCTGCCGCCGTTTACGCTGATTGGCGCGACAACCCGTGCCGGGTCGTTAACCTCTCCGCTGCGTGACCGTTTTGGTATCGTGCAGCGACTGGAGTTTTATCAGGTTGCCGATCTTCAGCATATTGTAGGGCGCAGTGCGCGTTATATGGGGCTGGAGATGAGCGAGGAGGGCGCGCTGGAAGTTGCTCGCCGCGCGCGCGGAACGCCGCGTATTGCCAACCGTCTGCTGCGTCGCGTGCGTGACTTCGCCGAGGTGAAGCATGATGGCACCATCTCGGCAGACATTGCCGCCCAGGCGCTGGATATGCTCAATGTGGACGCTGAAGGGTTCGATTACATGGACCGTAAGCTGTTGCTGGCGGTGATCGATAAATTCTTCGGTGGGCCGGTGGGGCTGGATAACCTGGCCGCCGCTATTGGTGAAGAGCGTGAAACGATTGAGGACGTGCTGGAGCCATATTTGATCCAGCAGGGCTTCCTGCAGCGTACGCCGCGCGGACGTATGGCGACGGTGCGCGCCTGGAACCATTTCGGTATTACGCCGCCGCAAATGCCTTAAGTTTTTTATGCCGGATGGCAGCTTGCCTAATCCAGCCTGCCTGTGAACGTAGGCCTGATACGCGAAGCGCCATCAGGCAACACACTCTTAGCTCGCTTGCTTTTTCATCATGCTGAAAATAAACATCAGCGCGGCACACAGCACCACGGAGGGCCCTGCTGGCGTATCATAGAACGCTGAGAACGTCAGGCCGCCCGTCACCGCTATCATCCCCACGCCCACGGCAACACCGGCCATCTGCTCAGGCGTACGCGCAAAACGGCGTGCGGTGGCAGCAGGAATAATCAGCAGCGACGTAATAATGAGCGCGCCGACAAACTTCATCGCCACACCAATTGTTAACGCAGTGACCAGCATCAGCAGCAGCTTCACGCGTTGCAGCTTCACGCCATCGACAAAGGCGAGATCCGGGCTGATGGTCATTGACAGCAGGTTGCGCCATTGCCAGAAGAGAATGGCTAGCACAATGACAACACCAATGGCGATGGAGATCAGATCTTCCGGCGTCACGGCAAGCAGGTCACCGAACAGATAGGCCATCAAATCCACACGGATATTCGACATCAGGCTGACGACCACCAGGCCCAGTGACAGAGCGCTGTGCGCCATAATGCCGAGCAAGGTGTCTATGGCGAGGTGAGGGCGCTTCTCCAGCCACACCAGACCCGCTGCCAGCATCAGAGTGACTGCGATAACCGCATAGAACGGGTTTACATCTAACAGCAGACCAAAGGCCACACCCAGCAGTGACGCGTGCGCCAGCGTGTCGCCAAAATAAGACATCCGACGCCAGACCACAAACGATCCCAGCGGGCCAGCGGCGCAGGCCAGCATGATCCCGGCTAACCAACCGGGTAATAACAATTCAATCATGAGTGACCATTTCCCCGGCGTAATACGATACGACCCTGTAAATCATGGCGATGATTATGATTGTGACGGTAAATTCCGAGTTGCTCGGCACCGCGTTGCCCGAACATAGAGATAAATTCCGGGTGCATAGAGACCACTTCCGGCGTGCCGGAGCAGCAAATATGGTGGTTGAGGCACAGCACTTCGTCGGTCTTCGCCATCACCAGATGCAAATCATGCGAGACCATCAGTACGGCGCAATCGAGTTCACGGCGAAGCTGGTCGATAAGGTCATACAATGCGACCTGACCATTGACATCCACACCCTGAGTGGGTTCATCCAGCACCAGCAGCTGTGGTTTATTCAGCAATGCGCGAGCCAGCAGGACGCGCTGCGTTTCCCCGCCGGACAGTTTTTGCATCGGCGCATCCATCAGATGTCCGGCCTGAACGCGCTTGAGCGCCGGGAGAATATCGTCCTTCTTTGTATCCGGACGTAAGCGCAAAAAGCGGCTGACCGTCAGGGGCAGCGTGGTATCGAGATACAGTTTTTGCGGGACATAGCCAATCCGCAGCTGTCCGTTACGCTTGATAACGCCTGCATCTGCTGCTACCAGCCCGAGGACAACGCGCACCAGCGTAGACTTCCCGGCACCGTTCGGACCAAGAAGCGTTAAAATTTTGCCGGGCCGTAGTTCAAGCGAAACGTCAGAAAGGACGCGGCGTTGACCATAAGAGACCGAGACATTTTCCAGTGAAACCAAAGTCGTCATATCAATTTTAGTCTTGCAGAAGTTATAGAATGTTATAATATCACATTTCTTACATTCATTACGATGATTGGTCGCATTATGTTACATAAAAATACGCTTCTTTTCGCAGCATTATCCGCTGCTCTTTGGGGGAGTGCAACACAGGCAGCAAATGCCGCCGTCGTTGCCTCGCTTAAGCCGTTAGGGTTTATCGCTTCAGCGATTGCTGATGGGGTTACGGATACCGAGGTTCTCCTGCCTGATGGCGCATCCGAACATGATTACTCATTGCGTCCGTCAGACGTAAAACGCTTACAGGGCGCGGACTTAGTTGTTTGGATTGGCCCCGAAATGGAAGCGTTTATGGAAAAATCTGTCAAGAATATTCCTAACGCGAAACAGGTAACGATTGCGCAACTCAATGACGTGAAGCCGTTGCTCATGAAAGGGGGCGACGATGATGATGACGATCATGGACACAATGACGCCCACGGTGAAAAAAGTGACGAACATCACCATCATGGCGACTACAACATGCATCTTTGGCTTTCCCCAGAGATAGCGCGGGCCTCAGCGGTTGCAATCCATGAAAAATTAGTGGAACTTATGCCGCAAAGTCGAGCCAAACTTGACGCCAACCTGAAGGATTTTGAGGCACAATTAGCCGCAACCGATAAGCAGGTAGGTAACGAGCTCGCACCGCTCAAGGGGAAAGGGTATTTCGTTTTTCATGACGCCTACGGCTACTACGAAAAACATTACGGACTAACACCGCTTGGTCACTTTACCGTGAACCCTGAGATTCAACCTGGTGCGCAGCGTTTACATGAAATAAGAACACAGTTGGTTGAGCAAAAAGCAACCTGCGTTTTTGCTGAGCCACAGTTCAGGCCAGCGGTCGTTGAAGCCGTTGCGAGAGGGACATCCGTTCGAATGGGAACGTTGGATCCCCTCGGAACAAACATCAAACTGGGTAAAACAAGCTATTCTGCGTTTCTGAACCAATTAGCCAACCAGTATGCGAGCTGCCTGAAAGGAGATTAATGAGGAAGTGAATACGTGCAACAGATAGCCCGCTCTGTCGCTCTGGCATTTAATAATCTGCCCC
Source organism: Citrobacter sp. JUb117 (assembly GCF_024809055.1). Lineage (NCBI taxonomy): Bacteria > Pseudomonadati > Pseudomonadota > Gammaproteobacteria > Enterobacterales > Enterobacteriaceae > Citrobacter > Citrobacter sp. JUb117. Next base: position 690,663 of record NZ_JANUFB010000001.1, read on the forward strand.
GACCCCATCGCGTTATGCTGGGGTCGCTGACCGTTCTTACATTGGCCGTCGCCGTTTGGCGGCCTTACGTTTACCATCCCGATGCTGCACCGATTGTCAAAACCATCGAACTTGAAAAAAGCGAGATTCGTTCTCTGTTGCCTGAGGCCAGTGAACCTATCGATCAGGCTGCTCAGGAAGATGAAGCGATTCCTCAGGATGAACTGGATGACAAAACCTCCGGTGAGGTGGGCGTTCACGAATATGTTGTCTCGACCGGTGATACGCTGAGCAGCATCCTGAACCAGTATGGTATCGATATGGGCGATATCAGCCAGCTTGCCGCCTCGGACAAAGAGTTGCGTAACCTGAAGATTGGCCAACAGCTTTCCTGGACGCTGACCTCTGACGGAGATTTGCAGCGCCTGACCTGGGAAGTTTCTCGCCGTGAAACCCGCACGTACGATCGTACTGCGACGGGCTTCAAAATGAGCAGTGAAATGCAGCAGGGCGACTGGGTTAACAGCCGTATCAAGGGCACCGTCGGCGGCAGTTTCGTCGCCAGCGCCAAAGAGGCCGGGCTGACCAGTTCTGAAATCAGTGCGGTGATTAAGGCTATGCAGTGGCAGATGGACTTCCGCAAACTGAAAAAAGGCGATGAATTCTCGGTGCTGATGTCTCGCGAGATGTTGGACGGCAAGCGTGAGCAAAGCCAACTGCTGGGCGTTCGTTTGCGCTCTGAAGGTAAAGACTATTATGCGATTCGTGCCGAAGACGGTAAGTTCTATGACCGTAACGGTACCGGGTTGGCGAAAGGGTTTATGCGTTTCCCGACAGCGAAACAGTTCCGCATCTCGTCTAACTTTAATCCGCGTCGCCTGAATCCGGTAACCGGACGTGTGGCACCGCACAAAGGCGTCGACTTCGCGATGCCGCAGGGTACGCCGGTACTGTCGGTAGGTGATGGTGAAGTCGTTGTTGCGAAGCGCAGCGGCGCTGCAGGCTACTATGTCGCGGTGCGTCATGGTCGTACCTACACCACCCGCTACATGCACCTGCGTAAACTGTTAGTCAAACCAGGACAAAAAGTAAAACGCGGCGATCGTATTGCGCTGTCAGGTAACACCGGGCGTTCAACTGGACCACACTTGCATTATGAAGTCTGGGTTAACCAGCAGGCCGTGAACCCGTTAACGGCGAAGCTGCCGCGTACAGAAGGGCTGACCGGCTCGGATCGTACCGAGTACCTGGCGCAGGTGAAAGAGGTTCTGCCTCAGTTGCGCTTCGATTAATCAGCATACTGACAAAGCCGGTACGCGATGCGTGCCGGCTTTTTTATTTTGTACGGAGCACGACGCGCCGCTACACTATCAACAGATTTATTTTTCGCGGTACCAGACACTGGAAGAGCATGGAAACGAAAAAAAAGAATATTGAATATATCCCTGAATTTCATAAATCATTCCGCCATCCGCGCTACTGGGGTGCCTGGCTGGGTGTGGCGGCGATAGCAGGGATTGCGTTAACGCCTGCATCGTTTCGCGATCCTGTGCTGGCGAAGCTGGGACGTCTTGCCGGAAGGTTGGGGAAAAGTTCGCGCCGCAGAGCGCTGATTAATTTATCCCTGTGTTTTCCAGAGCGCAGTGAAGCCGAGCGCGAAGCCATCGTCGATGAGATGTTTGCAACGGCTCCGCAGGCGATGGTGATGATGGCAGAGCTTGCCCTGCGTGGCCCGGAGAAAATCCAAAACCGGGTTGACTGGCAAGGTCTGGAGATCATAGAAGAGATGCGCCGCAACGAGGAAAAGGTCATTTTTCTCGTCCCGCACGGTTGGGGTGTCGACATTCCAGCCATGCTGATGGCCTCGCAGGGCCAGAAAATGGCCGCGATGTTCCATAACCAGGGTAATCCTGTTTTTGATTACGTCTGGAACACGGTACGCCGTCGTTTTGGTGGCCGTTTGCATGCGCGTAATGATGGCATCAAACCCTTTATTCAGTCCGTGCGTCAGGGCTATTGGGGATACTATTTGCCGGATCAGGATCATGGTCCCGAGCACAGCGAATTTGTTGATTTTTTTGCCACCTACAAAGCAACATTGCCGGCGATTGGTCGCCTGATGAAGGTTTGCCATGCGCGGGTTGTGCCGCTGTTCCCGGTGTATGACGGAAAAACACATCGCCTGACGATTCAGGTCCGCCCGCCGATGGATGACATCCTGACCGCAGATGACCACACCATTGCCAGACGCATGAATGAAGAGGTGGAGATTTTTGTCGCGCCGCACCTCGAGCAGTACACCTGGATTTTAAAACTGCTGAAAACCCGCAAACCCGGTGAGATTGAGCCGTATAAACGTAAAGATCTCTACCCGAAGAAATAAAAAGAAGAAATAAAAAAAGCCTCTCACTTGAGAGGCTTTCTGTATCAGGTACCACCTGTAGGCCTGATGATCAAAGCAACATCAGGCATTGAGCGAGGTTATTATTCTACGGTCAGAATACGCGTGGTGTTGGTGGAGCCAATGGTGCTCATGACGTCGCCCTGGGTGACAATCACCAGATCGCCAGAAACCAGATAGCCTTTATCACGCAGCAGGTTCACCGCTTCGCTGGCGGCAACCACACCGTCGGTTTCGCTGTCAAAGTGAACCGGAGTAACGCCGCGGTACAGGGAGGTCAGGTTCAGCGTACGCTCATGACGCGACATGGCGAAAATCGGCAGGCCGGAGCTGATACGGGACGTCATCAGCGCGGTACGACCGGATTCTGTCATCGCGATGATGGCGGTGACCCCTTTCAGGTGGTTCGCTGCATACATTGCGGACATGGCAATCGCTTCTTCAACGTTATCAAACTGCACGTCGAGGCGGTGTTTGGAGACATTAATGCTCGGGATTTTTTCCGCGCCCAGGCAGACACGCGCCATGGCGGCAACGGTTTCAGCCGGATACTGGCCTGCGGCGGTTTCTGCTGACAGCATAACGGCGTCGGTGCCGTCGAGTACGGCGTTCGCCACGTCCATCACTTCTGCACGGGTCGGCATCGGGTTGGTGATCATCGACTCCATCATCTGCGTGGCGGTAATGACCGCACGGTTCAGCTGACGCGCACGACGGATCAGGGCTTTCTGAATACCGACCAGCTCCGGATCGCCAATTTCAACGCCCAGGTCGCCACGAGCAACCATCACGACGTCAGAGGCCAGGATGATGTCATCCATTGCATTCTGGTCGCACACGGCTTCTGCACGCTCCACCTTGGCAACAATTTTCGCATCGCAGCCTGCATCGCGCGCCAGACGGCGGGCATAGTTCAGATCTTCGCCGCAGCGCGGGAAGGAGACGGCCAGATAGTCAACGCTGATTTGCGCCGCGGTGATGATGTCAGCTTTGTCTTTTTCGGTCAGTGCTTCTGCAGAGAGACCGCCGCCCAGTTTGTTGATGCCTTTGTTATTGGAAAGCGGGCCACCGACGGTCACTTCGGTGAAGACCTTCATGCCCTGAACTTCCAGTACTTTGAGCTGTACGCGACCGTCATCTAGCAGCAGGATGTCGCCCGGCACTACGTCAGCAGGTAGGCCTTTATAATCAATACCGACTTTTTCATTATCGCCTTCGCCTTTACCCAGGTTGGCATCTAACAGGAACTTGTCGCCAATATTGAGGAATACTTTGCCTTCTTTGAAGGTTGATACGCGGATTTTAGGTCCCTGTAGGTCACCCAAAATAGCGACATGACGTCCCAGTTTGGCGGCAATTTCACGGACTTTATCCGCCCGCAGTTTGTGATCTTCTGGAGAGCCGTGCGAAAAGTTCATACGTACAACGTTTGCGCCCGCGGCGATAATTTTTTCAAGGTTGTTATCGCGGTCAGTTGCTGGGCCTAACGTGGTAACGATTTTGGTTCTGCGAAGCCTTCTGGACATGTAATACTCCGTTGACTGAAACAACTAGGTGTTGCGTGTGAACATTGATCCGGCCGTTCTGAAACATAACGGTAGAAATGAACGACCCGGATGATAAAAGGGTAGAACATCGTTATTGCTTTTAGCGGTCATCACTCTTGATGAGTAATTCTTTATCAAAACGCGATTCCTTGAGCGCTTCCTTGACACGCTTCAAGTTATCTCTAAATTTTGCACCACGGCGCAAAGTAAATCCCGTAGCCAGCACATCTATCACGGTCAGTTGAGCAAGTCGAGAGACCATAGGCATATAAATGTCAGTATCTTCCGGTACATCCAGGGTAATTGCCAGCGTGGCTTCACGCGCCAGCGGCGTTCCGGGGGAAGTAAGGGCGATCACCATGGCATCGTTTTCCCGCGCCAGCTGCGCCAGTTCAACCAGACTCTTTGTTCTGCCGGTATGTGAAATAAGGACAATGACGTCGTCATCGCTACAATTCATACAGCTCATACGTTGCAGTACAATATCGTCGGAATAGATAACCGGTACGTTAAAGCGGAAAAATTTATTCATGGCGTCGTGCGCCACGGCAGCGGACGAACCCAGACCGAAAAAGGCGATTTTCTTTGCTTGGGTTAATAAATCTACCGCCCGATTGACCGCCGCGTTATCCAGCGACTGACGGACGTGGTCCAGGCTTGCCATGGCAGATTCGAAGATTTTCCCGGTGTAGGACTCGACGCTATCATCCTCATCGACATTACGATTAACATACGGGGTACCATTAGCCAGACTTTGTGCCAAATGCAGTTTAAAATCAGGGAAGCCTCGTGTGTCCATGCTGCGACAGAAGCGATTCACGGTCGGCTCACTGACGTTGGCTTCCAGAGCCAGCGTGGCAATACTTGAATGGATAGCCCTGTCAGGTGAGGTCAGAATAACATCGGCGACCTTACGTTCTGACTTGCTCAGATGTTCCAGTTTTAACTGGATTTTTTCCAGCATATTCATGATGTGAGTAGACTCATCGGCCATGGGCAAAAACGATTTCAGCGATATGGGGAAATCGAGCGGTAACTCTGGTAGATATTACCCCTGTGAACCCACATTCGGGGCAAAATGGACAGAAAAGTTGTTGTTTTTTTTCAATACATGATCGGAGTCGGGTTTTCTTACGTCTTCATGGTCACGTAAAAAAGCGACTTTTTTATCCATTTTGCGGCGGTAAACGTCAATAACGCCGCTGTTCACAGTAACAGCACGGCTGGATAAGCGTTTACGGTTCACGGAATCACGTAAAAGCAGTACAGTGCACTGTAATAAAATTACATTCAGTGTCGGGCATGAATACCCGACACTCAACTGAGGAGAATGACATGGCGGTAACGCAAACAGCCCAGGCATGTGACCTGGTCATTTTCGGCGCGAAGGGCGACCTTGCACGTCGAAAATTGCTGCCTTCCCTGTATCAGCTGGAAAAAGCCGGCCAGATTAACCCGGACACCCGCATTATTGGAGTTGGCCGCGCTGACTGGGACAAAGCAGCCTATACCAAGGTTGTACGCGAAGCGCTCGAAACTTTCATGAAAGAAAAAATCGATGAAAGTTTGTGGGAAACCCTCAGTGGTCGTCTGGAGTTTTGTAACCTGGACGTCAATGATACCGCTGCCTTTAGCCGTCTGGGCGACATGCTGGATCAAAAAGCACGTACCACGATTAACTACTTTGCCATGCCGCCAAGCACGTTTGGCGCGATCTGCAAAGGCTTAGGGGAAGCGAAATTGAACGCTAAACCGGCGCGCGTGGTGATGGAAAAGCCGCTGGGAACGTCGCTGGCAACTTCCCGCGAAATTAACGACCAGGTCGGTCAATATTTTGAAGAATGTCAGGTTTACCGTATTGACCACTATCTGGGCAAAGAAACGGTACTAAACCTGCTGGCACTGCGCTTTGCCAACTCCCTGTTTGTGAACAACTGGGATAACCGCACCATCGATCACGTCGAAATTACCGTGGCGGAAGAGGTGGGTATCGAAGGCCGTTGGGGTTATTTTGACCAGGCCGGTCAGATGCGCGACATGATCCAGAACCACCTGCTGCAGATTCTGTGCATGATCGCCATGTCGCCGCCGTCTGATCTGAGCGCCGACAGCATCCGTGATGAGAAAGTGAAGGTCCTGAAATCACTGCGCCGTATCGATCGTACGAACGTGCGTGAAAAAACGGTGCGTGGTCAGTACACCACCGGTTTTGCGCAAGGTAAAAAAGTACCGGGGTACCTGGAAGAAGAGGGTGCGAACAAGAGCAGCAACACCGAAACCTTTGTCGCTATCCGTGTGGATATCGACAACTGGCGCTGGGCGGGCGTGCCGTTTTACCTGCGTACCGGTAAGCGTCTGCCGACCAAGTGCTCTGAAGTGGTGGTGTACTTCAAAACGCCTGAACTTAACCTGTTTAAAGAATCCTGGCAGGATCTGCCGCAGAACAAGCTGACCATCCGTTTGCAGCCGGACGAAGGTGTCGATATCCAGGTGCTTAACAAAGTGCCGGGTCTGGACCACAAGCATAATCTGCAGATAACCAAGCTGGATCTGAGCTATTCCGAAACCTTCAATCAAACGCACCTGGCAGATGCCTACGAGCGCTTGCTGTTGGAAACTATGCGCGGCATTCAGGCGCTGTTCGTGCGCCGTGATGAAGTCGAAGAAGCATGGAAGTGGGTGGACTCCATCACCGAAGCCTGGGCGATGGACAACGACGCACCGAAGCCGTATCAGGCTGGGACCTGGGGACCGGTTGCCTCGGTGGCCATGATCACCCGTGACGGTCGTTCCTGGAACGAATTCGAGTAAAATTCCATCTAGCCATTAGGTGTTATTTTACCGGTAACATGATCTAACACAGATTGTAGAATAATTTTTGCACTTTTAAGCCTCGCGTGGATTCACCCGCGGGGCTTTTTTTATTACACTGCCTGAAACGATTTTGCCCCTGAGCTACGGCCAGCAAGCTATTCAGCATGGTGTTACCTTGCTGAAACGCATTGTTAATCCTGATGCTCTGACAGATAAATTTTAGGAGCCTCTATGAATCCGAATTTGTTACGCGTAACACAACGCATCGTTGAACGTTCTCAAAAGACGCGTTCTGCCTACCTCGCCCGTATCGAACAGGCCAAGACGAACACCGTTCATCGTTCGCAGCTGGCGTGCGGGAATCTGGCCCACGGTTTTGCCGCCTGTCAGCCAGAAGATAAAGCATCTCTGAAAAGCATGCTGCGTAACAATATCGCGATCATTACCTCCTATAACGACATGCTTTCTGCGCATCAGCCGTATGAGCATTATCCGGATATCATTCGCAAAGCCTTGCATGCAGCCAATGCGGTAGGCCAGGTTGCGGGTGGCGTGCCGGCGATGTGTGATGGCGTCACTCAGGGACAGGACGGGATGGAGCTTTCCCTGCTGAGCCGCGAAGTGATTGCAATGTCGGCGGCTATTGGCTTGTCTCACAACATGTTCGATGGCGCGCTGTTCCTCGGCGTGTGTGACAAAATTGTCCCGGGGCTGGTGATGGCGGCGCTGTCGTTTGGTCATCTGCCGTCCATCTTTATCCCTTCAGGCCCGATGGCGAGTGGTCTGGCGAACAAAGAAAAAGTCCGTATCCGCCAGCTCTATGCCGAAGGCAAAGTTGACCGTATGGCGCTTCTGGAATCCGAAGCCGCGTCTTATCACGCGCCGGGAACCTGTACTTTCTACGGTACAGCAAACACCAACCAGATGGTGGTGGAGTTTATGGGCATGCAGTTGCCGGGCTCCTCTTTCGTGCATCCTGATGCCCCCCTGCGTGAAGCGCTGACCGCGGCGGCGGCGCGTCAGGTCACACGCCTGACCGGTAACGGCAACGAGTGGATGCCTATCGGTAAAATGATTGATGAAAAAGTGGTGGTGAACGGTATTGTGGCCCTGCTGGCGACCGGGGGGTCCACCAACCATACGATGCACCTGGTGGCGATGGCGCGCGCGGCAGGCATTCTCATCAACTGGGATGACTTCTCCGATCTGTCCGATATCGTGCCGCTGATGGCGCGTCTGTACCCTAACGGTCCGGCCGATATTAACCACTTCCAGGCCGCGGGCGGTGTACCGGTGTTGATGCGTGAGCTGCTCAATGCGGGTCTGCTGCATGAAGATGTCAACACCGTCGCGGGCTTTGGCTTGTCGCGTTATACCCAGGAACCGTGGCTAAACAACGGCGAACTGGACTGGCGAGAAGGGGCTGAGAAGTCGCTGGATAGCAGCGTGATTGCTACCTTTGACCAGCCGTTCTCGCATCATGGCGGCACCAAAGTGCTGAGCGGCAACCTGGGGCGCGCGGTGATGAAAACGTCCGCGGTACCGGTTGAAAACCAGATCATTGAAGCCCCGGCAATTGTCTTTGAGAGTCAGCATGATGTGTTACCGGCCTTTGATGCGGGCCTGCTTGACCGTGACTGCGTGGTGGTCGTTCGCCATCAGGGGCCAAAAGCGAACGGTATGCCAGAATTACATAAACTCATGCCGCCTCTTGGTGTATTATTGGACCGTTGTTTCAAAATTGCGTTAGTTACCGATGGACGACTTTCAGGTGCTTCAGGTAAAGTGCCTTCAGCAATCCATGTAACACCGGAAGCTTATGATGGCGGGCTACTGGCAAAAGTACGCGATGGCGACATCATTCGAGTGAATGGACAGACAGGTGAATTGACGCTGCTGGTCGATGAAGAGGAACTTGCCTCTCGTCAGCCCCACATTCCTGACCTCAGCGCATCGCGGTTAGGAACAGGGCGTGAGATGTTCAGTGCGTTGCGCGAAAAGCTGTCCGGTGCGGAGCAGGGCGCAACCTGTATCGATTTTTAAGACTCATTTTGTAATCAGGCGAGAGAAGAAACTCTGATGAAAAACTGGAAGACAAGTGCAGAAGCAATCCTGACCACTGGCCCGGTTGTACCGGTTATCGTGGTGAATAAACTGGAACACGCGGTGCCGATGGCAAAAGCGCTGGTTGCAGGGGGTGTTCGTGTTCTGGAAGTGACCTTACGTACCGCATGTGCGATGGACGCCATTCGTGCTATCGCCAAAGAAGTGCCGGATGCGATCGTCGGTGCAGGTACCGTACTGAACCCGCAGCAGCTCGCGGAAGTGACGGAAGCTGGTGCGCAGTTTGCTATTAGCCCAGGACTGACCGAGCCTCTGCTGAAAGCGGCAACCGAAGGGACGATTCCTCTGATCCCAGGCATCAGCACCGTTTCTGAACTGATGCTGGGCATGGATTACGGCTTGAAAGAATTCAAATTCTTCCCGGCTGAAGCGAACGGCGGGACAAAAGCGCTGCAGGCGATTGCGGGTCCGTTCTCCCAGGTGCGTTTCTGCCCAACCGGCGGTATTTCTCCGGCCAACTACCGTGACTATCTGGCGCTGAAAAGCGTACTGTGTATCGGCGGCTCCTGGCTGGTTCCGGCGGATGCGCTGGAAGCGGGTGACTACGATCGCATTACCAAACTGGCTCGCGAAGCGGTAGAAGGCGCGAAGCAGTAAATCGTTAAATGCCCGATGGTGCGACTGGAACGCACCATCGGGTTTGTTCACGCCGGAAAATCCCCCTGCTGGCGCGCGACCAGCGTCAGGATTGAGTACAGCGCCACCGCTTGCTGATGCTGATTGAAAATCTCCACTGACCATTCCACTACGCCTGTGGCCTTCTCTTCAGCGCTGCGCTGGCGTTTCACCGTTTTACGTTTGCAGGTCAGGCGTACCTGGATAGTATCGCCCGGTTTTACCGGCTCGATAAAGCGCAGGTTTTCCATGCCGTAGTTGGCGATAACCGGGCCGACGCCCGCGTCAACAAACAGCCCGGCGGCGGCAGAAATCAGGAAGTAACCGTGCACCACGCGCTCGCCAAAAATCGATTCTGCGGCGGCAATTTTGTCCATGTGAGCGTAGAAGTGATCGCCGCTCAGGCAGGCAAAGTTGACGATATCCGCTTCGGTCAGCGTGCGGCGCGGGGTCAGCAGGCTGTCGCCCGGCTGGATCTCTTCAAAATATTTGCGGAACGGGTGGACGCGGTCTTCCGCCACCTGCGCGCCGCGCACCCATTGCTGGCCGATGGCGGCAAGCATCGTCGGGCTGCCCTGAATCGCGGTGCGCTGCATGTAGTGTTTTACCGCCCGCAGGCCGCCGAGTTCTTCGCCGCCACCCGCGCGTCCCGGGCCGCCGTGTACCAGCTGCGGCAGAGGGGAACCGTGGCCGGTAGATTCGACGGAAGATTCTTCGTTCAGCACCTGAATACGACCGTGGGCGCGGGCAGCACCGAGAATAAACGCACGCGCCAGTGCGCCATCTGCCGTCACTAACGTTCCCGCCAGGCTACCTTCACCGGCGCGCGCCAGCTGCATCGCGTGCTCGCTATTCTGATACGGCATCAGCGTCGCCACCGGGCCAAATGCTTCAATCGCGTGAACCGCCGCCACTTCATCCGGCTGCGCGCAGAACAGCAGCGTCGGTGGGAAGAATGCCCCGGCAGCGTTGAGATCGGCTTTGCCACCCAGCAGCACGTCACATCCGGCTTCCAGCAGGCGGTTGACGTTATCCTGCACGTCCTGACGCTGTTCGCTATTGACCAGCGCGCCCATCTTCACACCTTCCTGCGCCGGGTCGCCGACCACCACTTTTTGCAGACGGGCAATCAACGCCTCGCTCACCGCTTTCACCTGCGCCTGCGGCACGATAATCCGGCGAATAGCGGTACATTTTTGCCCGGCTTTGGTGGTCATCTCGCGCACCACTTCACGGATAAACAGCGCAAATTCCGGCTGTTCCGGCGTCACATCGTCACCCAGCACGCAGCAGTTCAGCGAGTCCGCTTCCATGGTGAAGGGAATAGATTTCGCCACCAGATTCGGATGCACGCGCAGCTGTTGCCCGGTTTTTGCTGAGCCGGTAAAAGTCACCACGTCCTGATGATCAAGCTGGTCGAGCAGGTCGCCCGCGCCGCCGCAAATCAGGCTGATCGCGCCGTCCGGCACCAGCCCGCTATCGACAATCGCTTTGACCATCGCCTGGGTTAACTGCGCGGTGGCGGTGGCTGGTTTGATGATCGCGGGCATCCCGGCAAGCCAGGTGGGGGCCAGCTTTTCTAACATGCCCCAGCAGGGGAAGTTAAAGGCGTTGATATGCACCGCCACGCCGGATTTGGAGGTCAGCACGTGACGCGCGGCAAAGCCACCTTGTTTGGACAGCGGGATCAGCTCATCTTCCGGCCACAGGGTATCGTCCGGCAGTTCACGGCTGCCCAGTCCGGCATAGGTGAAGAGGGTGCCGATACCGCCTTCAATATCCACCCAGCTATCCGCACGCGTCGCGCCGGTCTCGGCGGAGATGGCATAGAAATCGGCTTTCAGCTCCAGCAGATGTTTCGCCACCGCTTTTAACATTGCGCTGCGTTCAATAAAGGTCATCGCCTGTAACGCTTTACCGCCGTGCTCGATGGCGAAGCGGCGCGCCTGCGCCATATCCAGCCCCTCGCTTGTGACTTCCCACAGCGCTTCGCCGCTGATGGCGTGATGAATGGTGCGGGTGCGGCCCCGGCCGGTCTGCCAGGCACCGGATAAATAGCTGGCTAACTGCTGCATGGTTATTCTCCAGATGTGTTACGCAATCTCGCTATAAATAGTTATTTTCTGAATCATAAAATGCAAGCCTGATTTTAATAATTTGTTAACAATGCGATCGAGGACACTATCCATGATAGTGATGCAAGCCTGTTTATAAACGGATTACTAAAACCCTTTGCGGTACTCATCACAAAATGCACAAACAAAATTTGTGGTTTTATTTAACTAAGATGTAACTTTTATAAAACAAAGTGATTCGCAAATATTAATTTATTGAATTTATCGGAATCATAAGGTGATGACGTGACAGAAGAACATAGCTTTGACCAGCGCATCGCGCAGGATACCGCCATCGAACCACAGGACTGGATGCCGGATGCCTACCGCAAAACGCTGATTCGCCAGATTGGTCAGCATGCGCATTCGGAAATTGTTGGCATGCTGCCGGAAGGTAACTGGGTAACTCGCGCCCCAACGCTTCGCCGCAAAGCGATTCTGCTGGCGAAAGTGCAGGATGAAGCCGGACATGGCCTGTACCTCTACAGCGCCGCCGAAACCCTCGGCTGCGCCCGTGAAGATCTGTATCAGAAGATGCTCGACGGGCAGATGAAGTACTCCTCTATTTTTAACTATCCAACCCTGACCTGGGCCGATATCGGCGTCATCGGCTGGCTGGTTGATGGCGCGGCGATCGTCAATCAGGTGGCTTTGTGTCGCACCTCCTACGGCCCGTATGCCAGGGCGATGGTCAAAATCTGCAAAGAAGAGAGCTTCCACCAGCGTCAGGGTTTTGAAGCCTGCATGGCGCTTGCCGCGGGCAGCGAAGAACAGCGTCAAATGTTGCAAGACGCCATCAACCGCTTCTGGTGGCCAGCGCTGATGATGTTCGGCCCGAGCGATGACAATTCGCCGAACAGCGCCCGCAGCATGGCGTGGAAAATCAAACTGCATTCCAACGACGAACTGCGTCAGCGCTTTGTCGACAACACCGTGCCGCAGGTGGAAATCCTCGGCATGCAGGTGCCGGACGCTGACCTGCAACTCGACGCAGCCACCGGTCACTATCGCTACGGCGAAATTGACTGGCAGGAACTTAACGAAGTCATCAACGGGCGTGGCATCTGTAACCACGAACGTCTGGGCGCAAAACGTAAAGCCTGGGAAGAGGGGGCATGGGTGCGCGAAGCCGCGCTGGCGCATGCCGAAAAACAGCAGGCCCGCAGCGCCGCCTAAGGAGAAAAAAGATGAGCAAAACATACTGGCCGTTATACGAAGTGTTTGTCCGCAGCAAACAAGGTTTGTCTCACCGCCACGTCGGTAGCCTGCACGCCGCCGATGACCAGATGGCGCTGGAAAACGCCCGTGATGCCTACACCCGCCGCAGCGAAGGCTGTTCGATTTGGGTGGTGAAGGCGAGCGAAATCGTCGCCTCGCAGCCGGAAGAACGCGGTGCGTTTTTCGACCCGGCAGAGAGCAAAGTTTACCGTCACCCGACGTTCTACACCGTGCCGGACGGCATGGAACATATGTGAGGCAACGACGATGAATAACCTGAATCCCGTTGCCACCTATGTCCTGCGTCTGGGCGATAACGGCCTGGTGCTGGCCCAGCGTTTAGGCGCGTGGTGCGGTCATACGCCGGAGCTGGAGATTGACCTGGCGCTGGCCAATATTGGGCTCGACCTGCTGGGTCAGGCGCGTAATTTCTTAAGCTATGCCGCCGAACTCAACGGCAGCGGCGATGAAGACACGCTGGCCTTTGGTCGCGATGAACGCCAGTTCCGCAATCTGTTGTTGGTCGAACAGCCGAACGGCAACTTTGCCGACACCATCGCCCGTCAGTTTTTTATCGACGTCTGGCACGTGGCGCTGTTCAGCCGCCTTATTAACAGCCGCGACGCGCAGCTTGCCGCTATCGCCGCCAAAGGGCTGAAAGAAGTGCGCTATCACCAGCGTTTTAGCCGCGGCTGGCTGGAGCGTTTGGGTAACGGCACCGAACACTCGGCAAATCTGATGCAGCAAGCGGTGGACAACCTGTGGCGCTTCACCGGCGAGCTGTTCCAGGCCGATGAGCTGGAGATCGAATTAATTGCGCAGGGGATCGCCGTCGATCCGCGTGAGCTACAGGCTGAATGGCAGGCGACGGTACACACCGCGCTGCTCGATTCTGGTTTGCAGATCCCGCAAGAAGCAGCGTTCCGCAGCGGCGGGAAACAGGGGCTGCACAGTGAACATCTGGGGCCAATGCTGGCAGAGATGCAGTACTTGCAACGTGCTTACCCCGGTCAGCACTGGTAAACGGAGGTCGCTATGCAACGTCTTGCCACCATCGCGCCCGCTGAGGTGCATACCGTTTGGGGATTGCTAAGCGCCATCCCCGACCCGGAAGTGCCGGTGCTGACCATTACCGACCTCGGTATGGTCCGCAGTGTGGAACGTCACGGCGACGGCTGGGTGATTGGCTTCACGCCAACCTATTCCGGCTGCCCGGCAACCGAACATCTGTTAGGTGAAATTCGCGCGGTGATGACCGAGCACGGCTACACCCCGGTACACATTGTGTTGCAGCTTGACCCACCGTGGACCACCGACTGGATGAGCCCGGACGCCCGCGAACGCCTGCGGCAGTACGGCATCAGCCCGCCGCAGGCCCATGCCTGTCACGCCGACGAAATGCCGAAGGATGTGCTCTGTCCACGCTGCGGTAGCACCCACAGCTCGCTGATTAGCGAATTCGGTTCCACGGCCTGCAAAGCGCTGTATCGCTGCGAAAGCTGCCGTGAACCCTTTGATTACTTTAAATGTATTTGAGGTCGCGATGACAACATTTCATTCGCTTACCGTGGCAAATGTTGAGCCGGAAACCCGCGATGCGGTAACCATCACCTTTGCCATTCCCGACGCGCTGCGTAGCGCCTACGCCTTCCGTCCGGGCCAGCATCTGACGCTGAAAACCCGTCTTGGTGGCGAAGAACTGCGTCGCTGCTACTCCATTTGTCGCAGTCGCTCACCGGCAGAAATCAGCGTGGCGGTGAAAGCCATCGACGGTGGCCGTTTTTCACGTTTCGCCCAGAGCGATATCCAGCAGGGTATGGCATTTGAGGTGATGGTACCGCAGGGCCACTTTGGCTATCAGCCGCAGGCTGAACGGCAGGCCGAATATCTGGCAATTGCCGCCGGATCCGGCATCACGCCGATGATGGCGATTATCGAGGCTACTCTGACTATTGAACCTGATAGCCGCTTCACCCTGATTTACGGCAACCGCAGCAGCCACAGCATGATGTTCCGCCAGGCGCTGGCTGACCTGAAAGACCGCTATCCGCAGCGTTTACAGGTGATTCATCTGTTCAGCCAGGAGTCGATGGACAGCGACCTGCTACAGGGCCGCATCGACGGCGACAAACTGCGCGCGCTGTCTGAGCATCTGCTCGATTTCAGCCGCTTTGACGACGCTTTTATCTGCGGCCCGTCGGCGATGATGGACGACGCTGAAACCACGCTGCGTGCGCTGGGAATGCCGGAAAAAGCCATTCACCTTGAGCGCTTCAATACGCCGGGGACCAGCGTTAAACGCGCCACCGGCGTACAGGCAGAAGGGCGCACGGTGACGTTGCGTCAGGACGGTCGTGAGCGTCTGATTTCACTGACTGCCGATGACGACAGCATTCTCGATGCCGCGCTGCGTCAGGGGGCCGACCTGCCGTTCGCTTGCAAAGGCGGCGTCTGCGCTACCTGCAAATGCAAAGTGGTGCGCGGCGAAGTGGCGATGGCAGCTAACTACAGCCTCGAAGCCGACGAACTGGCGGTGGGCTATGTGCTGAGCTGTCAGGCGCTGCCAACCAGCGGCGATGTGGTGGTCGACTTTGATGCGCGGGGGATGGCATGAGCGAACTCCTTATTACCCGTCACGACCGCGTTTTACAGCTGACGCTGAACCGTCCGCAGGCGCGTAATGCGCTGAATAACGCGTTGCTGACTCAGCTTGCCGAGGCGCTGGAAAGTGCGGCGGGGGACTCAAGCGTTAGTGTCTGCGTGATAAGCGGCAATCCGCGCTACTTTGCCGCCGGTGCCGATCTTAACGAAATGGCGGAAAAAGATTTGCCCGCCACCTTTGATGATATTCGCCCGCGCTTATGGGCGCGTATCGATGCCTTCAATAAGCCGCTGATTGCGGTAGTCAACGGCTACGCGCTGGGCGCGGGCTGCGAACTGGCGCTGCTGTGCGACCTGGTGATTGCCGGGGATAACGCCCGCTTTGGTCTGCCGGAGATCACCCTCGGCACCATGCCGGGGGCCGGTGGGACTCAGCGCCTGATTCGTAGCGTCGGAAAAGCGCTGGCCAGCCGCATGGTGCTCAGCGGTGAAAGCATTGATGCTCAGCGGGCACAGCAGGCGGGGCTGGTCAGCGATATCCACCCAGCCAACCTTTCTGACGAATACGCACTGAAGCTGGCGGCGACGATTGCCCGCCACTCGCCGCTGGCGCTGCGTGCCGCCAAACAGTCGTTACGTCTGGCGCAGGAGGTCAGTTTGCAGGCCGGACTAACCCAGGAGCGCCAGCTGTTTACCGTGCTGAGCGCCACCGAAGACCGTCGCGAAGGCATCAATGCCTTTTTAGAAAAACGCACCCCAGCCTTCAAAGGACGTTAACCGTGGACGCATTCATTATTAGCGATATCGACCAGGGCGTGATGACCATCACCCTGAACCGCCCGGACCGACTCAACAGCTTTAACGACGCCATGCACCAGCAGTTGTCCGAATGCCTGAAGCAGGCTGAACGCGACGAGACCATTCGCTGCCTGCTGATTACCGGTGCCGGGCGCGGTTTTTGCGCCGGACAGGATCTGAACGACCGTAACGTTGACCCAAGCGGCCCCGCGCCGGATTTAGGCATGTCGGTGGAGCGTTTTTATAACCCGCTGGTGCGTCGCTTAGCCGCGCTGCCCAAGCCGGTGATTTGTGCGGTCAACGGCGTAGCGGCAGGTGCCGGTGCCACGCTGGCGCTGGGCTGCGATATCGTGCTGGCGGCGCGTTCTGCGAAATTTGTGATGGCTTTCAGCAAGCTAGGTCTGGTACCGGACTGCGGCGGTAGCTGGGTATTACCGCGCGTCACTACCCGCGCCCGCGCGATGGGATTGATGCTGCTGGGCGACAGCTTGAGCGCAGAACAAGCCGCGCAGTGGGG
Source organism: Citrobacter sp. JUb117 (assembly GCF_024809055.1). Taxonomy (NCBI): domain Bacteria; kingdom Pseudomonadati; phylum Pseudomonadota; class Gammaproteobacteria; order Enterobacterales; family Enterobacteriaceae; genus Citrobacter; species Citrobacter sp. JUb117. The sequence goes on from NZ_JANUFB010000001.1 coordinate 707,391, forward strand.
TATTATCTGGCAACTGGTGGATGACGCAGAGCTGAAAGACACCAGCCTGACGCTGGCGCGCCATCTGGCTTCCCAGCCCACCTACGGTTTAGGGCTTATCAAGAAAGCGTTGCAGCTGGCGGAAACCAACTCCCTGGATGACCAGCTCGACGTTGAGCGCGATTTCCAGCGCCTTGCCGGGCGCAGCGACGACTATCGCGAGGGCGTCAGCGCCTTCCTCGGCAAACGTCCTCCACAGTTCAGCGGGAAATAAGCCATGACGCAAACACTCCACACCGTCGCCGTGATTGGCGGTGGCACCATGGGCGCGGGCATTGTTGAAGTGGCTGCCAGCGCCGGGCATTCGGTGCTGCTGTATGACATTTCCGCCGACGCGATTACTCGCGCCATCGACGGTATTGCCCAGCGTCTGGATTCCCGCATCAGTCGCGGGAAAATCAGCGCCGAGCAAGCACAGATGCTGCTGGCTAGTATTACTCCGGCAACTGAACTGAATCAGCTTGCGGATGCGCAACTGGTGATTGAAGCGGCGTCCGAGCGTCTGGAGATCAAACAGGCGCTGTTCAGCCAGCTGGCGGAGATCTGCTCCCCGTCGACGCTGCTGACCAGCAATACCTCGTCGATTTCCATTACCACCATTGCCGCTGGCATTAAGCACCCCGAGCGCGTAGCCGGGCTGCATTTCTTTAACCCGGCACCGGTGATGAAGCTGGTCGAAGTGGTCAGCGGTCTGGCGACCTCAGCCGAAGTGGTTGAGCAACTGTGCCAGTGCGTGAGCGCCTGGGGCAAACAGCCGGTGCGCTGCCGTTCAACGCCGGGCTTTATCGTCAACCGCGTGGCGCGGCCGTTTTACGCCGAAGCCTGGCGGGCGCTGGAAGAGCAGGTGGCGGCGCCTGAAGTGATTGACGCCGCATTGCGCGACGGCGGCGGGTTCCCGATGGGGCCGCTGGCGCTGACCGATCTTATTGGCCAGGACGTCAATTTTGCGGTGACCTGTTCGGTGTTTAACGCTTTCTGGCAGGACCGACGTTTTCTGCCGTCGCTGCTGCAACAGGAGCTGGCCATTGCCGGGCGTCTGGGTAAGAAAAGCGGTCACGGTGTTTATCGCTGGCCTGTTGAAGCACAGCCGGAACTGGCGCTGGCTGTGGTGTCAGCGCACTGTGCTGCGGAAAATATCAAGCGTGACGTTGTCACTGAATTAGACGATGTGCTGCTACTGGAAACCACGGGTGAAACCGCGCTGGCCTTAAGTGTGCAGCACAAACGCCCGGTGGTGGTGTACGACTACGCGGCGGGCGACACGGTGGTGCTGGCAAGTGCTGCCACCAATCCACAAGCCGCCACCGATAAAGCGGTTTATTTCTTCCAGCAGCAGGGCAAAAAGGTGCTGCACATCGCCGATTACCCCGGCCTGCTGGTGTGGCGCACGGTGGCGATGCTGGCGAATGAAGCGCTGGACGCGCTGCAAAAAGGCGTTGCCAGCGCCGAGGATATCGATACCGCCATGCGTCTGGGCGTTAATTACCCGCACGGCCCGATTGGCTGGGGCGAAACGCTGGGCTGGGGGCGCGTCCTGCGTCTGCTGGAGAACCTGCAACAGCATTACGGCGAAGAACGCTATCGCCCGAGTGCGCTGCTGCGCGAAAAAGCGCTACTGGAGATGCGTCATGAGTAATGAAGCCTGGCGCAACGCCCGCGCCATGTATGAGAACGACACCTGTGCCAAAACGCTGGGTATCAAGATTATCGAAATGGACGAAGGCTACGCGCAGATGACCATGGCGGTATCACCGAACATGTTGAACGGTCATCAAACCTGCCACGGTGGACAACTATTTTCGCTGGCAGATACCGCATTCGCCTACGCCTGCAACAGTCAGGGGCTGGCGGCGGTGGCGTCTGCTGCCAGTATCGATTTCCTGCGTCCGGCCTTTGTTGGTGAACTGCTGACCGCCACCGCGCGGGTCAAGCAGCAGGGCAAGCTGACCGGCGTCTATGACATTGAAATTATCAACCAGCAGCAAAAGATTGTGGCCCTGTTTCGCGGCAAATCGCACCGCATCGGCGGCACTATTACAGGAGAAGTCTAATGCGTGACGCATTTATTTGTGACGGCATTCGTACCCCGATTGGTCGCTACGGCGGCGCGCTGGCCGGCGTTCGCGCCGACGATCTGGCTGCCATTCCGCTGCGGGAATTACTCAACCGGAATCCGAAGTTGGATGCCAGCGCCATCGACGATGTGATCTTCGGCTGCGCCAATCAGGCGGGGGAAGATAACCGTAACGTGGCGCATATGGCGACGCTGCTGGCGGGTTATCCGCACTCTGTGGCGGGCACCACCATCAACCGATTGTGTGGTTCCGGGCTGGACGCGATTGGCTTTGCCGCTCGGGCGATTAAAGCCGGTGATGCGGATCTGCTGATTGCCGGTGGCGTGGAATCCATGTCCCGCGCGCCGTTTGTGATGGGCAAAGCCACCTCGCCGTTTCAGCGTCAGGCGGAGATGTTTGACACCACCATCGGCTGGCGTTTTGTGAACCCGCTCATGCAGCAACAATTTGGAACTGACAGCATGCCGGAAACGGCGGAGAATGTAGCTGAATTGTTAAATATCAGCCGCGAAGACCAGGACGCCTTTGCTTATCGCAGCCAGCAGCGCACGGCACAAGCTCAGCGCGACGGCATTCTGGCGCAGGAAATTGTGCCAGTGCAGATTATCGGCAAGAAGGGCGCGGTCAGCGCGGTGCGTGATGATGAACATCCGCGTGCGGAAACCACCCTCGAACAACTCTCTTCACTGAAAACCCCGTTCCGTAAAGGCGGCGTAATTACCGCCGGGAACGCCTCCGGCGTGAACGACGGTGCGGCGGCGATGATTATTGCCAGCGCAGAACAGGCAAAGGTACAGGGGCTGACGCCGCGAGCACGCATCGTAGCGATGGCGACGGCGGGTGTGGAGCCGAAGTTTATGGGGCTGGGGCCGGTGCCGGCAGTGCGTAAAGTGCTGGAGCGTGCCGGGCTGAATATTAACGATATGGATGTGATTGAGTTGAACGAAGCCTTTGCCGCTCAGGCGCTGGGCGTGATGCGTCAGCTCGGTCTGGCAGATGATGCTGAACACGTGAATCCCAACGGTGGCGCCATCGCCTTAGGCCACCCGTTGGGAATGAGCGGCGTGCGCTTAGCGCTGGCGGCAACGCTGGAACTGGAACGACGCAATGGACGCTATGCGCTGTGTACGATGTGTATTGGCGTGGGCCAGGGCATTGCCCTGATCCTCGAGCGAGTGTGAGCTAATTGACCTGCGGATACCCTACAAAATGACAACAACAACATTAGATCCGATTGAAACTGCATCGCGTGATGAATTACAGGCTCTGCAAACCGAACGTCTGAAGTGGACGTTAAAACACGCCTATGAAAATGTGCCGATGTATCGCCGTAAGTTCGATGCGGCGGGGGTTCATCCGGATGATTTCCGTGAGCTGAGTGACCTAAGCAAGTTTCCTTGCACTACCAAGCAGGACCTGCGTGATAACTATCCGTTCGACACCTTCGCGGTGCCGATGGAGCAGGTGGTGCGTATCCATGCGTCGTCTGGCACCACCGGCAAACCGACCGTCGTCGGCTATACGCAAAACGACATCGACACCTGGGCCAATATTGTTGCGCGCTCTCTGCGTGCGGCGGGCGGCACGGCGAAAGACAAAATCCACGTCGCCTACGGCTATGGCCTGTTTACCGGCGGCCTGGGCGCGCATTACGGCGCGGAACGTTTAGGGGCCACGGTGATCCCGATGTCCGGCGGACAAACTGAGAAACAGGCGCAGCTGATTCGTGATTTCAAGCCTGACATGATCATGGTGACGCCGTCTTACTGCCTGAACCTGATTGAAGAACTCGAACGCCAGATGGGCGGCGACGCGCGCGGCTGCTCGCTGCGTACCGGCGTGTTTGGCGCCGAGCCGTGGACGGCGGGGATGCGCGCAGAAATTGAACGTCGCCTCGGCATTACCGCGCTGGATATTTACGGCTTGTCCGAAGTGATGGGGCCGGGCGTGGCGATGGAGTGCATTGAAACCGGCGATGGCCCGACTATCTGGGAAGACCATTTCTTCCCAGAAGTGGTCAACCCGGAAGACGGCACGCCGCTGGCCGACGGTGAGCATGGTGAATTACTGTTCACCACCCTGACCAAAGAAGCGTTGCCGGTGATCCGCTACCGCACCCGCGACCTGACGCGCCTGCTGCCGGGCACCGCCCGCACCATGCGCCGGATGGATCGCATCAGCGGGCGCAGCGATGACATGCTGATTATTCGCGGCGTTAACGTCTTCCCGTCGCAGCTGGAAGAAGAGATCCTCAAGATTGAGCATCTGGCGCCGCATTATCAGCTGGAAGTGGATCGTCGCGGGCATCTTGATTCACTTTCCGTGCGCGTGGAGCTAAAAGAGAGCGGTCTGGCGCTGGACCATGAGCAGCGCTGTCAGATTTGCCACCATCTGCGTCACCGTATTAAGTCGATGGTTGGAATTTCTACCGACGTCAGCATCGTTAACTGCGGCAGCATTCCACGCTCCGAAGGCAAAGCGTGCCGGGTGTTTGATTTGCGTAAAGTCGCAGCAAACGGTTAAGACCCGTAGGCCTGATACGCGCAGCGCCATCAGGCGAAAGCGCACAGATTGCCGGATGGCGGCGTTGCCTTATCCGGCCTACCAATTCCCGCCGTTTCGCGGAATTATTCCTGTGCTATGATTCAAAAAGGATATAAATAACAACAGAATGAATCATATGGACAAACTCGACAGCTTTATTCAGCAGGCGGTGGCCGCGATGCCCATTAGCGGCACCTCGCTTATCGCCTCGTTATACGGTGACTGCTTATCCCAGCGTGGCGGCGAAGTGTGGCTCGGCAGCGTGGCGGCATTGCTTGAAGGACTCGGCTTTGGTGAACGCTTTGTGCGCACCGCGCTGTTTCGCCTTAATAAAGAAGAGTGGCTGGACGTGGTGCGCATTGGCCGGCGCAGCTTCTACCGGCTGAGCGATAAAGGGTTACGCCTGACACGACGCGCCGAAAGCAAAATTTATCGCGCCAGTGCCCCGGAATGGGACGGCACCTGGCTGTTGTTACTTTCTGAAGGGCTAGAAAAAAATACCCTTAATGAAGTCAAAAAGCAGCTGATTTGGCAGGGGTTCGGCGTCCTTGCGCCAAGCCTGCTGGCCTCGCCGTCGCAAAAGCTGGCGGATGTGCAGTCGCTACTACACGAAGCGGGTGTGGCGGAAAATGTGATTGTATTTGAAGCACATTCACCGCTGGCCATTTCTCGCGCTGCGCTGCGTGAGCGTGTGGAAGAGTGCTGGCAACTGACCGAACAGAACGCCATGTACGAGGCGTTTATCACATTGTTCCGCCCGCTGTTGCCGCTGCTGCGTGACGCCGATGCGGGTGAGCTGACGCCGGAACGCTGCTTCCAGATCCGTCTGCTGCTGATCCATTTCTATCGTCGGGTGGTACTGAAAGATCCGCTGTTACCAGAGGAACTGCTGCCCGCCCACTGGCTGGGTCAGACCGCACGCCAGTTGTGTATCAATATCTATCAACGCGTCGCGCCCGGTGCTCAGGCTTTTGTCAGTGAAAAAGGCGAAAGTTCAGTGGGCGAACTGCCCGCGCCGGGGCCGCTCTATTATCAACGCTTTGGTGGATTAGCCGAGGCGTAACAGGAGAAGCCATGCCGATTTACCAGATGGACGGAATGATCCCCGTCGTACCTAACGAAAGCTATGTTCATCCAACCGCCGTACTGATTGGCGATGTGATCCTCGGCAAAGGGGTTTACGTGGGTCCTAACGCTAGCCTGCGCGGCGATTTTGGTCGTATCGTGGTGAAAGATGGCGCGAATATTCAAGATAACTGCGTAATGCACGGTTTCCCGGGGCAGGACACTGTGGTGGAAGAAGACGGGCATATCGGCCACGGTGCCATTCTGCACGGTTGCGTAATTGGCCGTAATGCGCTGGTCGGTATGAGCGCGGTGATTATCGATGGGGCGACCATTGGTGAAAACAGTATTGTCGGTGCGTCGGCGTTTGTGAAAGCCCGGGCTGAGATGCCCGCCAACCATCTGATTGTCGGTAGTCCGGCAAAAGCGATTCGCACCCTAACCGAGCAAGAACTGACGTGGAAGAAGCAGGGCACCCGTGAATATCAGGTACTGGTGGAACGCTGTCAGCACACGCTTTCTGAAGTGCAACCGCTGACCGAAGCGGAGCCCGACCGTAAGCGGCTGGAGTTTGATGAAGATCTGAAGCCGAAATCAGCGAGTTAGCTCGGGGCAAGCGGGCGTCGGGTTACCGGCGTTGTCATCGGGGTGACAACGCCGGGCACAATGTTCTTATCAGAACTGATAGCTGGCGGTGACGCTGACGTTACGCGGTTCACCATAGACGATAGAGCCGTCAATGTTGGTGTCGTAAGTCTTATCGAACAGGTTGTTCAGGTTGCCCTGCAGGGAGAAGTTTTTTGTCACCTGGTAACGGGTGAATAAATCTACCAATGCGTAGCTACCCTGTTCGGCTCGGAACGTCCCGTACGGCGTCACGGTATCGCTGTAAACGCGATTCTGCCAGTTAACACCACCGCCGACGGTCAGCTCCGGTATCGCTGGCAGACGATAACGGGTGAACAGTTTCACCGTAGTACGTGGCAGGTTTGGGTTCACCGCCTTGCCTTCGTTATCTTCGGCAACGTAGCGCGTTGCGCCAAACGTCATCTGCCAGTTATCGGTGATTGCACCGTTCACTTCGAATTCAACCCCTTTGCTGACTGTACCATTGCTCGACTTATAGGCCGTTTCGCCATTGCTGCCGGCAATTGGCGTACCGGTAGACTGTGCCAGGTTATCCTGCTCGATACGGAATACCGCAAGGGTGGTGGTCAGGCGACTGTTCATCCAGTCCGACTTTAACCCCATCTCATAGTTGTTACCGGTGATCGGAGAGAGGTATTTACCCGAGCTGTCACGTTTGTTCTGTGGCTGGAAAATAGAGGTATAGCTGGCGTAGGTTGACCAGTTATCATCAATGTCATACACCAGACCGGCATACGGTGTGGTGTGATTTTTTTCCATGCTGTAGGTCAGGGTGTCGATACGCCAGTTGGTATAACGTGCGCCGAGGATCAAGTGCAGCGGGTCGGCCAGCGAAACACGCGTCGCCGCGTAGAGCGATTTCATGTGGGTGGTATCGTCCTGGGCCAGCGATTGTGGACGCCAGTTAGTCTCAGGAATATTACCGTCGAAGTTATTGAAATTCCCCACTTCGTTCGGATACACGTTATCCCAGGCATTGACATAACGGTTGTTTTGTTTGCTGTAGCTGCCGCCGAGCATCAGGTTATGTTGACGACCAAACAGGTCGTAGCCACCGTCGGCGAACAGATCAACCGCATCGATCTTACGCTTGCCGCTGTTCCACCCCGTACCGCCGACGTTGTCGAAGCCAGGTCCATAATTAGCATAAGGGCCGACCAGCATACCGGTGTTTTTGTCGACATAGGCATCGATGTACATTGTTTTGCTGTCGAACTTAACCTCAGAGTGGGTAGCGTTCAGGGTTGTCTGCCAGGTATCGGCAAAACGCTGTTTCAGCGTGACAAAGACTTTGTTGATGTCTTTGTCATTGTAGGCCCAGTCCGGAGCCGTGCTGCGCGAACGGTCATAGCTGTTTTTGCTGCCGTCGGTATTCCAGCGCGGCAGGCCACCCCAGGTTGGGCTGTTAACGTCAATACGCTGGTATTCATAACCGGCAGACAGGCTGGTGGTGTCACCCAGATCCGCATCGACAATCCCGGAGAAGAACATTTTTTCGCTGTTGTAGCGGTCAAGCCAGGAGTCGTTATTCTGATATCCGGCGACGATGCGGGCGCGCACATTGCCATCTTCGGTTAACGGACTCTGTAAATCAGTGACATAGCGCTGTTTATTCCAGCTGCCGTATTCTGCCGACACATTACCGGTGAACTCGCGGCTGGTGGCGTGTTTACGAATCATGTTAATGGAGGCTGAAGGATTGCCCGTTCCGGTCATCAAACCGTTCGCTCCGCGCACCACTTCTACGCGTTCAAACAAGGCGGTGTCGGAAAGTGCATCGCCGAGGTTCCAGCGGGATTCAAAATAGGTCGGGATCCCGTCGACCATATAGTTATCAATCTCAAAACCGCGGGAAAAATAGCTGTTACGATCGGAGTCAGCCTGGCTTTTACTGATACCGAGCGTGTTGTCCATCACATCACCGAGAGTCTGTAACTGCTGATCTTCCATGCGCTGCTGGCTAACGATAGTGACCGACTGAGGTATATCGCGCTGGGTCATCTGCATTTTGGTGCCTGCTGTCGTCGACTTCACGCTGTAATCCTGTTCTTCGCCGGATGCCGAGTCTGCGGTGGCTGAACCATCAACGATCACCGTATCTTCGTTGGCGGCGAAGCCTGAAGCGGGAATAAAAGCCATGGCAATACAGACAGCAAGCAAGGAAGGGGCGAGTGCGGGTTGACGCTGAGAATCCCGGTTGTATGTTGTGAAAGACATCAATAAGTCCTTGATAATTATTAATATTAAGTTCTAATCACCGTTGCGGGTGATGAACCCTTTTGTTGTTAACTATTAAATTTGTATGCAAATGCAAATGCAAATGCGAAATATACGCATTCATATTCAACGTGTAAACAGATGCTACAGAGATAAATGAAATATTGTTTCAGTACTATGTCTGAGCAATAGCGGCGGTAAATGGTTATAAGAACAGCGGAGAGGGAGCTTTTTGCTTAAAAAATCGGGGGTTAAAGTTGAAAGAGCGTGAGTAACTCGCTCATACTCTATACTCGCAGAGTCGCTCGGCGTAGCATGGCACAACGCATGGGCTGTTAATGAAAAAGGAAAACGTCGTGGCAGAAGAAACTATATTCAGCAAAATTATTCGTCGTGAAATTCCCTCAGACATCGTGTATCAGGACGAACTGGTAACCGCGTTTCGTGATATTTCACCTCAGGCACCCACGCATATCCTGATCATTCCCAACGTTCTGATCCCAACCGTTAACGATGTAACGGCAGAACATGAACAGGCGCTGGGCCGAATGATCACCGTGGCGGCCAAAATCGCCGAGCAGGAAGGTATTGCCGAAGATGGCTACCGTTTGATCATGAATACCAATCGCCACGGTGGACAAGAGGTGTATCACATCCACATGCATCTGCTAGGGGGCCGTGTGTTGGGGCCAATGCTTGCACATAAAGGTCTATGATAATGACCAGAGGATGCATCGCGCTGACGCTGGGCTTACTGTTGCTGGCTGGCTGTCGTTCACACCCCGAAATTCCGGTCAGTGATGAACAGTCTCTGGTGATGGAATCAACAATACTGGCCGCGGGTATAACAGCAGAACAACCTGCGTTAACCACGTCTGATATTCAGCCTTCGGCATCCTCACGACTCTATAACGAAAGGCAAGAACCCGTCACCGTTCATTATCGGTTTTACTGGTATGACGCCAGAGGGCTGGAAATGCACCCTCTGGAGGCGCCACGTAGCGTTACGATTCCGGCACGTTCGTCGGTGACATTGTATGGCAGCGCCAATTTTCTGGGGGCGCACAAGGTTAGACTTTATCTTTATTTGTAAGAGGTGAATCTTGATGATCAAATTGAATCGCTACGCCGTGGTTGCTGCGCTGGCGATATTTCTCTCTGGCTGTGTGGCGCAACGTGAGCCTGCACCGGTAGATGAAGTAAAACCGGTACCGGAACAGCCCGCGCAGCCGCAACAGCCTGTGCCAGTTGTACCTACAGTGCCGACCATTCCGCAGCAGCCGGGTCCGATTGAACATGAGGATCAAACGGCGCAGCCCGCTCCGCGAGTACGTCATTATGACTGGAACGGGGCGATGCAGCCGATGGTGGGCAAAATGCTGCAGGCGGATGGCGTAAAAGCCGGGGGCGTTCTGCTGGTCGACAGCGTGAACAACCGCACTAACGGTTCACTTAATGCAGGGGAAGCCACCGAGACGCTGCGCAATGCGCTGGCGAATAACGGGAAATTTACCCTGGTTTCGGCGCAGCAACTGGCGATAGCGAAGCAGCAACTCGGTTTATCACCGCACGACAGCTTAGGCACGCGCAGCAAAGCGATTGGCATTGCCCGTAACGTCGGTGCCCAGTATGTGCTGTATTCCAGCGCATCCGGTAACGTCAATACGCCATCACTGCAAATGCAATTAATGCTGGTACAAACGGGTGAGATAATCTGGTCAGGTAAAGGTGCCGTTCAGCAACAATAAGCCATTGACGCGCGATGAGGTGTTGTCGCGCTATTTCCCGCAGTATCGTCCCGTCGCAGCTGGTAAGCTTGGCTTGAGCGGCGGGAGCTGCGTCATTGAACATCATTCCCATCGCCTCGTACTGCGCCGTCATCACGATCCTGACGCGCCAGAGTCGCATTTTTTACGCCACTATCATGCGCTAAAACGCCTGCCGGACAGTCTGGCTCCTGAACCTCGTTTTTATACGCGCGGGTGGATGGCCATCGACTATTTTCACGGTAGAGTCGATTCCAGATTACCGGAAGCCGACGAACTCGCGCGCTTACTGTATCATCTTCACCAACAACCCCATTTTGGCTGGCGAGTGAGTCTGCTGCCGTTGCTGGAACAGTACTGGCAGTGTTGTGATCCGACGCGTCGCACATCGCGCTGGTTACGTGTGCTAAAGCGTCTGAGAAAACGACGGGAACCTCATCCCTTGCGTTTGGGGCCTTTGCATATGGATGTCCACGGCGACAACATTGTGCATACGGTGTCAGGTCTGCGGTTGATTGACTGGGAGTATGCCGGGGACGGCGATATCGCCCTCGAGCTGGCAGCAGTGTGGGTCGCTGACGAGTCGCAACATCGCGAGTTGGTCAACGCCTATGCCCGCCATGCGCATATTGACCCAAACGTTCTGTGGCGGCAGATCAGACAGTGGCAACCCTGGATACTGATGCTGAAGGCGGGGTGGTTTGAGTATCGCTGGCAACAGACAGGCGATCGACAATTTATCAGGCTGGCCGATGACACCTGGCGGCAGCTAACCATGAAAGGATAAGGAGAGCAGTGTGGGTCCAGTAATGTTGGATGTTGAAGGGTATGAGCTGGACGCGGAAGAGCGAGAGATTTTGGCGCACCCGTTGGTGGGTGGTTTAATCCTCTTTACCCGTAATTACCACGACCCGGAACAGTTACGTGAATTAGTGCGTCAGATTCGCGCGGCGTCACGTAATCATCTGGTGGTGGCGGTGGATCAAGAAGGCGGGCGCGTGCAGCGTTTTCGCGAAGGTTTTACCCGCCTGCCAGCGGCACAATCCTTTGCCGCACTGCACGGTCTGGAAGAGGGTGGAAAGCTGGCTGAAAACGCCGGATGGCTGATGGCCAGCGAGATGATTGCGATGGACATTGATATCAGTTTTGCCCCCGTTTTGGATGTCGGCCATATCAGTGCCGCGATTGGCGAGCGTTCGTATCATGCCGATCCGCTAAAAGCGCTGGCGATGGCGACGCGCTTTATCGACGGTATGCACGCGGCAGGCATGAAAACCACCGGGAAGCATTTCCCTGGACATGGGGCAGTGACGGCGGATTCACACAAAGAAACGCCCACCGATCCGCGACCGGAAGCTGAAATTCGCGCTAACGATATGTCGGTGTTCCAGGCGCTTATTACGGAAAACAAACTCGACGCGATTATGCCTGCGCACGTGATTTATAGCGAAGTAGACTCCCGCCCGGCGAGTGGTTCACCGCATTGGCTAAAAACGGTCCTGCGTCAGGAGCTTGGTTTTGACGGTGTGATTTTCTCTGACGATCTGTCGATGGAAGGTGCGGCAATCATGGGGAGCTATGCAGAGCGAGGCCAGGCATCGCTGGATGCAGGTTGCGATATGATCCTGGTCTGCAATAATCGTAAAGGGGCAGTCAGTGTGTTAGATAATCTGTCGCCGATCAATGCAGAGCGTGTTACACGTTTGTATCATAAAGGTTCATTTTCGCGTCAGGAACTGATGGACTCGGATCGCTGGAAAACAATCAGCGCCCAGCTCAACCAGCTTCATGAACGCTGGCAGGAAGAGAAAGCAGGTCATTAACGCAAGTTTGCGAGGATGCGATGATTATCTATTTACACGGTTTTGACTCTAACAGTCCGGGCAACCACGAGAAAGTGTTGCAATTACAGTTTATTGACCCGGATGTCAGGCTGATTAGCTACAGTACACGGCATCCTAAACATGATATGCAGCATCTGCTGAAAGAAGTAGATAAAATGTTGCAGCTTAATGTCGACGACCGACCGCTGATTTGCGGTGTGGGTCTGGGCGGCTACTGGGCAGAAAGGATTGGTTTTCTGTGTGATATTCGCCAGGTGGTGTTTAACCCTAACTTGTTCCCGAATGAGAACATGGAAGGAAAAATCGACAGGCCGGAAGAGTACGCTGACATCGCCACAAAATGTGTGACCAATTTCCGTGAGAAGAATCGCGACCGGTGTCTGGTCATTCTGTCACGGCATGATGAAGCGCTGAACAGCCAGCGTGCTTCCGAAGAGCTGCATCACTACTATGAAATTGTATGGGACGAAGATCAGACCCATAAATTTAAAAATATCTCCCCACATTTGCAGCGAATCAAAGCCTTTAAGACGTTAGGTTAGTCACTCACCCACGTTTAACAAAGCCAGCCTGCGGGCTGGTTTTTTTATCTTTAAAATTCCAGTTGTCTATCTTTTCAGCATCAAAACTTGATGCACATCAAATTTGGTATGACCAATGCACCGTTCGTGTTATTCTCAGTCTCGAAGGACATTTTCATTATCGTAACGTGTTGTTAATTAAAGGCTATGCCTATAACGTTTAATTAACAATTGGTTAATAAAATTTAAGGGGGTCACGTTGACTACACCATTGAAAAGGATCGTGATTGTCGGCGGCGGTGCTGGCGGACTGGAAATGGCGACGCAGCTCGGTAAAAAGCTGGGGCGCAAGAAGAAGGCCAAAATCACGCTGGTAGACAGAAATCACAGCCATCTATGGAAACCGTTGCTGCACGAAGTGGCAACCGGATCGCTGGATGAGGGTGTTGATGCACTGAGCTATCTGGCGCATGCCCGTAACCACGGCTTTGAATTCCAGCTGGGTTCGGTTATGGATATCGATCGTGAAGCGAAGACTATTACTATCGCTGAGCTGCGCGATGAGAAAGGTGAACTGCTGGTTCCTGAGCGCAAAGTGGCGTATGACACGCTGGTAATGGCGTTGGGTAGTACCTCCAATGATTTCAACACGCCGGGCGTCAAAGATCATTGCATCTTCCTTGATAACCCGCATCAGGCTCGCCGTTTCCATCAGGAAATGCTGAACCTGTTCCTGAAATATTCGGCGAATTTGGGCGCTAACGGCAAAGTGAATATCGCTATTGTCGGTGGTGGTGCGACGGGCGTTGAGCTGTCGGCTGAACTGCATAATGCGGTGAAACAGCTGCACAGCTACGGCTACAAAGGGTTAACCAACGAAGCGCTGAACGTGACGCTGGTGGAAGCCGGTGAGCGTATTCTGCCTGCGTTGCCGCCACGTATTTCCAGCGCGGCTCATAATGAGCTGACCAAGCTGGGCGTGCGTGTGCTGACGCAGACGATGGTGACCAGCGCTGATGAAGGCGGTCTGCACACCAAAGACGGCGAGTATATTGAAGCCGATCTGATGGTCTGGGCGGCAGGTATCAAAGCGCCAGACTTTATGAAGGATATTGGCGGTCTGGAAACGAACCGAATTAATCAGCTGGTGGTTGAACCGACTCTGCAGACGTCGCGCGACCCTGACGTGTACGCGATTGGTGACTGTGCCTCCTGCGCACGTCCGGAAGGGGGCTTTGTCCCGCCGCGGGCCCAGGCTGCACACCAGATGGCATCGTGCGCAATGAGCAACATTCTGGCGCAGATGAACGGCAAGCCGCTGAAGGCGTATCAGTATAAAGATCACGGCTCGCTGGTTTCACTGTCTAACTTCTCTACCGTTGGTAGCCTGATGGGCAACCTGACGCGCGGTTCGATGATGGTGGAAGGGCGTATTGCTCGCTTTGTCTACATTTCGCTGTACCGTATGCACCAGATTGCGCTGCACGGTTATTTCAAAACCGGCCTGATGATGCTGGTGGGTAGCATCAACCGTGTAATTCGCCCGCGCCTGAAACTGCACTAATATCGATGTGTGATGCCGGATGACGCTGTTCATCCGGCCCCTTCCTTAAGAGTTCTCTGAATCCTGCTGCTTTGCTTCCTTGTTCCGCTATTTTCATCCGTAATCTGATTGGCATTTTTCATCTCCTGTTGCAAAGTTGTTGCTAATAGCAAAAAAGGAGGAAGTCCCGTGAATAAATCAATGTTGGCGGGTATAGGGATTGGCGTAGCTGCTGCGCTGGGTGTGGCAGCGGTGGCCAGTCTTAACGTGTTTGAGCGTGGCCCACAATATGCACATGTTGTCTCTGCGACCCCGATTAAAGAAACGGTAAAAACGCCGCGTCAGGAATGCCGTAACGTGACAGTTACCCACCGTAAGCCGGTGCAGGATGAAAATCGTATTGCGGGTTCAGTGCTGGGTGCTGTTGCGGGTGGGGTTATCGGTCATCAGTTTGGTGGCGGACGCGGTAAAGATATTGCCACCGTTGCAGGGGCATTAGGTGGCGGTTATGCCGGTAACCAGATCCAGGGTTCGATGCAGGAAAACGATACCTACACCAGTACGCAGCAGCGCTGTAAAACAGTGTATGACAAATCGGAAAAAATGCTGGGTTACGACGTGACCTACAAAATTGGCGATCAGCAGGGCAAAATCCGCATGGATAAAGACCCTGGCTCGCAAATCCCACTGGATAACAACGGCCAGTTGGTGCTGAATAACAACGCGTAAAATAGTCTTGCTCTGTGCATTAATTAGCCCCCCATTCGCTCAGGATGGGGGCTTTTTTTATCAGATGGTTAATGCGGAGTTCAGGCCAGAGGCGCGGTTTCTTCTTTCAGCAGTTCAGGCCACAGACGCAGCGTGGTCCGGGATATCTGCATCAGTTTCTCAAAAGTTGCCCCTTCGCGGGCGCTGATCGACATACCTTGTAAAATACAGTTCAGAAATTCGGCCAGTTTCTGCGGATCGCAGTGTGCCGGAATTTCGCCATGTTGCTGGCGCTGGCGAAGAAACTGGGTCAGCGTTTGCTCCTGCATGGCATGGCGGGATTTCACCGTGTGCGCAATATCGCGGGAAGAGGCGGCAAGCGTTGCGGAGGTATTAATCATAAAACATCCTGCCGGGGTGTCTTTGCTAGTGAAGCAGGTGGCGATTGCCGTGAAGTAGTCTTCCAGCGCACAGGTGAGGCTTTTTTCTTCGCAAAAGAGTTGGGCTTCGTGCTTTGCAGCGAAGCAGGTGATGTAGCGGTCCAGCACGGCACGAAATAACCCTTCCTTATTGGTGAATTCCGCGTACAGCGTGGGCGCTTTGGCACCGGTTGCTTCCACGAGATCGGCGAGCGAGGTCGCTTCATATCCGTGCTGCCAGAAGAGTGTCATGGCCTTATCAAGCGCGGCTTCCCTGTCGAACACTTTTGGTCGGCCACGGCTTTTTTTTGCACAACCTGTCGTTTCAGTTGTCATGGTGCCGTCGTACCTGGTTGGGTTTATTGAACAATCATTATAAAAATATTTGCCCACACTCTCCAGTGTATTCACGATAAAAATAATTTGTTTCTATTGATATGAAAAATAAGACCTTTGCATTTTATATAACGATCGTTATAAAAAACATTGACGTGTGACCTGGATCACATCTATGATTTCCCTATCGATCGTTAAGTTAATCTTTTCGACAGACATTCATCTGCATAAGGTCACTATTATGAAAAACGTAAAAACGCTGCTGCTTGCTACGGTTCTGAGCTCACTTTCATTTGCCAGCTTTGCCGCTGTAGAAGTTCAGGCCACGCCTGAAGGCCAACAGAAGGTAGGGATTATCTCTGCGAATGCGGGGACTAACTTAGGTTCTCTGGAAGATCAACTGGCGCAGAAAGCAGATGAAATGGGGGCGAAATCGTTCCGTATTACCTCTGTGACCGGTCCTAACACTCTTCATGGTACAGCGGTAATCTACAAATAAGTTTTAACCCATCGCAATGCCACTGCGAGTTAACTAAAAAAACCCCCGCGGAATAACATCCAGCGGGGGTTTTTTATGGGCAACTGTTTACAGTGACTGCTGACTGACGTCGTGATGACGCGTTACGTCTACCGGCATCCCGGAACGCAGTTCCATAGCGTGTTCCATGACGGAGGCATCCGTTTGTGCTGCATTCTTAAACGTCTTCATCGACGCGTTCAGTACGATCGGCAGCACCTGCGGATCGTCATCAATATTTTCCGACAGCGGCTGATGCACTTCTACGAGGCGCACGCCGTTGGGTTCAACAGAGGCTTTGATTGGCGTGTTGATAATATTGACCTTGGTACCTGGCGTAACCTGACGGAATAAGGTTTCAATATCACCGTCGCGCAGGCGAATACAGCCAGAGCTGACGCGCATACCGATACCAAAATCAGCGTTGGTACCGTGAAGTAAATAGACTCCACCGTAAGCCGCCAGGCGGATGGCATGATGGCCCATCGGGTTTTCCGGACCCGCAGGGACGACGGCAGGCAGGTCGATACCATTGGCTTTGTAACGGGCGCGGATATTGGCCGTTGGGGTCCAGGTCGGGTTGGCACGTTTATCAGAGATACTGGTTACCATGGTGGGAGTCAGGGTATCTCCGCCCAGTTGACCAATACCAATCGGATACACGGTCACCGAATTTTTACCTGGGTGATAATAGTACAGACGCAACTCAGCAAGATTAATCACAATCCCTTCGCGCGGGGCATCCGGTAGCAGGGTTTGCAGCGGAATGGTTAATACGCTACCGGCTCTTGGCACGAAAGGGTCGACGCCAGGGTTAGCCTGTAGCAGCGCTAAAAAACCCACATTGTACTTTTTCGCAATGGCTTCCAGTGAACCGCCGTTATCTTCGACAACATGTACGGTATTTTCACCCACCAGTCTGCTTCCTGGCGGAGGCAGCGGCCAGGTGTTCGCCTGGGCCGGAAGCGCCAGCGCAAGAGACGCGGCAAGCGTAAAATACGTCAGCCAGCGAGAGAATTGCTTATTGTTTAACATTGCCATAAGTCCATTGTTTTTACGTGGTTTTTATCATGTAAAAGTAAACAGGAATTATGGCGGTTTGCAGTGTCGGGAAGTGCAGGGAAGTGCAAAGAGTTTGTAAATTCAACCGGCCGGGTGAGTATGGTGAACTGCACCCGGCCTGATGGCTATGCTACGGCGTTTTCTTCCAGTTGGCGCATAAACTGACGCACCCACTCCATACGCGTTTTACGGTCAGCAAGGTCCTGAATAAACTTCAGGCGCGTGGGACCGTCCAGGCGGAAGTGCTGTGGTTGTTTTTGCAGCAAACCGATCAGCCACACTGGGTTGACGTGGTTTTTCTCTGCAAATTCAATGGTACCGCCTTTTTCATTACCCTCGAGCTTTCTGATTCCCAGCTTTTGCGCCTGCTGGCGCAGACGGGCAATATCCAGCAGCGTGCGGGCAGGATCGGGCAGCAGGCCAAAGCGGTCGATTAGCTCGACCTTGATCTCTTCCAGTTCATTTTCACCCTTTGCACTGGCAATGCGTTTATAGAATGACAGTCGCGTGTTCACATCGGGAATGAAATCATCCGGCAACAGCGACGGCATGCGCAGTTCCACTTCGGTTTGTTGACTGGTGAGATCTTCCAGCGACGGTTCACGCCCTTCTTTGAGCGCATCCACCGCGTTCTCCAGCAGCTCCATATACAGCGAGAAACCGATGGTTTCCATTGAGCCGCTCTGGTCTTCACCCAGCAGTTCGCCTGCCCCGCGAATCTCGAGGTCGTGGGTCGCCAGCGCAAAACCTGCACCCAAATCTTCCAGTGAGGCAATGGCTTCGAGGCGTTTTTGTGCGTCGGTGGTCATGGCTTTCGGGTGCGGTGTCAGCAGCCAGGCGTAGGCCTGGTGATGCGAGCGTCCCACGCGACCACGTAGCTGATGCAGCTGCGCCAGACCGAAGTGGTCCGCACGTTCGATGATAATCGTGTTGGCAGTCGGAATGTCGATCCCGGTTTCAATAATGGTGGTACACACCAATACGTTAAATCGCTGGTGGTGGAAATCGTTCATCACGCGTTCCAGCTCGCGCTCGCGCATCTGTCCATGCCCGATGGCAATACGCGCTTCCGGCACCAGTTCTGCCAGCCTGTCGGCAGTTTTCTGGATGTTCTCAACGTCGTTGAACAGATAATAGACCTGACCACCACGCAGCACTTCACGCAGAATGGCTTCGCGTACCACCAGATTGTCATACTCGCGTACAAAGGTTTTGACCGCCAGACGGCGGGCGGGCGGCGTGGCAATGATCGACAGATCGCGCATACCGCTCATCGCCATATTCAGCGTGCGAGGGATCGGCGTTGCGGTTAGCGTCAGAATATCCACGTCAGCGCGCATCGCTTTGATTCGCTCTTTATGCCGCACGCCGAAGCGGTGCTCTTCATCGACGATCAGCAGACCTAAATCTTTTAGCTTCACATCGCTTTGTAGCAGTTTGTGGGTACCGATAAGAATATCGATTTTACCTTCAGCGACCTGCTCCAGGATCTGCGCTTGCTCTTTGGCGCTACGAAAACGCGACAACATCTCAATGCGTACCGGCCAGTTGGCAAAGCGGTCACGGAAGTTGTCGAAGTGCTGCTGAGCAAGCAGGGTGGTCGGTACCAGTACGGCGACCTGTTTGTGGTTCTCGACGGCGAGGAAGGCGGCGCGCATCGCTACTTCGGTTTTACCGAAGCCAACGTCGCCGCAGACCAGACGGTCCATCGCCAGCGGCTGGCACATATCGCTGAGTACCGCGTTAATGGCCTGCGCCTGATCGGGCGTGGTTTCAAACGGGAAGCTGTCGCAAAACAGCTGATACTGTTCGCGGTCATGCTTAAAGGCAAAGCCTTCTTTCGCCGCACGCTGGGCGTAGATATCCAGCAGCTCTGCGGCCACATCGCGCACTTTTTCGGCGGCTTTCTGCCGCGCCCGCGACCAGGCGTCGCCGCCGAGTTTATGCAGTGGCGCATTTTCTTCTGCGCCACCGGCGTAACGACTGATTAAATGTAATGACGACACCGGTACGTACAGTTTGGCGTCGTTGGCGTAGGTGAGCATCAGGTATTCAGCGGTGATACCGCCTGCTTCTAATGTGGTCATGCCGGCGTAGCGCCCCACGCCGTGCTCCAGATGCACCACCGGCTGACCGGGGTGCAACTCCGCCAGGTTGCGGATTAAGGTATCGGGGTTGATGGTGCGACGCGAATCCTGACGACGGCGCGCCACGCGCTCGCCGAGGAGATCGCTTTCGCAGATCAGCGCCAGATTACGTTTGCTATCAATAAACCCGTGTTCCGCCGAGCCAATCATCAGATAACGACCTGCATCGACCGCTTCATCGAGGCGCAAAATGCGCTTCGGCGCAATCTTGATACGGGCGAGCAGTTCACCGAGAGCTTCGCGACGGCCTTCACTTTCTACCGAGAAAATCACCGGACCGGTAAAGGCTTCAAGGAACTTACGTAATGCGTCCAACGGCGCTTTTTGCTGCGCCTGGACGGCCAGGTCTGGCAGCTTCTGGAACCCGAGGTTGGTATTCGCCGCTTTTTTCGGCAGGCTCTCGGTTTTCAGCTGAACGCGGGGCCAGCGTTTAAGTTCAGAGAACAGCTCATCCACCCGCAGCCACAGTGATTCCGGCGGCAGAAGTGGACGCATCGGGTCAACGCCCCGATTCTCAAAGCGCGACAGCGTGTCGGCCTGAAAGCGCTCGGCGCTGGTTTCTAGATCGCCGGTATTCACCAGCAGCGTATTGGCCGGGAAGTAGCTGAATAACGGCGGCAACGGCTCGCTGAAAAACAGCGGCTGCCAGTATTCGATCCCGGCAGGAAGCGTACCTTTACTGACCTGCTGATAAATATGTTCCGCGTCGCGTTTTACCTCAAAGGTGTCGCGCCACTGGCTGCGAAACAGTTCGATAGCCGTTTTATCGGTGGGGAATTCGTGCGCGGGCAGCAGATTAATGGCGTCGACTTCTTCCAGCGTGCGCTGGGTATCGGTATCAAACAGACGCAAGCTGTCAATTTCATCATCAAAAAAATCAAGACGATAGGGAAACTCGCTGCCCATCGGGAATAGATCTAGCAGTGCACCGCGCGTGGCATATTCACCGTGTTCCATAACTTGATCAACGTGGCGATAACCGGCACTTTCCAGCTGTTCACGCAGCGCGTCACGCGATAAACGCTGACCTTTTTTCATCACCAGCGCGTGACCGTGCAGATAGCTGTGCGGACACACGCGTTGCATCAGCGTGTTGACCGGTACGATCAGCACGCCGCGCTGCATGGACGGCAGTTGATATAGTGTGGAGAGCCGCGAGGAGATGATTTCCTGATGCGGTGAAAAACTGTCGTACGGGAGCGTTTCCCAGTCCGCGAGGTTCATCACCATCTGGTCAGTAAACTGGCGAATTTCGTCATGCAGGCGCAGGGCATTTTGCATGTCAGGTGCGATGAGTACCACGGGGCCGGCGTGGTGTTCGGCAATGTCTGCCACCAGCGTGGCACAGGCGGCACCGGTAAGTTCACCTAACTGGCGCTGATCGCCAGCTTTCGCCGGGAGCGTGTAACGATGTTGTTCAGGCATTAGGTTGTCAGGATCTCGTTTAGATATACGTCTGATAAGCAATGTTCGTATTATCCGCAAACGTTTCTCATAAGCAAATTGATTCGCCCCCTGATGGGGGCAAAAAGCGCGTTAAGGTTAGCGCGAGGCGGCCGATAAAGAGGGTGGGGAAAACAGCAGGTCGGCAACGGTTTTTTGTGAAATTTTGCGTACCAGCAGGCCAAACAAAGTACACAGCAGCAAACAGACAAACGGATAAATCAGCAGCAGGGCCAGTTCTGCATGCGCAGACCATTTAGCATGATTGATGACGGGAATCAGCGTTAAGCTGAACAGTTCGACCAAAATTCGGTGGGTTGTGTAGATGGCGATTGTGTTAGAGCCGATCACGCTTAATGGGCTGGCCGCACGCATACCGAAGCGTTGCTCGAACTGATAAAACAGCTTCATGATCAACACAATGGAAACCAATGAAAGCAGCAGCGAAACGTTGGCCAGCCATGCGATGACCGCCAGAATCATCGTCAACGAGAACAGGATCGGGTGGCGGCGCAGCGGAACCTCTTTAATCCCTGCCATCAGCGTGCTGCCAAACCATGCCCCGAGACTGTAATACGCCAGATTACGTATCACGCTATTCATTCCCCACCACGGCGTCGGAAAAAAATTGACCGCCACACTGAGCAATACGAACAGAGCCAGCAGCGGCAGCGCCCAGCGGCTGAAAAGTTTGCACAGAATGAAGTAGACGATCAGCGCATACAGATACCATAAACTGGTGCTGGCGGTCAGCATGCCCCAGGAAAAGTCGCCGACGGAACCGGCATACGCGGCGTTGGCGGCCTGGCTCAGATCGCGCTCTGGTGCCAGCCAGTGATTGAGCATGGTGAGTGCCAGCCATTGCACCATTCCCCACAGCAGCAGTACCCAGGCAATATTCCAGATCCGTTTATCTACGCAGGTCGTCCAGCCCACGCCATCGATGTATCGACGGATCAGATATCCCGAAATAAAGAAAAACACCGGCATGCGAAACGGAGCCAGGTAAAGATTGAGGTAAATCCAGCACTTGGTCAGCAGTTCTGACAGCGGATGCTGAAAACTGGTGAGATGGGGGTAAAAGGTAATCACAGAATGGTAAATGACCACCAGGCAAATACATAACCCTTTGATTTGGTTAATCCATAGCTCTTTTTTTATCATTACGTCGACGTATCCGTAGTGTTAAACATGACCTGCTATCCTGCGGATGGCAGGCGTCGCTGTAATGCGTAACCGTCTGCATTTTTGTTTTTTCAGATAAAGATCAGGTATTAGGCCTGATGAGCAGGTGGTTCACTTTAGCGAATTGATTTGTTTATGCTTTTCAGAATAATGCTGACGAACACTTACGGTTCAGTCATTTACCCATTCCGCTTTCGCTTATATACTCGTGACTTTGCTAACAGCAACCAGACGGATTTCATGTATCAACCTGTCGCTCTATTCATCGGCCTGCGTTATATGCGTGGGCGTGCAGCAGATCGCTTCGGTCGTTTTGTTTCCTGGCTTTCCACCATTGGCATTACTCTTGGGGTAATGGCGCTGGTCACGGTATTGTCGGTGATGAACGGTTTCGAGCGTGAGCTGCAAAATAATATTCTTGGCCTGATGCCTCAGGCCATTCTCTCGTCAGAGCAGGGTTCTCTGAACCCGCAACAGCTGCCGGAAAACGCGGTGAAGCTGAGCGGTGTCAATCGTATTGCCCCGCTGACAACCGGTGATGTGGTTCTGCAAAGCGCGCGCAGCGTAGCGGTTGGCGTGATGCTGGGCATCGACCCGACGCAAAAAGATCCGCTTACGCCGTATTTGGTCAATGTGAAGCAAACCGATCTCGAGCCGGGTAAGTATAATGTCATCCTTGGCGAGCAGCTTGCCGGTCAGTTGGGCGTGAGTCGTGGCGATCAAATCCGCGTTATGGTGCCGTCAGCCAGCCAGTTCACGCCGATGGGACGTCTGCCAAGCCAGCGTCTGTTTACGGTAATTGGCACCTTTGCCGCCAACAGTGAAGTCGATGGCTATCAGATGTTGACCAATATTCAGGATGCGTCACGCCTGATGCGCTACCCGGCGGGCAATATTACCGGCTGGCGTTTGTGGCTGAATGAACCGCTGAAGGTCGACACGTTGAGCCAGCAAACGCTGCCGCAAGGCACCAAATGGCAGGACTGGCGTGAGCGCAAAGGGGAATTATTCCAGGCTGTGCGGATGGAAAAAAACATGATGGGGCTGCTGTTGAGCCTGATCGTGGCGGTCGCGGCGTTTAACATTATTACCTCGTTGGGCCTGATGGTCATGGAGAAGCAAGGCGAAGTGGCGATTTTACAAACCCAGGGACTTACGCCGCGGCAAATCATGATGGTGTTTATGGTGCAGGGGGCCAGCGCCGGGATTATTGGCGCGCTACTGGGTGCCGCGTTGGGGGCATTACTTGCCAGCCAACTGAACAACCTGATGCCGATCATTGGGGCATTACTGGATGGCGCTGCGCTGCCGGTTGCCATTGAGCCGTTACAGGTTGTCGTCATTGCGCTGGTGGCCATGGCCATTGCGCTGCTGTCTACGCTTTATCCTTCCTGGCGCGCCGCCGCCACTCAACCCGCTGAGGCTTTACGTTATGAATAAGATCCTGTTGCAATGCGACAACCTGTGCAAACGCTATCAGGAAGGCACCGTGCAAACTGATGTGCTGCACGATGTCAGCTTTAGCGTTGGCGAGGGTGAAACGGTGGCGATTGTCGGCAGCTCTGGATCCGGTAAGAGTACGTTGCTGCATCTGCTGGGCGGACTGGATACGCCAACGTCGGGCGACGTTATTTTTAGCGGACAGCCGATGAGTAAACTCTCTTCGACGGCAAAAGCGGAACTGCGTAATCAAAAGCTCGGCTTTATTTACCAGTTTCACCATCTGCTGCCGGACTTTACCGCGCTGGAAAACGTGGCGATGCCGCTACTTATAGGCAAGAAAAAACCGGCTGAAATTACCGAGCGTGCACGAAATATGCTGAAAGCGGTAGGGTTGGATCATCGTGCCAGCCATCGCCCGTCTGAGCTGTCGGGCGGTGAGCGCCAGCGCGTGGCGATTGCCCGTGCGCTGGTCAATAACCCACGTCTGGTGCTGGCGGATGAACCCACCGGTAACCTTGATGCGCGCAACGCTGACAGTATTTTCGAGCTTCTGGGTGAGCTGAATCGCTCTCAGGGGACGGCATTTTTGGTGGTGACCCACGATCTGCAGTTGGCGAAGCGCATGAGCCGCCAGCTTGAAATGCGCGATGGTCGCCTGACGGCCGAACTGAGCCTGATGGGAGCTGAGTAATGGCAGCGCCTTTATCGTTATTGATTGGCTTACGCTTTAGCCGTGGTCGGCGGCGTGGGGGCATGGTCTCGCTGATCTCTGTGATTTCTACCATCGGTATCGCGTTGGGTGTGGCGGTCTTGATTGTCGGTTTGAGCGCGATGAACGGATTTGAGCGCGAGTTGAACAACCGCATTCTGGCCGTTGTCCCGCACGGCGAGATTGAAGCGGTTAACCAGCCCTGGAACAACTGGCAGGAAGCGCTGGATAAAGTACAGAAAGTGCCGGGCATTGCCGCTGCGGCGCCCTATATCAACTTTACCGGGCTGGTGGAAAGTGGCGCAAATTTACGCGCGGTGCAGGTGAAAGGTGTCGATCCCAAACAGGAACAACGTTTGAGTGCGCTGCCTACGTTTGTACAGAACCATGCCTGGGATAATTTCAAAGCCGGTGAGCAGCAGATAATCATAGGGAAAGGGATTGCTGATGCGCTGAAGGTGAAGCAGGGTGACTGGGTGTCAATCATGATCCCTAACGCCAGTGCCGATCACAAGCTGATGCAACCCAAGCGCGTACGGTTACACGTCATCGGTATTTTGCAGTTGAGCGGTCAGCTTGACCACAGCTTTGCAATGATCCCAATGGAAGATGCGCAGCAGTATCTGGATATGGGGTCCAGCGTGTCGGGTATTGCGCTGAAGGTTAACGACGTCTTCAATGCAAATAAGCTGGTCAGAGATGCCGGTGAAGTGACCAATAATTACGTTTACATTAAAAGCTGGATTGGTACTTACGGCTATATGTATCGTGATATTCAGATGATCCGCGCCATTATGTACCTGGCGATGGTGCTGGTGATTGGTGTCGCCTGTTTTAATATTGTTTCGACGTTAGTGATGGCGGTAAAAGACAAGAGCGGCGATATTGCGGTATTAAGAACATTGGGCGCGAAAGACGGGCTGATCCGTGCCATTTTTGTCTGGTATGGCTTGCTGGCAGGACTGTTTGGTAGCCTGATTGGCGTCGTGATTGGCATCGTCGTTTCGCTGCAACTGACGCCGATTATTAACGGTATTGAGGCGGTTATTGGCCATCAGTTCCTGTCCGGTGATATCTATTTTATTGACTTCTTGCCATCGGAATTACACTGGCTGGACGTTATTTACGTGCTGGTTACAGCATTATTGCTGAGTCTGTTGGCGAGTTGGTATCCGGCGCGTCGCGCCAGTAATATTGATCCTGCGAGAGTGCTAAGCGGCCAGTAACAATAAAAAGGAGCGGTGATGTACTACGGGTTTGATATTGGCGGGACAAAAATTGCGTTAGGCGTCTTCGATAATCAACGTCGTTTGCAATGGGAAAAACGTGTTCCTACGCCGCGCGATAGCTATGATGCTTTCCTCGATGCGGTGTGCGACCTGGTGACGGAGGCCGACCAGCGATTTGGCGTTAAAGGTTCAGTGGGAATTGGTATTCCCGGTATGCCAGAAACCGAAGACGGTACGTTGTATGCCGCTAACGTTCCTGCTGCCAGTGGAAAACCGCTGCGTACCGACCTCAGCGCGCGGCTGGACCGCGATGTGCGTCTGGACAACGATGCTAACTGTTTTGCCCTCTCCGAAGCCTGGGATGATGAATTCACCCAGTACCCGTTAGTGATGGGGTTAATCCTCGGCACGGGGGTTGGCGGCGGCCTGGTGCTGAACGGCAAATCCATCACCGGACGCAGCTATATTACCGGTGAGTTTGGTCACATACGCCTGCCGGTAGATGCGTTAACGCTAATGGGATTTGACTTCCCGCTGCGTCGCTGTGGATGCGGTCAGTTAGGCTGCATCGAGAGCTACCTTTCCGGTGGCGGATTTGCCTGGCTGTATCAGCATTACACCCATCAACCGCTGGACGCCCGTGAAATTATCGCGCTCTGGGAGCAGGGTGATGAACAGGCGCTTGCCCACGTCGAACGCTATCTCGATTTGCTGGCGGTGTGTCTGGGGAATATTCTGACTATCGTTGATCCGGATTTAGTGGTCATTGGCGGTGGTTTGTCGAATTTTACCGCGATAACGGCGCAACTGGCAGACCGTTTGCCACGCCATTTATTGCCGGTTGCCCGCGTGCCGCGTATTGAACGGGCACGCCATGGTGATGCGGGTGGAATGCGTGGAGCTGCTTTCCTACATCTTACCGATTAATACAAAGAGGTTGTTATGCTGTCGCGTCGGGGTCATCGGTTAAGCCGTTTTCGTAAAAATAAACGCCATATGCGCGATCGCCTGCGTCAACGGATCTTTTTCAGAGACAGAGTGGTGCCTGAATTGATGGAAAAACCAAGAGTATTAGTCCTGACGGGGGCGGGGATCTCCGCCGAATCGGGTATTCGTACCTTCCGCGCTGCGGATGGTCTCTGGGAAGAACATCGGGTGGAAGACGTGGCGACTCCGGAAGGATTTTCGCGTAACCCCGGACTTGTGCAGTCGTTTTATAACGCACGTCGTCTTCAGCTACAACAGCCTGAAATCCAACCCAACGCGGCGCACATTGCGCTGGCAAAACTTGAAGCAGAGCTGGGCGACCGCTTTTTGCTGGTGACGCAGAATATCGATAACCTGCATGAGCGCGCCGGTAACCAGAACGTCATCCATATGCACGGTGAACTGCTCAAAGTGCGCTGTTCGCAAAGCGGACAGATCCTGGACTGGACAGGAGATGTGACCCCGGAAGATAAGTGCCATTGCTGCCAGTTTCCGGCACCGTTGCGCCCGCACGTTGTGTGGTTTGGCGAAATGCCCTTGGGGATGGATGAAATCTATATGGCGCTGGCGATGGCGGATGTGTTCATCGCGATCGGTACGTCCGGGCATGTTTATCCGGCGGCCGGATTTGTACACGAAGCGCGCCTGCACGGGGCGCATACGGTGGAACTTAACCTTGAGCCGAGCCAGGTAGGCAGCGAGTTCGAAGAAAAGTATTACGGTCCGGCAAGCCAGGTGGTGCCTGAGTTTGTTGAGAAGTTATTGAAAGGGCTGTGATTTTTTTTGCCGGATGGCGTAGGCCCGATAAGCGAAGCGCCATCGGGCAATGATTCGCCGGATGGCGACGCTGGCGCGTCTTATCCGGCCTACGGGACGGCAATTAGCGTCCTGCTTTCAGCTTCTGATAGTACTCTTCATAAATTGTGCTAGCTGAGCCGACGTCGTTCTGCCATTCGCCTTTGTTGATGGTATCAGCATCAGGATAGAGCGTTTTATCATTGGCCACTTCCGGGCTGAGCAGTTTACGTGCCGCCAGGTTTGGCGTTGGGTAACCGATGGTTTCGGCCACTTCTTTTGCGACATCCGGGCGCAGCAGGAAGTTAATCAGCTTCAGCGCACCTTCTTTGTTTTTGGCGTTCGCCGGAATAGACAGACTGTCCATCCAGAAAATGCCGCCTTCTTTCGGCCACACGACTTCCAGCGGCGTGCCTGCCTGACGCGCGACGAATGCTGAGCCGTTCCACACCATACCGAGGTTGACTTCACCTTCCATATACGGGTTTGCCGGGTTGTCTGAGTTAAACGCCGCGACGTTAGGCATCAGTGTCTTCAGCTCGTTATACGCGGCTTCAATCTCTTTCGGGTCGGTGGTGTTACCGGAGTAGCCCAGCTTGCGCAGCGCTACCTGGAACACTTCACGCGCATCATCGGTTAACAGCAGGCTGCCTTTGTATTCCGGTTTCCACAGATCGGCCCAGCTGGTCACGGTTTTCGGATCAATGACATCGCTGTTGACGCCAATAGCCGTTGCTCCCCAGATATACGGAATGGAGTAGTCGTTATTTGGGTCAAACGGCTTGTTAAGCATGTCCGGATCGAGATTGTTGAAGTTGGTGAGCTTGGTCTTATCAATCTTCTGGATCATGCCTTCTTTGCGCATTTTATCCACGTAGTAGGTGGAGGGAACCACCAGATCGTAGGCGCCGTCTTTATACGTTTTGAGTTTGGCATACATGGTTTCGTTCGACTCGTAGGTCGAATAGATAACCTTAATACCGGTCTCTTTCGTGAACTGCTCCAGCAGTCCTGGCGGAACGTATTCGGTCCAGTTGTAGAAATAGAGCGTGTTGTTGTCGGAGGCTGTGGCGGTGTTCATACCCAGTGCCAGAGCACCCGCGGCGAGCAGGTGGCGTGACCATTGTTTCATCATTTAACGTCCCCTGAATAACATACCCGTCGTCTTTCAAGCCGCATTTTTGTTGGCTACGCTAGTTCACCCCAGTCACATAGTTATCTATGTGACTGGGGACTCACGAGCTTGCCGCCTCAATGCAACTCGAAATCCATAGGGTATGGGCCTGTTAGCGGCCTTTAGTTTTATCACGTGCAATAAGCTGGCTGGCGATAACCATGACCAGCGACAGAACCAACAAAATGGTGGCCAGCGCATTAACTTCTGGTGACACGCCGACTTTAACCATTGAGTAGATTTTTAACGGCAGAATTTCATAACCTGGTCCAGTGACGAACGATGAAACAACTACGTCATCCATCGACAGGGTAAAGCTCAGTAACCAGCCTGCAGCGACCGCTGGCATCGCCAGCGGCAGAATGATTTTGCGCAGAATGGTGACTTCGCTGGCGCCCAGGTCTTTTGCGGCTTCCAGCATACGCACATCGAATCCTTTCAGGCGTGAGTACACTGTCACCACCACAAAAGGCAAACAGAAGGTGATATGCGAGAACAGCAACGACCAGAACCCCAGTTGAATACCGATCAGCATAAACAGCACCAGCAGTGAAATCGCCATCACGATATCCGGCGACATCATCACCACGAACAGCATACCGCTGACAAACGGTTTACCGCGAAAACGGTAGCGGTAAAGCGCAACCGCCGTCAGTGAGCCGATCAGGGTGGCAAAGGTTGCGGATAATACGGCCATCGTCAGTGAATGCTGTGCCGCCTGCAGCAGGCTGTCGTTGTTCATCAGCAGGCCGTACCATTTAGTGGTAAAGCCTTGCCAGTTGATGCCAAAGCGCGAGCTGTTAAAGGAGTTCACAATCAAAATAATGATTGGAATGTACAGATACGCGTAGATGGCGGTCATGAAACCACCGCGAAGCAGTCGACCGATCATTCGAGTTCCACCTTTTTATTCAGCAAGCGGGAGGCGCGCCAGTAAACTAATAACATCAGTCCCATCACGATGGTCAGGGTAATGCTGGTGGCGGCACCAAACGGCCAGTCACGAATGTTCAGGAACTGAACTTTTATCACGTTACCAATCAGCAGGTTTTTCGCGCCGCCCATTAGATCAGACACGTAAAATAACCCCATGGCTGGCAGCATCACTAGCAGGCAACCGGCGATAATTCCCGGCATGGTCAGCGGAATGATGATGCGGGTGAAGGTCTGAAATTTGCTGGCACCCAGATCGCGCGCGGCTTCCAGTAGCGGCTTATCGAGTTTCTCAATGCTGGAATAAAGCGGCATAACCATAAACGGCAGCAGGATGTAAACGAGGCCGATAATGACCGCGCTGGGGGTGAACATAATGCGAATAGGGGTATCAATGACCCCGAGCCACAGCAGAAACTCGTTGAGATAGCCTTTGGTACTGAGGAAAATTTTGAGTCCATAGATGCGAATAAGCGAGTTGGTCCAGAACGGAACAATCAGCAGGAACAGCAGCAGTGGACGCACTTTTTCCGGCAGTTTTACCAAAAACCAGGCAAACGGATAGCCGAGCACCAGGCAGGCGAACGTGGCAATCAGCGCCATATTGAGGGAGTGAATCAACACCTCAAAGTAGAGCGGATCGAGCAGGCGAGCATAGTTTTCCAGCGTAAAGACCATTTTGACGAAATTCGCATCGTCACGGGTCAAAAAGCTGGTGCCAATGATCATCAGGTTGGGCAGGAAGACAAATAACACAAGCCAACCGACAATGGTGACGATCACCACACTCTGGAATTTACTTGTGTTCTTCATCAGCCAGTACGACCTCCCAACTTTCTACCCAGTTAATGGCCATTTTCTGGTCCAGAGAGTGATCGAAGTCAGGATCGTCTTCGTTGAAGAATTCGCTAACCATCACCATCTTGCCATTTTCCAGTTCGACAACCGACTCCAGCGTCATGCCTTTGTAGTTGCGTTCACGCACGTAGCCGATAAGTCCTTCGATGTGGTTGTCATCGTTGATCTCATCTACGCGCAGATCTTCCGGACGCAGCAAAACATGCAGTTTTTGTCCCGGCGTAACGGCGAAATTCACGTAGATGTTGCACTCTCGACCTTCAACGTTAGCACGAACGCGTTGTTCATCCAGACGTTCAATCACCGTCGCGTTGAACATATTGATCTCACCGATAAACCCGGCGACGAACAGATTTTTCGGCTCTTCGTAAATTTCTCGCGGCGTGCCGTCCTGCTCAATTTTGCCGTCACGCATCACCACGATACGGTCTGACATGGTCAGCGCTTCTTCTTGATCGTGAGTGACAAAGACAAAGGTGATACCGAGCTTACGCTGCAGCGCTTTCAGTTCGTTCTGCATCTGCTTGCGCAGTTTGTAGTCCAGCGCGGAGAGCGATTCATCTAACAATAGCAAACGAGGTTTGTTGACCACTGCACGGGCAATTGCCACACGCTGCTGCTGTCCACCGGAGAGTTGATGGGGTTTACGCTGGGCAAACTCTTCCAGTTGCACCATGCGCAAGGCTTCGGTGACGCGAGGTTGAATGTCGGCAGTCGGGGTCTTTTGCATGCGCAAACCGAAGGCCACATTCTCGAACACGGTCATGTGGGGGAATAACGCATAACTTTGGAATACGGTGTTCACATAGCGGTTTTCCGCAGGTACGTGAGTGATATCCTGGTTGTCCAGCATGATATGACCGGAATCAACCGTTTCAAGACCCGCAATCAGGCGAAGAACGGTTGTTTTACCGCAGCCAGAGGGGCCGAGCAGCGTGAGAAATTCGCCATTGTTGATGGTCAAATCCAGGTCGGAAATCACCTCTTTGCCATCGAAACTTTTGCGAATTCCCGCTAATTGCACCAGTGGAGAAAGCGAACGCGGTTGTTTATTCAATTTTTTACTCTGTCCCATGTAAACGCAACGGATGGCTGACCGCTGCGGGGTTTGTGGTTAACCACCTTGATGACTCTTAATGAGGGCGATTATTCTACGGCAAACCATTGTAATCGCCAATCCTTGTTGCGAATTACTGACTTACCCTTATAGTCAGAAGGGGTGTCAGAGACAAATATTCTCACTTGCGGGGATAAAAATGACCTGACGCAATATTTGTCTTTTCTTGCTTATTGATAATGTTGTCACGAAAAGTGAGGGTGACTGCATGGATAAACTACTTGAGCGTTTTTTACACTACGTGTCGCTGGACACTCAGTCCAAATCGGGTGTGCGGCAGGTACCCAGCACTGAGGGGCAGTGGAAGCTATTACAGCTGCTCAAACAACAGCTTGAAGAGATGGGGCTGGTTAACGTTTCATTAAGTGAGAAGGGAACACTGATGGCAACGTTACCCGCAAACGTTGCCGGTGATATTCCCGCGATTGGCTTTATTTCTCATGTCGATACCTCACCGGATTTCACGGGTAAAAACGTCAACCCGCAAATTGTTGAAAACTACCGTGGGGGCGATATTGCGTTAGGCATTGGTGACGAAGTTCTGTCGCCGGTGATGTTCCCGGTGTTACATCAACTTTTGGGACAAACGTTGATCACCACCGACGGTAAAACCCTGCTGGGTGCGGACGACAAAGCCGGAGTGGCGGAGATCATGACCGCGCTGGCTGTGTTGAAGCATAAAAACATTCCCCATGGCGATATTCGTGTGGCCTTTACGCCCGACGAAGAGGTGGGTAAAGGGGCGAAGCACTTTGACGTCGCCGCATTTGATGCGAAGTGGGCTTACACCGTTGATGGGGGGGGCGTGGGTGAACTGGAGTTTGAAAACTTCAACGCGGCGTCGGTCAATATCAAAATCGTTGGTAACAATGTGCACCCTGGTACCGCAAAAGGGGTGATGGTGAATGCGCTGTCGCTGGCTGCTCGTATCCACGCAGAGGTTCCGGCAGATGAAAGCCCGGAAACGACCGAAGGTTACGAAGGTTTTTACCATCTGGCGAGTATGAAAGGCACCGTTGACCGGGCGGACATGCACTACATTATCCGTGATTTTGACCGTAAACAGTTTGAAGCGCGCAAACGTAAAATTATGGAGATCGCCAAAAAGGTTGGCAAAGGGTTACACCCGGACTGCTATATCGAACTGGTGATTGAAGATAGCTATTACAATATGCGCGAGAAAGTGATTGAGCACCCCCACGTGCTGGATATTGCCCAGCAGGCGATGCGTGATTGCGACATTGAGCCTGTGCTGAAACCTATTCGTGGCGGCACTGACGGTGCGCAGCTGTCGTTTATGGGATTACCGTGCCCGAATCTGTTCACCGGCGGCTACAACTATCATGGTAAACATGAGTTTGTGACGCTGGAAGGAATGGAA
The DNA here is from genome assembly GCF_024809055.1 of Citrobacter sp. JUb117. Lineage (NCBI taxonomy): Bacteria > Pseudomonadati > Pseudomonadota > Gammaproteobacteria > Enterobacterales > Enterobacteriaceae > Citrobacter > Citrobacter sp. JUb117. The sequence continues at coordinate 740,096 of NZ_JANUFB010000001.1, forward strand.
AAAGCGGTGCAGGTGATCGTGCGTATTGCCGAATTGGCCGCGAAACAAAAATAAAGAGTGTGTAGAGGCCGGATGGTGGCTTGCGCCTTATCCGGCCTACAGATACCTCATTCCGTGGGCCGGATAAGCGAAGCGCCATCCGGCGCAGTCACTACTAATTTACCCTTCGAAGAACCAGTATCCGCTGTTAACCAGCGCGGCCAGCATGGCGAGGAAAGACGGATCTTCCAGCGCATCTTCAAAGTTCTCGGCTGTCAGCACAATATGGCTGGCCAGCGCCTCGAGGGCAGGGCGATGCGGTGAGTTAATTTTTTCACCGTTGACGTAAACCTCGTCGCCGACACGGATAACGCGTAATCCGCCCAGACGTACCAGCACATCCCCTTGTTTCAGCGCGTCGTAGATTTCGTCGGGCTGATAAGGTGGCTCCGGCGGGGCGACATCCAGCTCATGACGCGACTGGGAAATAAACTCACCAAACCACTGTTTGAAATGTTCAGGTTGATTAATCAGCCCCAGCATCATTTCACGCAGTTTATCCATTTCTTGTGGCAGAACATCCGCCGGATGGTCGCGCGGCGGCAGGTCCGGGTCGCTGTAATAGGTGCTGCCCAGCTCACGTTGCAGAACGTAATCGGCGAATCCGCTGATTAACTCCCGGGCGTTCGGGGCGCGGAAACCGACAGAATAGTTCATCGCGTTTTCCAGCGCGTAGCCTTCGTGCGGGAATCCTGGCGGGATATACAGAATATCACCCGGCTCCAGCTCCTCATCAATGATGGCCTCGAACGGATCAACCTGCAGCAGGTCCGGGTGTGGGCAGTGTTGTTTTAGCTGGAGTTTTTCGCCTACGCGCCAGCGACGACGACCGGTGCCTTGAATGATAAACACATCGTACTGATCCAGGTGCGGACCAACGCCGCCGCCGGGCACGGAAAAGGAGATCATCAGGTCATCAATACGCCAGTCCGGTAATTCGCGAAACGGACGCATCAGCGCGGCGGTCGGTTCGTGCCAGTGGTTGACGGCCTGGACCAGCAGCGACCAGTTGTTCTCGCCGAGATGGTCATAGCTTTCGAATGGACCGTGGCTCACCTGCCATTTACCGTCCTGATGGCTGACCAGTCGGCTGTCGACTTCACTTTCCATCGCCAGTCCGGCCAGTTCATCAGGGGAAAGCGGATCGATAAAGTTTGTAAAACCACGCTTTAAGACCACCGGGCGCTTTTGCCAGTGGCGTTCGAGAAAGTCGGGCCAGTTGAGGTTTAATTGGTATTCCATAATGCGCATCCGCAGACTGTTGGTTGCTCCGATTATAACGGATGCTTAACCGGATAAGTGATCCCGGTACATAAATATTACAAACAACTTACTCGTCTTTATGCCCCGGATGCTGACGGCCAAAAATGACCTCCATGCGCGCGCCGCCTAACAGGCTGTCGCCTGCGATAATTTGCCCGTCATACTGCTCGGTAATTTCGCGAGCTACCGCCAGCCCCACGCCTTGCCCGGGGCGTAAGGTATCCACACGCTGGCCGCGATCAAAAACCACTTCGCGCTTGGCTTGTGGAATGCCTGGACCGTCATCTTCCACCAGAATATGTAGGCGATCGTCGGACAGGTGAGCGGAGATCTCGACGAACTCCAGACAGTATTTACAGGCGTTATCCAGCACGTTACCCATGACCTCGACAAAATCATTTTGCTCGCCGACGAAACTGATTTCGGGTGAGATATCGAGACTAATAGTGACGCCTTTACGCTGATACACCTTATTGAGGGCGGAGGTTAGCTTATCCAGCAAAGGGGCAACCGGGTGCAGTTCGCGGCTGAGCAGGGCGTTACCACCGCGCATGCTGGCGCGATGCAGGTAGTAGCCAATTTGCTGGGAAATGCGGCTAATTTGTTCCAGCATCACGGGTTCGGCATCGGTTACGCTCATCTTTTCATTGCGCATCGAGCGTAGCGTGCTTTGCAATACCGCCAGCGGTGTTTTCAGGCTATGGGTGAGATCGGTTAAGGTCGTGCGGTATTTATCGTAACGCTCACGCTCACTTTTCAGCAGTCGGTTGAGGTTACGTACCAGGCTAGTTAGTTCCCGCGTGGTGGCGGGATTGAGCATCTCACGGTGATGCTCCTCAAGTTCTCGGACCTCACGCGCCAGTGACTCGATAGGCCGTAAACTCCACCAGGCGGCGACCCATAGCAGCGGGATCACGAGCAGCAAGTTGGCGACCAATACATAGATAAACCAGCTCCAGACCATATACGAGCGCTTGAGCTCAATGGGGATAGTGTCGACAACGACAATGGTAAGCTGAGGCATGCGGGCGGTCTCAGGGTAGACGTTTACCGCCACCGAATGGGTCATTTCGGCATCGTTATCATCTTCTCTGACTTCTTTAAGCTGCTGTTGCGCGGAGTGATCTTCGCGCAGTAACGTGCTGGTGGCATCGACATCGGCTTCTATTTCATGAAAACCATTCGTTTTTAACCAGTCCGGCTGAATACTGTGCGTCAGCCAGGGGACATCGCGTTGTGCCCACAGCAATTTGCCATTTTCATCGTAGATCAGCGACATGGTGGGGCTTTGCATATCGAGATGTTCAGGCAGTTCGACCTGGAGCTTGCCGTCTTCCCATTTCGCGAGGGTGTAAAACAAGTTACTTTCACCGCGCAGAAGACGAAATGTGGTCTTATCAAAGCTTACGCTGTAACCCACCAGCGCGACCATGCCATAGGCCAGTGAAAGCACAAGGACAACGCCAGCGGTCGCCAGCAAAAAGCGTACACGCAGCGATAACGGGAAAAAATGACGCAATAATTTGTTCATTAGCGCAGTTCGAAGAGGTAGCCCTGCCCACGTACAGTGGTGATCACGTCATCCGGATATTGCGCCTGAATTTTTTTGCGCAGACGTCCCATCAGTACATCGATGGTGTGGCTTTCACGCAGTTCTGCATCCGGATAAAGTTGTAGCATCAGTGAGTCTTTGCTGACCACTTTGCCGTTATTGCGGATCAGCGTTTCCATGATGGTGTATTCAAACGCGGTGAGTTTGATAACCTCATCATTCACTGATAATTCGCGGCGGGAAAGGTCAACCTGAAAAGGCGGCAGCGAGATAATTTGCGAGGCCAGGCCGCTATTGCGGCGCATCAGTGCCTGCATGCGGGCGACCACCTCTTCAATATGGAAAGGTTTTGTCACGTAGTCATCAGCCCCAGCGCTTAGCACTTCCACTTTATCCTGCCAGCCTTCTCGGGCGGTCAACACCAGAATGGGGAGCGAAACGTCATTGCTGCGCCAGCGGCGGATCAGTGACAAGCCATCTTCATCGGGCAGACCTAAGTCGACGATCGCAATATCTGGCAGATGTTCGTTAAGGTAATAATCTGCTTCCTTTGCATCCTCAGCATCATCAACCTGGTGGCCTGCATCCTGTAACTGAACCTTCAGGTGGTGACGTAATAAGGCATTATCCTCAACAACCAGTACGCGCATCTTCGTTTCTCCCTAAATTGACGGTATGAATAGTTTAACGCTGATTATGTGGATTGAAAGCAGCGCTATGAAATTAAATAACTTTTCTCATGCTCCCCTGCCCGTGGGGGCGCCCTGGGGGCAGTGCTGTTGGCATCTGATTGTTCAGCATGTTGACCTGATCCTGGTTCATGTCGCCAATCCACTTGGAGTAAACCTCGTACACCATGCGCGCATCTTCATGTCCCATCTGACTCGCTATGAATGACGGGTTCGCTCCGGCCATCAACGTCCAGCATGCGTAGGTATGCCGTGACTGATAAGGATTCCTTTCGCGGATATTTGCAAGTTTAGTGCCTCGCTTCCAGCCATAGGCAATCGAGTTCTTGGAGAAGTAACTGCCTTTTTTTGACGAATATGCTGTTGGTGAAAAAACGAAGCGAAGAGATTGCTGCTCAGTTTTTCCGATCTCCCGATGGTGAAATCGAATTTCTTGCTTCGGATTAGCGCCGGTGACTTCGTATTGTTCCTTCAGTGCATCCAGAGCAGGTTTAAGCAACGTTATCGTCCTTATTCCGGCATCTGTCTTAGGGGGAACAAATACTCGCTTATTCGTCAAACTTCTGGATACGTGGATTTCACCTTTTACCAAATCAATGTCTTCCCATGCCAGGGCGCATATCTCGCCCGGCCTCATCCCCGTATGAACGGCAACAATGATGATTAATGCCTGGCTACGGGGAAGGGCGGCTATCAGTGCCTGGTACTCATGAAGTAAAAGTGGGTCGGGATCATTTTTAGATAACTTGAGTCGCGACACTCCTTCATAAGGAGCATGCAATATAAACTGGCTTCGGTTTGCGAGCTTAAGCATTTCTGATAAAACTGCCATCTGTTTATTGACTGTTGAGGGCGCGCGGCCCTGCCTGGCCAGATTCGGCATTGCCGGGTTAATAATTGTCCCGGTTAATAACTCCTTTCGGTAATGCAAAATGTCGGCATGCTCAATATCTACCAGACGGGTATTTTCTCCGATTACACGCAGTAACGTATTTACGACCGAAGTAAGCGATAGCAGTGTTGCACCAGATACCTCTAAGGCTTTGGTGTCTGTAAAAAAATCACTCAGTTCTTTAAACGTGGTGATTTTTTTGGTTGTGATGAACTTCTTAAGCGCTTTGGATTCCGGGAAACGTTCTGCATAGTCGAACTTACCGAGCTGTATTTCACTTGTTATGAGCGCACGAAGATTTCCAGCTTTTTTGATGTTGCTGCTGTTCACCGTCCAGCCGCGAAGGACTTCGCGGCAACGTTTGCCGCGATAGGTAAATGTGATCCGTATTTTTCCATTATGCAGCTCAACGCCGGTTGGAAAGTCCATCATGCATCCTGTACTAATTGGTTAATCTTTGGATAGTTGTACCAAAGCAGACCTTTAGAATTGTCAGTTTCCCCGAGAGCTGTCAGATGTTTGAAATGCACGCCTTCGATCCACAAATTCAACCGATAACTTTTAATTTGTCTTTCCGACAATCCGGTCTTTTCTGTTAGTCGCGCTTCAACCATCCACTCTTCGCTGAAAATGAGTTGCGACATACATAACTCCGATGCCGCCAGCCACAACAGTACATGCTGCAGCTGGCTGTAAGTGAAAACCTAAAATCAGTTTTTTGTCAGGCGCTGCCAGATTGCAGATACGTATTTGACCTGATGCCGGGCGTCAGAAAGCGCATTGTGCATGTCGCCTTCAAAAGGGATGTCGAAGCGTGGGTTAATACCGACAGATTTACCCAGTTCAACCATGGTCCTTACGTCCCTGTCATTCCAGAACGGAACAGCGAAGGGAGTTTCTGTTAATGCATATGCGTGGCGGAGAATGACGTTATCAAACGAGCATCCATTACCCCACAGCTGAACAGTGTGACTACCGTTAGCAGCATTTTCAGCAATAAAGTCAGACAGTAGTTCAAGGGTTTCACGCAGCCCCATGGCCTCATCAACCAGAATTGCAGAGCGGGCTTCAGATGATTGTTTCAACCACCACTGAATTGTTGACGCATCCGGTTTCATGCCAAACGACATCGATGATTCAAGACTGACAACCTGGTAAAATTCGGCACCAGTGTTACCAGTTGAAGGATCAAAATATACGGCGCCGATAGAGACTACTGGTGCATCAGGACCGCTGCCCATAGTTTCCAAATCAACCATCAGGTGAGTATAAAAAGCGTTCAGGTGATCCGTATCTATATGGTGAAGGGGTTCATTATTCAGGGAAGCTGGATGCTCACCAGCCGCATCAGTGCTTTCAACTGGCCAAGCAGCTGCTTCGCCCTGAGGCACTTCAGCATTAGCTTTGATTTCGCTGTTGTCAGTTTTTTCCATCTGCACATCGTTGGTGGTTTCTTCGGTATTGGCTTGTTGTAATTGTTCATCGACGGCGCGCTGGCGTACCTGGTCTACGACAGAAAGCGCGACTGCCGGCTGGTTACCCATCAGACCATCGATGGAGAACACGCCGTTGCCCATGTTGGCGATTTCTGGTTGTTCGGCTAATGCCGTCTGTTCAGCTGTGACTTTCTCGTTAATCTCGTTTTCCCAGCTTTTTTCTGGCACGTGACCGGCTGCCGCCAGGGTTTCTTCAGTTGGGTGCTGGTGGTTGGTTTCAGTCAGGTTCTTATTGATGTAACGGCTCAGCAGTTCCGGGAAATGGTGAGCGTTTTCTTCTGCACTGCGAATAAGCGCGAAAATAGCTGCACGGGAATAATCCAGGATGCCAGCGCGTTTGCGCAGGGCGACGGACCACTCTTTGAACGGGCTTTCGTTTTTAGCAATGATCTCTTTTGCACGACGGAAAACGCCACCTGGGATATCGTAGATGTTGAAATCCATTGGAAGTGTGGCCAGCGCAATATCAATGTCCAGAGTGTCCAGCGAGTGGACAAGTTCCGGGTTGCGATCGGTCTTATTGCCACCACCAGCGTTGGTTCCGGAGTCAGTGCGCTGAATCTCCGACACACGATTGCCTTTACACCACTCTTTAATCAGCAGCCCACGGTCAATGTGCTCAGTATTGAACCAGGCCTTAAAGAACTGGATAACGGTGACCAGATCAACTCGCTTTCCATCAACCGGAAAAACGGTTTTCAGCGCTCTGACAACTTTCCAGATATCGATCTCTGGTGCTTTCCCGAATGGTTCTACATTCTCGGCGGCAAGCAGCAGGTTTTGCACATAGCTGTTGTCCACATCCAGCTCGAGTTCCTGAATAGTTTTCTTCTGCTCAGTATCAATATGGTAAGCATATTCTTCAGAAATAAACTGAGCTAAGAGGCGCTGGCGTAGCGGCAGAGTAGCAACGGTAATAAGCTCTGGCGTTACAGGAGGAGTGGATTGTTCATCACCCACAACTCGTGCCTTCTTATCATTAACCCACTCCTGAACTATAAGAGCCCGCGTTTCTGGTTCTGCAATCCATTCGGTAATAAATTGCTCAAATGAAGCAACGGTATAGACCTGCTCACGGTCGAAGACTTCTTTTACAGCGCTTGCCAGCTTCCACTCGACATGGGCAGAAAGCTCTTTCACCGCTGGCACACTCGCAACGGCCTGTAACAGGTTTTGCACATAGAGATCATTTTCGTCCAGTTCCATCTGTCCGATCTGGATGTGCCGCGCTTCACTGATTTCCTTCTCTTCACCGTCATTTAACAGGTGTGCAATCATCCGCTGAGACAGACGCAGGCGAGATATGGGGCGGAGCAATGCTGGCGCATCGCTGGTGAATACATTGGCACTGGAAGTTTCAGGTTTTTGCTGGCTGGAAGTCTCCTGATTTTCATCATCAGGCTTCTGTTTCAGTTGCCACGTCTGCTGGTCTTCTGCCAGTTCGTAACGATCGCACCATGTGTCATCAAGTGTGCTTTCCTCAGGAAGATCGTCAACAACAAACCAGTTGGTGCGGACTGGTAATTGATAATCGGCACCACGACCGACGGCAATACCATTGTCTTCGAGAATATTGAGGATTTCGCGTTCTGCACGGGAATCTGATTTCGCAGAGAACCAGCAAAACAGGTTTTTTGCCTCAGTTGCTTTCGCTTTGGCTTTAATAAGATACGCATACGTTAACATTGCGTTCGGGCTCCGTAGGATTGTAAGATACCCGGCAGCTGATGATCGCCGCCTAAGGTAGTGGTTATTGGTCAAAACTCGTTCCGGAAAGCTTTGGTCGGCTGACCGGGTACTTAACCCGCCTTGCGCGGGTTTTGTGCTTTATGGGGTAGGGGATTTTCCCTGCATCAGATGCGCGACGGGGACCCACTCCAGAGCATTCAGCACGGGCTCAAATGAATCAGGCGTGTGAGTAACGGCGCGAACGACGTCAGCCACGCTGGGGTTTGCTTTGCTAAGGTGGTATCCGCCACCAGCGCCACGCTGGCTGGTGACGATTTCACTGCTGCGCAGCTTCGAGAAAATCTGCTCGAGGTAAGACACAGACAGCTTTGATTCCTTGCTGATTGATGCGATGGAAACCGGACTGCCGTTGTAAATCCTGTTGAGGATGGCAACCACCTGAACAGATGCCACCACGCGTTTCATTCCAAACTCCATAGTCACTTCCTTACTGATGCTGGCAACAGCCATTGGTCAAACTCGTTATGAACGAACTGCAGTCTGTTGGTCGGCAGACGGGTTGCCCTTCTGGGCAAGCGTGTAGCAAATCAGTCGAATGATTACTTCAATGCGATTTAGATGTACGGCCTGACACCGCACTGGTTTACGTGCGAAATCGATCATGGATTTATCCTCTTGCGTTGCCCTTGTCGCCAGGCTGGCGGAACGTTGAACCTGCTGCGTGTTAATACTTGTCATCTCATCCGGTGATTCGTATGCCGCCGGCAGCTACTTCGTGGGCGTCCTGCCTCGATGACTGTCTTTGTGTTGGGAATAGTATTATCGATTGAATCGATACATGTCAAATTAAATCGATAATAATGAGTGTGAACAGCTCACCGATTAGTTTATCGGATTGATTTCGCGTGCTTTATGAAGGGTGCAGGAGTGGAGGGGTTACTCGTTACTGGGGATTATCTTTCGTTTTTTTAGGTAAGCAGTGGCTACATCATCTAGCTCTTGCAGACGCAGTTCGATCAACTTAATTATCTTTTCTCTCTCATCGTCAGTGGGCAAAAGCTCAAATTGCTCCAGTAGCTTTTGTTCCTGGGCCGACTGAGGTTGACGTTTTTTTCCTGATGTTATGGCAGGAATAGTGTCAGCTTCAGTTTCTTCAAGAAAAAACCAATAGAGTGGATAGCCTGTAGCGGACTGTAGCCTATCTAGGATGTCAGCTCTTGGAAGTATATTAGAGTTACACCAGCCATTTACTGACTGGGCTTTTACTCCCAGTCTGCGCGCAAGTTCCGATTGAGATATTCCAAGATCATGGATGGCTTTTTGTAATCGCTTTCCGAAGTTCATATTCCTAGCCCGCTCAAAAACATACATCCGATTATACAGATTTTATCTGTAGCTCAACCTATCGATATAATTTGACGATATCGAAATAATTTGATTTACTCGTTTCACGTTCACTACTCGAGACAAATCAATGAAGCTCACAACACAAAAGAAAATGTTAGCTATATGCAGTCAGGCAGAACTGGGGCGCCGTCTAAATCGGCGAGCTCAAACAGTTAATGGATGGTTCAAGAAAAAGGTACCCGGCGAGCTTGTTGTTCGTGTACAGGTGCTCATTGATGATGCGATACAGAGGGCGAATCTCTCGGGATTGTGCCGGCAGAAAGAAATTGCCGCTTAATATAACACTGCTAATTCAACCCACTACGTCGGGTTTTCTTTTTTTACTACTGACAGGAAATTAACAATTTGTGCTCTTAAATCGTTGATAATTTTTGCGTGTAGGGGTACTGTATAAAAACACAGTATATGCAATGAGGGCCATTATGAAAGTTGAATTAACCATTGATCGCATGAAAGAACTTCCTAAAGGCGCGGTACCAGCACTGGAGAAAGAATTGCTTAAGCGTCTGAATGATCACTATGACAATTGCAGGCTCACAATCCGCCGTGCCGGGTCAGATGGGTTAAGTGTTTTTGGTGGTGACAAGGACGACAAAAAGAAAATTGAATCAATCCTCCAGGATACCTGGGAAAGCGCTGACGACTGGTTTTATTAATTTTTTTGGGTGTTACTTTGATCCCGTTTGCATGGGGGAGTTTAAGTGAAAGAAAAAGTAGAATTGCCCAAAAAAGGCTACGCAGTCATCAGATGTCACGATGGAGTCATCGTTGCCAGACTGCAATCATTTCCAGAATGTGAGCGTGCCCTGATGTACCGGCGCGGCAGCATGGTGTCTTTCATGCCTCTTCAGGATGATGAAATTATTGGCACACCAACGTTGTTTACTCAGATGCTGGAAAGAGCTGGTTATCGCGTTACCCAGAAATCTGTTACACTCCCGTCGTAGGCCTGAACAACCTATACCTGCTGCGCCACAGGAGAAAAGCCCCATGGCGCAAGAACAATTCAAGCAATCACTCATACTGACGTTATCCAACGCCAGCGATTTTCTTTTTGCCTCATTCAGAGGTGCGTTATGAAGAAAAGCTGGTTTCAACATACTCAACTCACCACTGAGCAGGCTGACGAACTGGAAGCCCGCTATCACGCAAAGCAGATTAAGACAGAGCGTAGTCTGGATAATGACTTCATTCACTGGACGATCAGCGCGTTCTTGCCAGAAGTATCTAAGCCTCCGCGTCAGGACAGAACCTGGCAACAACGGATCTGGAGGTGAATGTGAAAGTCTATGATATCACCCCAATGGGCAAGCCCAGAATGACGCGCGCTGACAAATGGAAAAAGCGCCCCGAGGTTCTGCGTTACCGGGCTTTCTGTGATGAAGTTCGTCTGCAGGGTGTTGAGCTGCCGGAAAGCCGTTCGCATGTCACCTTCATTCTTCCGATGCCAGCGAGCTGGAGCAAAAAGAAACGGACTGAGTTCAACGGTAAACCACACCAGGCTAAACCTGATTTCGACAATATGATGAAAGCCCTGATGGATGCCATTTACGAAGATGACGCTCACATCTGGGATTCACGCGTCACTAAGTTATGGGGAGAGAAGGGACAAATAATTATCGGGGAGATTGCAGAATGAGGGCGCTGCTGAAGCCGGTGATTGCGCGTGAGCTTGGAATTGTGCTGCTCAAGCCGGGCAGTGAGCTGATGTCATTATTCAGTTGTGAACGTGTGCTGGTGGAAAGCCAGCCGGCAAGTATGGAACGGCTGCCTGCTGGCCGTGTTCCTGACGTTCGCCAGCCGCTGGCCAGTGACGAGTCCCTGTGGCCGTTCTTCCTGGATGAAAAAGTTATAAAGGCTGCTGGTGGTTTTAGTGGTCTTGATTACTGGCTTCTGCGTTATGGCGGTAGTTGCTGCCAGTGGCCACACAGTGATTACCATTATCACGAGTTAACCACTCTGCGTCATGAACCTGGATCGGTTCTCCTGTGTGGACATTGTGATAACCATTTGCGTGACCACCACAGCGAACAACTTGCAGAGCTGGCGAGACGTAATGTTATTAACTGGATTATCAACAGCATAATGGTAGCGCTGAATCTGGACCCTTCCAGAGAACTGTCGCTGGCGGAGCTTTGCTGGTGGGCTGTTCGTATGGGTGCTACCGACGCAATTCCCGAATCAGCAGCCAGTCGGTCGCTACGTATTCCTTCGAAAGAGCATCATTCAGTCATGCGTGAATGCGATATCGAACCGGGTGTAACCGCCACCAGCATCATTACAGCCAGAGCCAACGCAGTAACCGTGAACATGCCACCAGCGCAAGTTCCAGCGATTAAACCCGTAGTCGGTGTCCTGGTAGATCCCGAGTCCCCGCAAACCTATATGAAACGTCCGAAGAGGATCCGTTGGGCGAACCCCAGATATCTTGCATGGATTAAAACACAGCCCTGCGAATGCTGCGGCAAACCATCCGATGACCCACACCATTTAATTGGCTGGGGGCAGGGAGGGATGGCAACGAAGGCGCATGATATTTTCGCGATCCCCCTGTGTCGGCAGTGCCATACAGAACTACATAACGACCCGGTGAAGTTTGAGCGAAACCATTTACCTCAGCCGGTAATGATAATCAGAGTGCTGGACCGGGCTTATGGGCTCGGTGTTCTGGCGTAAGGAGATGTTTGATGCGTGATATGTATGAAGTGATGGATCGTTGGGGGGCCTGGGCTGCAGCTGACAGTAGCGGTGTGGACTGGCAACCAATTGCGGCTGGGTTTAAAGGATTATTTCCTCATGGTAAGAAATCTCGTCAACAGTGCGATGACGATGAAGGTATTATGATTGATGGATGCGTGGCTCGCTTACGCAAGTATAGGCCTGATGAGCATGAATTAATTATTGCTCACTTTGTGATCGGTGTTTCATTGCGCACTATTGCGAAGAAACGTAAGTGCTCAGATGGAACTATCAGGAAAGATCTACAGGCAGCACTGGGGTTTATAGAGGGAAGTTTTGCAATTGTTATCGAATAGAAAAGCAGGCCACTTGGCCTGCTTACTAGGGTTTACGCATTATGATTGTTTTCTAATAGTCTCTGAAAGAAACTATTTCGATCTGAGGATTTTTCTCTAGATTTTATCTTTTCAGATACAAAAAAATCCTTAATCGTTTTCGGTTGGTTTTTTTGGAAAGATTGTTTCATTTTCATAAGCTACCCTCATGTGTTCCCTTATGACCGAGAGAAGAAGTGATGGTTCAACTCTTGCTCAAAATAGTGTTTCCGTTTAACCCAAATGAATCCATCAGCTTTCGAAATTACTGCTACGTCAATTGGGCCGCCTACTGTCTCCGAGTCTTCTGATACTTTTCGTTTAAAAGCAGTAAGGTTAACGAGAGACTCTGCCATGTAAGCTAAATCTTGCTTAGGAAGAAACTTGATCATGTCGACCACCTTCCGCACGTAGTTTTCATGCATGAAATTCTGTATACGTTTATCACATTCAGCTACAGTGCTGTTAACCAAATCAAGTATAGCAGCTTGCGTCTCTTCTATTTTGTCATTTGGTATCACTTTAGTGATTGTTGAGTCAATACCTCCTAGCAGGTTAGCAATCGACTCTTGATATTCTTTATGAAGTTGTCCAAGTAACCCTTGATTGGCGCCTTGCATAAAGGCACCCACTTCTTCACTTTGGGCAAATGGAGTAACTCCACTTTCGCCACCAGATGAACATTTCCCTTCATTTTTGTATCGACGAACCTTATCATTAAAGTATCCACCTATATCAAATGAAAGTACTTTTGGGTAATAATCGTTCTCACCGTAGCCGGCAAAAACGATCCCAGTGATATTGCCAACATCATTAATTTTACAAATCATGGCAGCAAAAATGCTCGCCAGAACCTTGTAGAAATCTGGGGGAACATCAACTTCCGGGAGGCGTCCTAATTTATCGGCTACGATTCGAACACTAAGTCCATCACAAAATGCACGAGCGTCATCTAGGTCATCGCCAGAAAAACCTTCTAAAAAGTCCGTATCGGATAGATGTTCCAATAACTCCTGACAGTACTCAACGAATTCAGTAAAAAATAGCTGATGATCAAGAGGATTCCAGTAACTAGGCTCTTTTGGGTCTGCAAAAGTATCAAATAACAGATCGAAAACACCATCTGATAAGTATTGATAAAGGTTGTCTTCACGCATTCCTGGAGTGACTATATCATTTGATTTTTCTAAAAAATCAAAAAAATCACTAACATAGCCTTCAAGATTGGGAAAGTGATTATCGCCTAGTTTTTTTCGATAGGCTTTGATCACCAATTCCCAAGGCGCCGAACATAAATCACCAGCACCATATACCATAACACCGACTGGATGGTGTTTGGTGAGAGCAAAGAGTTTTTCAGCACCATTGTAGATTTTATGCTTACCCCCGCCTGATATTGTTACAGCAGAATCCGCAGCTAACGCAACAGCAGATTTATTGAAAACAGCAATTTCAGCAGTCATTTTCTCTTCTTTCTATAGGGTTTTTATAACAATACAAAAATGCTCACGCGTACGCAAAAACTATCGTAATCTGTTAAGAGTAAATTCTACGATACGGACTTAACTCCAGTTTAAGACTTGGTTTTCGGTGTTTTTTTTGCATGCAATGCAGGGAAACATAGCCTAATCGCCAGTATTGATTACATGTTTACTTTAACGGTGATGACCAGACAATACATATGAACATGAAATAATGTATATTTTTATGCATTTTTTATTGTGATGTAGGTTATTTATTCTTGATTCTCGTGTTGCTTTTTCTTTAAAAATAAAGAAAGCGTTCTAAGTCAGCATTGACCATTTTTAACCCGTGGTCATATGGCTAAGTTGGTTAGAGCCTGCGGCTCATAATCGTCCGGTCGCTGGTTCAAGTCCGGCAAGGGACACTAACGTCAACTTGGCTTAGGCCGACTTGTAATCAATAGGTCACAATGTCTAGCAGACCTGCGCTACAATGGCAGCGACGAGAAGCGAACAATTTGAATATAACGAGAACCCCGCCTGTGCGGGGTTTTTGCTTTCCGGCGATACGACAGGGGTATTCGCGAGGAGCATAGCACCAGTACCCCTGTCATATCGCCGATCTGAAATCGTTAACTCGAAAACAAGTTCTCACAATCCTTTTTCGTTTCTAACTCAGAGGAAAAATGATAGGGGGTCACTGCTAAACGTAGACATCAATATTTTTAGTATTATTCCCTGCAACGTTCGAACTTGATTTGTCACTTACCGTAGGTAATGCACCCGATGCCATTTGGTTTTTTTCTGCTTCTTGTTTTTGTAATTGAGCAATTTTTGCGTACATAGACTCGATTTGCCTTTGAATCATCTCCATCTGCTGTTTAAGCAGTTTTGCCTCATCTTCGGAGGTTACTTCATTTATTTTTGAACCCATGGCGCTGAGTTCTTTTGTCAACTCACCAATTTGTTTTTTCAGGTTTTGAATTTGTTGTGAAACAGAGTTGCCAGTACTTGAAGGTGCTTGTTTTACTGTGCTTTGCAGTATGTCCTGACCCAAAGTGCTAACTGTCATGCTCATGGTGGTTCCTCCGGCCTTACATTTATTACCCATTATCGTCATCTTTCGAAATTACTTTATAGCAAAGATTAAGTTGTGGCTTCCTGCACCACAGCATTATTTGTACTGCTCTATACTATCTGCTGAGTATCGCGGAGGAGCTTATGAAAGAAGGGTATTACTGGATTCAGCATGTCGGTGTTGTACAGGTAGCGTACTACACGAATGACACTGTTGATGACTTGGAAACGGGGAAAATAATCACAGGTGTTTGGCATCTGACCAGAGGCGATGACATTTGCCATAACGGTGAAGCAGAGGTGTTAGAAGGTCCTCTCTCTCCACCATTGTAAACAACCGTACTTACTTCGAGGCTGCCGCATGGCGGCCTTTTTCATTTCAGGCTCACGGGTATCACGTATTACGTGCTTTGTTGATAAATCCAGCCCGTGAAGCCTGATCCTTTCATCACACACAGCGCCATCCGAAAAATCGGAGGTGAGGCTATGACCAGAATGAGCACCATTTACAGCAGACTTTCATATGGAACAGGCACCACGCTGACCGGCTGCGGTGTATCAGCGAAGGCATATGCTGAAACAGCTAAAACAGCAAAAGAGGTGTCCTGGATGTTGGCCGACAGAATTGCAGGGTTAAGCCTGAGCGACTGGGCAATTATTGTCGGTATCGCATGCACTGTTATCACTTGTGCAGTGAACTGGTATTACAGGAAAAAGGAAAGGGAGGACCGGCTTAATGGTAATGTCACCAAAGCTGAAGAATAAACTGAGCGCAGCGGTCGTTGGTTTGATTCTTGCCGGGGCTTCCGCCCCCGTGATTCTCGATCAGTTTCTGGATGAGAAAGAGGGTAACAGCCTGACAGCATATCGCGACGGTGGCGGAATCTGGACTATTTGCCGTGGTGCCACGATGGTTGATGGTAAGCCAGTAGTTCAGGACATGAGGCTTTCTGCTGAGAAATGTGCCCAGGTAAACGCCATCGAACGCGACAAAGCGCTGGCGTGGGTTGAGCGAAATATCAAAATTCCGCTGAGTGAGCCGCAGAAAGCGGGTATCGCATCTTTTTGCCCTTATAACATCGGTCCCGCAAAATGCTTCCCATCTACGTTTTACAAGCGCATTAACGCTGGTGACCGTAAAGGAGCCTGTGAAGCGATCCGCTGGTGGATTAAAGACGGTGGCCGTGATTGTCGCCTGACTAAAGGCCAGAAAAATGGCTGTTATGGGCAGGTAGAACGGCGAGACCAGGAAAGCTCGCTGACGTGCTGGGGGATAGACCAGTGAACAGAAGTCTCGTTTTTGTTGGGATGGCAGCTATCATCCTCATCTCGGTGCTCTGTGTGCTGCTGGCCCGCAGTAATGCCGCGCTGGCCACGTCAGAGAGCGACAACCGGGTTTTGCGTAGCGACAACGCGCTACAGACGGCGGTGATAACTACTCAGGCCTTCAACTTCAACCGGTTTAACCAGATAGCAGAGAATACCAACCGCCTTAATTCGCTAATAGATGCCGGAACAGAGAAAACCATCATTGAATACCGGGAGATTTTACGACGTGAAAAAACCTGTGATTTGCCTGTTCCTGCTGATGTCGCTGGTGGGCTGCTCGAATACGCGCACCGTTTACGTGCCAATGCAATGCACCCCGATACCGGGGAGGCTGACACAGTCAGTGATAGCGCCGCTGCCGCCAGCTCAATAACGTACTGCCAGGCTGTGCTGTGGATTAACCCGCTACTGGCCACCATTGAGAAGGCAAACAATCAGCTTGCCGGAATACGTGAAATAGAAAATACCAGATCCTCGCCATAGAAGAGAAAGTTATTCCCATGTGAAGGTTGTCGTTTCTGGGTTGAAAGTTATAGTTGCTTGGCTCCAGTTATTTCCAGCAAGCATTTTCTCTATGCAATGTGTGGCGTAAAGATCATCGGGCGGATAGAAAGGAGTGTATTCGCTTTCTATGGTCAACTTGACGTCATGTATTGAAGCGATTGCGGTACGTCCTTCATTGTCAATGTTGCGGAAACAGGAAATTCTCGCTTCGTAAAACTTGTCCGGCAAACCTTCTAACATGCACCCAGTAGCCCACTGCAGAAGCTGCTCGGTTGAATATTCCTGTGGTACCTCTTGGGTGGTTTTTTGATTGATGAGCCTGTTGAGTGTTTTGAGAAAATTAAACATTTCATCTCCTTATGGTTATATTTGGAAACATATCATTTAACGAACCCAACTCATAGAGCATTCCAGCAGGCATTCACTGAGTGCCTGCTGTAATGTTAAACATTAAAATTTGTATTTATTTCTTATCGTTACAATCAGGGATCATTCTCAAAAGAGTGTTATCTTTCTGGACGTAGTGATGAAATAACGCTGCACCTGCATGCGCTGCGATTAAAAAGTATCCGACGTTTGCCAGTGTTTCGTGAATATCTTTAATAAGTGATTTTGTTTCCCCGTCAGGAGTAACGAAAGGTGCAATGTTAAAACTTAAGAAACTCCAGTCCTTCCCACCGTAAGCCATAATTGTAATACCTAATAATGGCAGAGCCAAAAAAGAAATGTACAGCAGGATATGCATTATTTTAGCCGCCATCATCTGCCAGGCTGGTGGGGGTGGAATGATGGCTGGGTCATGATACTTATGTTTAATAATTAATCGTATTATCATTAAAAACCAGACAAACACCCCAACATTATAATGTGTTTCTTTCATGAGAAGGTAGGTGTTGCTGCCTTTGGGAAACCAGCCACGAAGCTCCATAGTTGCATAGGTTATCGCTATTAATATCAGGGTTAGCCAGTGTAAGCGAATCTGAAGTTTTGAGAATTTGACCTTTATTCTTGCCTCAAACGGGGTGTTACATCGACCATAAATCATGAAGCTTAACAAATCCTTATTTTGTTGAGAGATTAAGAATTTGTTATTCCAGCGATCTTACTTGAATATTTTGATAATAATTATCATTTTTATTTCTTTCTGGTAATCCGTGATGTTACGGGGCAAGAACTGCGCAGATTCTCGCTATTTATGAGAACTTTTAATCAGCTACTGGTTCATTTTTACTTTCCGCTTATTACACAATTTGTATCCAACAAACAGGACTATGCCGATGCCAGCACGTGCTAAACGCCCATGCCGACACAAAGGGTGTGCGGCAATCACCAATGATCTCAGCGGATATTGTGACCAACACCGACAGCAGCATGCTGGTGACGGCTGGCGGAATTATCAGTCAGGAAAGAGTAGGCAAGAACGTGGATACGGGCGACTCTGGGAAATTAAACGAGCGCGTATCCTTCAGCGTGATAAATACCTGTGTCAGAAGGCGTACAGAACGATAAAACCCGCTACAAAGGGGATCTGGATGCCGTTGAGCAGGGGTTAAAACTCCTCAAAGAACGGCAAAAAATTGTCAAAGAGGCTATCCATTTTCCCGAATCAGTGACCTGCTGGTTATTGTGACGAAAAAATCATCAGCCGGAATAACAATAAGTTAATGACAGAAACCGCCTCCGGGCGGTTTTTTTATGGAGGTAGTATGCCGGTACTCATATCAGGCATTCTCAGAGATGGCGCGGGAAACCCCGTACAGGACTGCACTATTCAGCTGAGCGCTAAGAAAACCAGTCCGACCGTTGTTGTGGAGGTGACTTCATCCACTCTTACAGGAGCGGACGGTCACTACAGCATTGAGGCTGAGCCCGGTTATTACAGTGTGTCACTGTTGCGGGAAGGTTTTCCTCCCTCAGTGGCCGGTGACATTTATGTGGCCCCTAACGATACGCCGGATACCCTGAATGCGTTTCTCGATGCGCCGAAGGATGCGGACCTTCGTCCGGAGGTGATGAAACGCTTTGAGGAAATGGTAAACCGCGTTGTGGATTTGAGCGGTGCAACAGAGAAGGATCGGGAACGCGCTGAACAGGCCGCACAGTCAGCCGCACAGAGCAATGATAATGCAGCCGCATCTGAAAATGCCGCGCGTGAAAGCGCCCTCACGGCCACGCAGGCGGCAGAACAGGGTGATAACAGCGCGGCAGCTGCGGCCCTGAGTGAGCAGTATGCCAGAGAGTCCAGCAACAAGGCTGCTAAATCAGAAGCTGAAGCAGCAGCCAGTGCAGAATCGGCATCAGCAAGTGAAGCATCAGCCCTGCAGGCAGCCGAAACGGCTGAGAACCAGAAAGATGCAGCCACTGAGAGCGCCACCCGCGCAGAACAGGCCAGAAATGAGGCCCTGACGCTGCGCGATGAAGCTCAGGAAAATGCCCTGAATGCCCGGAACAGCGCACAGGCTGCTGCTTCCAGTGAGAAAGAAAGTGGACAGGCAAGGGATGAAGCACAGCTTCTTGCTGAACAGGCCAGAAGTGCAGCCTCAAAAGCCGCCGCTGATACTATTAAAGAGATACAGGAAAGTGAAGACCTCAGTGGTCCGCCAGGTCCGCCAGGTCCGCAGGGCCTGGCAGGTGCAAAAGGCGAAAAGGGTGACAAGGGAGACACCGGGCTAACGGGGGCAACAGGACCAACTGGCCCTGCAGGTCCGCAGGGCCTGGCAGGTGCAAAAGGCGAAAAGGGTGACAAGGGAGACACCGGGCTAACGGGGGCTACAGGACCAATTGGCCCTGCAGGTCCGCAGGGACCGACAGGTGCAAAAGGTGAAAAGGGTGACAAAGGAGATGCCGGGTTAACTGGTGCCAGAGGGGCTACTGGAGCAACTGGCCCGGCAGGCGCAAAAGGGGATAAGGGAGATAAAGGGGATACCGGGTTAACTGGACCGCAAGGACCTGCAGGCGCTAAGGGTGCAACAGGCGCTACGGGACCGCAAGGACCGCAGGGACCAGCAGGCGCACCAGCGGGTGCTCTTCATGCTGTAGGTACGTTTGCGCTGGCGTATATATCATCGCCCAGGCCTGTAAATCCTGGTGCCAGTTATGCAGGGAGTAGTTTACAAGCTTGCGGAATTCTCAGTAGCAGCGTGGGTAAATCATCGTTTTGTATCAAGGTTGGTATCAGTTCATATACTTTGCCAGGTACATGGCGTGCATGTGGCGTTGTATCCTCCTCATCTGATGGTTTAGTTTCAGGTAATTTTGAATATTACGCTGGTCTTTTTCAGCGAATTTCATAACAGGAGATTGTATGAACATTAAGGACATTCAGGCTCCTGAGTGGGCGAATAAAGAACATACAGCGATTAACTGTAAGGTTAAATTTGCAGAGTTTGATGAGTTTCTGCCGTTCACTGCATGTCAGAACGATAATGAGGAGCATGGCAGGCGAATTTACAGTGAACTTGAATCCGGAAAGTATGGTCCTGTCACCCCTTTTGTTGTGACTGACAAAATGGTGGATAATTCACGCAACCAGAAGCTGGCTGAAATCAGCAACTGGCGGGATGCACAGGAAAACGCAAATATTATTTTTGAACTGGATGGTCATCGCTGGGATGGCGGAAAAGCCTCACAAGAACGGCTTGCTCCAGTTGTGGCAGTTGCGGGTTCAGGGGGGCTGCCGGAAGGGTTCTTCTGGACCGATGCGGATAATCACGATATTCCGGTGAATGCGGCGTTCCTGAAGCAACTGGAAGCGGCAATGGTGCAGGCGGTGGTGATACAGGGTTTTAAAATCCACGAACGGCAGCGGCAAATGAAAGAAAAGGTGGTGATGCTGAAGAGTCTGGATGAGATAGCGCAGTACAGGGTTGGCTGGCCGGAGGGCGATGGATGAGTCAGTTCACTACCCCGGCAATCCTGGAAATGCTGGGACACTAACATTTCCTGAACAATGCTGCTTATCTGTTCCTTCCCATACTTGCTGGCGTCAGTGTTGATCGCCGGCAGTGTCATGAGCGGTTTTACCCGAACACCAGCATCGGGGGAAGAACGCTCCCTCATCATACTCAGCCCCCTTGAATGCTATCATGTTCACGATGTTTGTACATGTAGGGAGACATGTACTTGATTGAAATGGAGACATAAATCTCACTTATATAGTTTTGTACTATAGTATGATGTCAGTTTCTAATGGAAAGTATAAAGAAACATCTATTGTTGCCGATAATCTATTTTAATTGTATGTTCAACATTGTATATTGATAGTGGAATGTATGTTGTCACAAAGGGTTAGGATATATTAAGAGGTTTGTGTGATAAAGAACTACAAATTGACTACACTTAAGCCCTATGTGATATCAATCACATTTTCATTTTTGCTGTTTTTGTCGTTAACTGAGATTTCTACTTATTATATATATAAGGAGCGTATCGGTTCATATACAGAACGAGTATTGAATAGAAGTGTTAGTCTCATTCAACAGATTGATGAAATAAATGATGGTTATGAGATGTTTGATGCTTATAGTCCCTGTAGTGAACTACAGCTTCATGCTGTAAGAATCGCTCTATGGCCTTATGCACTTATAAAGGATATATCATTTATTTCTAATGGGGCAATTACTTGTACTGCGTTGTGGGGAAAGTTGCCAGCACCATTATTACTCAACATATACGATAGAAAAGTTGAAAAGGATAACTTGACGTGGTTTTTTGGCGTGTTGTTGGAAAATAATGTTAAAGCTGATTTACTAAGCAACCAAAAATTAGCTATAACGATTTCACCATTTGCTTTTAACAGATTTGCTACAGACCATGAAGAGAAAGGATTTTCAGCAATTGTCGGCAATAGAGATCATTCTCTTCATTTGTTTAGGTTTGGTGAACTGGTCGATCTGCTTGAGGAGGCTAAACATGATAAATCCTATCAGTTAGGACTTATTACTACGCAAAGTTGTAATGGAAAACATGACATCTGTGTCATGGGAGGAGTTAAATTTCCGTGGGTGAGTTTCGATAATTGGTTAATGATATTGTTGATTGCATTTACATCTATTGTAACAGGTGTTCTTTTAGGTGTTGTTTATAATCAAAAGGTTGCACGCAAACAATCATTAGTATCAAGATTAAAAAATGCCATAAGAAATGAATCATTATATCTTGTATATCAACCTATTTATAAAATAAAAACCGGTATGGTTATTGGTGTAGAGGCACTAATTAGATGGGATGACCATGATATTGGTAGCATTCCTCCTGATATTTTTATCCCTATTGCAGAGAGACATAATTTAATTCAAGATGTAAGTAATCTTGTATTTCGAATGGTAGTAAAAGAAGCTAGGTCCCTTTCTGAAAAATTTAATGTCTTTATAAGCATTAATGTTAGTTCACAAGACCTTTTGTCTGAATCTTTTCAAAGAAAAGTGTTTCAGATGATCGATGAATTAAATATAAAGCCCGGAATGATAATGATGGAATTAACAGAAAGACAGAGTGCGGATCTAAATTCACTCCAAAAGGTAATTTCTTTATTTAATGATAAAGGTATTTCAATAGCCATTGATGATTTCGGGACGGGCTATTCAAATTTAAACTGGCTGTCAAGTTTACAAATAGATGAAATTAAAATTGATAAATCAATTACAGACTCTATCGATGAATACTCTATAAGTAATAATTTATTATCAGGATTGGTAGAGATTTTTAAAGATATAACTCATAAGGTCGTATTCGAAGGTGTGGAAACATCAACTCAGGTTAATTATTTAACTGAAATGTTCCCTGAGTGCGGTGTACAGGGATGGTATTACTCAAAGCCGTTATCTATAGATAAATTGACAAAATTAGTCGAGGATGCCAATTTGCCTTAATAGTTATTACTTTATTTTCATTGTTTTCACATTCTATATAACACGCGTAACCGCGAGCTATATAAATTTAGCTGCAGAAGGATTTTGATATCTTGCCGCATTCAATCAGCTAGTTGGCTCAAAATTGTATGGAATGTTGCGTTCACCTTCTTCAGCGAGCAGGGCAAGATAGTCCTCTCGTGTCATTGACTGTGAAAAGCGTCCACACATAGAAACCTCCAGCCATATGTCAGACTAAAAGTATTGGGCAGTAAGAAAAAGTGGTGCGCACCGTTAAAGATTTAAACGGAGCTTGTAAAATAAATCGGAATGATTTCTTTGTGAATTGATGAATTCCGAAAGTGAAGGGGGCCTTAATCATTGTGTTCGAGAGCGATTAATAGACAACATTTGACGGACTTTTTCCCAGTAATTCCCCGAAGCTTCCCCTTTCAGAAAACAGACATAAAAAAACAGCCGTAACAGGCTGGTTATTAAAGGATTTTTGGTCGGCGCGAGAGGATTTGAACCTCCGCCCCCCCGACACCCCATGATGGCGAGTTACCGCTTAAGGGCTGCTATGTGCCAGAAGCGGACCTTGCAGAAGCTATGTCTCGTGAGGTCAAATATCAAAAAGCGTATTATCTGCTGTCATTAAATTTTATGCCTTTTTTGACCTCATATTTTTTAACATTTTATATGCCTTACCAACGAAGTATCATCCTGATGAATTTATTTTTTTCTTGCTGCGTGAACTTTGGATTAAACTCACAATCAAGAAACTCGCCCTCATCATCTCCAAACTCGTTCTCAAACCCGCAGACTATAAATTTATTGCTAAATTGTTCAAAAAGATAATCATGATAGCTAATGAAGAAGTTTGTAAAGTTAATGTTATAAAAACATTCAGACAAACGACCAGATTCCGCGTGACTCGCTCGGTTTGAAGTACCATCTTCATTAGCAAATACGCGTTCAAGATATTCCAATGCGCTTCGTTCAATCTTTTCAACCTCGGTTTTCGTAAGATCATCTCGACATTTAAAAGCACAAAACAAATAATAGTTAGGATTGGCAGAACTATATGATCGACTTGAAAGGTCATCCATGGTCAAACCTACCTTAGCAAATCCGATGTCTTTAATATCAGCTCCAAGATATAACCATTTTGTTAATGACTCGAAATTTTTTTTATCTCTTTCATGAAGCCACGCCATCTTATAATCTGCATTTGGATCAAGTTCTAAATCATATTCAACCTTTTGTTTTTTCATATTTTCCTCTTAAATTGATATAGAATCGGTATCAATAGGTGGTAAAATAGCCTAATGCTGAGATTTTCAAGACTACCCGACTGGTTACGATGCAACAGAACGACATCGACCGCAATTCAATTTTGAAAATAACCGGTCTGGCTGAAGGCAAGTTGGTCAGATCCGTTGATCTGTTTCCATTGATTAACACGCGGAAATGTTAGTAATGCCCCTTGGTGGTGAGAACAACAATTCCGTACTTCCGCTTCTCGCTCATATCTGCCGTTTAGTTACCGAGCATTACCGATTGTGTATCAGCAGTGGAGCAACACACCCGGATTGGACAAAATAACGGTTATGTCCAGGTGGCTCAGGGAATCACCTTAGTGGCGTGATTTGGGCTGGAACCGGTTTGGATTGGTAGCAATATAGCCGACTTTGGTTCCAGAACGCTGAAAATTGGTTTAATAGAAAGAATTACATGAACGTCCAGTCAGTCTTGGCTTACACGGGAACCAGCAGGCCGTTCTCGTATTTATAACCAATTATCTCCTGAGAGGCGGCTTCAGTAATATGGTCTGTAGGTTTTACCTGCCCACGGTGCCACTCCATAATAAATTCATGGTAGTCATCTGCGTCTTGCTGATTTAGCTCAAAATATTCAGGCCCCTGAATTCTACTAATCGCATCAGCATATTCAGCTTGGGTAATATTCCCGGAGCGCCACATTTTTAGTAAAATATTATGGCAAATGCTCCATGACGGTCTTTTATTATGATCGCTCAACATAGTTATGACCCGCCTGTATTTCCCTGACAGAACTTTATCGACTATTTCCTCTTTGAAATTGAATTTTATGCTTTTAACCTGTATGGATGCTGCGTTATTTTGCTCATGAATTAATACTGGCTCCATAACATCTACATTGGGGTTTTTACGAATGAATATAATATCGGCATTACTATGCGGCGAAAAATGACCAATCAGCTGTCTTTTTGTAGATAACAGTCCTGTTCCGACAGCCTTGCAATCCTGGAAAGGTTTTTTTGACCACCCTTCTGACCTTTCTGTGCACCACTGAAATGCTCGCAGGCCAGCCTTTTCATTACTGTTAAATTGCTCTACAAGGTAAGCCTCGAACACAAGCCCAGCAAAAGAGCTTGGTGTTTGATATGAACTGAATACATACCCCCTTTCAGTTAATGTTATTTGCCCGGTCTCTAAACCATCTGCAATTACTCTCTGTTTGTATTTGTCTTTAAGTATTTTTTTTCTAACTTCGAGAGATATACCAGGAGAGTTAATATCAAGTAGGCTGGCAGGGACGGAAGTTACCAACTCAATCATTTCTGGTCTATTTAATTCTTCATCTGTTATTGCAATTCTTTCCGTCATTTATATTCCTTGTATGGGCTTAATATTCCCATAAACCAATAAATAATTTATTATAAGGTGATATGACTGCACTAGGATTCTATCAAGTTAGATCCCTCCAAACCAGTCATGCTGGACAGAAACACCTGAACGTCCAAAGTGGCAAGAGGATTACGTAACGGCGGCGATTTGCCAGCAGTTCTGCGTCCGCACCGGCGCATCGAGGGCGGGTTATGCCAGCAGTTTTTCGACTGGCCGCGCAGCTGCGATGGCGCATCTGTCAGCAGGACGAAAAGTACTGAATGGTAGCGGCCAAACGGTACATAAAATGTCCGGGCGACACGGTATTACGGGACTTTTACAGTACTGGTTATGTGTAAAGATGCCAGCTGCGGGCCGTGTTCACCGGCGCATCGAGCGTAAAGTATGCCAGCAGATTTCAGGCTGGCCGCGTAGCTGCAGCTTGCGGAATGCCAGCCCTGGACAGAATCACTGCACCGTCCAGGCCGGTGCGGCTGAGGAACTACCTGCAGCGGTATGAACTGGCGCCCCTTCATGCCGTGGCCGGAGAGGCCTGGATGTCGCTTGTGTGCTAGGAGCGGTCATTTATACGTAGTAGCTCAATGACTACTTCGTACATAAAGCTGTCATTGGACTTTCTGACCTTACAAGGTAATCTGGCTTGCAAGGAAGCCGACCTTGCGGGGCCGGTATAACGCACTGTTATATGCCATAGGAGGACTAGTGGAAACGACAGACATTGTTCGAAAACTTTTTGACGGTGTTGTTCCTGAGAGAGCATCAGAGATTGAATCTATCGCTAACGATTATGATGCCCAGTTCCGACTGATTGCTGACCGCGAAGGATTTAACTTAGATGCTGGAGGGTTCTCCGCAATCCAGTACACCAGCAGATCAATGCGTCAAATGTGGCTTTTCGGTTATGCGGGAAGGCAGGCGTTACATTGTTATTCTTCGTTGATCGTATTCTTCAAATCATTCGGTACCACTCTCGACATAAACGAAATCAACAAGATTCCAGATCAGGCAGCAGAAGATGAAGCCTTCAAGTCGATACTTGATGCAGTGAAAGACCTGAGCACTGCATTTCATGAAGACGACTTTGAATGGCCAGTGGCTATTCCTGATCCTGAGAAGGGTAGGCCGTCAGATTCAGAGCGCGCTGCAGTATATGATCTCACGTGCATGGCTACGGCATATGTATTTTTACATGAACTGAAGCACGTAATTTTCTCAGCTGAAGGAAATGCACCGGAAGACCCGAAGGACGAAGAATATCTGTGTGATCAGTTCGCTAAAGATATGATGATATCCAAGATCGATCAGTACGCCGCAAGCAGTGGGTATCCCCCGGAAAAGGTTAGGATGAAGCGTATGATGGGGATCGCTCTAGCATCCGCATTTATCCTTTTCGCAACAGGAAGAAACCGCCTCGCGGGTTCAGAGACACATCCTCCCATTTACGGGCGTTGGTCGGCGACTGTGCAAGATGTCAATTTACCGGAAGATGACTGGTTCTGGCTGTATTTTTCCTCATTCGCCCTTGCGTTGCTGAAATATCATTCAATAACCATTCAGCCGAAGATCGTAAAGGATTATAAATCGCTATGCTTTGACCTAATCGCAGATCTTGAAAATGGCATATAACAAGGTAATCAAATTCGGTCGCCGGACGCTCATTCCTCGCGCCGTTTATTGCGGGAGTTACTGAGCGGCAGCTTCTGGCACAAAAATGAAATAGAATCTTCTATCATTGAATGACCGCTCTTTGTCTGAAGCAATCCACCGCCTGCGCGGTGGTGACCGTCTTCTTTTCGCTCATAGCGGACTTCAGCGGCAGTAAAAGCTTTATCATCGAGGTTTGCCAATAGTGGTAGCGCGTTGAATGTGCCGGCGAAAAACTTGGATTCTTGGCGAAAACTCTTCCCCAAAACTAAAATCAAAGTTTAGATAATCAATGAGTTGTAAAAGGTAGCCACTGGCTGTTTTTGAAAGTAGAAAGCATGATAATTTCAATTATATCAAATGGTAGCTATGAATTTGGCAATGTAATGCTGCGTCACATTGGTTGAGCTAACTGGGGCCCCTGATTTTTCACATTTCCAACGGCACGCGTCACCGCGTGTCGTATAAATTTATCAGCCGGTACGGCACCATCGGCCCGATGAATAAAGCAAGGCTGTTTCTTGTCGTCTTCCTTTTTCCATTCTTACCAGCCATCAGCTAAGCAAATTACACGGCCATGCTGCCAGAGTGGTTTAAACATTCTGCTGATGGTTGCAGTTTCAGAACGTGCATAAATTAGCGGCAGCTTAGACCACCATCGATTGTTAATTTTTGGGGGCAAATTTGGGGGCAAAAATCAGTTCGGGGCATGATTTGGGGCGATGAAATGACTCACATTGCCCGAAATTGTCCAAGGCGATTTTTCATTAACTGATTGATTTTATGGTAATTGACTGTAATTGCTAAATTTACAAAATCAATTTTATAGTCTAACGCTGATTATGTGGCTGTGGGGATAAACATTTAATAAACCGAGGGGAATGTCGGAAGGTGGCATGAACGCCACATCTGGCCTACGCGGGATAAATGTAGGCCAGATAAGCGTGAGCGCCATCTGGCGCAGGATTGATTACTTCAACTCATCAACCATGGTGATGGCGCGACCAATATAGTTGGCTGGCGTCATCGCTTTCAGGCGCTTTTTCTCGTCTTCTGGCAGGGCCAGTCCGTCGATAAACTGCTTCATGCCTTCGGCGTCAACGCGCTTGCCGCGGGTCAGCTCTTTCAGCTTCTCGTACGGTTTTTCAATGCCGTAACGACGCATAACGGTCTGAATCGGCTCGGCCAGCACTTCCCAGTTATGGTCCAGTTCATCCAGCAGATGATCGCGGTTTACTTCCAGTTTGCTCACACCCTTCAGTGTGGACTGATACGCGATCAACGCGTAGCCAATTCCCACGCCCAGGTTACGCAGAACGGTAGAATCCGTCAGGTCACGCTGCCAGCGGGAAACCGGCAGTTTGCTTGCCAGGTGCTGCAGTACCGCATTAGACAGGCCCAGGTTGCCTTCGGAGTTTTCGAAGTCGATAGGGTTAACCTTGTGCGGCATGGTGGAAGAACCAATTTCACCGGCAATGGTTTTCTGTTTGAAGTGGTTCAGCGCCACATAGCCCCAGACGTCGCGGTCAAAATCGATCAGGATGGTGTTAAAACGCGCGACGCAATCGAACAGCTCAGCAATGTAGTCGTGCGGCTCAATCTGCGTGGTGTACGGGTTCCACTGAATACCCAGCGAAGTGACGAATTCTTCACTGAACTGATGCCAGTCAACTTCCGGATAAGCGGCGATGTGGGCATTATAGTTACCGACGGCACCGTTGATTTTACCGAGAATTTCTACCTGGTTTAGCTGGCGATACTGGCGCTCCATACGGTATGCCACGTTAGCCATTTCTTTGCCCAACGTAGAGGGTGTTGCCGGCTGGCCGTGCGTACGGGAGAGTAGGGGAATGTCACGATACTGCACGGACAGGTCTTTTACCGCATCGATAAGCTTGCGCCAGTATGGCAGGATCACTTCATCGCGGGCGGTTTTCAGCATCAGCGCATGAGACAGGTTGTTGATATCTTCTGAGGTACAGGCGAAGTGGATAAACTCGGAAACAGCGTGTAGTTCCGGGATATCAGCGACTTTTTCTTTCAGGAAATACTCAACGGCCTTCACATCGTGGTTGGTCGTGCGTTCAATGGTTTTGATGCGCGCGGCATCTTCTTCATTGAAGTTAGCGACGATCGTATCAAGGAAACCGATTGCGTCGGCAGCAAAAGCAGGAACTTCCTTGATCGCTGCGTGCGCGGCCAGTTTTTGCAGCCAGCGTACTTCAACCTGTACACGGAATTTCAGCAAACCGTATTCGCTGAAAATCCCGCGCAGCGCGCTGACTTTATCGCCGTAGCGTCCATCGACAGGGGAAACGGCGGTCAGTGAGGATAATTCCATAGATCACAACTCCGGGGTTAAATGAGCAAGAATTTGTTTTGCCTGAGTGGTCAGGCGATTACGAGAAAACATGAGTTGCAGACGACCGCCACCGACCTGGTGCCAGAGTACGGCAGCACGAATGCCAGCCAGAAGCGACGCACGGACTTTGGCCTGAACCTGCGGGCTCTGGAGGATTGCTGGGGATCCCGTGACCTGAATACGTGGGCCGAGCGGGCTGATGACGTCAACATAAATGCCCGCCATTGCGCTCATTAACGTTTCTGACTGCAAATCGAAATGGTCTAGCTGGCGCTGCAGGCCATTAATACGGTCCCCCAGCGTGTCCATTGCGCCCTTGGCGGCTGACAGCTTGCGCTCCAGCACCATCAGGCTCAGGGTATAGCGGGTGAGTTCCGCGTTCAGTCCCTGACGACTGCTGGCGTTCAGTACACCGAGCAGCGTTTCAAGGCCCAGACGCAGATTGGCTTCACTGCCACCAAACACGCCCAGCGTAGAATTGGGATTCATATCAATAACACTGTTGAGTGAAACGTGTAGTGCATCGGCATCACAGTGCCCCTGGTGTGCCAGTTGTTGCACCAGGCGAGCCGACTGGCAAATGCCTGCCAGAGCGAGGGTGATGTCATAATAATTCTTTGCCACGTTCACTGCTTCCTTGTATTAGATATGTAGATAAATTATACCGGCAGAGGCAGGCGCTGCTCGATAATTCCGCCACCGAGGCACACTTCGCCGCAGTAAAAGACGGCCGACTGACCTGGCGTCACCGCCGCAACCGGCTCGTCAAAAATCACTTCAATACGTTCGTCATCCAGCGCCTTAACGGTGCACGGAATATCGGTCTGACGATAGCGGGTTTTCACCGTACAGCGCATTGTGCCGGAGAAGGGTTCGCGATCGACCCAGTGCAGCTGTTGCGCGATCAGGCCAACGGACATCAGACGCGGGTGATCGTGACCCTGAGCGACAACCAGAATGTTGTTCTCAACGTCCTTATCGACCACATACCATGGATCCTCGGTCCCTTCTTTGGTTCCGCCGATACCCAGACCTTTACGTTGGCCCAGAGTGTGATACATCAGCCCCTGGTGCTGGCCGATTTCTTCGCCATCCACGGTGATGATTTTTCCTGGCTGAGCCGGAAGGTAACGGCCAAGGAACTCGCGGAATTTACGTTCACCAATAAAGCAGATGCCGGTGGAGTCTTTTTTCTTCGCGGTAATCAGGCCCAGATCTTCGGCGATTTTGCGCACCTGTGGTTTTTCCAGTTCACCGACCGGGAACAAGCTTTGGGCGATCTGCTCGTGACCGAGCGTATAGAGGAAATAGCTTTGGTCTTTATTGCCGTCGAGTCCACGCAGCAGGCGGCTTTTGCCGTCGACGTCCGCGCGGCGCACGTAGTGACCGGTGGCGATGAAATCGGCACCTAAATCTTCAGCGGCAAATTCGAGGAAGGCTTTAAACTTAATTTCTTTGTTGCACAGAATATCCGGGTTTGGCGTACGACCCGCTTTGTACTCTTCAAGGAACAACTCAAAGACGTTGTCCCAGTATTCTGCGGCAAAGTTAACGGTATGCAGTTCAATGCCGAGTTTGTCGCAGACTGCCTGCGCATCTGCAAGATCGGCAGCAGCGGTACAGTATTCCTCACCGTCGTCCTCTTCCCAGTTCTTCATGAACAGGCCTTCAACCTGATAACCCTGTTGTTGCAACAGCCAGGCAGAAACGGAGGAATCGACACCGCCGGACATGCCGACGATCACTTTTTTTGGGCTTTCAGACATAGGAATACTCACGACATTGAACTTAAAGGCGGCATATTCTATCACGCAGCCCTTTACTTGACACCCTCTGTAAACGGCCAGTTAAATTCTCCGATCATTGCCAGCGGATACCGTTGCCCGCTCTGATAACAGCGAATGCTCTCAGCAACCAGCGGCGAACGCAGGTTCGGTGCAGATAAAATAGCTTCAGCGCTGACCCAACGACAGCAATCTATATCGTTGTCATGCGGCTCAGTAGCGCACATATTGGCAAGCTCAATAGAAAACAGAAAACGCAAGAACGGGGTTCTGTCCGGGGCTATCCATTGATGCATGCGAATAAAATGCTGCGGCTGCGCGGTGATGCCGGTTTCTTCCCACAGTTCGCGTGCAGCGGCTTGTACCAAGGTTTCGTCCGCTTCCAGATGCCCGGCAGGCTGGTTCCATAACGCTTTGCCGTTGATGGTTTCCTCAACGACTAAAAACTTATCCTCGGCATGTACAATGCAGGCGACGGTGACGTGCGGTTTGAACATGGTTCACCTCTTATTCTTCTTTAAAGCCTTCAGACACATCTGGCCAGCTGATCTCACCCGTGGCTTTATCGATACTGATATAGGCCACCGGAGGGGAGGTTTGTGGATCGGCGGCACCCCGGCAAAATTCGGTTTGGTGGTCTTCGCGCACGATGATTTCAATCGCGTTTTTCGCATTCCAGCTCTCATAAAAAACACATTGATAGTCATAACGCAAACTGAGAGTGGCGACCCGCGTGGCTGTATCTGTAGAGAGTGGATTGATGTCGTCGCGATAGCGGTCACCGCTGTTTAAAGGTTGCAGCTGTGATTTTTTCAACCAGCCGCGCACGCTATGACGATTGGCGGTGTAATAGACCACCTCAATAAAATCGTCTTTGGACTCTTCCTGAGCAGAAACCACGTCGCCGGGAACCAGGAATACGGAACTGTTGCGACACTGTGCATTTGGCATTGAATAGAATCCAGCGCGCGAGCTGCCGATGACCTGATAATGGTTGCTGGCGGCGGGGGGCATTTTTTCGCGTTGTGACATCGCTTTATTGGCCCATGTCTGGCAGGCAGGGCTAACAGGAAGCGGGTTAGCTAACGGCGTGAGTCCGTCGGCGGTAACCCAACCGGTAGCGAAAGTGCCGTTTGCGCCCCGATAGCGGACGTAACGAAAAGGTTCGTCTTTGGACAGCATGCCTGTGCTTTCATAACGCTGCGAACTTCTGAGTACCTCTACAGTGTCGCTATTGACCAAAAACGCCGGGAGCTGGCATCCGCTGGCCGGCGCAGAGTAGAAATGCAGACGAGAGTCAGCGCTGACGTTGGCAGTAGCGTAAAGATAATTTGCCTCTCCCGCCGCGATCCCGGCGAGCGTTTCACAGTTCTGTTTTGCATAACAAAATGGTGAAACTCCGCACAACATGAGCGCTGCAATGATCCGTTTATCCATATGCCGTGTTCTTCCCTGTTAATAGTTGCGTTAAAAATGGATGCTACGGCTGCAGCTCACGCCATTCGCCGTTGGCGAGATTATCCAGCGTGTAATCACCCATGGCATAGCGAATTAACCGCAGCGTGGGGAAACCCACATGCGCCGTCATGCGTCTCACCTGACGGTTACGCCCCTCATACAACGTGATTTTCAACCAACGGGTGGGAATGCTTTTGCGCTCGCGAATCGGTGGATTTCGCGGCCACAGCCAGTCAGGTTCGGCAACAACCTCAACGCCTGCCGGCAACGTTGGGCCATCATTGAGCGTCACGCCATTGCGCAGGGCATCCAGCGCCTCTGGCGTCGGCTCTCCTTCGACCTGTACGTAATAAATTTTTCCGGTGCGCTTACCCGGCTGCGTCAATCGGGCCTGTAATGCACCGTCATTGGTCAGTACCAACAGGCCTTCGCTATCCCTGTCCAGGCGCCCCGCAGCATAGACGCCCTGTACGGGAATAAAATCTTTTAACGTGCTGCGACCCGCTTCGTCAGTAAATTGTGGCAAAACATCGTAGGGTTTATTGAACAAAACCACGCGTTTTGGCTGGTTTTCTTTACGCTGTTTAGTGACTTGTCGTGAGCTGAATCGCTCAACCCGGTGATTTCTAAAAGAAGTTTTTTGCATGGTATTTTCAGATTATATCAATTGCCGCATTATAGCCTAAGAACGAGTGTCTTTCATGGCGGCGAACAATAGGGTAGTATTGACACGCTCATTACAAATCATTAACAAAAAGTTGCTCTAACGCATCCGTGTAGCAGGACGCAAATGCACATGCAGCGTGATGACAGACGAGCAGAACCAGAAGCGCTCGAAGGAGAGGTGAATGGAAAGCAAAGTAGTTGTTCCGGCGGAAGGTAAGAAGATCACCCTGCAAAACGGCAAACTCAACGTTCCTGAAAATCCGATTATCCCGTTCATTGAAGGCGACGGTATCGGCGTTGATGTAACCCCACCGATGATCAAAGTTGTCGATGCTGCTGTCGAGAAAGCCTATAAAGGCGAGCGTAAAATCTCCTGGATGGAAATCTACACCGGCGAGAAATCCACTCAGGTATACGGCCAGGACGTCTGGCTGCCTGCTGAAACCCTTGATCTGATTCGTGACTACCGTGTTG
This sequence comes from Citrobacter sp. JUb117, assembly GCF_024809055.1. Classification (NCBI taxonomy): domain Bacteria; kingdom Pseudomonadati; phylum Pseudomonadota; class Gammaproteobacteria; order Enterobacterales; family Enterobacteriaceae; genus Citrobacter; species Citrobacter sp. JUb117. The sequence goes on from NZ_JANUFB010000001.1 coordinate 773,455, forward strand.
CTATTAAAGGCCCACTGACTACCCCAGTTGGCGGCGGTATTCGCTCACTGAACGTTGCACTGCGTCAGGAACTTGACCTGTACGTGTGCCTGCGTCCGGTTCGTTACTACCAGGGCACCCCAAGCCCGGTTAAACATCCTGAACTGACCGACATGGTCATCTTCCGTGAAAACTCTGAAGACATCTACGCTGGTATCGAGTGGAAAGCCGACTCTGCTGATGCAGAGAAAGTGATTAAATTCCTGCGTGAAGAGATGGGCGTGAAGAAAATTCGCTTCCCGGAACATTGCGGTATCGGTATCAAACCGTGTTCCGAAGACGGGACAAAACGTCTGGTGCGTGCGGCGATTGAATACGCCATCGCTAACGATCGTGATTCTGTTACCCTGGTACATAAAGGTAACATCATGAAGTTCACCGAAGGCGCGTTCAAAGACTGGGGTTACCAGTTAGCGCGTGAAGAGTTTGGTGGTGAACTGATCGACGGCGGCCCGTGGGTGAAAATCAAGAACCCGAAAACCGGGAAAGAGATCGTTGTTAAGGACGTTATCGCCGATGCGTTCCTGCAGCAGATCCTGCTGCGTCCGGCAGAGTATGATGTTATTGCCTGTATGAACCTGAACGGTGACTACATCTCTGATGCCCTGGCAGCGCAGGTTGGCGGTATCGGTATCGCGCCGGGTGCAAACATCGGTGACGAATGTGCACTGTTCGAAGCCACCCACGGTACTGCACCGAAGTATGCGGGTCAGGATAAAGTGAACCCTGGTTCTATCATTCTGTCTGCTGAAATGATGCTGCGCCACATGGGTTGGACCGAAGCGGCTGACTTAATTGTTAAAGGTATGGAAGGCGCGATCAACGCGAAAACCGTAACCTATGACTTTGAACGTCTGATGGACGGCGCTAAGCTGCTGAAATGTTCAGAGTTTGGTGACGCGATCATCGAAAACATGTAATGCCGTAATTTGTTAAATTTATTAACGGGAGCGTAACGCTCCCGTTATTTTTTGTTAGGCTGCTAACGGTTATCAAAATTTTATCAAAATAAGTTATCAAAACCCCCTTGGGAGTTTGGAGTAGGCTGGTCGGTCAGATGGCAGTTCTATTGCCAGGTCCCCATTTGACATTCCTCAGCTTTTTATTATTTCTGGTAGACGCTCGTTAATATCTAGCTTCATTCTGTGCCAGGAGCAGACGTTGCTTACATCGTGCTATATTTGTTTGTGAAGAAGATCCGGTCAAATAATTAATTAGTCAATTTGGGGATTGTTATGTTTTATCATGTGTAGCATGTTGCTACTGCAGACAATAATCTATTTTTAGCAAATATTTAAATCTCTGTAATAAGGACATAAGGTCGATGGACATAAAAAAAGTGGGTGGTGCTGGACTTCACGCAAGTGAGCTCAGAGCAATCAGTAAAATGGAGCAGCACTTCCAAAGCAGCTGGCACGGATTTGCGGGATTGGTTGCTTCGGATGCGCAAGGCGCAATGGAAATTGATTGCCTTATCATTACCCATGACCGTTTGCTTTTAGTTGAGCTCAAAGAATGGAATGGGGTAATCGAATATGACAACGGGATGTGGATCCAGAATGGTCAAAATCGTGGAAAAAGCCCTTTTGCCATCAAACGAGAACATGCTCTGCGCCTACAAAAATTACTTGATAGAGAGTTGTCGCACAACCTCGGTTATTGGCTCACAGTGGAAGCTCATGTAGTACTTTGTGGAAGCGCTACTCCAGACAATCTCCCTCAGATAGAAAGGCCTTTTGTACACTCACTCGATGAATTTCTTGCTATTCGGTCTCCAGAAAAGTATGACAATCTAGTCGCAAATAAAAAACTGGCCGGATTCTTCAACAATGGAAAAGCAAGACCAAACTCCGAAAAGTCTTTGCAGGTCATCTACAGATTTATCGAAGGACCAAAGATTCGGAAAAAAGAGCTTGTTGTTGGCAACTTTCAGGCGCACACAAACAAGTCTTGGTTTGCTCACCGGAACTCAATCTACAAAGAATATTTGGCTCAAGATAAAACAATGCCATCAGCGAAAGGATTGATCCGTCGCTGGGACTTTAATCAGTTGGGTACCATACATGCCTTACAGGCTACTTGGTCCGATATTGCTCTGCGCGAAAATCGGATAGGGAAATTTATTCGTGATAACAGCAATATGCGAGATTATCTGCTTAGGTATGTCAACGATGTTTCAGCAGATGACATCACAGAGGATTTTTGTGAGTTGTATGAGTTACCTCGAAATACAGAGCGTTTGGATGAGGTTATAGCAAGTGATTCTGCATCATGGTCTAAAGAGCAACGGATTGATAGGGTTCGAGCTCTACTAGCCCCTTTTGGTGACTTACATGCATTGAATATTGCTCACCGCGATGTAGACCCACACAACCTCTGGTATGCCAACAACCACGGTAGTATTTTGGCATCAGGTTTCGGTGCTGCGTTTTTTCCTGAAACAGGAACAGTGGCCGAACATCGAAAATTACTGCAAAGTTCACCAGTCGCACTGCCTGAAGATGCTATGTCTGAAGGCGAAATCATTGACGCTTTTCGTATCGATGTATTCCTGCTGGCATCTGTCGCTTATCAGATTTGTTTTAATCAAAAGCTTGAGCAAGTGGATGGTGTTCCCGAATGGACTCTTCCTGTAAACGATCCTTTCGATGGACTATTGAACTCTTGGTTTGAAAAAGCCTTATCTTGGGATGCCTCAGAACGTTTTGACGGCGCCCACAGCATGCTAGGAGAATTCAACTCCCTTACCGGAACATGTCCTGAAGAAGATAAAGAATCACAACAGATCTTTGAGCAGTTACTGCATAGTCCACACCGACGGCAAGAACTAACACCATACTTAATACTCCAGAATTTCCCACCATCCCCAGAGCAACTACAGCAAGCCTTCGAGGCTCTAGCCAGCGTAAGCAGTAAGAAATCATTCTTGGCTCATAAAGACAATCGGGAAATTCTAGTAAAGTTATGGGATAATGTTCAGATCTCTCAAAACCAGCCAGGCTCCAATCGTCGAGTATTGCAGTTTCTAAAACGATTGGAAAAGTTCCAAGAAGCAACTCTCGCAACTCCAAAAGTAATAGACTTTGGTCTAATGAATCCCCAAGGCTTATTTGTAGTCACAGAATATGTGGAGGGTGAAACCTGGTCACATTACTTGCTCGATTTAACTTTGTCTCAAGAAGAGAAGAGGGAGCTTGCAATTAATCTTATTAGTACTGTAATGGATTTCCACGAAAAAAGATTTGCCCATGGAGATTTGCATCCAGAGAATATTCTTGTGAAAGACAGCAATGCTGAACTGATCATGCTTGTAGATGTGGTTGATTACGGTAGTGAAACTGAGGCATTTAATACAGATTATGGTCCAGTAAACCCAGCCATTACTGATGCATATGGGAGAGACCGTTATGCTGTATTCAAGATTGTTGAGGAACTTTTCTCGGGAGACTTGCCAACACAAGTTCAAGAAGAACTCATTAGAGCTCGGGACAATCAAACACAAATTCCAATCGCCCTTGCTCCATTGCTCAATTCGCTGCATGAAGCTCTAGAACCAGAAGAATCAGAAGAACCAGAGGTTGAAGAAAAAGAGCCGATATTGTTGAGTTGGAGGGGTAACCTTCCGAGTGCTCCCACACTTTTGGATCCAATCGACGGCGGTTATTATTTCAACTGCAAATGGATTGATAGTCGAGTTAGTAATTCAAGTAATGAACTTGCTTGCTTTATTACAGGTAATACCGCTTATCTAAAAATTAACGTGGATGTTGAAGCACGTATCATTACCAAAGTCCGGTATACAACCTCCATTCCGCTAAGTGATGTTGTCAGCGCTCAACGACGTTCTGTTGGAAAAGTATCACAACTTATTGCTCTGAAGAATGGCCCTGTGGATGAAAGATGCTCTTTGGTGGATGAAATCCTAAGCATGGAAGCTGTCATCGATGCTATTATTGAGCGCTTTAATCTATCTGTAGACGTTTCAGACAGTCCTTTAACAGATGAAGAGCGCAAGGAATTATCTCCAGAGAGATTATGGAAGACATTAGCTGATTCAGAAGGGCAACTTCGTCAAACCTTCCAAATTGAATCGAATGCAGAGGATAAAGTGAGCGATAGTGGGTATCCAATGTACCCATATTCGTGTCTCGATGGACGGGACCTGCAGATAGATGTAGATGAGACCTACTACATCTATCAACCTAAGTCCGATGAAAAGCTTGGAGAACTCGTCGTCAACGAGACGAGCAGCAGTTTTGTAGCTATACAACCTGTCAACAATTGGGCCAATAAGCAGTTCACGCCTGGTAAGTCGTTTCAACTTGAATCCATTCGTAGCAAATCGTCAAGAGATCTTAGACTCAAGGCTTTGAACCGAGTTATGACTAAAAAATCGGTCATACCCAACTTGATTGACTACTTTGATGCCAGACAATCTCCTGCACTCAGGGAAATGACAGAGCGTCCATCCATCCAGAAGCTGCGAGAGTTATATGATGTACCTGGCCAGGAAACAAATAGCAAGCAACTCGAGGCATTTCAATTTTTGGTAGGACAAGGTCCTGTTGGAGTGCTTCAAGGTCCCCCTGGTACAGGGAAGACGACTTTCGTCAGTAAATTCATCCATTATCTGTTTGAGCATGCTGGTGCGAACAACATACTCCTGGTAGGACAGCAGCACTCTGCGGTCGATAATGTCGCAATAAAAGCCCGTGAACTATGTGCTGACAAAGGCCTGGAACTGGATACTATTCGAATCGGTAGTGAATCACTAATCGATGATCGTATGCTGCCAACACATAGCCGAGCTTTGCAACAAAAAATCCGTCACAAATTTCACAGGGAATATGACATACGAGTTAATGCTCTGTCCTCAAGACTGCAGCTACCACATGAACTTATTCAAGATGCAACACGAATGCACCGCAACCTAGCTCCCTTGCTAGCACAATTAGGACAGTTCCAACGTCAGCGAGAAAAACTTGTACGCACTGGTGGAGATTCCAATGAGATCCATGTAAACCAGTTAACGGAATTAATGCATCAGCGAAATCAGACGTTAGAAACAATTGAAACTATAATCCGACAACAATTCAACGGGGCGTTTGGCGAGTTGCCAACTGATAGTGAGCTTCTACTGGACAAGCTACTACAGATATTAGCTCAAAGTCATGGAGTGAATAATCCCGTTAAGGTAGACCGCCTACATCGATTGCTATCCTTAAGCCAAGAATGGCTTGATGTATTGCGCTCTGGAGAAGCTGGCTATGAACGTTTTATGTTAAAAACAAAACAATTAGCTTGCGGCACTCTAGTGGGGGTTGGACGTCGCAGTTTAGAGCTGGAGCAGACCCAATTTGATTGGGTTATTGTCGATGAAGCTGGTCGCGCCCAAGCCAGTGAGCTGATGGTAGCATTGCAAAGTGCGAAACGCGTTCTATTAGTGGGCGACCATAAACAATTACCTCCGTTTTATCAGAATGGGCATATAAAGCACGCAAGCAAACTACTTGATGTAAACAAAGAAGCTTTTCGAGAATCCGATTTCGAGCGAGCATTCAAGGCATGTGGTGGAGTAACACTGGATACACAATATCGGATGATTGAACCCATTGGTGACCTAGTCTCAGCATGTTTTTATGCCGACGATATCGGCAAATTACACACTGGGCGAGGACCAGTAAAATACTGGTACGACGAATTACCTTTCCCATGGAATAAAGGTGTTAGCTGGATAGATACCACCTCTGAACGGGGTGAGAAAGAGGCTAAACCAGGCTACATCAACCAACATGAAATAGATCTGTTATTACAGTCATTACGCGTTCTCGTTGAGACAGATGCTGTGGAACATCTGCAAAGAACGGTCACCAATGAACAACCTTATCCAATTGGAATTATTACCATGTACAGGGCGCAGAAAAATGAAATTGATACTCAACTCAATCAAGCTGAATGGATGGGACCGCTGCGCCATTTGATCCGAATTGATACCGTTGATTCCTACCAGGGTCAAGAAAACAAGATCATAATCCTTAGTTTAGTGCGAGATAATTCCGACGCTCTGCAGGGTTTCTTAAGGGATGCCCCCCGAATCAACGTAGCTATTTCTCGTGCTCAGGAGCGCTTAGTTATTCTTGGAGCAAGCAAAATGTGGCGTAAAGACAACAATGACTCTGCATTGGGCTCAGTGTATGAATACATCGCAGAGCAAGCAATACAACACAATAGCCATTACCAGATGATTACGACTCTTGAATTCAATAAGGAAGCCACACCACTATGATCCCGCTTTCGACAGAAACTAAAGCTCGTGTAGGGAATCGCATTACCATCCTTATTCCTGCTAGAAAATACATCATGAACTTAGCCTGGACTGAAGAAAAGCCGATGCCTGCTATTGAGCTATTTGCTTGTCGACTGCTCATACTCTTTGAACGAATGTTACCTCTCGAGTTACGTGAGTTCTTCGGACTTTCAGAACGCGAAGAGGAAGAATTACTAAATTCATTAGAAGATAAACGCCTAGCTACATTGGATCACCAGGGTTATCTAGTCCCGAGTCCACTGTTAAAGGGCCAAGTCGGCGATGGTGATGGTGTACCAATGTTGGTTAAATATAATGAGCAGACAGAACATGTGGTACTTGACGCTTTTGCTTTGTCTGTCCGTAAAGAACAAAGATTGAGTCGATTGATGTTTGGTTTGCCGGAACTTGCAATGCCTGAATCCCTAAAAGAATTAGGAATGGATAAAATCATTGAAGAGTTCAGTCGACAATTCCGCAGTTATCTTGAAATAACTCGCAACAACGAGCATGAACGTCAACGAACTCAACTTTATAAAGTGATGGGCTGCAGTTCAAGTGAAGTGCTACAGTTAGCAGTTGATATTGAATTCACCTATCTGCAGGCTAAGGGTGAACCAAAACAGTTTATTTGCTCTGTTGAACGGCTAGGGCCAAACCAAAGTCGCCCCCTCAATAGTAAGCTAGAAGCCCATATCGCAGATTTTCTAGGATCAAATTACATAGAAGAAAAAGGCACTGATGCGGAAACATACTGCCAACTAGCCGACGATCATATACTTAAGCCTTTCGTAAATGGCTACCGGGTAGATTATTCTGGTTGGATGCATGCTAGAGATGAAAGCAAGACTGGTTATGGCTCACCAGATACTCGAGGTGTTTTTGGGCCCATATATCTAGTTGAAAATCGACGTGATGCATTGCAATGGATTCGAAAAACTCTACACGAGCATAATGACGTTACTGAGCTAAAAGCACTATGGATGCCGAGTAACGTTCCATTGTGGGGAGCTAATTCGGAGGACATAGAGCACTTTGTACAAGGTCTAAAAAATATTCTTGAGCAAAGAGACAACGATGCAAAAGTATCCCTAATCCATCAAGGAAAAAAATGGGATGTTAGCCAGTACTTGATAAATATTTTCCCATATGGATTATCCACTCCACTAGAGCTGGATAGACTTGAATTGTTTGTTATTCCTGGTATTTTCGGTCTTATACAGTATCATGGTCAACCTAATAGTGATAGCGGAGTTAGTCTGCCCATTGGCTACATGACCAAAGATCCGGAACGAATTAAGTCTCTAGAGTTATTATTCCAATCTAGAATCGGAGACCTCAGCAAATTGAATAGTACATGGGGCTCTTCCGGAGAGTCCAAATCGCCAGCAAGCGAACGAGATCTTCTACCACAAAACTGGCTAACTAGGACTACCACCAGACCTATTCTTAGCCTGAATCGCTAACATCAAAGTCAGTTACCATAACTGGTAGCTGGCGTTTTAGTGATGTAATTAATGGACTGGTTTTCGGAGTAATTATTATATCGCCAGCCCCTTTTGATCAAAACCTCTCAATATAAGTTATGCCTTACTGACTTCCGCTCCTCGTTCAGAGCGGACTTTCATGTGTGGTGAGAAATTCAAGGTGGCGTTGAGACGCTTAAAGTTTCACAACGCTACTTTGCTCCATCCTTTACCTCGATCATCATGATAACGATCGGTTTGTTGTTGTGTTTTATGACCAAGTAGTTTTTGTGTGTCTAACCCCTGTTCTTTGTACAGACGTTCAGATAAAGACCTTTGTTCATGGAATGTTGCGGGCGAACCATCACCCCAGTCGATTCCTGCCAAATCCCTCGCTTTACTGAAATTCATCGTCAATGTGTTAGATTTAACCTGTGCCCCGCGTTCAGCCTGTGAAGTCGTACGGAAAAAATGTACAAGGTATGGGCTGACTGCATAGTCACGGCAGCGGGCTACTACATCGCGTAAACTCCAGTTAATCGCATTGAGGTGAAGAGAAAGAGGAATTGCGATTTTGCTCCCGGTCTTTTCCTGAATGACATGGAGATGATCATCCCAAATATCGCTGAATTTCATTTTAGATATATCCCCCAAACGTTGACCGGTAACCAGCGCTAACAACATTGCATTTCCCATGTAACGATGACTGGTGTCTGCGATATCGAATATTTTTTGCCATTCTTCTAGGCTGAGGCGTTGACGGGTAATTTTCCTTCTGGGTTGCTTCGTCGCAAGAGCAGGGTTATACCCAGGCGGAACTTCGCCATAATGCTGTGCTTCCTTAAACACATCGATCAATACAGACCTTACGACTTGGGCCATTCTCGGCTGTCCCGCAGAGATATACTCTTCAAGCAATTGTGCTATATCTCTGACATCAACGGTCGAGATCAACTTCATTCCTGCTCGTTCCCTGAGCAAGGATACTGGTTTGGCTTTTTGCTTATAGGTATTGAGTCTTATATCACCACTTTTGAGCCTGTCATCCTGGATCGCTTGATAGCGATCTAACCAGGTTGACGTTGTGATCGCTTTTCCTTTGCTGGTTGCGATCCTGTCACTGATGGCCAGAATCTGCCGGGTTCTTTGTTCAGCCAGGCGCGTATTGGCTTCAGTGGCAATAGCGATAGCTTCAGCTTCGTTTGTTCCCAAAGCATGGAATTTCCCTGTTATTGGATGCTTATACCGCCAATAGACTTTATTTACCTTCCGACTATAAAGTGGATATAAGTTAGGGACCGAAACATTATTTTTACGCGGTCTGGCTGCCATCACTCAAAATCCGTTGCAAAATTAATGAGTCATTTTTCTTAATTACTGGCGTTACCAGCTCTCCAACTAACTCGGCATCCTCACGCACTCGCCATAACCGACCTTGTTTCATGGCCGGTGGGCAAAATAAATTCTGCTTAGCATAACGACGCAATGTGGACACACTTGGAGGATTACTTCTGTATTTTTCAGAGGCCCATTCTTCAAGAGTTAACATTTGAAGCATATGCGATCACCTTGTTACTTCACTAACTGTTCAGTCTCTGCATATCGACCCTGCAAGGTCGGTTAGTTTCTCCACAAAACAGAGAAGAGCATCAGTGGCCACAACTATCAGGATGGATCGGGTTATGACCCCGTCATCCGGGAATACTTTTCTCTGTTTTGTAAAAAGGGCGGTACCAGAAAGGACTAAGGAAAAAACTGGTACCGCCAAAGCAATGGGAGTTGTGGCGGGATTGCCACTCAGGCGTATGGTCAACCTGACAATCCGGTGTCCTCAACTCGGGAAAGCGTAACACGGCCATACTTACCGCCGCGCCATTTCGCGGATTACCACAACGCTGAGAGCACTTAGCCAGTTAAGGCACCACATTTGTTGCGGAGCCATAAATGCTCTCATCGTTGCATCCTGGTCTCTTCCCAGGCGTCAAACCGAATCGCCACGCTGGTTAGGCGCCCTATACGTACCCTCATTGGCTTGCACATTCCGGCTACCTGACTTGTTCGCCGAGATAGGGGAGGTTTGCCCCTTTAGCGTTGCCAGACCGCTAACGACGCATGTGCCATACGCCGTGTTACAACCAAAGTTTCTTTGGCGTTTCGCCTGTTCGTTTGTCTGTGGGGAAAGATAATATGAAATTGCGCAATATGCAAGTGCGCATATTGCGAGATATGCAATTTACAGAGTAAAAAAAAGCCACCTATTGGTGGCTGATGAAGAGTATGCTGGCTTAATTGTGTCGCTTTAGGGTTTGCGACTGACTGATTAAGACCTTTCCAAAGACCATGAATCGGTGTTCATTTTCGCTGGTGATTCCCCATTCACGATAAATCTGGTTATCAGAAATTACCAACAGTTTGTCTGGGATCATTTGCAGTCGTTTAACGTATATTTTGTCGTCAAAACCAAAGACATAGATACCATCACCATCGAACTGATTGATGCTGACATCAACGAAGATCAAATCTCCAGGCTCAATGGTTGGACACATACTGTCCCCACGAACGTTGATGACTTTAATGTGATTGGCAGGCCGGCCGCCAAACATCGATAAAGCATTATCAGTTCTGTATTCGATAGCATGAATCACATCAATGACATCACCACCTTGGATAAGGCCATTTCCCGCACTGGCACTGACATCCAGCAATTCAATACGGAATACATCCTTCACCTGCTCATCACCCTCACTAACACTGTTTTTACATACAGTATTATTTTTGAGCTCAGAGGTAAAGAGATCAGCAATTTCAACATCTAAGCTCTTGGCTATATTGCCCAGGGCTTGCTCGGTAAATTGCTTCTGCTTACCTGTTTCAAGGCGTGAGATATTTGCCGAATCCACACCAATGGCTTCAGCTAGGTCGGCAATTTTCATGTTCTTCGCTTGGCGAAGTTGTCTAACTCGGTTTCCTATGCTCATGCGTTTATTACATTTCTTTATTGCGAGTTAAGCAAATCAACTTGCGCAATTTACTTGCGCAAAATAACATGCGAATGGCGCAACAATTGGAGGGTGTATGCAATCACCATTACGAAATGTGCGTAAGGCGCATGGTTTTACATTACAGCATGTAGCTGAGTGTGTTCATGTCAATCAGGCGACGTTAAGCCGCATTGAGAGACTGGAGCAGGTCCCATCTATCGATCTCGCGGAACGTCTCGCCAATTTTTTTAAGGGGGAAATTAGCGAAATGCAGATTCTCTACCCAGCTCGTTTTCAATCTAGCCAAAACCAGAGTGAGCTGAAACCACAAGAACAGGAGGTGAGCCGTGGGTAAACATCACTGGAAAGTAGAAAAACAGCCTGAGTGGTATGTGAAGGCTGTCAGGAAAACTATCGCGGCGCTGCCAGGGGGATATGCAGAAGCTGCTGACTGGCTGGATGTAACAGAGAACGCGCTCTTTAATCGCCTCCGCGCAGATGGCGATCAGATCTTCCCACTTGGTTGGGCAATGGTTTTACAACGTGCTGGTGGTACTCACCATATTGCTGATGCTGTAGCGCAATCTGCGAATGGTGTCTTTGTATCACTTCCGGAAGTTGAGGAAGTGGAGAACGCTGATATCAACCAGCGTCTGCTGGAAGCCATCGAGCAGGTTGGAAGCTACTCAAAGCAAATACGTTTAGCAATCGAAGATGGGGTGGTGGAACTTCATGAACGGATAGCCATCAACGATGAGCTTTTCCGGGCTATTACGAAGCTGCAGGAACACGCCACGCTGGTATACAAGATTTTTTGTGCCCCAGAAAGTAATGACGCCCACGAGTGTGCAGCTCTGGGCGCCGTGGCGTGTCGTGACTGTGGAGAAACTAACGCATGAACAGTTTAACGGCAAATAACTTTGTGTCGCGACAGCTGGCGTCAGTGGTTTATGAGCGCCTGCCGTTACGGCATGAATGCAGATTATCAAATGGCCAGGTCATTAGTAACCACAGAGGACACGGCCAGGCTGTGGGCCAGAATCATCTGCATGACCGCATCAATGACGCTGCGGCGCGTGCCGGTCTCGTCAATCTATTACTGAAGCTGGTTACTTCGGGAAAATGGTTGTCAGTGGCCGCATTCTGACTGGCACAGCGAGCACGTAACAACAATGCGCCACGCTCCTGGGGCGATCCGCTTGTGCTGGCATTGTGATAATCAGCTGCGCGATCAGTTCACGGAACGGCTGGAATCAACGGCAACGGATAACTGTGCCCGCTGGGTGCTGTCTGTTGTTCTCCGGGATCTCGGTTTTGGTGATAACCATGTCGTTACGCTACCGGAGCTGTGCTGGTGGCTGGTTCGTTATGAACTGGCTGATGTTCTGCCGGAAAGCGCAGCCTGTAAGGCCCTGAGAATGCCAGAGCCAGTAGTCCAATCGGTAACCCGTGAAAGTGACCTGGTTCCCTCGGTCCCGGCCACCAGCATTGTCCATGACAAAGTGAAAAAGGTGCTCGCGCTTAAGGTTGACCCGGAATCACCGGAGTCTTTTATGCTGCGCCCCAAACGCCGTCGATGGGTTAACGAGAAGTACACGCGCTGGGTTAAGACACAGCCGTGTGCATGTTGTGGAAAGCCCGCCGATGATCCTCATCACCTGATAGGCCACGGTCAGGGGGGGGTGGGTACAAAAGCGCATGACCTCTTTGTGTTGCCTTTGTGCAGAAAGCATCACAACGAGCTACATGCGGACACCGTGGCATTTGAAGAAAAGTATGGCTCCCAACTGGAGCTGATATTTCGTTTTATCGATCGTGCGTTGGCAATTGCGTGCTGGCGTAAGTGGGGAAGAATAATGCGTGATATACAGAAGGTTTTAGATTTATGGGGAGCCTGGGCTGCGAGTGATTCACATCGCATTGACTACTCCTCAATTGCAGCTGGCTTTAAAGGTCTATTGCCTTATACAAACAAAGCTCGCCCTCAATGTTGTGATGATGACGGACTGATTATTGAAAGTTGCTTGGCCAGGCTTCGTAAGAGGAGTCATTACGATTATGAACTGTTAGTGGCTCATTACGTTCTCAGAGTGTCCAAGAGGGGTATGGCGAAGCGACATAAGAAATGTGAAAAACAGATCCGGATAGAAATGCAATTAGCGGAAGGATTCGTCGAGGGATGTTTGTCTATGCTGGATCTTCGGCTGGAGATGGATCCGATTGTTTGCGTAGAAAACCATAAAAAAAGCACTAGTGCGGTCCGCATTTTTTGATGTAAGGTGTTAAGAGTAGCTGTTACGCAGCTGTTCTTAATCATTGAAAACAATTGCTTACTAGCGAATGTGAGATATTGGTAAAGGTCGCGTTGTTGTATGGCGGGTATGACGGAGCGTCATTCCTGATTCTGGCATTCAGAATAAGCGTTCATATCAACATTCTGGATGCAAAAGCAATGCGTTGAGTCTTTTATATTTTGCCCCTGTTATCAGATAGGGGCCTCAGTACGCGATGATCTTTAGGCTAAATAAATAGCAGTATAGTCATTGTAATAGTACTGCATAAGCTCTTAAGACCAGTCAGCCAGTCGCTGAGATAGACAGTCTGATTCATGTAAACTCTCCTTGTTCTGAAGCTCTGCTTTATGATTACCAAAAGTATAGGCGGCATTTCAATTCATGAGAGATAAACATTCGCTGCCGAAGGACCACGAAGGCCATTTATTCGACAAAACTCAACGCGTAACCCGGGAATGAGTGCTTCTGAATCGCGGAGGCTTAGTGCTGAAATGTGAAGCTGTACGTCTATGCGGCCATCGGAGGGGGTGATAAGACCTTTACCGCTTTTGCAGTCAAAGGTTTTGACAATTCCTGTCATTTTACGGGACAAACAAATTCCTTAATGGTGAAAACACGGTGCACTATACACGTGCTTAAAAATAACGCCAGAAATACTTCCTGGCTGTAAGGGGACCTGGACGGCTAAAATAAACATTGATTAATATGTATGCCCATGCGTTAATGATTACGTCGGTTTGAAGAACAGACGTGTACAAGGCAGTTTATTAAAGCAGTTCTCATTTCAGGTATTATATATTTATCCCTTCTTTGAGTCTCTCCACTAAGCACGAAGTAGTTTCTGTAATAAAACCATCTATGCCGAAAGGCTCAAATTAAGGAATAAATATATGTCTAATAAAATGACTGGTTTAGTAAAATGGTTTAATGCTGATAAGGGTTTCGGATTTATTTCTCCCGTTGATGGCAGCAAAGATGTGTTTGTTCATTTCTCTGCTATCCAGAGTGATAATTATCGCACCCTGTTTGAAGGACAAAAAGTAACCTTCTCTATTGAGAATGGTGCTAAAGGTCCGGTTGCTGCTAACGTAGTTACTACAGAGTAAAAATCCAAAAAATTGTCTCTATGCGATAACGAAGAAGGCTAATGCCTGAGTGGTCATATTGACAGAAATAATGGATGTATTGTTGGGTCAGTTGAATCGAATTCATACTGATCCGGCATTTCATGATAACGGTGAGCATATCTCCTGCAGGAGAAAGTACGCTGATCGTTGTTGTGACGTGCAACTCTGCTGCTCGAATAGTCGAACCACAGAAGCGCTAGCTACCGGCCTTACGAAACATGCGTAAGGGAGCGACTTTTCCGAAAAAGTCACAATTGAAATTAATTAAATATGAAAACATATAAACCCGCATGCAGCGGGTTTTTTATTATCTTTAACAAGATAATCCCACACAATAGTTGTGGCTATTATGTGTGGCATGAAGACGTTAAAATTTATTTATTATGCAGCGTTGGGAGTTGTCTGGAATACTTTATTGCAATGAGGACAGATTAAAAGAGCACCTTTTTGTACTCTCGAAAAACTGTGTTCAGAATGTTGGGTGCAGTTTGGGCAGGTGCATTTGACAAGATAATTACGACGTGATTTAGAGTCTTTACGTTCTGACATAGGCTTTTTCCTGAGTTAATGAACGTTTACATTACACTAATTTGTCGAAAATATCTTTAATTTATTGTTTGATTGATACAGATATCAGTTATTGGATTGAGATTGTATCCGTAAAATCGCCCTTTGGGCGTGTTTGTGAAAGCCTCTCTAAGTGTAGGTAATAGCGTCTGGGAGGATGTTGCAATGCGCCTGGATTGTGATGATTTGTACGCTGAGAACTCAGACAACATACCTTGATTTTACTAACATAAAAGACTTTTTCTGACCCGCTTACTTGAGCGGGTTTTTTATTTCAGGCACCGGGATTCAACTCCAAGCATATTTTTTCCAAAAGAGCCCGGATGCCTGCTCCCCTTCAGTTACACACAGCGCCATCCGAACAATCGGAGGTGAGGCTATGACCAGAATGAGCACTATATACAGCAGACTCTCATATGGAACAGGAACCACGCTGACCGGTTGCGGTGTATCAGCAAAGGCATACGCCGAAACAGCTAAAACAGCAAAAGAGGTGTCCTGGATGTTGGCCGACAGAATTGCAGGATTAAGCCTGAGTGACTGGGCAATCATTGTCGGTATCGCATGTACCGTTATCACCTGTGCAGTGAACTGGTATTTCCGCTGGAAAGAACGGGAGGATCGGCGTAATGGCTATGTCACCAAAGCCGAAGAATAAACTGAGCGCTACAGTTATTGGTTTAATTCTATCCGGAGCTTCCGCGACATTTATTCTTGATCAGTTTCTGGATGAGAAAGAAGGCAACAGCCTGACGGCATACAGGGATGGTTCAGGTATCTGGACAATTTGCCGTGGTGCCACGATGGTTGATGGTAAGCCAGTCGTGCAGGGCATGAGGCTGTCTGCTGAGAAATGCGCCCAGGTAAACGCCATTGAACGCGATAAGGCGCTGGCTTGGGTTGAGCGAAATATCAAGGTACCGCTGACCGAACCACAGAAAGCTGGGATCGCATCTTTCTGCCCATATAACATCGGTCCAGGAAAATGTTTCCCGTCAACGTTCTATAAGCGAATTAATGCTGGCGATCGTAAAGGTGCATGTGAATCGATTCGCTGGTGGATTAAAGACGGTGGCCGCGATTGTCGCCTGACCAAAGGCCAGAAGAATGGCTGCTACGGGCAGGTAGAACGGAGGGACCAGGAAAGCGTGCTGGCGTGCTGGGGGATAGACCAGTGAACAGAACCCTGATTTTTGTTGGGATTGTAGCGGTGACTATTATCGCGGTTCTCAGTGTATTACTGGCGCGCAGTAGCACAGCGCTGGAAAAGACTCAGAGTGATAACCGGGTTTTGCGCAGTGATAACGCGCTGCAAGCGACGGTAATAACCACTCAGGCTTTCAACTTCAACCGGTTTAATCAGGTTGCGGAAAACGCCAGTCGCTTAAATTCGCTCATTGAGGCGGGTATCGAAAAGACCGTCATCGAATACCGGGAGATCCTTCGATATGAAAAAAACTGTGATCTACCTGTTCCTGCTGATGTCGCTGGCGGGCTGCTCAACTACGCGAACCGTTTACGTGCCAGCTCAATGTACTCCGATTCCGGGGACGCTGACGCAACCGGTGATAGTCCCGTTGCCTCCCGCGCGCTGACGTACTGCCAGGCCGTACTCTGGATTAAACCTCTTCTTGCAGCAATAGAGAAGGCAAACAACCAACTTGCAGGGATTAGAGAAATTGAAGAGATAAAAAGGCAGAGGCCGGTTGGAAGCGATGCGGGGAATTAGAAAGCATAAAAATAAACGCTTCCTAGCACGTCATGTAAATTAAGTGTAAGTTTTTTTTCTTAATTTCTCATTAATTAATGACATGGATGTGTTTGCACAAAATAATAACCGCCTCGTTAATTTTTATGGTTTTTTTTAACTATACTATAACCACAGCGACTTGCTGGAGACTAAATTGGAGTTCCCTATGAGATTTTACCCAATGAACGTATCTCCTGATCAATCTAAGAGCAAGGATAGAAAAGATAATGATGAGGAAAAAAATAAAACTAAAAAAACACAAAAGTAAGTATAGTGCTTTGTTGTTTTTTTATTTTTTTTGAGGTGGTTTTATGACAGACCGTCCTGATGTAGTTGATCCGCTGCCTGAAGATTCCCCCTTCCCTGGAGAAGACAAACCAACATATCCAGATGATGGAGAAACCTCAGATCCAGATAATCCCGGAATTGACAGGGATTCTCCTAAATAATACGTATCATAATAAACCGTCGTAATCTAGGCGGTTTATTATGTGGTGAGAATGCGATGAAATCTTGTGTAAATGAATCTTAAATATTTGAGCTGTAAAGTTCTATTTTCGATGTTTGAGTATGTTACGGTACAAATGGCTCGGTATGAGCCATTTGTTGTTTAACGTCGACCTAACAAAAAACCGATTATAAATGCGGTGGTCGCGGCTACAGCGACGCACGTTATTGGATTGGACTCTATCTGGCTCTTGATGTTATCTGTACTGGCTCGCATAGCATCGTTTGCTTTGGATGCGTATTTTCTTGCCGTATCATTAAATTTATGTTCAGGTGACTCCAGAGCTTCACCATAACTTTCCTCTAGCTCACCATGAATAACTTGGCTTTTATTTTTGTTTGTACCAAACATAAACTAAATCTCCAATAATTAGGGATCTATAAAGTATAGCAGTTAGAATAAATACACATGCAAATCGCTGATAATGACTTGACATATATTAAAATGTTCTAATGATTTTATTTAGTATAGATTCAAGAACTATGGGAATATGTTGTGTGATATCTAACCTATAATCAAAGGGAATCGATTCCTAAAATTACTGGCATAATAGTTATGACTGTTTTTTTGCGTAGTACTGTAACAGGAAAAATCTTGACACAAGATGAATGGTTACATTCGTTAAATGAGTGGGAAGATGAAGGCGGTTCATATTCTCATGCTGATGAATTTATTGAGGTTGTAAAGGACAGAAAAGGAGACTGGGTTGTGAAAAATCCCGATAATTATTCCAGCTCCTAATGTAATGAAGGTGCTGTTACAATTACGGTGAAATAGAAAATAATCTTAATAGCTAATCTTTGGCCTAATTCAGGGTATGACTGGTATTGCTGTAGTCATGCATGACTATGATAAATCGATATAATGTCAAATATACGAGAATAGTTGGTTGATAAATGAACTGGTTATGATACGGTAAACCATACTCATTTAAAGGTTAACCATCATGTCATATTTTGATAACGCAATGCGTCGCGTTGGCCTTGTAGCCAGCATGACTGTTATGTGTCCGATATGTGGGCATAATTCGACACAGTCGACCACGAAAGTACGACAGCAACAGGCGTTGCTTTGTCCTAAATGTAAATCGCTATTTGTCATTCACAACAAGTAGTTCGCGAGAGAAATAAACTCAAGCCTCGCAATTGCGGGGCTTTTTTATGCATATTGCACGCGTACATCAAAGAGATGTATTTCAGTTGGTGGGCCAGGGAAAACCGTGTACTCCTGGAGGTTCTGCCGTGCGACAAACTCACTCGTGAAAGGAATTGAAAATTAACGACACTCACCTGAGGCTGATTGCCCGGAAGGGCAGATGTCTGAATTTGCTGGTGTTATACCCCAATAGGATCCTGCTGGGCCTGCACATCCAGACAGTAGAAGAGTTGAAATTAAAGCGCAATATTTCACGATACTGTTTCTTATAAATGAATAAATGCCGTTTTAAACTCTATCTATAACTATCTGATTACGTTTATATCATCAGAGGGTGCTGGATGGAAACTAAGAGTGAAGAAGGTACTCCCTAACAGACTGCCAGTCACTGGGCTAGGGGTAATGGCACAGAGTTTGGCGCATTTTGTTCATGTACTTTGATAATCATTATCATTTTCGGGTCCTTTCTGGCAATCAGAGCTGTTACGGGGCGGCGACCTCGCGGGTTTTCGCTATTTTTTAAAATTTTCCGTTTTAAGGCTTTTCCGTTCTTCTTCGCCTTAAATTATTTTTTTTATTTAAAACTCCCCCTAAAAAGAAAGCAAACGACAGGTGCTGAAAACGGGCTTTTTGGCCTCTGTCGTTTCCTTT